>CANQNW010000005.1 GCA_947625305.1 Candidatus Gastranaerophilales bacterium | reverse complement strand
ACATAAAAACCGTAAAAAATACGACTTAATAACTTACAAGGAGGATGTCAGGAGTTCAAGTCTCTTAACGCCCACCATAAAGGACAGAATAATTAAATTATTCTGTCCTTTATTATATCCGCATTTTTACCATTAAAAAAATTTTATAATTTAAAACAACCTATGCAAAATCAGAAAAGGGTTAACAAGACTCGAATTTATGAGCATTAAGTAATATTTATGTTAGAATTATAAAAAAGGAGTTTTCGGATGAAAGCAACAGAAACAACGGTATTAAAGTTTATAGGTGGAGAAGATAAGGTTTTTATAATTCCACCATTTCAACGTAATTACGAATGGTCAGAAGAACAATGCAAGGAATTATTTAATGATATAAAATCAGCACACAAACAAAATAAAAATCACTATTTGGGTAATATTCTATATTATATTGGAGATAATAATAGTGCTTCATTTGACGAATTCATTTTAGTTGACGGACAACAAAGAGTTACGACTATTCTTTTATTGCTATGTGCAATTCGTGATATTTCTGCTGATGAAGATTTAAAAAAGATAATAAATAGAAAATATTTAAAAAACGAAGATAGTATTGAAACTTTTAAAGTTAAATTAAAACAAACATCATATGATGAAGATATTTTTATTTCGGTTGTTGAAGGCGATATTTTAAATGTTTCTAAAGAAAGCAACATATATAAAAATTATGATTTATTTATGAAATTACTCAAGGAATCTGATGTATCACCTAAAGATATATATGAAACAATTCCAAAATTAGAAGTGGTTGATGTTAACTTATCAGCGGGGAATCAATCTATTAATTTAGAAACAGTACAGACAGTTTTTGAAAAAATAAACTCGACTGGTAAAAAATTAACACCTGCAGATTTAATAAGAAACTACCTATTGTTAGCAAATTCATCAAAAGAACAAGAAAAATTATACAGACAATATTGGGTAAAAATAGAACAAACAGTTAAAAATGAAAATATTTCAAGATTTGCTAGAGATTATCTTGTTATGAATACATTTGATGATATTCCGGAAGATTTTATTTATAAAAATTTCAAAGAACATTTTTCAGAAATTAATCATTTGGATATTTTATCAGAACTTTCTTCTTTATCAAAATATTTTTCTTGGTTAGTATTTGAAAATTCACCAAATGAAGAAATAAATCATATTATAAGTTATTTAAACTTATTAAAAACAGACGATGTATATCCTCTATATTTATATTTATTTGCAAAACTATATGATAATAACACAGTAGAATTAAAAAATATTTTAGAACTTCTTTCAGATTTTATGCTACGTTATCGTATCGTTTCTCCTTCAGGTGGTGGTGGTGCACTACGTGCGGTCATACACCAACTTCTTGAAAAATTAAATTCGGAAGAAATTCAAATATCATACGATAACATATTGTTTGAACTGTCAAATAGTAATACTATTGCAGGGCGTTATCCTGATGATAAAGAATTTAAAGAAGCCCTAATGTATTCAAATAATTTAAATTACAGATATGCTCGTGTTGTACTATTGAAAATAGAGGAATCAGAGAAAAAGAATATAAAAGTTGCAGCAAAAGACGTTACTATTGAACATTTAATGCCACAGAAACTATCAGAATGGTGGATTGAATATCTTGGAGGAAAAGAATCTGCCGAAACAATTTATGAAAAATATATAAATTGTATTGGAAATCTAACTCCAATGTCTGCAGAATATAATTCAAAAAATTCAAATAGTTCGTGGGATAAAAAATTAAACCAAATCAAAGATATTCAATTTGTAATAACTTCTGAAATATATAGCAATAAAGAATGGAAAGAGGAAAATATTGCAAAAAGGAATAATGACATTGCAGAAAGGGCATGCAAAGCAACAACCTCTCCTTTGCAAAGAACAAGACAATACCAAACAAAAGGTGCTTCAGAAGAATTTATCGAAGGTTTATATCCTATAAATGATATAACAACTCCTATGTCAGGAACTCATATTACAGCAATTATATATGATGATAGCGTAACTGCAGTATCTTCTTGGAATGAATTTTTAAAAACCATATGTGAAGTAGCATATGATTTAGATGATAATATAATGAAAAAAATAGTCAGAGAAAATAGTATCCATAAAGCAACTTCAACAAGAAATTATCCTGATAAAGATCCTATAATAACAAATAACCCTTCTTTGCTACTTGGGCCAAAAGAAATCAAAAAAGATTCAGGGATATTCATAGAAGGTTGTATAAGTTCCAATAGAGCGAGATATTATGCTAAACAAATTCTTGATATTTATGGATTGGCTGATGAATTTCAAATACAGGTTGAAAAATAGTACTATTGCTGGACATAATTAATCATTAATTTAAAAATTTCCATTGTAAATTTTCTATTCGGATTTAATTCTCTCCAATTTAAAATTTTAGGTTTAAGTTGCAACAAAAAAGTTCTAACTTTGTCTATTTGTTTCCACTATTTATAAAAGAGGTTTAAGACCTCTTTTTTATTGAGTTTGCGAGACAAATGGAACGGTTTCTCAATTGTCTACCGCCAAATCAGCACTGTACAATTGATACACACACCTCTGCTCTCGATTTGCTCGTTAAGCCCATCGGGCTAAAACTCGCTTTTCTCGGGTTGTCTCTGCCGGGCTTAAGAAATTCTATGCCTATCGGCTTGAATTTTATCTAAGCCTGCGCATACTTATTTCTTAATGTTCGCTGTTGTGGATTTGTATTAATTTTTAAAACAGGCAGCATATGTCCTATACTAATATATAATGTGTTGCTCTTGCCTCGCCTTGTTTTTTGAGAATATTTTTGTTTACTAAATCTATTAAATCTCTATTTGCCGTATCGTGCGAACAATTACAAATCTTTGCCCATTTTTTTGCAGTTAAATTCCCTTCAAAATCTTCTAATAATTTTGTTAAAACTTTAACTTGACGTTCATTTAATGTTTGTGATTTATTTTTGTCCCAAAATTCAACTCGTTTTATAACATCATTTAGCAATTCCTCAGAATTATCTATTGCCATAATTAGATTTTCTAAGAACCATTTTAACCATATGGTTATATCAACTGAATCTTTTTGTGTGATTTCTAAAATTTCATAGTAAGATTTTCTTACTTTTTTTATTTGCGATGACATTGAATAAAATCTGTCAGATGTATTTTCACTTCTTGCAAGCAACATATCAGTCAGTGCTCTTGCTATTCTTCCGTTACCGTCTTCAAACGGGTGTATGATAACAAACCATAAATGAATAATTCCGGCTTTAATAACTAAATCCGTATCGGTATTATTATTAATATAATCATATAATTTATCCATCTCTTGCGGTATAACATCAGCGCTTGGTGCTTCATAATGTACTTTCTCATGACCCAGCGCTCCTGATACAACTTGCATTTTGCCGTTTTTGTCATCCCTGTATCCGCCAACTTTAATTTTATACAGCCCGCTTCTACCGCTTGGAAACATCGCTGAGTGCCAACCAAATAATCTATCTTCATCAAGAGTTTTATCATAATTAATTGTTGCATCTAACATCATATCAACAATACCTTGAACATCACGTTCAATATAAATATCAGCTCCGGCAGACAATCCTAACCTTTTAGCGATAGATGAACGAACTTGTTCTACATTTAATGTTAACCCCTCTATTTCACTTGATTTTATAACATCTTCTGTTAGAACATTTAGCTTTGCATTTTGACAGTTTTCAAAACCTAAAGATTGCATTTTACCTAATAATATACCTTGTTTTAACCTAACAGATGACAATAATGACATAATAATATCTTGATTATAAGTAAAATTAGGAAATTTCGAGTTTTGCCAAATGTATTTATTCATAAATCTACGCACCTCTTGCGTATATTATACAATATTATCTACGCAAAATCAAGTATTATTAACGCAATTTATGCGTATATATGTCAGATTATCTACGCATAAATATTTTAAAATTATCTATAATGTCAAATTTATCTACCTATTCCCAAACCAGTTAGCGAACAAGGATAATAATGAATGATTAAAGTCAAAAAACAGAAAGACTTCCATATTCATATTCCAATGGATAAAGCAAGTGTTAGGGTTAGAGATGATTTGTTTGAATTTTTCGAGGCACAATCTTTCAGCAGTTTCTAAATCGTTTTCCTCAAGATAATCCATAGGAGAGAATCGTTTTTTATCCTTATTCAACTCGTTATCGTTATAAATTACAATGCATGAAATTTTAGGAGCAGGGCTTGAGCCGTTATAAAACCCTTCACTTGCATAGTGAATAAAGTAATAATCCTTTTTATTTAAAAAATCTTCCAGCTTGTTATCCATATTTTAATTATACGACATTTTTATGTCAAAAACGGTCATAATTAAAATACTTTTTATAAAAGCCAAAAACTAATCCATTACGGTCTTGTTAATGTTAACGGAATATCTTTTGGGTAGATTTCTTCCGTTACACCGCTGCATCCTGTTATAAAGAAAAAATCAAAGCTTTCGCCGTGGTCTATAGCTAAATCTTCAAACGGAATGCTTATTTCAAATATTTCTTTATGGACATATTTGATATTATGATTCCATTTTAATTCCCATAAACCGTCTTTAACAGCGGTTGAAAACTGCAGCGGGTATTTTCTGTTGTTTGTCAGTGCAAATTTAACTTCGTGTGTATATCCGTCTAGAAGTATCGGCAGAAGTGAATCTTTTTTATTTGTTGTTCTTGGCGGTGAAGTTAATTCCATTGCGGTATTATATGCTTTTATGTAAACATAGATTGAAAAGTACTCTTTAAAGCTGTCTTTGCTGTCTAAAAGATACTTATTAATATCAAATCTGAAGTACAAATTATCTTTATCTGTTCCGAAATAAATTCTGTCAAACAGTTTATTTCCCTGAATTATAGGGCCGTCAGGGATGTCTATACAGCCTGCTGAAAGCCATTCATCATTATCTTTTACATATCCGTTTATAAGCGGAGTTATTTCACGTCTGGGATTTTTTAAGGGCTTACCTATGTATGAAATTAAAGGCATTTCAAGGTATCTTGGAACGGGTATTTCTAAAAAGTTATAAACATTTTTTAAATGTTCTCTGAAAAGGAAATCAAAAATATGGTCTTGCCCCGAGTTATTTGGTTCACCGTACCACCAAAACCAGTCAGAGCCTTCTGCCACATATATTTCCTGTTTAGCGGATTTTATTTGTTCTTTTGTCAGTCTGCCTGATTTTTCGGCATCCTGTATGTCATTTCTTGCCTGTACAAGATATTTCCAAGCTAAATTTTTTGTAGGCTCGGCTATCCATAACTGGAATTCCTGATTAACCCAAGACCCCGGAGCCACTTTTTTAAGCAGTTTTTCGGTTTTTTTATTTTCCGCAATATAATCGCTTATAAGAACGGTTTTTATTACTTTATCTTCATTGATTAATGAATAAAGCCTTTCAAGGAAAATTGCACCGTCCATAGGATAAGCATCCCAGCTGTTTTCCCCGTCCATAGCTATTGTAAACAAATGCTTTTTATCGGGCGAGTTTTTTAATTTATCATATACTGTTTTTATTCTGTCAAATAAATCGTTTGCACTTAAAATGCTGTCGTGGTGCGCATATTCAAAACTTATAAGGTTTGGTATAACAGAATCACGGAATACAATATTTATTTCTTTTCCCCGTTTTGTTTTATATAAGTATAAAGAGCAAACATCGTAAGGATCTTCATAACAGCCTCTAAAATCCCTGATAAATTCTTTTTTTATAGAATTTGATAAAACGCTTTCATCGGTAATAACCCATTCAAAGCCTAAATTTGCAAGAACATCAAGAGTTTTTTGGCTTATACAATGTTCACTGGGCCACATACCTTTAGGCGGTCTGCCGAATATTTCGGTGATTTTTTCCGTTGAAAGTTTAATTTGCTCTTTTGCGTCAACCATTAAAGCTATTTTGCAATCGGGCATAGGATTTTTTAATGTGTCGGTTTTTAAGTCGTTAGGATTAATTAATATAGGTATAATCGGGTGATTATACGGGCTTGTTATAATTTCTATTCTTCCTTCATCCTGATATTTTTTAAATGTCGGAATAATTTGTTTTATAATTGTTCTGTTTAAATCAATTAATTTTTTTCTGTCTTCAAGTGTATAATTTCTGCCTTTTTCTTCAAAGGCTTTTAATTCGGGATATACATTTTTCCAAATCGGATCAAACCATATCAAATTAAAGAGCATCATTAAATCGGAATATTCTTGAAGAGTAAAATCATCAATACTTACTTCTCCGCCTGAGTATCTTTTCATATAAAGTTCATTGTAGCGCTCATTTTTTGAAATTAAATTTTCATAATTTGCATCAAAGAAATAATTCAAAATATATAATTTATCGTCATCGGATAACTCTTCGACGGGGGTAACGGTAAGTTTTGAGTGAATATCATGCCCTTCATTATCGGCATAATCCTTAATTGCATCTAAAAGAGCGGGAACTATACTGAAATTAAGTTTTATTTTAGGAAATTTATCTAAAATTAAAACCATATCAAGGTAATCTTTAACGGCATGTAGTCTTGCCCAAGGCATAAGCCTTATTCCGCCTTGTTGAGTTTGATAGTTAGGCTGATGAAAATGCCAAACAAATGCTACTGATAATTCTTTCTGCATATTAACCCTTCACGACCGCTAAAATTTATAATATCATTTTTCGCTGAAATATACAACTCAATTAAATTTTAGCATTACCAAACTTAAAATATTAAGTTTTATGACATATTTTAATATGCAACAAATACATTAATATTATTGATTTTTGAGTGTAATATCTACATTAAAAAATAAAAAATTGTACAGGATAATTAAAAAATGATTTAATAGAACAATATTGTGTTAAGCGAAATATTAGGGAGAGAGATTTGGAGTAATTCCAAATGGAGCCGCCATTAAGCGGCCTTTTTTATTTGCTTACATTCTTGAAAAAACTTCTACGTCAAGAGAATCCATAGTGCCTGCCAGAAAATATGCGCTTGCTGCTATCATTGCAGCATTATCTGTGCAGTATTTCATCTCGGGTGCATAAATTTTATAACCTTCAGTTTGAAGCGCAAAAAACTTTCTGCGGATTTCGGAGTTTGCCGCAACTCCGCCCGCTAAAACAATTGTTTTCGCATTAATGTTATCTGCCGCTTTTTTAGTTTTCTTTAAAAGAGTTGATGAAACATTTTCCTGAAAGCTAGCAGCAATATCTGCTTTAGGAAGTTCTATGGTTTCCTTTGTCAGTTTTTGAATTAACTGTAAAGATGCGGTTTTTAACCCTGAAAAACTGAAATCATATTCATTATGCAGTTTTGCTTCAGGTAGTTTATAAGCAAAAGGATTACCCGTTTGCGCCAGTTTATCAAGGTTTACACCCCCGGGGTATGGCAGACCTATCAATCTTGCGACCTTATCATATGCCTCACCTATTGCATCATCAATAGTTTCTCCGATTATTCTTTGTTCCAGATAACTTTTTACCTCTATAATTTGAGTGTGTCCTCCGCTAATCAACAGAGCTGCAAAAGGCGGTTCAAGGTCTGTATTTAAAAAATTTGCACAAACATGCGCATTTAAGTGATTTACTCCGATAAAAGGCTTATCATAAGCAAGTGCAAGCGATTTACCCGCATTCATTCCGACCAAAAGCGAACCGACTAACCCCGGCCCGACTGTTGCCGCAAATGCCGTTATATCTTCCCCTTTTAATCCTGATTGTTCAAATGCTTGTGCTATTACAACATTTATAGCCTCTAAATGCTCTCGTGCCGCAACTTCAGGCACTACACCGCCAAATTCTATATGTGTTTTTATCTGAGATGCCACTACATTCGCCAAAACTTCCCGCCCGTTTTTTACAACAGCCGCCGCCGTTTCATCACAACTTGATTCTATTGCAAAAATTATATTATCTTTTCCGCTATCAGGGCCTATTAATACTGGTTTTCCGCTTATCGTGGTTTTAAATTCTTTAACGGGCATTTTTACTTCCTTAATCTTTTTGGCTTTTCGCTAATTTTATAATATCATTTAAATAGTTTTTGTGTGAGGAAATATTTATGACAAGACCAATGAATATAACAGAAAAAATCTTAGCCGATCATGCCGGATTAAATGAAGTAAATGCGGGGCAATTAATAACAGCAAAGGTTGATATTACTCTTGCTAACGATATAACAGGCCCTGTTGCGGTTAATGAATTCAATAAAATCGGAGCGGAAAAAGTTTTTGATAAAGACAGAGTCGTTTTTGTTCCCGACCATTTTGTTCCAAATCGTGATATTAAATCGGCTCAAATGGTAAAACAAATTCGTGAATTTGCCCGCAGCCAAAATCTTACTCACTTTTTTGAAGTAGGCAGAATGGGAATAGAACACGCACTTTTACCCGATAACGGAATTGTTACGGCAGGAGATTTAGTTATAGGCGCTGACTCTCACACTTGTACTTACGGCGCATTAGGTGCATTTTCTACGGGCATGGGGTCAACCGATATTGCCTGCGCTATGGCATCGGGCGAGACCTGGCTTAAAGTACCTTCTGCAATTAAAGTTGAATTTAACGGGAAATTAAATAAATATGTCACCGCAAAAGACTTAATTTTATTTTTAATAGGCGATATCGGAGTAGACGGTGCATTATATAAAACTCTTGAAATCGGAGGAAGTGCAATTAGGGAACTTCCTATGGATGGAAGGTTTACTATCTGCAATATGGCAATTGAAGCAGGTGCAAAAAACGGTATTATTGAGCCTGATGAAATAACCAAAAAATATCTTGAAAACAGAAGTATCAGACCTTCAAAATTTTACACAAGCGATAAAGATGCAGTATATGAAAAAATTCTTACATATAATGTTGAAGACATTGAGCCTGTTGTTGCGTTTCCTCATCTCCCCGGGAATACAAAGCCCGTATCTCAAGCGGGAGATGTTAAAATTGACCAAGCAGTAATAGGAAGCTGTACAAACGGCAGATTGTCTGATATTAAAGCGGCTGCTGAAATTTTAAAGGGAAGAAAAGTTCATAAGGATGTTCGTCTGATAGTTTTCCCCGCTACTCAGCAAATATATTTAGAGGCTTTAAGAGCAGGATATATCGAGACAATAATAGAGGCGGGCGGAGCAGTTTCAACACCCACGTGCGGGCCTTGTCTTGGCGGGCATGCCGGGATACTCGCTGCAGGGGAAAGAGCCATATCGACTACAAACAGAAATTTTGTAGGCAGGATGGGGCATACAGAAAGCGAAGTATATCTTGCATCACCTTATGTTGCTGCAGCAAGTGCAATTGCGGGCAGAATTGCATCACCCTGCGATTTATAAAAAATGGCAGGTCAAGAAATTATATGTGTTGTATTGAAAGAGGAGAAAAATCCCCCGATTCGGCTGTTATTACAAATGCTTTTAATTGTAAAATTAAGGAATTAATTGACATTAAAAATAAAAAAATAATTTAATTTGGTTGTTCTTCTTTTTTATAATCAATATTTTTTAATAAGAAAACTGTCGGAATAATAATCATTGCTGCTATTGAAAACATTCTGAATGTATCTACAAATCCAAGCAGGGTTGATTGCTGTATTAATTGTTTATACATCATATTTTGCGCCATATAGTTTGCTGTAACGGGATGTGTATATTGCGCCAAGCCTGCCGCCATTGAACTTAATCGTTCCTGATATACAGGGTTTAAATCATTTAAATTTTTAACCATTTCATATTGATGCATTTGCGAACATCTTGCAATCATAGTACCTGAAAGCGATGTACCTATAGCACCGCCTATATTTTTTAACAAATTTTGAAGTCCCGCAGCATTTGTCATTTGGCTGTTATTCAGTGTTACTGCGGATAATGCAATACTGGGCACCATTGAAAAGCCCATGCCCAGTCCCAGTATAAAATTAGGTACTGATATTGACGTCATTGAAATATCAAGGTTTAATTCGCTTAATTGAAAACCTGCAATACCTATACATATTAGGCCGACACAAAGCAAAAGCCTGTTATCGATTTTATTCGCCAATGCTCCCGATAACAGTACCGAAGTTAAACTACCTGCACCTCGGGGCATCATGGTTAATCCGCTTAAATATGCATTATATCCCATAAGTGTCTGCAAAAATTGCGGAAGTATTGCCATTGAGGCAAGTAAAACAAGGTTTACGACTACCTGTACAAGTGTTCCGACCGAATAATTTTTATCTTTAAAAACCGATAAATCTACCAGAGTATTTTTTCTTTTTAACTGTGAAATAAAGAAAAATATAGCGGCTAAAACACATACTATTGCCATTCTTCTTACCCAGACGGCATTAAACCAGTCTGCATTATTGCCTTTATCCAGAATAATCTGCAATGTTACAAGCCATATTGTTAAAAGGAAAAATCCTATTGTATCAATTCTTATATTCTTTTGTTTTCTTGCATAAGGCGGATCTTCCAGCAAATATTTTATTAATACGATTGTTGTTACACCGATTGGAATATTAATAAAAAATATCCATGACCAGTTTAAATTATCGGTTATCCATCCGCCAAGTACAGGCCCTATAATCGGGGCAATGACTACTACCATTCCAAATAAAGCCATTGCTTTCCCTCTCTCGCTTATGGAAAAGTTTTCAAGCAAAATTGCCTGCGCCAAAGGCAGTAAAGCCCCGCCGCCTATTCCCTGCAATATTCTTGCAAATATCATCATTCCTAAAGAGTTTGATATTCCGCATAAAAATGACGAACATACAAACAATATTACACTGAAGGTAAAAAAAGCTTTTCTGCCCATTAATTTACAAAACCAGTCAACGGCAGGGATAATAATGCCCGAGGCTATTAAATAACTGGTTAAAATCCATAGTGCTTCTTCTCTTGAAGCGCTAAAACTTCCTGCCATATGTAACAGCGCAACATTTGCAATGGTTTCATCCAGCACAAACATAAATGCCGCACCGATAATAGGAACTGACACTATCCACGGATTATACTTAGGTTTCCATTCCTCTTGCGTTAGTTCTTGTTCTTCCGCCATTTATTTAACTCTTACTTTAGGTTCAACACTCATGCCTGCGGAGATATTGTACTCTTCAGGATTTATTTCTTCCGTAAATACTATTTTAACGGGAATTCTTTGAACGATTTTAACAAACGAACCGACGGCATTTTCAGGCGGGAATAAGCTTGATTTTGCGCCTGAGGCCTTTTGTATGCTGTCTATTTTCCCTTTAAATTTTTTATTCGGGTATGCATCAATTCTGATATCAACTTCTTGTCCGGGTTTCATTTTACCGACTTGATTTTCTTTAAAGTTAGCTTCTATCCAGATATTATCACTGACGAGCATAAATAACGGCTGACCTGCCTGAACGTATTTACCTTTATCTACATTTTTATTTGTAACCGTACCTGAATTGGGGGCTGTTATATCAGTATATTTTAAATATAATTGAGCTTGATCTCTTTGAGCTTTTAATACTCTTAAATTGGCATCCGCTACTTTATTATTTGATTCAGACAATATATTTTCTTCGGCGGAGAGTAATTTTGCCTGTGCATCGTCATATCTTGTTTGAGCGCTGTCGAGTGTCTGCTGAGATACTGCACCTGCTTTATAAAGGTTTTTATATCTTTCCAAATCTTTTTTTGCAAGTGATACTTCAGAGTTGACTGCGCTTAAATTTGCTTTTGCTACCTTTTGAGAATAAAGCGCTTTTTCATAAGCAGCTTGTGCCTGCTCATATTTAACTTCATAATCCGCTTTATCTATTTTAGCAATTAAGTCGCCTTCTTTAATTTTTTGGTTGTCCTGTATGTAAATTTCTTCTATTTGACCTGAAACTCTCGGAGCGATTTGTACTATATCGCTTTCGACATACGCATCATCGGTTGATTCAAACCTCAAAGAATTTAAATAATAACCGATTGCACCCAATAAAGCAATTACACATATAACAATTATAAGTGTACGTTTTTTTGGATTTTTTTCCTGCTCTTTATCTTGATTTTGTGTTTCTTCCATAATTAATTTGCTTTTCCTCTAAAAATATATTAGTATGTAACTAAATTAAAGGCAATACCCTTAGTATTATATTTGGAATAAAAGTTGATGAAGATAAAAAAAATAATTACCTTAATATTAATATTTACAATGTTTATAGGTTATGCACCGTTAGAATCGTTTGCGGCTAAAAAACCTTCTGCGGATATTAATAATACAATTTCTTATGTAAACATTAACTGGTGGAAAGGTTTAGATGATTCAATTTTAATTGATTACATTCTAAAAGCGGTTGAATGTAATCATGACTTAAAAATTTCTTCTTTAAAAGTAGAAGAAACAAGACAAAATAAGAATATTCAAAGGTCAAAAGAAATGCCTTCTATCGGGGTAGGAGCAGTGCCTGCCTTATATAAACTCCCCGCCTCAACAAGTTCTGACGGGCTTATTTCCCTTCCTATTTATGCAAGTTATGAACTTGATTTATTCGGCAAAAATCGTGATAAAACAAAATCTTTTGATAAATTAATTGAAATTTCCGCTCAAAATGAAAGAGCAGCTTATATTTCCGTTGTAAGCGCCGTAGGAAGCACTTATTATAATATTGTTAAACTTGATAAATTAATAAATCTTCAGGAAGAAATAATTAAAGACAGAAAACAAATTTACGATTTAATGAAACTCAGCAACGAAGAAGGTCTAATATCAACTGCGGATACCGTAAATGCAAATAAGGCATTTATAAGAGCGAATGCGGATATTATTGAACTTAAAAAATCCCGTGAAAGACTTTTAAACATGCTTGCGGTTTTAATTGGTGAAAGCCCCGAAAATAAAAACAATTATGCACGCATTGCGTATGACGACCTTGTAATTAATAAATCCGTTCCCGATTCTGTAAGTTCTGATGTTATAGAAAACCGCCCCGACTATCTTTCAAGCGAAATAATGCTTGAAAAAACAGGTATTGATATAAGAGCGGCAAAAAAAGATTTCCTTCCGAGTTTTAATATTCTGGGGTTGATTTCTTTCAGTTCAACGGAATTTTTAAGCAAAATGAACTGGACAAATGCAGTCGCAGTTTTAGGAGGCGGGGCTTTACTTCCTTTATTTACGGGCGGTGCTAAGATTGCAAATTTAAAACTTCAGAAAAATAAGTATAATCAGGCTGTTGAAAATTATAAAAAAACATATATTGTTTCAGTTCAGGAAATTAATGATGCACTCTGCGACTTAAAGCTGGATAATGAAAAATATTTAAAAACTTTAGAAAATTATAACGTTGAAAAGTCTGATTTCGGTTATACTCAAATGAAATACAAAGAAGGAATAATTTCCAATTTAGATTTACTTCAGAAGAAAGAAAATCTTCTTGTGACCGAAAAACAGCTTACAAATGATAAAATAGAGTATTTTATAAATCAAATCAGCTTATATAAAGCCTCCGGGGCAAAAATTTAAAAATATTTATATTACCTTGAATTTGTTTTATACTTAATCATGGATGACATGGTTTGAGAGGTTAATATGAATAATACGGTAGTAGTTGGCGCACAGTGGGGAGATGAAGGTAAAGCAAAGATAACGGATTTACTTGCACAGTATGCTGATGTAATAATCAGGTATCAGGGCGGATGTAATGCAGGGCATACGGTTGTGGTAAATAACGAAACATACAAGTTTCATCTTATTCCCTCTGGTGTTTTATACGATAATAAATTTTGTTTTATCGGCGCAGGTACTGTAATTCATCCTGAAACCTTTTTAAAAGAAACTCAAGAACTTATTGAAAGAGGAGTAAACCTGTCATCACTAAAAATAAGCCCCCTTGCTACCATTACACTTCCTTATCATATTGATATAGACGGAATAAGCGAAAATTCAGCAAAACAGGTTAAAATCGGGACTACCAAAAAGGGAATAGGCCCTACATATTCCGATAAAATCGGCAGATACGGGCTTAAAATTCAAGATTTATACGATGAAGAATTGTTAAATTCAAGATTAGACGCAATACTTCCTTTAAAAAATAAGATTTTGGAAAAAGTTTATAATTCTAAAACCTATTCAAAAGAAGAAATGCTTGATTATTGCAAGAAATATGCCGAAATATTCAGACCTTATGTATGCTTAGATTGGGTAGAAAAGCTTTCAACGGCATTAAAAGAGGATAAGAAAATCTTGTTTGAAGGCGCACAAGGTATAATGCTTGATATAGATTACGGCACATATCCTTTTGTAACAAGTTCAAACCCGATAGGCGGCGGGGCTGCAACAGGGAGCGGTGTTGGTCCTACGCATATTGATAATGTTATAGGAGTAACAAAAGCTTATGTTACAAGGGTAGGCGAAGGGCCGTTTATTACGGAATTAACCGATGAAACGGGTGAGAAGATAAGAAACATCGGGGGCGAGTTTGGTACTACAACAGGCAGACCAAGACGCTGCGGATGGTTTGATGCTGTTTTATCAAGATATTGTGTATTGGTCGGCGGACTTACGCAAATGGCTATTACTAAAATAGATGTATTTAATGACTTTGATGAGTTAAAAGTCTGCGTTGCATATAAAGACACTCGTGACGGAAAAATTTATAAAGATTATCCGACAAATATTAATATGCATAAATATTTAGAGCCTGTATATGAAACATTTAAGGGCTGGAAAACCGATATATCGGGTGCAAAATCTTTAGAAGAACTTCCCGAGAATGCACGTATATACTTAAACAAGTTAGAAGAACTTGTAGGCATACCTGTTAAAATAATAAGTGTAGGCCCGGATAGAGAGCAGACAATTATTTTAGATAATCCTTTTAAGAAGAAATAAAAAAATAACAGAGAAATACTTTGAATATTTGTCCTTATGCACCGTATAGATAACTTCTAAGCTCAGCCTATGCCCCGTAACTCGCTTCGCTCAAACAAACGGGGCTTTGACGTTTCTTCGCTAAGAAGTTGAACTATACTTAGCAAGGGACAAATATTCAAAGTATTTCTCTGCATAAATTAGTAATATTAAACTGATAAATAATAAAAAGAAAAAATCGGTTGACTACAAAAAATGTTCTTGGTATGTTTATAAAGAAACGAGCAAATGCGCTTGTAGCTCAGCAGGTAGAGCACTCCCCTTTTAAGGGATAGGTCGCGCGTTCGAATCGCGCCAAGCGCACCATTTTAAAACCACCCTTCGGGGTGTTTTTTTGTAAGATTTAATTTATATTATTGCGCGATGAGAACGCACAATGCGTAAGCATTGTACACGTTCGAGCGGATTTTGCGCAGGCTGACTGAACGAAGTGAAAGAAAGCCGAAATTACACCGAAATAGTGAGCGGAAGTTTTTCACAGAAAAACATAGCGAACGGCTTGAAGGTGTGAAACAATAATCCAAGATGCGCCAAGCGCACCATTTTAAAACCACCCTTCGGGGTGTTTTTTTGTAAGATTTAATTTATATTATTGCGCGATGAGAAAGCAAAAACTGATAAAATATACTAATGTATAGTTACGGTTTGTTTATCCAGTTTTTTTATTGTTTCTAAATCCTGCTCCGGAGTTTTACCTGTTGTAGTTAAATAGTTCCCCGTTAAAATGCCTTCCACACATGTTTTTAAAGCAAGTTCCTGATTTTCTTCGCTTAAACGCATTCTTCCTCCGCAAAATCTTAAGACTGATTTAGGGTTTGCGATTTTAAATATCGCAAGAGTTCTTAATACATTTTCTTCATCAATTTTATTAGTATAATTTTCAAGCGGAGTCTTTTTAATAGGCATTAAAATATTTATAGGAATTGAATCAGGCTGAATTTCAGCCAGTTCAAGCGCCATTTCAACCCTTTGTTCAACGGTTTCACCCATACCTAAAATAACCCCGCAGCATAATTCCATGCCGTATTTTTTAACCAGTTTGCAGGTATTATATCTATCTTGCCAGCTGTGAGTTGTGCAAATATCCTTATAATAAGATTCTGCGGTATTTATATTATGATGAAATCTTTTTAAACCGTGCTCAGCTAACAATTTAGCTTGTTCTTCATTTAAAATCCCTATAGATGCACAGCTTCTAATCCCGTCAATTTTATTGAGTTCATCAATAAATTCCAAGATTTTATCAAAATTTTCTTCATCAGGCGATTTACCCGAGGTAACAACCGCAAACCTTATTACTCCGTTTGATTTTGCCTCTTTTGCAGCTTTTATAACTTCTTCTTTTTTTATTAAAGGATAATCTTCTATATCGGTTCTATAGTGAGCGCTTTGGGCGCAATATTTACAATCCTGCGAGCATTTCCCGTTTCTTGCGTTCACAAGCGAGCATAATTCTATTTTATTAGACATATATTTAGCTGAAATGCTTAACAGTTCTTTTAAATCTGAATTGTATAAATTTAATAATTCTTCTTTATTCACTACATTACACTTTCTATAATACCGCCGCCTAAAACCGTATCATTTAAATAAAATACGGCTGATTGACCTATGGCAATAGGGTTTTGTAAATCCGTAAAAGTTACTTCAACTTTATTTCCGCCCAAAGGTTTTATAACAGCCTCTTTAGGTTCTTGCGAAGAGCGGATTTTAACAGCGCAGTTTAAAGGCTCTTTTAGTTCATCTATTGCGTTAAATACTACGTCTTTTGCTATCAAACCTTTATTTAAGGAGTCAATCTTATATGCAACGACTACTTCATTTGTATCTTTTCTCAGTTCCTTAACATACAATGGCTCAGGAGCCGCAATACCTATTCCTTTTCTTTGGCCTATCGTATAGTTCCAAAATCCGTTATGAGTTCCCAAAACTTTTCCGTTTACATCTACTATATTGCCCTTTTTCGGTTTGGCATCAATAATATCATTATAATCACCGCTGTAAAAGTCTTGACTGTCAGGCTTATCTGCCACTTCAAGTCCGAAATTACGGGCTATTTCTCTGATTTGTTCTTTTGTATAATTTCCTAAAGGTGTTAACGATTTAGATAATTGTTCCTGAGTTAAACCGTATAAAAAGTATGACTGGTCTTTTTTAGGATTTATTCCTCTTTTTAAAACATACCGCCCGTTTTCATATTCAATACGGGCATAATGCCCTGTTGCAAACTTATCAAATTCTATTCCTGACTTTCTTGCAAGTTCGGGGAAAATCTTAAATTTTATATTTTGATTGCACATAACACAGGGATTTGGTGTTCTGCCTTCTAAATATTCTTTTTTAAAATAATTGATAACAATTTCCTCATATTCTTTTGCGCAATCAATAATGTGAAATTCAATTCCGAGTTTATCGGCTACCGCTTTAGCTTGAGATGTGTCATCATCTTCTTTAGGGCATAAGCATGCCCCGTGGGTTTGAATTTTTTGTTCTTTAGAATTATATTTTTCTTTTAATTTATTAAAGAACTCACTTTTACCCCAGGTCAGCATTGTCGCACCGATTACTTCATAACCTTGTTCTTTAAGCAATAATGCGGCAACAGAAGAATCAACACCGCCCGACATTCCGACTAATACACGTTCTTTTTTGGTCATATTTCACCTCATCGTGAAATTATTATACAACAAATAATAAAGCGGGATGCGATAAATCGCATCCCGCCTCGGTAAATTATATTATTAATTATTATTATCTTTATTTGATTCTTTATAATCTGCTGATTCTGATTTTATTATGTCAAACTCAAATTTTTTCCATTCTTTAAATCCGCCCCTTAAAACTACTGCAGGATAATGTTTTTCAATCAGCTCCAATGCTGTTTTGTATGCTCTCGGGCAGGAATCTGAATATGTATAAACTATGGTTATTTTATCCTTATCAAGCATATCAAGATGTTCTTTTGCTTCTTTATAAGGAATATGCACAGCATAAGGGATATGACCTTCTATATAGTTATTATAATCTCTAACATCAACTATATTTAAGGTATTAATGCGGTGTGTTATCATTTCATCAAGCGAAAAAGGCCCTATTGTATATGAAATAATATCTTCAAAAAACTTTTTTGCTCTGGATAAATCTTTAGTAATGTCTTCATGGAAAAACATATTTATTACCTTTCAAATATTTTTATTACTTTAGTAATTTATTACAAAATACTTTAAGTAAAATTAGCCTGATGACTAATAGAACAGGATAATATTAATTTGTTTGTAAACTTGTATTTCAATTCATTGACTTTGATTTTTTTTGGTCGGATAATACTAAAAAGCAGGGAAAAAGCATGAAACACTATATAATAAAAATTGAATATATATAAGAAAAAGAAAAGCAGTAATGTTTTTCTTTTTTTTTAAATTTTGCGTAGGGTGAAATCGAGCGATAGCGAGTGAACCCGAAGTAAAGAGGGCGAAATGAGCGACAGCGATAGCGAAGCGAATGAGAAGCCCGAATGGAGCAAAATTTAAGACAGTGCGTAGGGTGAAATCGAGCGATAGCGAGTGAACCCGAAGTAAAGAGGGCGAAATGAGCGACAGCGGCAGCGAAGCGAATGAAAAGCCCGAATGGAGCAAAATTTAAGACGATGCGTAGGGTGAAATCGAGCGATAGCGAGTGAACCCGAAGTAAAGAGGGCGAAATGAGCGACAGCGGCAGCGAAGCGAATGAAAAGCCCGAATGGAGCAAAATTTAAGACGGTGCGTAGGGTGAAATCGAGAGGATATGTTACAAGAAAAAACAAAAAAAATATATAAAGCAAAAGTATCAAGGATAGAAAAAGTATCCTCCTCCTCATACTTCATAGAAATTGACTGCGGAGTAAATGTAGAAGTTAAAGCAGGTCAGTTTATCTCTATTTACTGTGAAGGCTTGACTTTCAGAAGACCGTTTAGTGTTTATTCAAATGAAAACTGGAAAATCGGAGTTTTATTTAAAGAACGGGGTAAAGGCACTAATTATATTAAATCGCTAAAAGCAGGCGATATTATTGATATAACAGGGCCTTTAGGGAACGGATTTGATATAAAAAATAAAAAATCATTGCTTATCGGTGCAGGAATTGGCTCTGCTCCGATATCATTTTTAAAATCCGAACTTGATAAAAAAGGAATTGAAAATCTGTTTGCCTGCGGATTTTTAAATAAAAATGAAATACCAAAAGGCATGCAAATAGATAAAATATATACGGATGACGGTTCATACGGGGAAATGGGCAGTGTGCTTAATTATCTCGGAGTTTTAATAAATCAATTCAACCCAGAAATTATATATGTCTGCGGGCCTGAAATAGTATTAAAAACAACTTATGAAATAGCTCGAAACTACGAAATTGAAACTCAAGTAGCAATGGAAAAAGTTATGGCCTGCGGTATCGGGGTTTGCAGAGGCTGTGTAATTGATATTAAGAAAGACGGAAAAATAATTAATGCCTCGGTTTGCAAAGACGGCCCCGTTTTTTCGGGAAGTGAGGTCGTATGGCAGTAATGACAAATATACTTCAAACAGACCTTAAAGGATTAATACTTAAAAACCTTATTATGACTGCTTCAGGTACATACGGCTATAATGATGAATACGATGAATTTATTGATGTATCTAATCTTGGGGCGATAGTTACAAAAGCAATCTCACTTAATCCCCGTCAGGGTAATAAAAATATTCGTATTACCGAAACAAAAGCAGGTATGATAAATTCTATCGGGCTTGAAAATGTCGGAATAGACAAGTTTTTAGAGGAAAAACTGCCTGTTTTAAAATCTAAAAATATTGAATTTTTAATGAATATAGCAGGTTCAAGTTTAGATGAATATATTGCTCTGGCTAAAATCTGCGAAAATAATAAAATAAAAGCCGTTGAACTGAATGTTTCATGCCCGAATGTTAAATCAGGCTGTATAGAATTCGGAGTAGATGAAAATTCTTTATATGAACTTGTAAACTCAGTAAGGCAGGAATATCAAGGATTTATAACCGTAAAATTAACTCCGAATGTTACTTCAATAGAAAAATTAGCACTAAGTGCGCAAAAAGCGGGAGCGGATGCAATAAGTGCAATTAATACATTAAAGGGTACTCAAATAAAAATAAGCTGTATAAATGGAGAAATAAGAAAGAGTATAATTTCGGGCGGTTACTCAGGTGTGGGTGTCAAACCAGTTGCGGTAGGTGCTGTCATGCGTATTGCCAAAACCGTTGATATTCCCGTAATAGGAATAGGCGGAATTGAAACACTTGAAGATGTATTGGAATTTATGGCAGCGGGTGCTGATGCAGTTCAAATAGGGACAGCGAACTTTACTCATCCCGATACGGCACAACGGTTAGTATTTGAACTGAATGAATATATTACAAAAAATAATTTTAAAAATTTAGATGAATTAAAAAGAAAATTGAGGGAATAATAATGGGAAATGAAGTATTAAATTTATTAGAACAGGCAGAAGGTGTACTGCATGGGCACTTTTGCTTAACCTCGGGCTTACATTCCGATATATATTTTCAATGTGCAAAATTATATCAATACCCTGAAATTACTGAAAAATTAGGGAAAATGCTCGCTGAAAAGTTATCGGGTATTGAATTTGATACAATCGTAGCACCCGCTATCGGGGCTGTTATAATCGGTTATGAAACAGCAAAAAATGCCAAAAAGAGAAATCTTTTTGTGGAAAGAAAAGACGGGGTAATGCAGTTAAGAAGAGGTTATACTCTTAAAAAAGGTGAAAGAGTTGTTATTATTGAAGATGTTATTACAACTGCAAGAACAATTAAAGAAACAATGGAAGCAATAAAAGAATATGAGCCTGAAGTTGTTGCGGTAGGCTGTATTGTAGATAGGACAAAAGGTAAAACGGAATATAACATTAAATCCTTAATGCAGATTGATCCTGTTGTATATGAGCCTGAAAACTGCCCGCTGTGCAAAGAAGGAATACCGCTTGTAAAACCCGGGAGCAGGGAAGAAAAGGTAAAAGCATAATGGAACATTTAATTGATATTAAAAATATTTCAAAAGAAGATATTTTAAATATCGTAAATCTTGCAAAAGAATTTAAATCAGGCAGGAAAAATTCCGATGTTGAGAAAAAGACACTTGCTTTAATGTTCTATGAAAACTCAACCAGAACAAGATGCAGTTTTGAAATCGCAGGCCAGAAACTGGGAATGAATATAATAAATTTTGATTTGTCGCATTCGTCACTATCAAAGGGCGAGAGTTTAAAAGATACCATTGAAAACCTTTATTTTCTCGGAGTTAATGCGGTTGTAATCAGGCATTCGCTCTCGGGAATAATCAATAATGTAATGAGGCTTGTAAAATATCCTATAAAATTTGTCAATGGAGGTGACGGTACACACGCACATCCTTCGCAGGCTTTGTTGGATTTTTATACAATGCTTGAAAAAATCGGAACGGTTGAAAATAAAAAGATTGTAATAATAGGGGATGTTTCGCACAGCAGAGTTGCTAAATCAAACATAAATCTTTTATCAAAATTCAATGCCGATATTCACCTGTGCGCTCCTTCCTATTTGGAGTTTGAAAGTTTTGATGCGTTTAATGTCAAATATCATAAGGATGTTAAAGAGGCTATAGCCGGTGCAAATGTCGTTATGGTGCTAAGGGTTCAAAATGAAAGACACGAAAAAGAAGGATATCCTGATTCTTTAGAATATAAAAGACTTTATGAGATAGATACGGATTTATTAAAGAAGTATGCCTCAAACGATGTTATATTAATGCACCCGGGGCCTGCTAACCGTAATATTGAAGTATCATCCGAACTTCTTGATAACAGGGTAGGCAAAACAATTCTTGAACAGGCTCAAAACGGAGTATATGTGCGTATGGCAATATTAAATACCTTATTAAAACAAGGAAAAGAGGTATAAATGCTTCTAAAGAATGCAAGAATAATAAATCCAAAAACAAATTTTGATAAAATATCCGATATAAGAATTGAAAACGGGATTATAAAAGAAATCGGAGTTGATTTAACCGTTAAAGATGATGAAGTTATTGACCTGACAGGCAAAATTATTACTCCGGGGCTTATAGATATGCACTGCCACTTAAGAGAACCGGGGTTTACCGCAAAAGAAACAATTAAAACAGGTATTTTATCCGCAATAGAAGGCGGGTATACCGCAATATGCCCTATGGCAAATACAAATCCGTTTGTTGATAATTTAACAACATTAACATACATAATTAACAGAGCAAAAGAAGTATCAGACATCGGATTTTATCCGATATGCGCCGTTACTAAAGGTTTAACGGAGGAAAAAATTGTTAATGTATCGGAGCTTCTTGATAACGGGGCAATTGCGTTTTCTAATGACGGAAAACCCGTTGAAAATATGCATTTATTAAAGGAAGCTCTTAAATATATAAATTCACATAATTCAATAATTAGTTCGCATTCCGAGGATTCATCGCTTGCAAACGGCGGAGTTATTAATGAAGGCAAAGTATCCGCAAGATTAGGATTAAAAGGAATACCTTCCATAACAGAATCCTTAGCTGTTGCAAGAGAGTTGGAAGTGGTAAGAGCCGTTAACGGGCGGTATCACTTTGCTCATATTTCAACAAAACGGTCAGTTGAATTAATAAGGCAGGCTAAAAAAGACGGTTTAAAAGTAACAGCAGAAACAGCACCGCATTACTTTTCATTAACGGAAGATGATATTATTGACTATGATGCAAAATATAAGGTAAATCCGCCGTTAAGAACAAAAGAAGATTTAATTGCGGTAACAGAAGGGCTTCAAGACGGAACTATTGATTGTATAGCAACAGACCACGCACCTCATACGGTACATGAAAAGTTGCTTCCAATCCAAAATGCACCAATGGGTATTGCAGGATTTGAAACTGCACTTGCTCTTGCACTTACAAACCTTGTACATACGGGAAAACTTCCGTTAATGGAACTTATAAGAAAGTTTACTATAGCACCCTCTGATATCTTAAACCTTAAAAATCAAGGTAATATTGAAATAAATAATGAGGCTAATTTAACAGTTATTGACTTGAATGAAGAATGGATTGTTAATGCATCTAAATTTAAATCAAAGTGCAGGATTTCGCCTTTTGATGGAGTAAAACTCAAAGGCAGGCCTAAAATTACAATTATAAAAGGTAAAATATATAATATAGGATAGAACAATGGAAATAAAACCGGAAATTAAAGAAAAAATAGTTCTGGCGCTCGATGTAGATACGGTTGAGCAGGCAAAAGAACTTATAACCGAACTAAAAGATTATGTCGGAGTGTTTAAAGTCGGCTTGCAAATGTATACGGGCAACGGATATGAGATATTTAATTTTATGAAAGAGCAGAATATAAAGTTCTTTTTTGATGTTAAACTTCATGATATCCCAAATACCGTAGCAAAAGCAGCGGCAAATATAGTAAGAAACGGAGCATCATTCTTTAATCTTCATACAACGGGCGGAGAAGAAATGATGAAACTGACGGCGGAAACAGCCCGCTTGACTGCCGAAGAGCTTGGCAGAGAAAAGCCTGTTATTCTGGGAGTTACTGTTTTAACAAGTATATCAGAAGAAAGTCTGCAGAATGAACTTAAAGTTCCTTATAAACCAAACGATTATGCAATGCACCTTGCGATTATGGCAAAAAAGGCGGGATTGGATGGAGTAGTTGCAAGTGTTTGGGAGGCTAAAAAGATAAAACAAGCCTGCGGAAAAGATTTTAAAGTATTATGCCCCGGCATTCGTCCCGATTGGTCTAATAAAAACGACCAAAAAAGATTGGCAACTCCATCTATCGCAATAAAAGAAGGCGCTGACTACTTGGTTATAGGCAGAGCCGTTACTTCTGCAGAAGATAGAGTTAAAGCCATAAAAATGATTTATGAAGAAATTGAAAATGCACTTTTAACTCAAAACAAATCTTATGCACTTTCAAAAGGAAAATTAATTCTTGAAAACGGTATGATATTTGAAGGTGAATCTATAGGCTGTGACGGGACTTCATACGGCGAGATTGTATTTAATACATCAATGGTCGGTTATCAGGAAATTTTAACGGATCCATCTTATGCAGGGCAGACCATTGTTATGACATACCCTGAAATAGGCAACTACGGAATAAACAGAGATGATTTTGAAAGCGGAAAAATCCATGCTAAAGGGTTTATCGTAAAAAATCTTTGCGAGCATGAATCTCACTATAAAAGCTGTACTCCGCTGGATGAATACTTAAAACAAAATAATATTGTTGCTCTAAAGGGAATTGATACAAGACACTTAACCCAAATAATAAGAAATTACGGGGCTATGAACTGTGCTATTACAACAGGCGATATTACTCCAGAAATTAAGCAAAAAATGCGTGAATACCGCATAAGTAAAGATATTACTCTTGATGTATCAACTTATAAAATTGAAAAATTTTCAGGAAACGGTATAAAACTTGCAATAATTGATATGGGTATTAAAAAGAGTATTCTTGAAAACTTTAAATCACTTAACTGTGATATTACGGTATTCCCGGCAGATGTTAAAGCGGATGAAATTTTAGAAGGTAATTTTGATGCGGTATTAATTTCAAACGGCCCGGGAAATCCTGAGGATGCTCATCAGGCAATAGAAACAGCAAAGGCACTGCTCGGTAAAATCAGAATATTCGGTATCTGTTTAGGACATCAAATATTATCAATCGCTCTCGGAGCAAAAACATATAAACTTAAATACGGGCATAGAGGCGGTAATCACCCCGTTATGAACTTGGAAACAAATGAAATATTTATTACCTCTCAAAATCACAGCTATGCGGTTGATGACTCAACACTCCCCGAGAATACAAAGGTTACATACATAAACCTTAACGATAACACGGTTGAAGGGATTTGCTGCGATGAGTATAAAATAAAAACCGTTCAATTCCACCCTGAATTAACAGCAGGGCCTTATGATGCAAATAAAGTTATCATAAAATGGATTGAAGAAGTTGAAAACAGTAAAAAAGTTACAGTATAAAGGAAAGAATTATGCCGATTAATAAAGATATAAAAAAGGTACTTGTCATAGGCTCAGGCCCTATTGTTATAGGTCAGGCGGCTGAATTTGATTATGCTGGTGTGCAGGCATGCAGGGCATTAAAAGAAGAAAATATTGAAGTTGTTCTTGTAAACTCTAACCCCGCAACTATCATGACAGATGAAAATATTGCGGATAAAGTATATATAGAGCCTTTAACTCTGGAGGCGCTCACATACATTATTGATAAGGAACGACCTAACGGGATAATCGCCACATTAGGCGGACAAACAGGGCTTAATATGGCTGTTAAACTGCATGAAACAGGTGTACTGGAAAAGTATAACGTTCAGCTTTTAGGTACAAAAATTGATTCCATAAAAAAAGCTGAAGATAGAGAAATGTTTAAAAATTTAATGATAGAAATAGGAGAGCCTATTCCCGAAAGCGATATTGTATCAAGCTATGAAGATGCCAAAAAATTCGCTCAAAAAATCGGATTTCCTATTATAGTAAGGCCCGCTTATACACTTGGCGGAACAGGCGGCGGTATTGCGAACAATTACGGTGAATATGAAGATATAGTTTATACTGGGCTATCTTTAAGCCCTATCTCTCAGGTACTTGTTGAAAAAAGTATTGCAGGCTATAAAGAAATCGAATATGAAGTAATCCGTGATGCAAATAATACAAGTATAGCCATTTGTAATATGGAAAATATAGACCCAATCGGGATACATACGGGTGACAGCTTTGTTGTTGCACCTACTCAAACTCTTACAAATAAAGAGTGCCAGATGTTAAGAAGTGCCGCATTAAAAATTATAAGAGCATTAAAAATAGAAGGCGGATGTAATGTTCAGTTTGCATTAGATACAGTAAGCAATCAATACTATGTAATTGAGGTAAACCCCAGAGTAAGCCGTTCATCGGCACTTGCCTCTAAGGCAACAGGCTATCCTATTGCAAAAATAACAACTAAAATTGCTATAGGGTACAACCTTCACGAAATACCAAATTCTATTACAAAGAAAACCGTTGCGGCATTTGAACCTGCAATTGATTATGTTGTTACAAAAATCCCGAAATGGCCGTTTGATAAATTTAAACACGGCGACAGAATTCTAGGTACTAAAATGAAAGCAACCGGCGAAGTTATGGCTATAGGCAGAACTTTTGAAAGTTCATTTAAAAAAGCCGTAACATCAATAGAATCAAAATATACAGGATTGCTCAGAGGCAGACACATTGAATGCAGTGAAGAAGAATTAAAAGCTTTATTGCATGTTCAGGATGACAGAAGAATATTCAGGGTTGCTGAGGCAATAAACCGTGGTATTTCAGTAAGCGAGATTAATAAAATTACTAAAATCGATAAATGGTTTATCTATAAGATTAAATCTTTAGTTGATTTTGAAAACAAATTGAAAAATGAAACACTGACCCCGGGGCTTTATCTTGAGGCAAAAGAAAAAGGATTTCTTGATGAAGAAATAGCAAAATATACAAAAAAATCCTTGAATGATATTGAAAAAATAAGAAAAGAAAACTCAATAAGCGCTTCATTTAAAATAGTAGATACCTGTGCAGCGGAATTTAAGGCTTATACACCTTATTATTATTCTACATACAATGAAATTGACGAGAGTGATTCAAATAACAAAGATAAGAAAATTCTTATTTTAGGCTCGGGCCCTATCAGAATAGGTCAGGGTATTGAGTTTGACTATTGTTCCGTACATGCTGCCTGGGAAGTAAGAAATAACAATTATAAATCTTTAATTGTAAATTCAAATCCCGAAACTCTTTCAACCGATTTTGACGTGGCGGATAAGCTTTATTTTGAACCTATGCACATTGAAAATATAATGAATATAATTGAAAAAGAAAATCCTGAAGGTGTAATGGTGCAATTTGGCGGTCAAACGGCTATTAATTTGGCGCCAAAGTTATATGAAAGAGGAGTTAAAATACTCGGAACATCTTTAGAATCAATAAACATTGCAGAAGACAGAAAACTTTTTGAACAGCTTTTAAGAGACTTAAAAATCCCTCAGCCAAAAGGTTTTGCAATAAGAAAACAATCTGAAGCACTTGAAGTTGCCCGTGAACTCGGTTATCCGCTGTTGGTTAGACCTTCTTATGTAATCGGCGGAAGAGGTATGCAGGTTGTTTATAATAAAGATGAACTTATTTCATACATTGAAGGTGCATTAAAGTTTTCGGATGAACATCCTATCCTAATTGACCAGTATATAGAAGGAACGGAACTTGAACTTGATGCTATTGCGGACGGGGAAAATGTTTTAATTCCTGCAATTACGGAACATATTGAAAGGGCAGGTATTCATTCGGGCGATTCCATTGCGCTTTATCCTACAAGAACAATTCCTAAGGAAATTATAAAAAATCTTGTAACATACACGGAAAAAATTGCAAAAGCCTTAAAAGTAAAAGGATTGATGAATATTCAATTTGTATTAAAGGATAACATAGCATATATAATTGAAGTTAACCCTCGTGCATCAAGAACAGTACCTATTTTAAGCAAAGTTACGGGAACTCCGATGGTTAAAATAGCGATAGATGCTATTTTAGGCAAATCAATACCCGAACAAGGCTATAAAACGGGCTTGCTTGAAACAACAAATCTTGTATGTGCAAAAGTGCCGATATTCTCATTCCAGAAGTTAAACAGAATTGATCCTGCTTTAGCTCCCGAAATGAAATCAACAGGCGAGGTTTTAGGTATTGATACATCTTATGAAAGAGCGCTTGCAAAAGGATTTTTGGCGGCAGGCTATAAGCTTTCAACGGAAAGAGGCAACGTGCTTATATCAATAAACGACCACTATAAAAAAGATTCCGTTGAGGTCGCTCAAACTCTTGTTGACCTCGGGTATAAGTTGGTTGCAACAACGGGAACTCATAAATACTTAAAACTTCATAATATTGAGTCAAAGGAAATTGAAAAATTTGATATTCAAAAAATGCAGAGAAATATGAAAAATAAGGATTTATGCTTTATTATAAATACTCCGACGACAAATAATAACTCGGTTCGTTACGGTTCCGAGGACAGAGGCTTTTTAATAAGAACTATTGCCGAGATGTATTCAACCCCGTGCTTTACGGTTTTGGATACGGCAAAAGCATATCTTGAAGCATTGCAGTATTATATGAAAAATCCTGATTTAACATATGACAGCATTGATAAATACAGAGACAGTAAATTAACAGCGGTATAAATGGAACAAAATAATAAAAAATCAAAGAAAAAATCAAAATTTAAAATAAACATAAAAAATATGGGCTTAGATATTGATAAAAACGAATATCGGGAAATTGTGCTGTCTAACTCGGCTCACCCTGAATTGGGGGTTGGCGGTTATAAATCTAAATAAAAATTAAAAAAATGTTTCATTCAAAACTGTTTATATTAAAATATTGATATACACAGTTAGGGAAACATTAATAATGGATAATACAAAGATAAGAAACGTCGCAATAATTGCGCACGTTGACCATGGCAAGACAACACTTGTTGACAGCATTTTAAAGCAGACGGGTGTATTTAGAGATAATCAGCAGGTGCAAGAAAGAGTCCTCGATTCAAACGACCTTGAAAGAGAAAGAGGAATTACTATTTTGTCAAAGAATGTATCCGTTAATTATAAAGGATACAAAATAAATATAGTGGATACCCCGGGGCACGCAGACTTTGGCGGTGAAGTTGAACGGGTTTTAGGTATGGTTGACGGCGCTTTGCTCATTGTAGATGCGGCAGAAGGCCCTATGCCTCAAACAAGATTTGTATTATCAAAGGCGCTTGAACTCGGTATAAAAATTATTGTTGTTATTAATAAGATTGATAAGACAGGTGCAGATCCCGATGGTGCTGTTGATAAGGTATTTGATTTATTTACCGAATTAACCGATAACGAAGAATTAATTGATTTCCCATATGTATATGCAAACGGATTATTGGGCTTTGCCAAAAAGAATATGGAGGATGACTCAAAAACGCTCGAACCTCTTCTTGATTGCATTATTGAAAAAATAAAACATCCGTCGGGCGACAAAAATAAAACATTGCAATTCCAGGCTACAACATTAGATTATAATGATTATGTAGGCAGAATTGCAATAGGCAGAGTCCAAAACGGTATAATAAAATCCCAGCAGCAAGTTAATTTAATTAAAGCAGACGGGACTATCGAACGAGGCAAAATCGCAAAACTATATGTTTTTGAAGATTTAGGCAGAGTTGAAGCTCAAGAAGCCGTTGCAGGTGATATTGTTGCAATTACGGGATTTGACGATATTCATATAGGTGAAACCATTACCGAAGTTGATTGCACAGAGGCGCTTCCTTTAATCAAAGTTGATGAACCTACTCTGCAGATGATATTTTCCGTAAATGACAGTCCTTTTGCAGGACAGGAAGGTAAATTTGTTACTTCAAGACAAGTAAGAAAAAGACTTTATGATGAACTTGAAAAGAATGTAAGCCTAAGAGTTGAAGATACCGATACGACTGAAAGCTTTAGAGTATCAGGCAGAGGCGAACTCCATTTAAGTATTTTAATTGAAACAATGCGCAGAGAAGGTTTTGAATTCCAAGTTTCCAAGCCTGAAGTCATCTTTAAGCGGATTAATAATGAATTAATGGAGCCGTATGAAAATCTCTTAATCGATGTACCTGAAAGTTGTGCGGGGTCTTGCATTGAAAAACTTTCAAATCGTAAAGGCGAAATGCTTCATATGCAAAATGCAAAAGGAAGAACAATGTTAACATTTTCAATCCCTGCAAGAGGTCTGATAGGTTTTAGAGGAGAATTTATCAGAATGACAAGGGGCGAAGGTATTATGAATCATACTTTCGACGGTTATAAACCATATGCCGGCGATATTGCAAAACAAAGAAACGGTTCATTAGTATCGCATGAGCAGGGCGAGGCTATTCCTTATGCACTAGCGCAGTTTGAGGATAGAGGAGTATTTTTCCTTACACCAAAAACAAAAGTGTATAGAGGTATGGTTGTAGGCGAGCATAACCGCCCGCAAGATATTGAAATTAACGTTTGCAAGACTAAAAAACTTACAAATATGAGAAGTGCAACAGCTGATGTAATGGTAACACTTCAGGCACACAGAAAAATGTCGCTTGAAGACTGCATGGAATACATTTCTGATGATGAATTATTGGAAATAACTCCAAAAAATATCCGCATTCGTAAGGCTGACTTAACAAAGGTTCACTTTAACTAATGTTCTATCAAAGCAAATATAATTCCCCTATCGGTGAGTTATACATAACAGCTGATGAGGATTCACTTTTATCAGTTTCATTTTCATCAAAAGAAAATGAGATTTCATCTGAAAATGACATAATAAAAAATACTAAAAAACAGCTTGATGAATATTTTTCCCGCAGGCGGAAAATTTTTGACCTGCCGTTAAACCCTACAGGAACAGAGTTTCAAAAAAAAGTCTGGGCAGAACTTATTAAAATCCCCTACGGACAGAAAAGGACATATAAAGAGATTGCTTTTTTAGTTGGTAACCCAAAAGCGGTAAGGGCTGTAGGTAGTGCAAACAATAAAAATCCTATTGCAATAATAATTCCCTGTCACCGTGTTATCGGTTCAAACGGTAATTTAATAGGATATAGAGGCGGATTAGATAAAAAACAAATATTGTTAAATATTGAAACATAATGCAGTTTGATACCGATATAAACAGGTATTTATTAACACTTAAAAAAACTTAATAAATAAATTTTTAGACACTTGACAAGAAAATTATATGTGTCATAATAATAATGTAAGATTTAAGTGTATGCAAAACACTAAATGAAACATTACAACCCCGAACACATATAAACTCCTAAATAATAAACACAAAAGAGACCATTAGGATGCAGAAATAGACCACTGAAAGGTGGCTTTTTTTTGCGCAAAAACAGATTTTATACAACAAAACATTATTATAAGTGTTATAACTACAATTTAAATTTTAACCAAAGAAGAAACGAGCAACAATTACTGCCATAATAATTCCGATTAAATCGGCACTTAAGCCTGTTAAAAGTGCATAACGATATTTCTTTATACCAACCGCACCGAAGTACACAGTCAATACATAAAAGGTTGTTTCACTGCTTCCCATCATTATTGCAGCTAACTTAGAAGTATAAGAATTAATATCATTATTGGAAATAATATCAGAAAACACACCAAGCGCTGCACTTCCAGAGAGTGAACGGACAATCGCAAGCGGTAGAATATCAGCAGGTATATGAACCTTTGATAAAAATCCGCCAAGGCTGAGTGCCAATGCCTCTACCAAGCCTGATGCACGGAGCATGGATATTGCAACAATAATTGCAACCAGGTATGGGATAATATTAAAGCTTACCTTAACTCCGTCTTTAGCACCTTCAATAAAAGCCTCATAAATAGGGACTTTGCGAAGTATTGCAACAGTTAAAATAATTAAAATTATTGCAGGTAAAGCCCATAAAGATATTAAATTAATAATTTCTTTAATCATCGGAGGTTACCTCGCTAATTTTTTGGGGCGGGAAGATTTTTTGGAAAATCCTTGCCAATAGAATTGCACAAACAAAGGCTGTTGAAGTAACTATTAAAGTAGGGACAATTATTTCGGTAGGATTTTTACATCCCGCCGCAGCTAAAATAGCTATTACGGTTGCCGGAATAAGCTGAAAACCCGCTGTATTCATAGCTAATAATGTACACATGGAATTTGTCACACTTTCTTTATCCCTATTAAGCTCCTGCATGCCTTCCATTGCTTTAATACCGATAGGAGTAGCGGCATTAGCCAACCCAAGAGCATTAGCGGAAAAATTCATTGCAACATCACCAATAATAGGGCTGTCTTTCGGAAGTTCAGGAAAAATAATTTTCGCAACAGGCTTTAATACTTTTGATAAGAACTCAACTATACCTGATTTTTCTGCAATTTTCACTATCCCAAGCCAAAAAGTCATAATCCCAAGCAGGGTTAGGACTATTTTAACGGCGAGTTCAGTACCTGAAAATATAGCACCTGCGACATCTGCCAATCTGCCGTTTATTGCGCCAAAAATTATAGAAATAACTATTAAAAAATACCAAATGTAATTCATAAGTTTATTTTATTTGATTAGGAGTAAAAAATCAAAATATTAAATATTGACGAATAAAGTTAATCATAAGATAATATTTGTAGTTGGGGCTTGCCTTAACAAAAAAATTGAATTTAGCTGACAACTGAATACATTTAAAACTATGTCGATGTGGCGGAATTGGTATACGCGCACGTTTGAGGGGCGTGTGGTTTATCCTTGCGGGTTCAAGTCCCGCCATCGACAGTTTCTTTTTCTGTAGACTAATTTAATCGAAGGGACTTTCACCGTATTGTTTGCTCAAAAATGTTCGCAAACAATAGGGTTCAGTTTCGCATACTTATCCCGTACGGCTCGTATTCCATATACTCGCCTACGGTCTTAGCAAACTCCCGCCATCGACAGTTTCTTTTTCTGTAGACTAATTTAATCGAAGGGACTTTCACCGTATTGTTTGCTCAAAAAATTCGCAAACAATAGGGTTCAGCTACGCATACTTATCCCGTACGGCTCGTATTCCATATACTCGCCTACGGTCTTAGCAAACTCCCGCCATCGACAGTTTCTTTTTCTTTTATTTAAACCAATTCCACCAGTTTTAAATTTACCTTGTGTCCACTCTGTGTCCGTTTTTAATATTGCATAATAAATATAATTGTCTGCTTTTATGATATAATAGCCTTATGGCAAAGGCTTTAGAAGAAAATTTAGTAAAATTATTCAGTTCAAATCGTTTGAATTCTTATAAATATTATAATAATGATACCGATTTTATTGTTCTTGAAAGATATTTATATAATATTGAGGTATCAAAATCTTTGTATACTTTGTTATCTTTTCTTGAAATATCTTTGCGTAACAGAATAAATCAAGCTATTGAAACAGTTATACAACAGAACTGGTTATTAAAAGAACTTAATCAACAGAATATTTTGTTTCCAAATGAACATAAAAAATTACTTGAAGCTAAACAAAAACTCATAAATAAAGGACATAAAAATATCGGCAAGGATGATTTAATAGCTGAATTATCATTAGGCTTTTGGATTCATTTATGTACAAAAAAATATAAAACAATGTTGTGGCATAAGCCGGGTTTTTTCAGGATTGTATTTGCCGATTACCCTAATTTTTCAGAATTTGATAAACTCAGTAAAATATTTCCTATCTTGCAGCTTATGCTGAAATTAAGAAATAGAGTATTTCACCACGAAATAATTATAAATCATCCTTATGGAATATATAATTGCTATACAGATTTAAGAAGACTTTTAGGTTATATATCGAAAGACAGTTTGCAATACCTTGATAGAGTTTGCAATTTCAAAGAAGTTATAACAAAGCAAAAACCTCAGTAACTCAACTTAATGGAAGTCATCTGAGGTTGTACATTATTATTATATACTACAAATAAATATTTGTGAAGTGTCTGGCCTTATTTTGTTACATGGAATTAACTTTTCCAAGTTTTATAGTGTAAAAAAAATTAAAAATAAATATTATGCGCACTCTAAACCTAAAGCTAAACAAATATTGTAACAGACTAGTGTTGATTCTTTTAGGGTATTGATAATATTATTATAAAGTTCCAAAGTCGGGAGTTCTCTAGCAGTTTCTTTTTCTGTAAAAAAAGAAACCAAAAAAACTTTCAGTTATGGGCTCAATTTATTAATTTGATTTTTTACACAAGAACTAATTTGTTTTTCAATCTTATAAAACAGCCAGCCTATTATAATATTTACAAACAAGCTTAGCGGAAGCATAATCCTCAATTGTATATTTAACTCTTCGGGAATTATTATAAAATATAGCATCTGTATTAAAAATATATGCCATGAGGCTCTGCCTGTTTCACTTAAAATTTTCACAAATATATTTGAACTATTGATATTGTAATTATAGTAAATATAAGCAAAAATTGGAAAAATATAAAATGAAGTTATCAAAGATGTTTCTTTCCATAAATTATAAGGAGCATAAGCATATGTTGAATTAGAACATATTAATATATTTATAAAATTAATTCCTATTATTTCAATAAATAAAAGAGCATTTGAATTAATTTTTTCCTTTCTCAATGCCAAATAACACCCTAAAGAAACTAAAAATAAATATCTGAAACATAAAATTCTATACGTGTTACTGTTAATATCGGATAAATAAAATACAATATCAGACAAAAACTGCAAAATAAACAATAAAGCAAGCCCTTTTTCTTTATATTTTTTCAATACTAAATAAATGAGCGGGAAAAGTATTATTAATTGAACCATAACAGGATAATAGTAGCTTCCCGGCCCAACTCCACCATTAATTAGTGCTGTTGTAAAATGATGAACTTGAATATTTTTAATATTAAAAAACCATTCAACTAAAAAAATAATCAAAAAGGGAATAGTAATTCTTATAAATTTTCTTAAAATCGACATTACATTTCCAAGAATATTATTGTTTTTTATTCGTGAAAAAGATAAAGAATAATTAAATCCTGAAATAAGCATAAATATTGGAACTGCCATATTTATAAAATACATGAAAAAGATATTTTCCCCAAAATTTAAAGAAAATTTATTATGTGTAATTATAACAAATATTATTGCTACAGCCTTTAAAATATTTATAAATTGCAGTTCTGTTTTTGCCATTATTATTAGAATTTTCAGTTATTTTCGCAGTTTTGTCATAATATTATGACAACCTGTAATAATATTAGAACAATAATTATATGCATGCAAGCAAAGAAACAAAAACTACAAAATGCGATAGCAAAAGTTGTAAAGGAACATCGCACAAAATCTATAACCAAAAGTGCCGATGAAATCGGGATGGGAAAATCTTTATGGGCTGATTTGGAAAACGGAATTAAAGATCCGCAATTATCAACATTATGGAGAATAGCGGAAGGACTAGATATAAAGCCCCATATTTTAATTGAATTAGTTGAAGAACAGCTGGGAAATGATTTTTCATTTATAGAAGATTAATCATTTTTAAATTTATAAAGAGTCTTTTTTCTTATGTTCCAAATACATACTTTCTATTATCTGCCTGATTTTATGGGTAAAATCAACAGTAGATGAGTTATCATAATATTCTGCATCAGCAATATAAATATCAGAAATAAAAGGAACTATTAAAGAATCTATTTTAGGCAGAATTCTGTCAGGGCCGTTTATATATATGGGTATAACAGGGATATCAGGATTCATTTTCGCAATATGCGCTACACCCGTTTTAAATTCCAAAAGAGTATTATCTTCTCCTCTTGTGCCTTCGGGATATATTATTATTGAATGATTATTTCTTAAAGCTTGATTAATATCTTTAAATATTTCTTCTTTTGTTTGTCTTGTAACCGTCCTGGCAATCGGGATAATACCCACAAGTGTTTTAAATAGTTTTTCACGAAATTTTGTATTACAAAAATAATCCTGAGCCGCAATCGGATGAAGTTTAAATATTTTATTTGTAAGGCTTAAAGCAACATGTCCGGCTTGAATAGAAAATACGAAATAGCCGTTAACGGGGAGCGAATTATAAATTAATCTCATTGATTTTTTTATAACTTCAATATCGTCAAACCAATCATAAAAGCCTGATGCTACCATAATATCAGGATTTTTTTCAAAATTAAAATCGGATTCTTCAAGAGAATTAGCAGTCCTATAATTAACCTCAAGCCCTCTTTTACCTGCGGTTTCTTTTGCTTCTAAAAGCCACCTACATCTAAATCTTTTAATTCTGCGCTGACAGGTTTGCCTTTAAATTCCTCAAAAACATCTAAAAGATATCTTGCAGGGCCTGAAGCCACATCACAAATTCTAACTTCATTTTTTTCCTGCAGAACATAATTTACCGCATCTTTCAAATTTAAGGTCAAATTATTTTTTCTTGTTCTAACATCCTGCCACCCCGGATGATTTAAATATATTTTATCTATCAGCTTACCAATAAATAATTTGCCTTCCGGTTCATTTTTGTATATATAATCAAGCATTTTGTTAAACAATTTAAATGCCTGTATATAATATAAGCAACTTTTATATTATTTACACTAATGCATTTTTCTCAATTTGAAGTGCGGGAGTAATTGAACCTTTTTGGCAATCCTCCAAATATGAACAATAATCGCAAGCAGTAAAGTAATCCCGACTATAGAAATTTATAAGTTTTTTTCTTAATTCTTTATCATATTTATTTAACGAAACTTGTTCACCATTTTCAAATTCATAGAGATGTTTTAAATAAAATACACCTGCTCGGGGACAAATAAAAATATTCCCATCAAAAACAGCAGTACAATTATGCAAACATTTTTTAAAATATTCTATATTTTCTGTTTTACTACGATTAAATTTGTTGATATCCTCCGAAACATAGCGCCAATTGTATTCTTTTTCCAGTGTATAATTAATCTTATGAAATTCAAATATTTCCGTTATTTCTTTATGTTTCAATATATTTTCTAATTCTTTATTAGATGAATAATTAGATAAAAATATGTAAGTTTTTTTTCTGTATTTTGTTATTATTTTTATTAATTCATTTGAAGGGATAAGTGTTCCGTTTGTAAAAATCCAAACTTTTTCAATTTTTTTATTTTTAGCCGCATAATCAAGTATTATAGGTAAGTCTTTATTTAACAGGGGTTCTCCCCCGACTAAAATAAGATTATATATTTTATTAACTTTCCCCCCCCAGCAAATTATCTAACCATAATTTAAAGGTATTAAAATCTGTTGTAATATTTTCTCTTTTATCTATATGCGGAATATAATTACAGCAATTTTTACATCTTAATGTGCAGTTTGTTGTTATTGTGAATTCTATTTGCGGGATATTTAACCTGTTAAAAAGGAAAAAATTTATTTTTTCTTTAAGATATAAAATTTCATATAAAAACTTTTTTTTAAATATTTTATAATCTTTTTCCTGAAGTTTATATAAACCTTCAAGCTTTATATGGGCATTCTTTTTAAGATTTCTGTTTTTAAACATTCTATTAATTTTAACCATTTATTTTTATCCCTTATTAAATTATTAAAAAATTAATGTTAAAAATAATTTTAATTAATCACAATCATATAAAAAGAGCCCTTTTTAGGCTCATTTAAATGGTAGTCCCAAGGGGATTTGAACCCCTGTCGCATCCGTGAAAGGGATGTGTCCTAGGCCTCTAGACGATGGGACCAGACTAACAATTTATAGTTTATCTAAAGCATAATTTATAGTCAAGCATTTTGTTTTTTATATTATACTTTTCGTTATTTCCTCGTATATAAAATCTAAATCTTGTTTTATAGTTTGTTTGTTAACCAAATAATCATTAATTTGTGCGCAGTCAAAAATCATCATATGCTTTGAAATTTGAGCATAATCATAATATAATTTTTCGGTATATATTACATCCATATCTGTTCCGGTTTGGAATAAAATCTCGCTAAATCCGCTTCTTAATGATATTATTTTTTTTGCTTTTTTTGCCAAGGCAAAAGCTTCAATAATATTTAATGGTACACTTTTACAAAATCCATCGGGCGAAAGTTCTTTAAAATCCATTTTTTGGTCATTTAAATTTAAATATATATCATATTTTCTACTTTTAAAATAGCTTATAAGTCTTAACCAAAATTCATTTTCAATTAGATTACATGCGGTTGCTTCAGGTGCTATAAATATAAACTTGTCAATATTTAGTCCTGTTTTAGAAATTTTTTCCAGCATATTTTTTTCGTCTGAATTGGGAATAATTATTTTTTTTAAAGCTATTTCATTGTCATTAAGATTTAGATTTCTTTGCATAACCTTTAAATAATTCAGATTGTCAGAAATACATTTTTTTGTAATTCCGTAAAAATCCCAATTATATAATAAAAAGAACCTTTGATTTCCTATTTTAAACGAATTATCTTTTATATATACAGGAAATCCGTCACGACATATATATGGAATTTCAGGATAAATCATTTTAACTAAATCCTTATGATAATTTCTTGTTACAATAAACAAAGGATTTTTACTTTTGTTTTTATTTATAAATGCTTTTGCAAAATATGTTAAAAATACAAATATTTCTCCACTGTGTACGGTTAAAACATAAATATCATCATATTTTTTATCTACACCTTTTGTAAACCAATTCTTATAATATTTAAACAGAGATTGCTTAAAAACAGGTATTTTGAACAAATATATTATTCTGTTTTGACCGTTCATAAATACTTTTAAGACTTCAAGTCCGCAAACTTTTATTAATTTAAAAATTAAACTTTTTCCCGCATTTACTTTTTTTATTATTTGTATAAATTTATTAAAAATAAATTGTTTTCTATATTTCAATTTTTTTTTATAAATTTCATAATTAAAAACTTTAATTACTTTCTCATCCGAAGACTTTTCAGATTCTATTATTTTCATTATAATTCCTTATTAATTCTATATTTCAACTTTAATTGTTTATCCCGTATTTTATTGACGGCAAAAGCTGTTTTAAGTCCGCTTGGTTTTTTATCGTTAATTAAAATTCTTTCTCCGACTGGAATATCTGTTAACAAGAAGTCATATCGAATTTTATTTTCTTCAAGAAAAATTTGTAAATTTTTCAAATATTCTTTACCCCTGGCAGTGAGAAGTATAACTTTATCCTCAGAATTTAAACCGGAGAAAAATTCCTTAACCCCTTCTAATAGAGTATCTTCCCCGTCAAGCAAATAACCGTTATGTTTTACAATAGTACCGTCAATATCTAATATCCAAGTTTTAGGCAAAGCTGATAATTCCATTTATAGTACCTCGCCTAATTTTACAATACCGTTATAAAAAGCTCCGCAGATTGAATCATAATCCTCCCAGGCATATGTTGTCAAGGACAGCCATATTATTGCGTGCAAAAGTTTTATTTTTCTTTTATTAATTTCAGGCAGACATTCAAAAAAGTATTCCTCCATATCTGCCCAATTATTTGGTTTTATGGCAAATTCTACTTCTTTTTCTCTTATATCAAGAGTAAACTTTTTTCTGTTAAACTGATCATACTCACCTTTAAGTGAATAATACAATTTTGCCCAATCATAATCAGCATCTCCATAGAGTTTTGTTTTGCCGAAATAGCCTCTGGGATCTATTAATATACATTTCATATTAAATGTATCAAACATTATATTTGAAAAGGTACAATCACCATGTATTAAGCAAAAATATTCAGGGTATAATTTTTTAATTTCATTTTTTAATTCATCTTTATTGTAAAAAACATTTTTATAATACTGTCCGTTTATTTTTATAAACTGTTCATCAGCGAAAGGAATTAATTTTTCAACTTTTTTTAATCTGTCAAAAGTTTTATTAATATAATTATCCTCGACATCCTGAACATTAACGGGCTTTTTGCCCTCTAAATTATGCAGTTCTTTTAATGAATCAATTACTTGTTTTAGTATTTCTTTTTTTTGTGAAGTTATAAGACAGTCATATTCCCAAATATTTCTGCCGTTGACTTTTTTCATCTTTAAAGGTTCATATTCATATATTTCGGGAATATTTTTATAATTGAGATTTTTAACATGCTTATACCAGTTTATTTCATCAGAAGCAATTTTTCTGCCTTGTTCAGTTATACCTCTTTTGATAACAATATCACCGTCAAATTCAAGAGAATTAAACGGTCTGCATTTTTTGTTATTTTCATTATTATCGGAATACGAAAGCAGTGTACCTATTTCTTTTGTACCATATAAATTAAGCCTTTTAAATTCAATATTCTGAGTTTGCAGCCAATCAACAAAAGCACCCTCCTCGGGAATATTATCAAGGCATTTTTTATTTTCAAAAATAAATAAACCGGCTACTCCGTTTTCTTTTGAGGTTTCCTTAATAAATTTATTGTTTATAAAAGACCATCTGCATTCAAAATCTTTTGAAATGCCTATATAATTTCCCTTAAATGCTTGCGGGGGGGGGAATTTATCTGATAAAATCAAGTCGCACCACAATATCATAAACTGCTCATCAGATGAAAAATCTCTGACAGCTTGTTTTATACCGGATACAGTTCCTTTTTTTTCGGCTTTAATAATTTTATAGTTATAGTCAGATGCAAAGCATGCCAGATATTTTTCAAGAACCTCCGTTTTATAATCGGATATTATTGTAAACATAGAATTTTTAAATTTTTCAAAAGTATGAAAAATCATCGGCAGATTATTAATACTCACAAGACATTTAGGTTTATTTCTTGTTAAACCTTCAAGTCTTGTACCTTTTCCGCCTGCCTGAATAATAATTTTCATAAATTCACCATTTAATAACTACAAGTTAATTATAACAAAAAAATTTAAAACATTACTTCATTTCATATTACTCACATGTATACCCTTATGACTATCCTGACAGGTCATAGATTATAGCGGTTATTTTTATTATTTATTTATTGTAAAACAGTTTAACCGCAAGGGATATTTTAAAAGGAATGTCTAAAAGAAAATATAAGGATATGAACTTGTACGATTTAATCTGCAGTGCGCAGGAAAATGATTATGATGCGCTTGAAGAATTAATTAAAAGGGAGCAGAAAAATGTTTTTGCGTCTTTTTGTTATCTGGGTGCAGCGCAGGAAAGTCTTTCGGATTTAACTCAGGAGGCTTTATTTCGGGTTTCTAAAAATATTAAAAGTTTAAAAAATCCCAGACTTTTCAAATCCTGGCTGGGGCAGATTATATCAAATCTTTTTTATGATGAATTAAGAAAGAAAAAGCGAATTCCCGATTCCGTTTCTATAGAATCTTATTGGTTAAACGATGAAAACAGCGACAACAGTATATTAAATATATGTGATAATACTCTTAAACCCGATGAAAAAACACTGGGCAGAGAACTCTCTGACATTATAAGGGAAATGATATCAAGGCTCCCCGAGCATTTCAGACTGGTAATTATCCTAAGAGAGTTTCAAGGGTTAAGTTATGAAGAAATAGCCAAAATCACTAACACCAATGTCGGCACTGTTAAATCACGAATATCCCGTGCAAGAAATAAACTACAGGAATGTCTTAAACCATATTTAACTTAATAAAGGAGTTTTAAAGTGGATAATCCAATATGTAAAAAAGTTACTTCCATGCTTTCAATGTATATAGAAAATAAATTGGAGGAAAAAGATAAATTATTAATTGAAAATCATTTTATGTTTTGTTCCGATTGCTATCAAAAGTATTTAGAGATGAAAAATATAATGGAAAATCTTCATTTAGAATACAAAAAAATGCTTAACGAATTTGAAAGAATTGAAGCAAACAAAATGTTCAATATTAGAGAATATGAGGTTTTCTACCAAAATATTTCACCTTATATTGATGATGAACTTTGTTATGATGACAGTATTAAGTTCAGGAAATATTTACTCAAATCAAAGCCTGCCAGAGCAGAACTTGCGACTGCTTACGGATTGAAAAATAATATCAGGCATTCAATTGCGATGTACAAAGATAATTTAAACATTAACTTTTCCAAAAATATTATAAAAAAATTAAAGGAAGAAACAAAAGATTCATTTGACAATGTTTATAAACGGGCGGGGATAGTTCTGGCTTTTATGGTGTTTTCATTAATTTTAGGCACTTTTTATATGGGGTATAATTATTTAAATCAATCCGTTGCAAAAGAAACGGCTGAAATACCGAATAATACCGTTGAATTTCCTCAAAATGATGATGAACTTATAGAGTTTACCTTTGAAGATAATTCTGAACCGCTTTTAACCGCAAAGTAAACTAACAGGAAAATACGGGCGATGAAAGTTCTTTTTTAATATCTTCGACAAAAATATGTTCAATAGGGGAATTATCGTCTTTGCGCAAATATACTTCTTTTATCCCTGCCTGTACTATAAATCTTTTGCAGAGAATACAAATAAAATTATGCCCGTAAATGTACATTACAGCGCCTTGACATCTGTCTTGACCCGCTTGAATAATAGCATTCTGCTCCGCATGAATACTTCTGCAGGTCTCATACATTGTACCTGAAGGAATATTATTTTCAATACGATAGCATTTACCGAGTTCATAACAGGATATTACCTTTGAAGGAGTTCCATTGTAGCCTGTAGCTTTAATCTTTTTATCTTCGCCGACAATAACCGCCCCAACTTGCGCTCTTAAACAATTTGAACGGGAAGCACAGGTTTTTGCTATTTCTAAAAAATACTCATTCCATTCTTTAACCATTTTTACCTCCAAGCATATTATACCAAAGCTTTTCATTAAGTAATAACATTTGTAAAGTAATTATACATATATTTTGTTTTAAATTAAAATTATAATATGAATATTCAGCTTCAAAATTTAAAAAAAGAAACTAATCTTTGGATAAGTTTAACAGGCTTTAGAACTCTTTTTATCTTAAAATTGCTTCTTGAAAAAAGCAGAACGCGCAAAGAACTTATTGATTATTTAAAAAAAGATAAAAGAATAAGTAAATCAGTTTCACAAGATACTTTAAGAGTTACAATAAATACACTAAAAGCCTCCGGTTGTAAAATCTCAAGACCTTCAAAAAAAAACGGTTACCGCTACGAGTTAATTTCTCATCCGTTTAATTTAAATTTATCCGATACAGAATTTAAAGCTCTTTTAAAACTTCGTGACAGGTGCTCGGAAAATTTGTCGTGGAAACAGATTTTAACTTTAAACAATTTATATGAAAAGATTTTTTTCCTTACAAAAAATCCTGATTATATAAATACAATACAAGAAACAATGCCGTTAGCGGAAATTAATAAAGTCTTGTTACATGAATTATCTAACCCAAAACTTGCGGGGAGAAAAATTCAAATTAATTATTTATCAACAAAAAACGGAGAAGAAAATTTAGATATAGTACCTCATAAAATTAAAAATGAAAACGGAAAATTATACCTATGGTGCTACATTTTTAAGTATAAAATGAATAATTTACTGAATTTAGAAAAAATAAAAAAAATAAATTTCATCTCTGCCGAAAAATACGATATTGAAGATAGTTTATATGATGTTACTTACAAATTAAGCGGTGCTTCAATGCTTGATTTTGAAATAAAAGACTATGAAACCGTTATAGAAAAAACAAAAGATTACATTATAGTAAAAGCAGAAGTTAATAATGAATTTTGGTTTATCCAAAGGCTGTTGCAATTCTGCGGAGATTTCACAATAATTTCCCCTGATTTTTTCCGAGAAAAACTCATTAATAAAGTAAAAAGTATTAGAAAGTTGTATGAATAATGATAAAATCAGAAAAAAGTTTTGATACGGGTCTTAGGATATTAGAGGTTTTAAAAATTTTGCTGAGTAACAATTTCAGCAAAAGCGAAATTATAAATATGCTTAAAAACAGTTCAAATTGTGAAAATGTTTATACAAATGAGGCTTTTATAAAATACTTTAACACATTAGAATCATCAGGTTTAAAAATCAATAAAAACAAAAATAAATATGAACTTGTAAATGCTCTTATGAATATCGAAATTACGGAAGATGAAAAAAAGATACTGTTATACATTTTAAACAATTATAAAATTTTACATAACGATGAAAATGAAGAGGCAGTAAAAACAGCAACCGTTAAAATAAATAAATTTTTATTCAATTTTGCAAATTACGATACAATTGAAGAAATATTTTTAAAAAAGCCAGAATTTACCGATAATATAAAAGAAAGTTTAATTAAAACATTAAATAAATTAATAAAAGATAATTTACTTGTAAAAATAAATTATAAAAAAAAGCAGAATGTCGAAGAAGAAATTATTCTTGAATTAAAGGATATTATTGAGAGAAATAATAATATCTATATATTAGGCTATAGTAAGGAACATGAAAGAAATAAAAGAATATTAATTGATTCAATAACTTCACTTGAGCAAATGCCTCAAAAAAGTACAAATACAAGTATAAGTTCATCCGTAACTTTTGAAATATACGGCAAATTAGTTTCTTTATACAAACTAAAACCGTCAGAAAAATTGGTGGATTTTTCGGAAAATTCAAGAACAATTTCAAATACTGACGATGATAAGGATTTATTATTAAAACGATTACTAAAATACGGTGAAAATTGTAAAATACTAAAACCGGAATCACTTCAAAAAGAACTTTTATCTTTAACAGATAGTATATTAAAAAATTTAGAAGGAAATTAATGAAAAAAATTTTATTAATACCTATAGATGATAGACCCATATGCAACCAGCTTCCAAAGCAGATTGCAGAACTTGAAAAAGGAATACTGCTGCATCTTCCCGATAAAAAATTTCTTGGTGATTTAACAAAAAATGCCGATATTGAAGAGATTTTAACTTGGATTAATAACAATACTGCCGATGTAATAATATTATCCCTTGATACAATAGCCTATGGCGGTTTAATCCCGTCAAGAAGAAGTAATGATACTTATGAAGAGGTTAAAAGCAAAATAGATAAACTGATTGAAATCTTAAAAAAGAAAAAAATAAAAGTTTATGCTTTTTCAAGTATAATGAGGATTTCAAACAATAACATAAATGAAGAAGAAAAAGAATACTGGTCAGAGTACGGAGAAAAAATTTTTAAATACTCCTATGAACTTCATAAAACAGGAAATACAAATACGGATATTCCGCAAAATATTATAAATGACTATCTTGAGACAAGAAAACGCAATTTTGAAATAAATAAATACTATATAGAATTGGCTAAGCAAGGATTATTTGAAACACTTGTATTTTCAAAAGATGACTGCAGTGACTACGGATTAAATATAAAAGAAGCAAATGAATTGAAAGAACTTTCATCGGGGTGTCAAAATGTATTTATTAAAACGGGTGCGGATGAAATCCCTTTAACATTGCTATCAAGGGCAATAAACAAACATAAAAATTTAAAAATTGCTCCAAAGTATATAAACCCTGAAAGCATAAACAAAATATCAAAATATGAAGATATAAGTGTCTCTGATTCCGTAAATTCGCAGATAGAACTTGCAGGGGCAATGGTTTCCGATGAAAAAAATGCAGATTTAATTTTGCTCGTTAATAATTTTAAAGATGAACAGGGCGAACTCGTAATGAATGTGGAAGTTCCCTTATTTTCAGGACAATTACAACTGCCTGATAAACCGTATTTTATAGCAGATATAGTAAATGCAAACGGAAGCGACAACAATTTTGTAAAAGCACTGTTTGAAAATGAAAGCTTAAAAGAGTTCTATGGCTATTCCGCTTGGAATACAACGGGGAATACTTTAGGCAGTGCTATAGCCTCCGCCTTAACTTATTATGGGGCAAAACATCCTGACCGTAAAGCTTTTCAAATTTTACAAATAACAAGATTTCTTGATGATTGGGCATACCAAGCTAATGTAAGGGGAAAAATCAGGGATAATATTGAAAACCTTAAAAATAACAGAATAAATGAAGAAATGAAAAATTTTGAGGATTTTCTACTTAAAAAATTTAACCTTAAAAATGTACATATAGAATATTCTTTCCCTTGGAACAGGTTTTTTGAAACAGAGATTACAATTCATCATAAATATATAAAAATCCCGTTTGTTGATATATTGTTTTATGAGTGATATAAATTAATTAAGGACAATTTAAGAGGGACGAAAATGGAAAAGAATAATGAAACACTGCATATATTAAGGCACTCTGCATCACATATAATGGCACAGGCTGTACAAAAGCTGTTCCCGACTGCAAAACTTGCAATAGGGCCGGCTGTTGATAACGGATTTTATTATGATTTTGATTTGGATAATCATTCTTTTACTGATGAAGATTTAGCAAATATTGAAGCTGAAATGAAGAATATTCTTAAACAAAATCTGACATTTGAAAGATTTGAAATCCCCGATGTTCAAAAACAAATAGATGAATTTAAATCACAAGGCGAAATATATAAAGCCGAATTATTGGAAGAACACAGAAACGATAATCCTACATTATATTTAACAAAAGATAAAGACGGAAATGTATTATTTAACGACTTATGCTCGGGGCCTCATGTTCCGAATACAAGTTATATTAAAGGTAATGCAATAAAATTACTAAAAGTCGCAGGTGCATATTGGAGAGGAAACGAAAAAAATAAAATGCTCCAAAGAATATATGCAACAGCATTTTGGACAAAAGAAGATTTAGAGCAATACTTAAATTTCTTGGAGGAAGCACAAAAACGCGACCACAGAAAACTGGGCGCACAGCTTGATTTGTTCAGTGTAAGAGAAGAAATCGGCGGAGGGCTTGTTTTATGGCATCCTAACTTAGCCGTTGTTCGTGAAGAAATTGAAAACTACTGGAGAACGGAACACAGAAAAAGAGGCTATGTAATAGTACATTCCCCTCAAATTGCTAAATCAAAACTCTGGGAATTATCTGGACATATTGACCACTACAAAGAAAATATGTTCTTTATACAAAAAGAAAATGAAGAAGATGATCAATACATAGTAAAACCGATGAACTGCCCGTTCCATATATTGATTTATCAATCAAACAGACATTCTTACCGCTCACTCCCGTTAAGAATGGCGGAATTAGGCACTGTTTACAGAAAAGAAAAATCAGGCGCATTATCAGGCTTAACAAGGGTTCAAGGTTTTACGCAGGATGATGCACATATTTTCTGCACCCCCGAACAGCTTGTTGATGAAATTAATGCAATTATTGATTTCGTAGCAGATACAATGAAAATCTTTAATATGACATTTGAAGTAGAGTTATCAACCCGTCCAGAAAGCTACGTTGGCGACCTTAAAAACTGGGAACTTGCTGAGGCGGGCTTAAAAGAGGCCATGGATAAACGAGGCATGAAATACGAAATCAATGAAGGCGACGGCGCATTCTACGGCCCTAAAATAGACTTTAAAGTTAAAGATGCAATAGGCAGAACTTGGCAGTGTGCTACTATTCAGTTAGATTTCAATCTGCCTGAAAGATTTGATATTAAATATCAGGATAAAGACGGTCAGTTAAAAACTCCTGTTATGCTCCACAGAGTAATATTCGGCTCAATGGAAAGATTTCACGGTATCTTAATTGAACACTTTGCAGGTGCATTCCCGTTATGGCTTGCACCTCATCAGGTAGCTGTTGTTCCTATTGCAGAAAGACACAACGACTATGCAAAACAAATTTATGATAAATTGTTTAATGCGGGCTTAAGAGTAAAACTTGATGACCGCTCTGAAAGTATGGGCTATAAGATAAGAGAAGCGCTTCAGGGAAATAAAATTCCTTATGTTCTTGTTGTAGGCGATAAAGAAATAGCAGAAAATAAAGCTGCAATAAGAATTAGAGGAATAGGCGAAGCAGGCTCAATGGGTATTGATGAATTTATTAATATGGCTCAGGATAAAATCAATACAAAAACTTTGGAGCTTAAGTTTTAATAAAAATTGAGAATAAAAAAACGAAATACAAAAAATGTATTTCGCTTTTTTAATATAGGCAGAGGAGGCTTAATAAGCCTCCTCTGCAAAATTATAACCTGTTGATTATAAATTATTTAAATTCAACAACAGCTTGAGCTGCAGCTAATCTTGCCTGCGGAATTCTGAATGGTGAGCAGGATACATAATCTAAACCGATTTTATGGCAGAATTTAACACTGTCAGGGTCACCGCCATGTTCACCGCAAACACCGCCAACCAGTTTAGAGTTAACCTTTTTACCTTTTTCCATAGACATTTCAATTAACTGTCCGACACCTTTTGTATCGAGTGTCGCAAAAGGATTAGAAGGAAGGATTTTTTGTTCAACATATCTGTTTAAGAACTTGCCTTCAGCATCATCTCTTGAATAACCGAATGTCATTTGAGTTAAATCGTTTGTACCGAATGAGAAGAACTCTGCGTATTCTGCTATCTCATCAGCCGTTAAAGCAGCACGAGGAATTTCTATCATAGTACCAAACTTATAATCCACTTCAACACCCTTTTCAGCCATAACTTCTTTAGCAACACGAACTAAAATTTCTTTAGCAACTTTAAGTTCATTTACATGCCCGATTAAAGGAATCATAACCCAAGGTTGAACGTTGTGTCCTTCTTTTTTAAGGTCACAGCATGCTTCAAAGATTGCTCTTACCTGCATTTCGTTAATTTCGGGATATGTTAAGCCCAAACGGCATCCTCTTAAGCCCATCATCGGGTTAGATTCAGATAAGCCTTCAACTACATGTAAGAGTTCTTCTTTTTCTTTTGCGTCTTTACCCAGAGCCTTTAAGGTAGCAACTTCAGCTATTAAAGATTCTTTATCAGGCAAAAATTCATGTAACGGCGGGTCAAGTAATCTGACCGTTAAAGGTTTATCGCCTAATGCTTTAAACATTGCGTAGAAGTCTGAATACTGCATGGGAAGAAGTTTATCCAATGCTTCTTTTCTTGCCTCAGGAGTTCCTGCAATAATCATTTTTTGAACCCAAGGGAGCCTATCTGGGTCCATAAACATGTGTTCCGTTCTGCAAAGTCCTACACCTTCAGCACCGAATTTTAAAGCATTTTCAATATCTTTTGGAGTATCTGCGTTAGCTTCAACGTGTAATTTTTTAATTTCGTTTACCCAAGTAAAGAACTTGTTCCAGTTATCATCAATTTGAGCTTCAACAAGTTTAACACTGCCAGCCATAACAATACCTTTACCGCCATCTAATGAGATGATATCATTCTTATGGTAAACTGTTCCGTCTGCTCCCGTTAAAGTTTCATTAGCTAAATCAATCTTAATATCTTCACAGCCTGACACGCAGGGTTTACCCATACCTTTTGCAACAACAGCTGCATGAGAGGTTGCTCCGCCTCTTAGTGTTAATACACCTTGAGAAACTGCCATACCGTGGATATCATCAGGGCATGTTTCTATACGAACAAGAATAACCTTTTCGCCTGCCTCACCTCTTTGAGCGGCTTCTTCCGTATCAAATACGATTTTACCTACAGCAGCACCCGGTGATGCGTTTACACCCGTTGAAATCTTTTTAGCCTCTTCCATTGCTTTTGTATCAAAGCAAGGTAATAAAATTTGATTTACACTATACGGGTCAACAAGCTGGATTGCTCTTTCTTTTGTTATTATGCCTTCTTCATGCATTTCAACGGCAATTCTAACGGCAGCAGCGGCTGTTCTTTTACCGTTTCTTGTTTGAAGAATGTATAATTTACCTCTTTCAATGGTAAATTCCATATCCTGAACATCTTTATAACCGAGTTCAAGCTTTTTAGCTATATCAACATATTGTCTGTATAAGTCAGGCATTTCAGTTTCAAGCATGGCAATCGGTTTAGGTGTTCTGATACCTGCAACAACATCTTCACCCTGCGCATTTGTTAAATATTCACCGTAAAATTTATTTTCGCCCGTTGCGGGGTTTCTTGTAAATGAAACACCTGTTGCACAGTCGTCGCCCATATTTCCGAATACCATTGTTTGAACATTAACTGCAGTACCATAGTTATGGTCAATTTTGTTCATATTTCTGTATGCAACAGCACGAGGGATATTCCAAGAACGGAAAACTGCTTCAATAGCTTCTTGTAATTGTACATAAGGGTCTTGAGGAAATTCTTTTCCCGTAACTTCTTTAATAACATTTTTATATATAGGAATTAATGATTTCCAGCCGTCAGCTGAAATTTCGGTATCAGATTTAACACCTTCACGAGCTTTTACTTTTTCTACTTCGGATTCAAAGTATTTTTGTCTGTCCATTTCCCAAGCAACGGAGCCGAACATTGTTAAAAATCTTCTGTAGCTGTCGTAGCAAAATCTCGGGTTATTTGTTAATTTAACCATTGCTTCTACTGTTTCATCGTTTAAACCTAAGTTTAAAATAGTTTCCATCATGCCGGGCATGGAAATTCTTGCGCCTGAACGAACAGAAACCAATAAAGGATTAGTTTTATCACCAAACTTTTTACCTGCCTGCTGTTCAACGATTTTTAATTTTTCTTTAACGTCCTCCATTAACCCTTGAGGCATTTTGTTGCCGTTATTGATATATTCCATACATGTTTCGGTTGTTATAGTTAATCCCGGAGGAACAGGCAAACCTAAATTTGTCATTTCCGCTAAATTTGCGCCCTTTCCGCCCAAGAGATTTCTCATGGAAGCATTACCCTCCTTGAACAACCATACTCTCTTCTCTGTCATTCTTTTCTCCTTACTTGAACATTTTCTATTCACTAAATAATAATTACATAAACATAAATTGAACTCAAATTAAAAACTTCCGCCCAGTAAATAATACTCACTGCAATATAAACCGCTCCCTATAGGCGAACAATTTGCCTTTAATCGGGCATGAGTTCTGCCTTCGCCAAGTGCGGTTATATGATTTTTGTATACACTTAAAAAGAATATATCCTGACCTATTCTGTTGGGTTTATTTTTGCCGTTTATATCAACAAATAAAAAGTATAACGGCTGTTTATCGGAAATTATTTCCGAATGATTTTCCTTAAATGATAATAATAGCCCGCTTTTTGTTTCGTAAAAATCCGTAAAATAAAACTGCCAATTCTTTTTTACGGAACTTCCGTTCATTTTTCTGTAACTGTATCTTTTTAAATTTATTTTTTCGGGACTTTTTAAATTAAGATAAGGTATTATTTTATACCAAATCTCGTTCAAGTCCTTTTCATCAGCGGGGATTATATTGCCTTCATGCAAATTAACCAGTTCAAAAGAATATTTTAATTCGTTATAGACCTTCTGCCACGTGGCAATTCTTTGCGCCTGCTCTAAGTTTATAAGTTTAAACGGAACTACAATAAGAATAATAAGTATTACTATTGATACGGGCGCAAAAATATTAAAAAGACTGAAAGAAAGCTTCTTCACCTTGCAAGATCCATTCTTCTTTTTTCTTTTATTAATTCATCATAAATCCATTCGGGGATAAAGTTTTTCCCCATGATGATATTGCCGTTATTGGGGTTAGGAGCATGAAAATCCGAACCGCCCGTTATAATAAGCCCGTATTTTTCCGCTAAGGTTGAAAAATACTCTATGATAGCGGGTGAGTGCTTTCTATGGTATGCCTCAAGCCCTCTTAGACCGAAATTCATCATTTCTTTTGTCAGCTGGTCTGCAATATCGACATCATAAGGATGTGCAAAAACGGGAATACCGCCTGCATCATAGATTACCTCTACCGCATCAAACGGAGTAACCGTTTTTCTTTGGACATATACATTTGAATCATCGTTAATGTATTTATTATAAGCCTCAATAACACTTGATGTTCCGCCTGCATTTGTTATAGCTTTTGCAATATGCGGTCTTCCTATACTTCCGCCTTCCGCTACCTGTTTAAGCAAACTATCAAGTGTAATTTTAATACCCGCTCTTTTAGCAAGCAGAGTTATAATTTCCTTAGTCTGCTTTATACGAGCCTGCTGTTGTGATTTAATAAGCTTTTGAAAATCGCTGTTATTTAAGTCCATAAAATATCCGAGAATATGAACTTCATACCCCTTATAAAGAGTGTTAATTTCAACACCGGGTATAATTTCAAGCGGTTTATCTTTTGCATATTCCTTGGCAATGCCATGCGAAAGCACATTATCGTGATCGGTAATGGCGATTACTTCAAGTCCCGCATCTATTGCGGTGTCGACAATTTTCTCGGGTGAAAATGCGCCATCGGAATACGATGTGTGGATATGTAAATCAACTTTCACTTCCTTATCCTTTCATAATAATCTTTTCCTCACTAATAATTACTTTCTCATTAATTCTTTCTATACTCTCGGCTTTGCCCGTCAAAGTATTAACGGTTACAATAACACCGTTAATTTGGCTCTCGCCCGAGTCAGCTACATCTAACCTGTCAGGAATAGCTGTTATTAATCTGTTTACGGAGGCTTCATAATCCATACCGATTACTCCGTTTGCATCTCCGCAAAACCCTGCATCCGTTATATAAGCACATTGGTCATTTAATATTGTTTCATCTGCGGTCTGAACATGGGTATGCGTTCCGAATATTGCACTAACTCCCTTTTCGGCATAATATTTAGCCATACAGATTTTCTCCGCAGTAGCTTCCGCATGGATATCTATTATTATAACGGGGGTTTCTTTTTTTATTTCTTCAATAGCTTCATCTAAAAGTTTCCAAGGCGACTCAAATAAGTTCATAAAGGTTCTGCCGAGAACATTTATAACCCCTACTTTCCCCGATGCCGTTTCAAATACCTTATATCCAATGCCCTTAGTTCCTTCAGGATAATTTATAGGTCTTATCAGTTTATCCGCTTCATCAATATAATTAAATATTTCCCGCTTATCCCAAATATGATTGCCCGATGTAAAACAATCAATTCCGTAAGACAGCAGCTCATTATAGTTTTTTTGAGTAAGCCCGAAACCGTGTGAGGCATTTTCTGCATTGGCAATTATAAAATCAGGCTTATCCGTTCCAAGTGCAGAAATATATTTTTGCACGGCAATTCTGCCGGGTTTGCCGACTATATCGCCTAAAAACAATATTTTAATTATGTCTGAACGCATATTCTTATCCGATTTAATACATTTATAATGTATTTATCATTTAGCAATTTCGGTTGTTCTGATTTCTCTTACAACCGTTACTCTTATTTGACCCGGATAATCAAGTTCTTCTTCTATTCTCTTTGCAATATCTCTTGCTAATCTGGTGCTTGCCAAATCATCAAACTTATCAGGCTGAACGATAACTCTGATTTCTCTTCCAGCCTGAACAGCAAATGATTGCTTAATCCCTTCATAGCTTAATGCAATTTCTTCAAGTTTTTGAAGTCGTTTAATATAAATTTCAAGTGTATCTCTTCTTGAACCGGGTCTGCCGGCAGATACCGCATCCGCCAATTTAACAAGTACAGCTTCTATTGTATTAGCCGTTACATCGTCATGGTGTGCTTCGATTGCGTGGATTACTTCTTCTTTTTCTCCGTACTTCCTCGCAAGCTCAACACCCAGTTCAATATGTGTACCTTCTTGTGTTTGGTCTACAGCTTTCCCGATATCATGCAATAATCCCGCTCTTTTTGCTATCTTTACATTTGCTCCGATTTCCGCAGCTATCATGCCTGCTATATGTCCAACTTCCAAAGAATGTAACAATACATTTTGTCCGTAACTTGTTCTGTAGTATAATCTTCCGAGTGTTTTAATTAACTCTTTATTCAGGTTCATAATGCCCATTTCCATTGCGGCATTTTCACCCTCCTGTTTAATTTTTTGTTCTATTTCAACTCTTGCCTTTTCAACCATTTCTTCAATACGAACGGGGTGAATACGACCGTCCGCAACAAGTTTTTCAAGCGCAAGCTTTGCTATTTCTCTTCTTACAGGGTCAAAGCAAGATAATACAACAGCCTCAGGTGTATCATCTATGATTAAATCAACTCCCGTAAGTGTTTCTAATGTTCTGATGTTTCTTCCTTCACGGCCTATAATCCTTCCCTTCATTTCATCAGAAGGCAAACTGACAGAAGATACCGTAGATTCTACTACGTGGTCTATAACACATCTTTGCATTACACTTGTGAGAATTTCTTTCGCTTTCTCGTTTGAAACTTCTTTAATATGATTTTCGTTTTCTCTTATCAGATTATTAGCTTCCTGCTGTAAATCCAATTTTAACTGTTCAAGAAGTAAATTTTTAGCCTCATCTATGGATAAACCCGAAATCCTTTCCAGTTCCTGCATTTGTTTTTGTACAAGTTCCGCAAGATAATCTTCTTTATCCATTAATTCATCGGATTTTTTCTGAAGTTCTGCCTCTTTAACAGCCGTTTCCTGAAGTTTGTCTTCAAGCATTTCTTCTTTTTTGACAAGTTTAGATTCTAATCTTGATAACTCTTGCCTGCGTTCTTTTGTTTCTTCCTGAAACTTTTCTATGTCTTTTTGTACGGATTCTTTAGCAGCTATCATTGCTTCTTTTTTATATAAACTGCTCTTTTCATCCATCTCGGCAATTAAGTTTTCTTTTTCACGTTTTTCCCGTTTTGAATCGCGCCATAAAAGAAAACAAGCAAATGCCAGAACGACAAAAAGAAATATTAAAGTATTTAAATCGATAGTAATTGTCCTATACCTCGTTCTTTCTTATGCATTTATTATTAAAATGCAATACTTATAGTATTTTCGCTATTTTTTATATCATATACATAAATATAATTACTTTATTACTTATAGTAGTAATTCTACCATACTATCCGTGTATTTAACAACTCTTTTATTATTTTAAATTTATTTTTATTAAAATTTCATTTAAGACTTTACATAAAATCTTTTTTATATTATATTACTCAATGAACAAGCCTTGGTGGCGGAAGTGGTAGACGCGTTGGACTTAAAATCCAATTGGGCTCACCCCCAGTGCCGGTTCAAGTCCGGCTCAAGGTATTTTTACACCTCTATATTAGAGGTGTTTTTTATTTATACCTATCTTATATTGACAATAGTTAGATATCTAACTATAATTTAATTATGAAAAAAGCTTTATTTTTAACATCGAAAATAAGAGAAAAAGGGAATAATTTTATAACCTACAAGTTAAAAGAATGCGGTTATAATGAACTTTTTCCTTCTCATGGCGATATTTTGGTTCTTTTATATCAATATGGCGAATTAACAATGAAGGATATTGCAGATAAAATCCATAGAACAAAACCGACCGTTACAGTTCTTGTTGATAAACTTGAAAAAACAGGGTTGGTAAGAAGGGAAAAATCAATTTCTGACAGCAGGATTACCAAGATTACATTAACTCAAAAAGGTCAGGATTTAAAACCGCTTTTTGATAAAATTTCAGAGGAATTAAATAAAGTTTTATACAACGGATTTTCTGATAACGAAACTAAAACTCTTGAATACCTTTTGGAAAAAATGCTTAAAAATGTGTTAAATCAATAAAAGGATAACATCATGAATTACAAAACAATTGAAATAGGAAAAATTAATGAAATCGGGAAAAATTATGAAAACGGCAAAGCCTTTTTACAAGGTAAACTCGATTTAACAAGCTGTGAAATTTCTGTTAACAATATGCCAAAAGGAGTAAAATTACCTTTTAATCATAAACATAAACAAAATGAAGAAGTTTATATTTTCTTAAAAGGCGAAGGAATAATGACACTTGACGGTCAAAATATTGATTTTAAAGAAGGAACTTGTATAAAGGTTCTGCCTAATGCCGTAAGGACAATGGAAGCTAAAGAAGATGTTGAATATATTTGTGTACAAGCAAAAGCAAATTCACTTGAACAATTTGGATTTGGAGATGGAGAACTTTGTTAATTATGAGTAATTCCGATTTAAAAGAAAAAATGAAAAAATTTGAGATTATGATAAATACGGCTGATGATAAATTAGCGCAGGAACTTATTTCTTCTGAGGCAAGTTTTTATACACCTGCATCCCCTGAGCCGTTATATGGCGGCAAGGGTTATTTATCCGTTGTTCATTGGATGAGAACAGGTTTTAGCGATGTTCAATGGCACATAGAAGAAATGATTGAAGAAAATAATAAAGTTGCAGTCCGCTGGATTTTAACGGGTACTCATGACGGTGAATTTTTAGGAGTTAAGCCGACAGGTGTAAAAATTAAAACCACCGTTATGAATATGTACTATTTTAATAATGACGGCAAATTAACCAATGATATTGCAGCGGAAGGCATGATAGGAATTTTAAGACCTTTGGGTTTAAGTAAATAAATATTTTAATAATGTTTATATAAATTTTCAACCTTGCTGAATTTTATAGGAATTAAGCCCAAAAAACCTCCTAAAATCCAGACTGCAATAAATGCACAAAATGTATATAGAAATATGAAAAATCCTAAGATTTTTCCCTCTTCCAATTGTTTTGTTAAATTACATGCCTCAAAAACCAGTATTAATAAAGCTATTAAAGGCAGGATTAAAAGCGGATAAGGATTGATTTTCATAAATATAAGAAAGCACCACAAAAATAAAAAGAAAAGAAATCCGTACATTGGCATTAATCCCAGTAAAATTTGTTTAAAAGGCTTTACAGCTTTACCCTGACGAAACATATCAGCATAATAATAACTCATACAATAAAGCTTTCTTAAAAACGGGTACATTGTACTTTCTCTGTGAAAAACAGCTGTTTTGGGCGAAAATTTTATTTTATATCCCGCATTTTTATATCTTAAAGAAAACTCATTATCTTCCGCAAGATAAATATCCTCATTCATTCCGTTTATATTTTCATATGAAACTTTAGTCAACACAACATTTGCGGATGAAAATTCATTAACCTCCCGCTCTTTTGCATTTTTATCATTTATTACGCACCAATTGCCGTGTGTAAATATACGGCTGAACCTTACAATTCTCAGACATCTTTGAAGAAAATTGTCTTTTTGCGGATTATATTGATTACCCGTTACGGCAGAATAATTTTCATCCTGTTCAAGTAAATTAATTGAATTTTCAAGCCAGCCTTCACAAGGGTATGCATCTGAATCAATAAGTGCTATATATTTTGTATCCGCATTTTTTACCCCTAAGTTCCTTTTTGCAGACATATTTTTGTTTTGTGATTTTAAAATTTTGACATTTTTATCGTAAGTTTTTCCGTTATCTTTATCAATGATAACAATAATTTTGACCTGTTTGTATAAATTCCTTATATTCAAAATACATTCATCCAGAATAAAATCCTGCTCTCTTGCGGGAATTATTATAGATATTAGATTTTCTGCCTCATTTATCTGCATTTTTTCTCCCGTAAGTATTTTTTAAGAAAGAATATAATAATTCAGGGTAATATTTTGGAGAGGACAATAAATTAATCAGCCAGCAAGGTTCAAAAGTACACGCACATTTTGATTGTAATATATTTTTTCTTGTTAATAATGCTCTTTCACTTTCCCATAATTTCATAAAATTATAATCATACTCTTTTAAATTAGCAATCGGGGTTTCTATTGTTTCACAAGGAGTTACATTCCCGTTATATCTTATAACTCCAAACAATCCGCCTGCTGAACACGGTGAAATATACCTCCTATCCTTAAAAGATTTTAAAACATATTTCCACTGAACTTTATTTTTTGTATTCAATATTCTCTCGGTTAATGTAAAATCTTCAAACCCTTTAATTTTATAGCAGTTAAAATCATTTGTTCTTTGTTTTTCTATTTGCTCATAGACTTGCGCCATTTTAACTCTTGTTTTATCATCCGCATTATCGGCACATCTGCCTCTTACCATTGTACAATTGATATTTGCTATTTTTAACACATCCCTCATATATAAATATGTTTCATAAGCACTGTCAACATTTTCAGGTGTCAGGGTAATTTGAAATGTTGCACTCATATTTTTGGGAAAACTTTTGATAATTTTGTATGATTCATAAACTTTTAAATGTAAGTCTTTTAAGCCTCGGTATTCGGAATGCTTTTCCCCTATAAAATCGTATGACATTAATACTGCAACAGGTATGTTTTTTTCTGAAACCTGAGTGCAGAATTTTTCAATTCTGTCGGGCATGCTTCCGTTTGTCGTTAATGATAAAGATGTAGCTGAAGAATTTTTATACCATATATCAGTTATTTCAAAAATATCATCCCTTATAAACGGTTCACCACCAGTTATTCCCACATTTCTTAAATATGGACCGGAGGTAGATGCAATTTTTTCTATATTTTCTAACGATAATTCATCCTCGGCGGTTTTAAAATTTACAAAACAATGCTCGCATTTTGCATTGCACCTTTCTGTTACAAAATGAATTAAATACATCGGATAATGATGTTTAAAAATTGTATTATTTAATTCTTTTATTATGTTTCTGTTCTTATTCATATTTTTATATTAATTAATTTATTTAATTATTATTTTACACCAATAAAAGCCAAAAATATTTTTATAAGAGTAAACCCCGGGCAAGATAATTAAATGACGGATACTTTAAGCCACCATTGGGAATTCACTGTATGATAATTGAAGAACCCGATTTTGAAACTTGGACTTAGAGTTTACTCTTTTTCAACCTTATCGCTATCTTTAATATGTTTAGCAATAAGAGTTTTTAAAACTCTTGCCCCGATATAAAGTCCTGTACCTAATGCAATAACTGCACCCGCACTGCTTAAAAATGATAAGCCTATTGCACATGTTAATGCTGCTGTTATTAATCCTATTTGAAATGTTGTAGAAGCTTTGTCTTGTAATTCTGCTTCCCTTCGCGCTAATTCCGCAGGATCGGGTTTTGATTCTTTCACCAGTACATCCTGCGTCATATTATTCATTGCAGAAAATGTCGGTGCTTGTTTGGTTACATTTTGAGCAAATAACTGCGGTGATAATGCCTCCAATTTTGCTACATTTCTTTTTACTTCAAATATATCTTTTGTAAGCTGTTTATCTAAAACAACCCTGTCTTGGCTTCTTCTATCCAGACCGCTTCTGCGCTCTATTGCTACAGGATAGTTATTCTGCCTTCTATCTTGGGACCTTTGATACTGAGGATATAATCTTGTTACTCTGTATAATTCCATTTTCACCTTCATTGATAATAAAACAAAATATAATTTTTTTTGTTAATTTTTAGTAATTTTATTTTATTTTTTATCAATTTATAAATTTTATTATTTTTATATAATTATAATACATAGGTCGACTTATGAAAATATCAAATAATTTACCACTAAAATTCATCGGAAATAATGCCAAAAAATCCGATAAAATATCTAATCAATCATTTAAAAAGAATGTTTTAAGTGAACTTCCTTCTGTTCATACAGCGGGAATGTCGCAAGTTAACTCTAATTTACCTATGTCTTATACAAAGATTGATGAAATATCAATTCCGGGGTTAAAAGAAAAAGCATCTGTTTTTAAACTTGCAAACGGGCAAAAGGTCGTTATCCTTCCTAAAAAGGGGCCTACTGTTGTAAAGACTACTTTTAATGTCGGTTCAATGAATGAAACAGATGATATCAGAGGTATAAGCCATTTTATTGAACATAATCTGTTTAACGGAAGTAAAAATCTTGCACCCGGTGAATATGATAAACAGCTTTCTCTAATGGGCGGTTATACTAACGCATACACAAATTATAATGAAACCTCATATTATCTGGAACTTCAACTGCTTGACGATAATTCGCTTGAAAAAGCAATAATGCTTAATGCTAATCAAACGCAGTTTCCGACATTCCCCGTAGACCAACTCGAGAAAGAAAAAGAACCTGTTAAATCCGAAATAGATATGTATAAAGATGATATAAGCGACATTGCAAATCAAATCGCTTTGAAAAATTTATTTGGTATCAAATCTAATTCGGCAAATTATATACTTGGGACAAAACAAAATATTGATAATTTAACTCAAGAAAAGGTTTATGATTATTATAATACCTGGTATACACCCGATAATGCAGTTACTGTTATTACAGGCGATGTGGATGTTAATGAAACAATTAACCTTGCAGCTAAATATTATAATAAAAAACCTGATTACTCCAAAATAAATCAAAGACATTATGAACCTATTTATTATAACGATAAACCTATAAGAGAAGATTTTGTTCAAAAAGGTTCACAAGTTTCAAATATCACAATGGGATTTGCTATACCTGAAGGCACATCCGATAAAGAATTATTTGCAATCGAATTTTTTGAAAGCCTTATTAATGCTTCAAATTCAAGACTTTCACAAAGATTAAATAATATAGGGCTTAATTCTTCTTTTTACAATGAAGCTTTGCAAAATAAAAAAGACAGTGCCAAATTTGCCGGCACGTCAATATCTTTGCCGGATGAAAAAATTGATGAAGTATTAAAAATTTTATATGAAGAACTGTTCTATTTCGCTAATAATCCGCCTTCCGTTGAAGAATTTAATATTATTAAAAATCAGAAAATAAAAGCACTTAATGATATAGGGGAAACATCCAATAATATAAACGGATTGCTCGCTTATATTGTTAAAAGAGATGATAATAATTACATTCAAAAGAAGTATGAATATATTAATTCATTAACTCCTGAAGATATTCAAGCTGCTGCTAAAAAATTCTTTGATTTAAATAAAGTATCAATAGCCGTAGGGCATGCAGAAAACTCTCAAATACAAAACACTTTAAAGAATAATGTTTCCTTCGGCAGGTCTAATCCTTCAGATAATATTAATAACAATATATCCGGCATAAAACAATATAAACTGCCTAACAATATTGAAACAGCTATTGTTCCTGCGGTATCAACAGGCAGAACTTCATTTTTAATGGATATTCAAACAGATAATATGAAAACCGTTTCAAATCCTGCTTTAAAAATTTTAAATGTAATCCTGAACGAAGGGAGCATGAATAATAACAAAGATAATTATCAAAATACTTTAAATTCAAAAGATATTATATTGAATTTTAGTGCAAGTTCTTCAGGAATAACAATAGAAGGAAGTTCTTATGACAATAATACATCTGATATGTTTGAAATAATGAAAGATGTATTAAATAATCCTTTATTTACCGAAGAGAAATTTCAAACTGCGAAACAAACTGTTAAAGATAGTCTTCTTACACAAAGAAAATCCGCATCTGATAAATTATATAGAACATTGTACCCTGATGATAATAAATATAAAAGTATTCAGGAACAGCTTGAAGAACTTGATAAATTAACTTTAAACGATATTAAAAATTTATATTACTATATTTTGCAAAATTCTCAATGCGAAGCTACTTTAACGGCTAATGAAGATAAAAATCCGTACATATCAAATATTATTAACAACAGTTTATCGCAAGGTTTACCTTATTTTCAGCCTGTTCAAATAAATAGAGAATATAATACTCAAACCTATAGACCCATAACACAACCTGTATTAGTAACGGATACAAATGAATCTAACCAGGCAGATATAACTCAAGCATATACCTTCAAATATACCGGCAATGTCGATGATGAAGCAAAAATATTACTTATGAATGATATTTTAGGTGGAGGCATGAGTTCAAGATTATTTACCGATTTAAGAGGCAGAGAAAAACTTGCCTATAGTGTTCATTCTTCTTTCATTAATAATAATGATTCAGGCATGATTATCCTTGATATCTCAACTTCAACAGATTCAGGTTATGAAAAAGATACTCCCGAAAATGCTAAAAAAGCAATAGACGGTTTTAAACGAAATGTTGATAAATTAAAAACAGAACCCGTTTCAGCTGAAGAACTCCAAAAAGCTAAAAATTGTATAAAAACCGATATTCTTAATCAGATGGAGGAAAATTTATATTTTACGGAACAATTACATAACTACAGAAATTCCGCATATGATTTTAATCATTTAAAATTGTTATATGATGCAATAGATAAAATAACTATAGAAGATATTTCGTTAACAGCAAATTATGTTTTTGCAAACAGTCCTGTAACTTCGGTTGTCGGAAGCAAGAAAACAATTGATTATCTGAATAATAAACAATAAAAAAAGCGGGCATGCCCGCTTTTTTATTAAATACTTTTAATTCCGTTATTTCTTTAAGAAATCAGGGATATCAAGAATATTATTTGCAAATTCTGCAGCTGCTTTTGAAACTTTAGGGGAATCAGGATTAAAACCCGAGCCGCTGAATAAATCTAAAGCACCTAAAGTTTTATTTTCCTGTTCTTCTTGGTTAAATTTATCGACTTCGTTATTTTTTAAATCAAACCCTGTAGCGATAACGGTAATTTGAATTTCGCCTTGAATTCTGTCATCAATAACAGAGCCGAAGTGGATAATAGCATCCGGAGAAGCTTCTTCGTGGATAAGTTTAGCTGCATCAGCGACTTCAAACAATGTCATATCAGGGCCGCCGGTTACATTCATAATAATACCTGATGCACCTTTAATTGATGTTTCAAGCAACGGTGAATTAATAGCTGCTTTTGCTGCTTCTAAAGCTCTGCCTTCGCCAGTACCTCTGCCTATACCCATTAATGCTGAACCTGATGATTCCATTACGCTTCTTACATCGGCAAAGTCCACATTAATTAACCCGGGTACGGTAATTATATCCGATATACCTTGAACACCTCTTAAAAGTACTTCATCAACAACTTCAAAAGATTCTCTGAAAGTTGTTCTTCTGTCTATAACTTCAAGTAATTTATCATTAGGGATAACAATAAGTGCATCAACGGTTTCTTTTAATTTTTCAAGTCCTTGAAGTGCCTGATTCATTCTTCTTTGACCTTCAAAGCTGAACGGTTTTGTAACAACACCGACAGTTAATGCGCCTAATTCTTTAGCAATTCTTGCAACAACAGGAGCTGCACCTGTACCTGTTCCGCCGCCCATGCCTGCGGTAACAAATACCATATCTGCTTTACCTATTGCATTTACGATTTCATCTCTGGTTTCTTCAGCTGATTTTTCGCCCTTTTCAGGGTTTCCGCCGGCACCTAATCCGTTTGTAAGTTTACTTCCTATTCTGATTTTATTTTCGGCAGAAGATTTTTCTAATGCTTGTAAATCGGTATTAAGCACCCAAAAATCTACACCTGAAAGTCCTGCTTTTATCATTCGGTTTACGGCATTGCCTCCGCCTCCGCCTACACCTATTACTTTTATATCTGCAGGTATTACATTTGATTCATTTGTTGTTGAATTACTGCTGTTGTTTTCTCTTTTGCCAAAAATATCCGGAACAAAATTTTCCACTTATGCGCCCTCTTTTTTTTCTATTACTTTTTTCATATCCCGATTTACCCATATATTACATGGTTTTCATCGTATATTAACATAGTATTTTAAAATATTTAATTAGTAAAGAAAAAATGCGAAAAATTTTAATATATGTTTATTTTTGTTAATTATAAGTTTCTATTCACCTTCCCTATTATGTTTGCGGCAGTTGTCAGGTTTTTTGCAATATCCGTATAGAGTTTTGATTCCTCGCCGAAAGGGACTTTTGTATTTAACATGTCATCCACATTTTGATTAATATCTGTCAGTTCTTCTACTGTTTTTTTTATTTTTTTTGTTTTATTTTTCAAAATAAAATAATTTATAACGGGAGTTATGCTGATTATATGCAATAATCTTTGTTTAAATTTTTCGGAGAATTTTTTTTCCTGAACTGTTATGAAAAAATTTTCTTTTTGAACTTCCGAATTATCATTTTCGCCGGGTTCATCAGGCAGATAATCAGTATCATAAGTATTAAGCCGTTTATTCTTTCTTTTTCTTTTAGACGGTTTATTTAACGGCTTTGTGGCAGTTACACTAAGTTCAGATGCAAAAATATTACCGTTCAATACACGGTTATCTTCATCTATTGCCATATTTATTGTATTACCCGTATTTTTTGTGTAAAAACTTACAGGCTGGTTTATACCGTTTGATGAAATTTCCATTACGCATTTTTTCCCACAATTACATTATAAATTAGAGGAGATTTTTTTTTACCGTTTAAACATATGATTTAATTTCGGGATATTTTTCACTCAGCATATTTATTTCATCCGTGCTAAGATTTGTATTTTTTATGGATTTAACCATATTTTCATAATATTCCTGCTTAAATTCATCTTTTATCATGCTGTAGTAATAAAAAAGATTATGTATTTTGTAGAAAAGAAAATCATTTCTTAATGCGGTATATGTATTTGTTCTTTTCATTAAATCTTCAACGATATTAAAAATTTCAATATGGTCTATAAGCCTTCTGTTATTATCAGACAGCACAGACCCAACTCGATTAAATCTGTAGACATATAATTTTTCACGGATAAAAAACATTTTTTCCGCTGTTAGCAGAGTCCCGAAAATTACGCTATGATCTTCAAAATCAAGCCCTTCCGTAAACCATATTTGATTTTTATCAAATAATTCTTTTGTATAAAGTTTATTCCAAATACACATAGGGTATTTAAACGGCGATAAATCCCGCCAGTTAAATATTCTGTCATCTATAATATTTTTAAAATTATCATCGACAAAATAAGGGAAGGGGCGGTTTATTCCATTTCTTTCATCGTATCCATCCGGCATGCACATTGCAATATCAAGATTTTTTTCTTTTAAAAGTGTGTATAACCTTTCATACATCATAGGTTTAACCCAGTCATCAGGGTCTACAAAACCGATACATTCGCCTGTCGCAAGTTTTAATCCGTCATTCCTTGCGGCGCCTGTGCCTTTATTTTCTTTATGGATTACTTTTATTCTGCTGTCTTTATTTTTATATTCTTCTAATATTTCGTAACAGTTATCCGTTGAGCCGTCATTAACACATATTATTTCTATTTCTCTTAACGATTGATTTATTAAACTGTCTAATGACTGCCTTAAATACTTTCCAACATTATATACGGGCAATATAACCGAGACTTTGGGTCTTATATTTTCTTCTTGCATCGGGGGTGTTATTATATTTACTTCTTCTTTGACTTCAGGTTTTTTATTTGATTTCTTTTCGGTTTTATTCCCTTTAGATGTCAGTTTCTTTTTTATTTTTATCAATCTGTTAAATGGTTTTAATTGTTTTTCATAGTATTTTTTCTGTTCTATTAACTGTGTGCTTAAAACTTCTATTTCTTCATTAAACCTTTTATTTAATTGAGAAATTTTTTCTTCGTAATTGTTTGTCAATTCTTCAATTTTTTCTTTTAATTGATTTTCATGCCAAGCTGCAGTTTCTTTTTGTCTTCTCGGTATTTCTTTTTCATACCATTCGGTTAAATCTTTTATTCTGGTTTCATAATAGTCTTTTATACTTTGTATATCTTGAGTACTTTTAACATTATAATAGTCATCAGATGTTTTTTTAGTTTGGGAGATTAAATTTTCAAGTTCTGTTTTCTGCTTAATATGACTGTATTCAAGCTTAGTTTTTAACAGTTTAATTTCACTTTCATATTTTTCTTTTAAAGATGAAAGCATTTCATTAAATTGTTTTTCCAATATATAATATTTTTCGTCTTCTGCTGGCATGTTAGTTTTTCTTTATTAATTTTTTAATTTTATTTTGAATTTGCAGAGATTTTCTGCATAGTTTTAATACTATTTTAACCGGTAAAAAATTATTTTCATAATAATATTTTTGCTGTTGAAGCGCCTGCATATAATGCTGTCTTTGGGCTTCAAGTTTCCACTCGTAATCTGCTGTGAGTTTTTCTTTCTGCTGTCTTAATGATTCAGCCTGCCATCTTTTTAGTTCATATTCCTGCGTTACCATTTTTTGATTAAATTCATCATACAAACCATTCATTTCAGATTGTTTTTTAGATTCAAGATAAATGTATTGTTCCTCCAATCTGCGTTTAACTTCTTTTGCCCGTTCTTCTTTACTGAAGTTTTCCCACCATTCTATAGCTTTTTCTTTATCCTCGGCAGCTTCTTTTTTATACTGTTCAAGGTAATCTTTTATTGCTTTTATATCAAGATTACATTTATGTTCAGCCGCTTTTATTCGTTTATTTGAGGTTTTATATTTTTCAATAAGGAAATTCCAAAATCCGTAGTAATCCCGCTCTAATATCATATCAAATTCGTCGCAGCAATAGCCTATTTTTAGTGCTTCTTTCTGCTTTTCGTTAAGATTTAAACTTATAAAAAATTCCCTCATTTTTTTATAATATTCTTCATAATATTTATCCTCCAGCAATGTGTATCTATGAAAAATATCATCTATTATCCATCTGTGGATTTCATCCTGCTTTTCTTCAAAAAAACTTGCCTGTTTTAATATTTCATAAGTTAGTTTTGACATATCAATTCTGTCATAAACCTTTTTATTTGAGTTCTGCATTGTTGAAAATCTGCGGTTTTGGCGGTAATAATATAAGTTCTCCCATAAGATATTTATTCTTTTTGCTTTAAGATATGTTTCAAAGAAAAAAGGCATATCTTCATATATGTATCCCGATTGGAATTTAGCATTTATTTGTTTTAGAAATTCTCTTTTGTAAATTTTATTCCACAAAACTACATTAATATTTAGTATTTCATCTTTGGAGTCATCTGGAGAAAATACCTTATCCCCAAATTTTTCAAGCGGTTTAAGGCTATAGTAGTCATCATTATAAAATTCCTGTTTTTTATCATCATAAAGCATTGCCCCGCACATTGTAATATCGGCATCATCCGATTTTGCTTTATTATACATTTTTTCAAACATATCAAGTTCAACCCAGTCATCAGAATCAACAAACCCGATATATTCACCTGATGCCACTTCCAGCCCGAGATTTCTTGCATAAGACTGCCCCGATACAACTCCGCCGGTGTTCATCATCATTATTCTGTTATCACGTTCGGCATACTGTTTTACTATTTCTCTTGAGCCGTCTTCTGATGAATCATCAATACATATTATTTCTATATCCTTTATTGTCTGATATAGAACTGTTGTAAGGCATTTTGATATATATGATTCTACGTTTCTGTATGGAATTATTATTGATAATTTAGTCATCTTCGTTGAATTTCTCCAATTCTGAAAATTTAAACGGAATATTAAATTTTATTTTTTTCAATAAACTGCAGTGTAACATGTCATTATTGTAGTATATATCAAAAATTTTCGGATGTTTTTTTATTTTACAAATATGTTTCTTATATTTTAAAGTATAAAAACCTTCGGTAAAATACATTATTTCCATTACTTTATATTTAAATTTCATTATAAATTTTTTTATATTGTAATATGAAACACTGCCTGTTTTCAGATTGCAGAATAAATAATAATTATAACGGAATTTACCTCTTACCATATCGGGCGGGAATAATTTTTCATTCACAAGCGAACTTTTATTTATTAATTTTTTTACAAAAGCTGTTTTATATTTTGGATTTAAATTATCATATCTTGATATGATATCTTCTGTCTTTTTTTTAAAGAAATTATATTTAATATCCTCAAAATCAGGCAAATCTTTTATTGAATTGTACATAAGTTCAACAACATCAATAATATCAAGGAATTGTTTCCCGCCCTTATCAACAATAGAACCTTTTCGGTTAATTCTGTAATAATAAAGAAAATCTCTTACGATAGAAATTTTTTTATTTTTAGAAATTATTGAAAAGAAGAAGGGCCCGTCCTCCCATATTAGACCATCGGGAAATACCGCCTTGCATTCATCAATTGTACTTTTACGATACAATTTATTCCATGCCATAACACAAACATCCATAATAAACGGTTTTAATTCTTTATAGGTAAAGGCTTTATTATCAAATGTTTCATTAAAATAACCGAGTGTATAATAAGGATTTGAATCATCTATACACTGTTTTGTCTCGTCAAATTGGTGAACTGCACATATTGTAATATCGGTGTTAAATTCGGTCATGCTTTTATACAGTTTTTCAAGCATGGTTTTATCTACCCAGTCATCTGAATCAATAAAACTGATATACTCGCCCTTTGCGACTTTTAAACCTGCATTGCGAGCTGAGGATAATCCTCCGTTTTCTTTATCAACTATCTTTATTCTGCTGTCTTTTTTTTCATATTCAGACAAAATTTTTCTTGAGTTATCCGTAGAGCCGTCATTAACACATATTATCTCTATATCTGAAAAAGTCTGGTCTAATATTGTATCCAGACATACTTTTACATATTTTTCTACATTATATACGGGTACTATTACCGAAATTTTAGGATTTTTCATTTGTTTATGGGTTCTATTTTAGAATACTCAAATTTTACAGTAAATTTTAACTTTTTAAATAATACTATATAAATTTTGTCATTTTCATACCAAATATCACAATATTCAGGCCGTTTTTTAAATCTTACAACAATTTTTCTATATTTTAAATAATATATATTATTTTCCGTATATAAAATCTGCATTATTTTAAACATAACTCGTGTTTTAAATTTATTATAATAGTATCTTAATAAATTTGTTTTTTTAATTATATCAAACAGTCGTTTTCTTATATTTCCGGGGTATTTATCGGCAAGTTTAAAATCAAATATGTTGCCGTCAAATAAAAAACTTTTCTTTTTTAACTTATTTGAAAATAACTGTTTATAATAAAAATTGACCAAATTATACCTGTATACAATATCATCAATTTTTCTGATATAAAATTCATTTTTAATATCATCAAAATCAGGCAAATCTTTTATTGAATTGTACATAAGTTCAACAACATCAATAATATCAAGGAATTGTTTCCCGCCTTTTTGAATAATAGAACCTTTTCTGTTAATTCTATAGTAATAAAGAAAATCTCTTACAATAGAAACACCTTCTGCTTTAAAAAATATTGAAAAGAAGAAGGGGCCGTCCTCCCAAATTAAACCATCAGGGAATTCTGCTCTGCATTCCTCAATTAAACTTTTGCGGTAAAGCTTATTCCAAGCCATAACGCACACATCCATTATAAAAGGTTTTACATCTTTATATGTAAATGCTTTATTATCAAAAGTTTCATCAAAAAAACCGAGTGTAAAATACTTTGAACTGTCATTTATTTCTTGCTTTGTTTCATCATATTGATGCACAGCACATATTGAAATATCACTGTTTAAAGCTGTTATATTATTATAAAGCTTTTCAAGCATAGTTTTTTCTGCCCAGTCATCAGAATCTATAAAACTTATAAATTTACCCTGAGCAGCTTTTAAACCTGCATTGCGTGCGGAAGATAACCCTCCGTTTTTCTTATCTATTATTTTTATTCTGCTGTCTTTTTTTTGGTATTCGGTTAATATTTCTCTTGATTTATCAGTTGAGCCGTCATTGACACATATTATCTCTATATCTTTAAATGTTTGATTGATAATACTATCAAGACATTTTCTTATATATTTTTCTACATTATAAACAGGAACAATTACTGATATTTCAGGCATTATTTTCTTTCTAATTTTTAGTCTATAAACTAGCTTTGCAGTTTACTTAATTCTTCTTTTACTTCCTCTAATTTTTTATTAAGTTCTTCTGTTTGGATATCCATAAGTTTTATTATATTTGAATATCTTAAACTTATTTCATCAGTTATATTTTCAAAATTTGAAAACATTTCTTTTTTATTATTTTCTGTTTGTTCTTTCGATTTGTTATTTAATTCCTCACTGTATTTATAACAATTTGTTATTTCATTATAAACTTTATTGATTTCCTCAATTCTTTTAGATATTTCCGTATTTATATATTCATATATTTTAGACATATCATTATATATGTCATTTCTGGTATTTTCCTGTAAATTATAAATTTCCTTTATTTTGTCATCAACAAGTTTATTTTGATTGATTTCTTTTTCATAAACGATTTTTTCTAATTGTTCCGTTCGTAAATTAGTTATATATAATTTACTCTCGACATTTTCAATTACAGTTTTTTGAACTTTATCAATATTTAAATTAACGGTATTTTCAAAGTTTTTAACACATTCTTGCATTTTTTGCAAATAAAGTGTTAATTTATTTTCTATAATTGTATCTAATATATCTTGATTTTCCAAAAAGTCTCTTTTGTAAATGCGCCCGTTTTCTATTTTTATATTGGAAGGCAGATTAGTAAAAGAGTCCGCCTTTATTCCGCCGGGAAAATTTTCATAGATTACCTGCTCAGGGTCTATAAAACAGACATAATCCCCGTTTGCTAAATCTAATCCGCTTTTTTGTGCTTGCTGTATATCTCGTTCTGTTGGGAAATTTATAAGGATAACATTTTCTCTATTTTCTTTATACTCTTGAACTATTTCTTCAGATTTGTCTTCTGACCCGTTATTTATACATATCAGTTCATAATCGCAAAATTTTTGGTTAAAAATACTCTCAAGACAATATTTGATTTTATCTTCATTATTTTTATATATTAAAATAATTGATATTTTTGCATTACTCATATATTATCTCTTTTTCTTTGAACCGAATATTTTTTGAAAAATATTTTTTCTGCTTTCAATATATTTTTGTTCATTTTCATTAATATGATTTTCCATATTAATTAATTTTTGCTCATATTTAATTCTCTGTTCATTCAATTGATTTTCAAACTGAGCCTTTATTTCTCTTAACTCCCAATAATGAGACTCTTTAAGCTTTTGTATTTTTTCTTCAAAGTCTTTTGATAAATCATTTATTTGAACTCTGTCTGCTTTATCTTCTACAGTTGTTTTTATTTTATTAATTTCTTCTTTATTTTCATTAATTTGTTTACCTGTTTCATATGTTTGATAATCAAGTTTATTTTTCAGTTCGGTATTATTATCTTTTAGTTCCGCAAAAACTTTTGTAAACTCACTATTGGTATATGAATATATTTCACTTACTTTTAAATTTAAATTTCTGTTTTGACTTTTTTCAAATGAAATTATTTTCTCATTTAATTCATTACCGAGTTTTTGTTCAAATTCATTTGATTTTATTTCAATATTATTTATTTTTTCATTTTGATGTTCTTGTGTTTCTTTCAAATAATTATTTTCTTGTTGATATTGCTGAATAAGAGCATCATATTTACCATATAAATTTGATATTTCATTTTTAGTTTCGTTAGCTTTTTCTTCTATTTTATTATTGGTTGAAGTGTAGTTATTTGTTATTAAATTATAAATATCCGATATTTTTTCTTCTGTTTCATATTGGGATTTTGATGTTGCAGATTCAACCAGTTTTTCAGTGTATGTATAATTTTTTGTAATTTCATCATATATTTTTTCTGTTTCTTGATTTGTTCGTGTTTCAACCTCCTTTAGAATATTTTCTTTTTCATTATTTATATCTGTCCTTAACTGTTCTGTCAATTCATTTGTATAGGAATAGTTTTTTGTAATTTCTTCATAAACTTTAGAGATTTTATCATCTGTCTTAACTTCAATCGCACTCATCAAATTTTCTTTATCCGAATTTATTTGTGTTTTAAGTTTTTCGGATAAATCATTTGTATATTCGTAGTTCTTAGTTATTTCTTCATATACTCTTGAAATCTTTTCATCAGTTTTGGAATTTAAATCAATTATAAAATTTTGATTTGTTTTATCTAAATCACTTTTTATTAAACTAATATAATTTTTATTTTCTTCAAGTTTAATATTAATATCATTTTTATTTTCAGCTAATTTAACATTAAATTCTTCTTTATTTTCAGATATATTTTTCCTTATCTCATCAAGTAAATCTTTATTTCTGTTATAAATAAGCTGTTCGGTATATTTATAATTTTCCGTAATATCAGAATAAATACGGGAAATTTTTTCATCCGTTTGAATTTTAATATTTTGCGCCAGAGCATCATTACTTGTTTTTATATCTACTCTTAATTTATCAGTCAGTTCATTTGTGTAAGAATAATTTTTTGTTATTTCTTCATAAACTCTTGATATCTTTTCATCCGTCTGAATATTTAAATTTCTAAACTCATTTGAAATATGATTAATGTTATCCTGCGAAAATTTTGTTATTTCGTTTACAACATTTGTAATTGTACTATTGGTTTTTTCTTCCGCTTCTTTAATCTTTTCAGCCACTTTATTTATTCTTTCCATATTATAAGTAACACTTTCTTTAACATCCTTCAGCTTATTTTCAACACCGGATACTAAATTTTCGGTATATTTATAGTTTTTATTAATATCCACATATACATTGGAAATTTTACTGTCTATTTCATGTCTATCCGTTATTTGAGAGGTGATTCTGTCTTCCACTTTATGAATATCCAAGTATTCATTAAAAACTTTTTGATTGAAATCTTCAAAAGTATTATTCATAACCAGCAGATATCCTTCAAAATGATAAACTTTCTTCCAGTAATCATCCTCGATATTTTCTATTTCGAGATTTTTAAAAACCTTCTTCATTAAAAAGAAATATTCCCTCTGGTAACTTTCCTTTAAAAGAGTATATCTGTGGAATAAATCATTAATAATCCAGCCTTGAATATTTTTCTTTAAATCACTAAGATACGGAACATTTTTCAATTTTTCGTAAGTTAAGGAAACCATTTGCACTCTGTCCAGAATTTTATTACCGGCTTGGCGCATTGTTGATGATTTTCGGTTTATTCTGTAGTTATAAAAATATTTCCAAACTATTTGAATTCTTTTTGCGCTCAGGTAAGTCCCGTAGAAAAATGGCAAGTCTTCATATATAAAACCTTCGGGAAACTTTTCGCCCGTATTTATTAAATACTCTTTTTTATAAATTTTATTCCAAAGTGCAACATTAATATCCAATAATTTATTTTTGGTATCTTCTGCACTGAAAATGTTGGAATCAAAACTTTTTAAAGGTACAAGAGAGTAATAATCAGTTTCAGTATATTTTTTTGTAACATCATCAAATTCTCTTGCAAGACACATAGTTATATCTGTATCGTTTTGTTTGGCATTATTATACAATTCTTCAAACATTTCGGGCATAATAAAATCATCGGAATCAACAAAACCTATATACTCACCTTGAGCAATTTCAATGCCTCTATTTCGGGCATAACCTTGCCCATGTCTTTCATTAAGCTGAATTATTTTTATTCTGTCATCATTTTTAGCTATTTTTTTAACTGTTTTTAAAGAATTATCATCTGAACCGTCATTGATAACTATAATTTCTATATCCTTTAATGTTTGGGTTATTACACTTTGCAAACATTCTTCAATATAGTTTTCTACATTATTAAAAGGTATTATTATTGATACTTTTGGCATTTTTATTGTTTGTTTGTCAGTTCCACTCTTAAATCATCAACTATTTTTTCTGTGTATTTATAGTTTTTATGAATTTCTTCATATATAAGATTAAGTTCGTTATTTTTCTTATCTATTGCTGCATTTATATAATCATACACCAAAGGAAAACATTCCTGTGTCTTTTTTTCAATTGATTTATTTATATTATCGTATAAAGAATCACAAACTTCTTTAATCTTTTTTTCAAGCGCCTCATTTACATAATCATACATTTTAGGTATTTCTTCATCAAATCGTTTTTTTAGGTATGTTAACGATTCATTAACAAAATCATAAGTTTTATTAATTTCCTCAAATGCAGGCTGTAAATCTTCATCAAAAATCGTTTTAAGTATATTAGTTTCACTTCCGCCAAAATTATTTTTTAATTTCTTATTACTGCAAATTAATTTATATTCTGCTATCTTATATCTCCAGACAGTAAATGACAGATAATAATAATAAATATCATAAACAGGATGTTCAAAGGGGATAATCCAAGGTTTAAATCTTCCCGATAAATGCACAATATCAGCCTCGGACAATTTTTCGGGAGTTATTTCATTATATGAAAAATATTGAAAATTCCATTTTTCAGATACTTCCTTAATGCTTTCATTCAAAATAACATTAATAATATCCTGATCCTGCCAGAGTATTTTTTCTCTGTTATTTTGTATATAATTTAATACACTTTCTTCAACCTTATTGTTTCTCCAAAATTCAAGATTAATAAGCATAACACCTGCATTATAATACTTATTTAATCCCAATCTTTGAGCATTATTCTCTGCCTCTACATCTAAAACCATTAAAGCGGAATTATTTTCTATACCCTCATTATACAAATCATTTAAAGATGTTCTTACAATTACATCACAATCAAGATATAAAATTTTATTAATATCCGGTAAAAGCTCGGGAAGTTTAAACCTGAAATATGTCGGAACAGTTACATGATAATCTTTAAATTTTTCGTTGTAATTTTTTAACATCGGATAAGCGGAAAAATCGTCACGGTTAATTTTTATATATTGAATATTAAAATCTTTAATATTTTTTAATATGTCAATATTTAATTTGTCTTGTTCACTTATACCGCCGTCTAAAATATAAAAGTTTAAATTATCTCTTGTATCTGCATTTTTCAATATAGAACAGATAGAAACAGCAAGCTGTTCCGTGTATTTTGAATCAAGACTGTAACATATATTATAATCGTGCATATAATTTTCCTGTTATAAAATTAATTGTACAATATTTACAAGAAAAAATATATATGTAAAAAAATACTAAAACAATTAAAGTATTTACAAAAAATGCCGAACATGAGAATGTAAACACAGGTGACAATATGGAAATATCAGAAGATATTGATTTAAAAAAAGTGGGATTGGAACTTATGTTCCTTACCCCCGAAAAATGCCAACGGCCTGAAGGAATTTCGGCAGTTGAGCTGGCAAAATGCCTTGATATGCCTATTGAAACCGTTAAGAAAAAACTTAAAATATTATTGGATAGAGAAATTATAAGAGTTTACGGAATTAACCCAAAGCTTTGGAAATTTGATGAATATAATTTTCAGAAAATGGATGAAGATGATGATGTATACAGGCTCTTATGCAATTTTGACGATGTGGATTTTGACAGATACTTTTCTTTTAATTGATTTTTTTTCTAATAATTCAATATGAAATCATATACGAAATTTCGTAGTTTCACTTACCAAAACGATAACAGAGTTTCGCCTGTTTGAGCGAAATGAAGTGAGCGAGTTGCGAAACTTTTGGTTGAGGTTAGTGAAACAGAAATGTAGTATCAGATGAATATTGAATTATTTGAAAAATAATTCAATATAAAATCATATAAAAAATTTAGCAGTTTCACTTACCAAAACAATAACAGAGTTTCGCCTGTTTGAGCGAAATGAAATGAGCGAGTTGCGAAACTTTTGGTTGAGGTTAGTGAAACAGAAATGTAGTATCAGATAAATATTAAATTATTTGAAAAATAATAAAGCCCTATGCAAGCACGATTTTGTTACCTGTGAAAGCTCCACAGGTGGGTAAGCGCCTTAACAAATCCGTTTCCTGCTGCTTGGCAGGTCTACTGCATTGTTATGAGAGTCAACTTTCCCTATTAATCAAGATGTAGGAACAAAATAAATACCCGCATAGAGCATTTATATTATATCACTTTCTTTATTATTTTTCACTTTATCAAGGAGTAATTTTTCGGCTTTTTTCATAAGCTCATCATTTTTCTTTGTCCGTTTTAAATTCGTATAAACATAATCGGGAGTTATTCCCTTATCTTGAATATCTTCTCCATTGGGCAGTATATATTTTTCGGAGGTTATAATTAAACCTGTATTATTTGCCAGGGGAATTACATGCTGTATTGCATTTTTACCGTACGTGTTTTCACCTATCAATACGGCATTTAAATTATATTTTAATGCTCCCGCTAAAATTTCCGCAGCACTGGCTGTCCTGTTATTTACAAGTATCACTATGGGTTTTTCAGTAAATCCTGCATCTTTATCAGAATATATTTTATATTTAATCTTTCCTTTTGATTTAATATTAACTATATTCCCGTTTCTGAACATTGAATCAGCCATCTCAACGGCATTAGCAATTATTCCGCCATAATTATTCCTTAAATCTATTATTAAACCTTTCGTCTTATTTGTTTTATCTATTATGGTATTAAAATCATCTACGGCTTTTTCACCCATAATTGTTGAAATTGTTATAATCCCTATGTTATCTTTTGTAATTCTGTATGACATCGTATCAATAGGAGTTTCTTTGGAATTAAGTTTCTTTTGAAGAATTTTCCAGCCTCGTTTTATTATTAAAGTAACTTCTTCTCCTTCCTTCGCCTCAATATAATTTTGAATCTCATCATCGCTCATTAATATAACATATTTGTCATTAATTTTAATAATTTTATCCCCGGGCATAAGTTCTTCGGTCTCTGCAGGGGAATTTTTTAATATTTTATTAACTATTATCCCGTCATCGGTTTTATTAAAATTTAATCCTAAACCTGTTATTTTTGACTCTAAAATTACTTTTTGCCTTTTATATTTATTCGTTTGCAAAAATCTGGTATAAATATCATTTAAACTGGCTAACATTGAACTGATTGCAACATTTGCATCCTCCATTGTTTTTATTTTACCGTGATACCTGTTTCTCCATCTGTTCCAATCCTGATAATTCATTGTTGAATCTGCATATTCAAGTTTTGCAATACGCCAGGCATTTATATATAAACGTGCAGGCGCTATTTTCTGAGATTGATGTATTTTATCAAAACACTTTTTAACCTTAAAATGTATGCCGATTTCATATGTTTTCATTAAATCATCGAAAATCCACATTAGAAATATTAGAAAAATTCCGAAAATTACTATATTTTTAATTTTAATTCCACTATCCATATTTTTATTTTATTATGTTTTATCAGCTTTTACAAATAATATTTTAAAATATGTTATAATCAGTTTATGAATAAATTATTAAAAGATTGTTTATATATTTTATTTGTTGTCGCTGTACTGTTCTTTATCAGCGGCCAGCCTTCATTTTCAAGAACTTTAAAATTTGCTCAAATTTCGGATATTCATTTTTCTACAGTTAGAGAAGATAACGGATATAAACTTTTATCTAAAACAAAACCTTTACTTGAAGATGCCATCTGCCAGATTAACAAAGAAAAAGGATTAAGTTTTGTTATGATTACGGGTGACGGCATAGATAGACCCAATAAACAATCTATAGAAGGGCTTACTGATGTTTTAAATACTCTGCACTATCCTTGGTACTACACTTTAGGCAACCATGATACTACCACGGACGGCTACTTAACTAAAAAAAATATAGTTAAAATTTTGCAGGAAAAAAATCCTAATTATACTTTTAATTCAACTTATTATACTTTTAAACCTAAAGCAGGATTCAGATTAATTGTTCTTGACGGAGCTAAAAACAAAGGAATTTCTTCTAACGGTATTTTGCCAAAAGAAGAACTTGTTTGGCTTGATAATATTCTTCAAAAATCTAAAAATGATGTAGTCTTAATTTTTATTCATTTCCCGCTTTTACCCCCGTTTGAATCTAAACATCACGTTATATTAAATGCAAATGAATTTAAAGCCGTACTAAAAAAATATAAAATGCCGATTGCAATATTTTCAGGTCACTATCATGCGGCTAAAATTACAAAAAGAGGCAATATTCTGCATGTATCAACTCCCACACTTGCAGGCTATCCCAATGCTTTCAGAATTATTGAAATTGATAATAAGCGAAATAAAGTAATTTTTAACTTTAAATTTATGGAAACTAATTTAAAAGACCTCCAAGCCAAAACAAAAATACTGACTTTAGGCGGTGCAAAATATTACGGAAAAGAAAAAGACAGAAATACCACCATCACAATAGAAAAAAAATAACGGGGCATTTATGAAAAAAGATAGTGATTTTAAAGTTATATTTAGAGGTGTAAGGGGGTCTTATCCCGTAGCGGATAAAAAATTTCTCAATTACGGGGGAAACACCTCATGTATTGAAGTTATGGCAGGTAATCACAGAATTATTCTTGATGCGGGAACAGGAATTATTCCCTTAGGCGACAGCATTTTTAAAGAACATATTTCTTCCGCACAAAATGCATCAGACAGAATTCCTATGAATGTTACTATTCTGTTAAGCCACATACATCAAGATCATATTCAAGGGTTAAACTTTTTTAAACCGATAAATGTAAAAACCACCAAATGCAATATTTTTGGATACAGCGGGGTTTCCCTTGAACTTGATGAGGCACTATCTGAAGTTATTTTTGGCAAATCATTTCCTATTAATCTTTATGATATTACTGCAGATTTAACTATTTCCGATATTAATGAATCTGAAATTATTATTTTAAGCGATAAATCAAATGAGCCGATATTAAAAAGAATTACGGATTTTAATGAAATTAAACCTAAAAACAATGAAGTTATAATCATACCCGTTAAATTAAATTCTCACCCTAATTTCGGTGTTATGTGCTTTAAAATATTATATAAAAATAAATCAATTGTTTATGCAACAGATACAGAATGCTACTCCGGCGGAGATAAAAAACTTGAATTATTCGCAAAAGGTACTGACCTATTAATACACGACAGTCAATATACTAATGAAGACTACTTATCCGTGGCAATTCCCAAACAAGGTTTCGGGCATTCCACATTCAATATGGCATTTGAAACAGCTCAATCCGCTAAAGTAAAACATCTGGCATTCTTTCATTTTGACCCCGCTTATAATGATGAAAAATTAAGCATTATTGAAAACTTTTATAAAAATAAAAACAAAAATTATTTCCTCGCAAAAGAAGGACTTGAAATTTGTTTATAAGAAGTTTTTTAATTTTTTTAGTTTTATTAATTACTTCTCAAAGCGCTTTTTGCGACCACTTAATAAAAGCGCAGAATAATGCTTATTTCCATAACAACAAAGGTTTAAGATATCTGGAAGAAAAATATTATTACGGTGCGATTAAAGAATTTCAAATTGCAATAGACCTGCTTCCCGATAAACAGGCATCCTCTGTTTTTTATTTAAATTTGGGTAAAACATATGAAAAAATCGGATACAATGACTTAGCAAGACCCTGTTTTGAAAAAGCGGTAAAACTAAATGTTTTATGTTTTGATAATTATCTTAAAATGGCTGAAAATTATAAAAAATTGGGGCTGGTTGAAGAAAAACTCAATCAATATAAAAACGATAAAAGTTCACCTTTAAATAATATTATAGTTGGTTTATTATACATTCAAAAAGGTGAAGTAACAACAGGTATAACTGTTCTGGATGACTTTTGCGACAAAGAACCTAATTTAATTATTACTTCAGGGGTTAAAAACTATTTAAAAGAATTAACAAAATAATTATAGTTTTCTGCCGTGACTGTCTGTTCCGCCTGTTTTTATTAAATTATATTTATCGGCTATTTTTGTAACATCTTTACGGGAATGAAATTTTACTATTCGTCTAAGTCCGTTATAAGGATAATATACTTCAATACCTTCTAACCCTATATCAACAAGTTCTTTAACCATATTATCAAGATTAATTACCCAATAACAGCATGGGTGTGCTAAAACTGCTATTCCTCCGGCTTTATTTATCTTCTCTATAACTTCTCTGGGATTTCTGAGTTTAAACAATCTGTATAAATTAAACCTGCACCCAGTTTTGGTTTCGGAATACAAACTCTTCATTTCCTCATTATCAATGTCAAATCCGTATCCTAAAATATGAATTAATACTCCTTTATATAAGCAGTCAAACTCAACACCGGTTATTAAAATATCCTCTTTTAATATATTAGTATTTAAATAGGCATCTATAGTATTATGATCGGTAACAGATATGAGTTTTAAATATTTTCTCTGCGCATTTATTACTATTTCAACAGGGGTCATTCTTCCGTCCGATTCATTTGAATGAATATGTAAATCGGCAAAAGTGTAAAAATCACTTTCTTTTAACGATAATAACTTATTTTTTAATTCTTCTTTTTGCATGCTTATTAAATTCCAAATATACTATAATATGCTAATATAAAATAAGAAAAAGGGAAAGCATGCCAAGAAAAAAATCTAATAAATTTTTATCAGTATTTAATATATTTTTTTCAAGTATAAAATCATATTTTTTATATCTTGATCAGTGTGCAAAATATCTGGCATTCCCTGTATTCGGGCAAATTATAAGTATTATAATTATCTTCTGGCTAACATATCTGTTTAAAACAAATATTGATAATATAAGAAATCTTAATCCTTTTTTTGAAAGCGATAAAAATCTTTACACATGTTTTTGGATTGTTCTTGCTCCCTTCTTTTTAGTACTCATGAAAGCAATTTATAATTACATTCTGGCTTTTGCTTCATTAAACATCTTATTTTATACAACAAGCGGAAAATCAAAAGTTAAAAACATTGATTTTAAAGCAAATGATAACGTCATTAAACGAAAATTCCCTAATTATATCTTATTAATGCTTATAGTTTCTCTGCTATTATTAATATTATTATTGGTTTCTCCTATTGTTTGGCTGTTTTTATGTTTAGCATTCCAAGTCCTTGCACTTGAAGGTGATATCTCCGCACCAAAAGCAATATCCAGAAGTTTTGAAATGGTTAAAGCAAATATTATTCCGACCTTAATAATGTTGGTTTTATGTATATTTACAACTTATATTTTTCTTCCTAATCTCTTTTTATGGGCATTTGATAAAATATCTGTATCTACTTTTTTAATTGAAAAATTTGAAACTATCTCAAATGCTATGGAACTCGATATTATTAACTCATATCTTTCATTTATTAATACCCAGTTAAAACCAATAGATATTGCCATTGGCTCTTATCAGGCATTAATTATTTTCATAATAACTTCATTTACCCTTCCTTTCAGATGCTGCTGCTTTACGGAACTTTACAAACTATATGATTCCGAAAAAATTAAAGAAAATTCAAATCAGACCGATGAAATAATTAAACGGGCAGCTGGTAAAAAAAGAAAGAACTGATTATGTTCAAATGTAAAAAATGTAACTCCATTGATAAATTTGAACTTATGTTCAGCCCCGAATATAAAGGTGCTAAAGAATTTAATGTTCAATACAATAAAAATAATGATATTCAAATAACCGTGGACGGTTATACCTTCATTCCCGATATAAGATTTATGAATACGCATGCAGTCTGCAGGTATTGCGGTAACATCGGGTGCTGGGATTATGAATAAAACGTAAAAAAAATTTTCACATGTTTTACTTACTATAAAAAAGAAAGGAAAATTAAAAAATGCTTGTTAATCCCGTTTCATTTAAAGCTTTAATAAATACAAGAGAAACAGCAAATGCAGCGGCAGGAAGGCTTAACAGCACCAGTTCTTTTTTATCAAAAGTTACGAATATCCCCCAAGATAAACTTTTAACAAGTTATAATATTGATACCCTTTCTCTGGGAGTTAACTATGCAGTAAAAATAATCTCCCAAAAATATCCGAATTTTAATAATATTTCCAAACTAAATCGGGAAATAAACATCACTGCAAGGAAAAGTATGAATCCTATTGACGGAAATGTTTATGCGAAACAAGCTCAAAATTTATATAAACAACAAAATAAAGAAATTGAAAAAACATGTGAATTATACGGTGATACATTAGATATTCCGGAAATTACAATCCCATTTTTTACAAAATAATTCGTTAATTTTACATTTATATTGTGTAACCTGCAAATTATAGCAACGAGGTTTCTCACTCCGCTCTCGCCTGTCCTTACACAATAAAAAAGCCCCACCTTCGGTGAAACTCTTTTATTAGCGAGAGCCAAGTAGGTACTATATCTCTATTTGCTCGCACTGCTCGCAAAGAACTATAGCAACGAGGCTTCTGTAAATTCACACTTTGTTTGAAACATTTTTATCATAGGTTTGAAATATCTATATATAATATATAAATGGTAAAGGAGGAACATCCTCATTAGGTGCCGCTGTTAAAATATTTCCTACTGCATCAGCAAATTTTAATGTAACAGGAACACTATCACCAAAAGCACAACTATTAAAATTGATTTTTGTCAAAGCGAAAATGTCTTTTATTACAGTATCTAATGTTTTTTCTCCTCTACAAATTTCAATTGTTATAGGATTCGGTACACTAAAACCAGGATATGTGTTAAAGCGTTCAACATAACCAGACGTCCATAAGTAAGCTTTATTATCAGAAACCTTAAAAGCAGTTCCTCTAACAATAGGTCGATTTCCATCCAGTCTATAGAGCTTAAGTTCATTTGTTGCATGCGTAATTCTTATACCAATTAACTTTGTAGTTGTATTTTGTGCCGCATCAAAAAAACCATTCCATTCAGCATCATTAAAATATGTTCTTCCATGAATGAATAATTCGTTAGGATACTCTCCTTGACCTCTTTTGTATTCTTCAAGAATATTCTTCATTAAATCTTTTGCTTTATCTTTTGTTAAATGAAATTCATTATTAGTTTTATCTAACCAGTTACCAATAGCACCTTTAAAAACTAACCCGTCTCCTGTATCTAAGAACATTTGTGCACCACAACAGGCATTACCATTACGATTAGATTTATCAAGTTTCTTAAAAACCAATCCTATATAGCAGACTCCTTTCCTAATATCAGCAAGTTTCCAAGGCTTACATCCTGCTTTAAACATCATTGTTGTTGAAAGATTCCAAGCTATTGTAGCTGGGTCTTGGACATCGCGGACAGGTTGATTTCTTGAGTCTAAAAAATCGTTTGGAGCAATGGATGTTTCACGAATAATTTGTATTGGTATTTTTTCTTTTAGCAATCGAGCTTTAAGTTGTCTTCTAAAATCTGTACCATAGTCATATACTTTTGCTTGTTCATTTATTTCAGAGAAAAGGCTTGCTTGCCCTACTAAACGTTGTGCTTTCATTTTTTTTAATAACATGTTGGAAGCAATTCGTTCGTTTTTAGGAACAATACTTTGCGGTCTTCCAAAACGATAAACTTCCTCTGGTATTATCACAAACCAAATATCGGGTATAGTTTCTTCGTTATTTTTATAATGAATTAATTTTTCTCTATATAAATTTACAGTATCGTAGATAGCTTTATTTATATTGTCTTGTTTTATTTTATTTAAAATTGTATTTTTATTGACAAATATCTTTGCATTATCTATAAGTTTTAAGCTTGTACCGAATACAGATTTAAAACCAGGATAAGATGAAAAGTGTAATTTCTTTGAATCAGCAGAATTAATATATGAGTTAATACTACCAATCCATTTTTCAAATCTTTTTATACCATCTTCATGCCCTATTATTCCATAGCTTATTTCTGTTTTGTTCTTTAATGGTCCATACAAAAACAATCCATCCTTACAATAATCAGATTTTTGCGAATGAGCAAATTCTAACATTGGTTCTTGGTAAAATTCTAATTTAAAACTACTGCCCATCTTGAATATCCCCGTCATCATCTCTAAGTTTATCTTCGGGAATTTTTATTTCCGATTTGAAAAATTCCGGCTTCCAAGAACAGATTAAACTATTATCGTCACCACAATTTATAACAATATCATTACCATTATTTAACCAATACATAAATCCAACCAATAAATCTCTCCATTTTTCATTATACCAAGTCTTTGTTCTGCTGATTCTTATCCTGTTGAGCCTGGAATCACTGGGAATAACGATATCTTTATCATCTGTATATATAGTTCTTGGTGAAATTTCAATATAAAAATTGTCATTACTTCGTATTCGATATCTAAAACAAAAATGCCATATATACTGTATACTTTTGCCAGTTATTACTCTATATGTTTTTTTATCATAGTAATTTGTAAAATAGATTTTATTGTCCGGTATTAAATTACTTGGAAACCACCAATCACAAGTATGTTTCCATTGTATATTTTTTAAGCCTTTATTCTTAAATAGCATATCAAAAGTTTTGGAAATTAAAGTTTTAAAAACTCTATCAATATCATCTTTTTTCGAATTATATGAATATTCCTTATATTGCTCATTAATAAAATTATCTGTTTTATATTTTGCAACTAAAACTAATTGTTGACTTTCAATTATACTGTTAATTTTTTGTAGTTCAAAAAATGATAACAAATTCCCTGCAAATTCTCTAACCGGATAATCATAATACTCATGCGTTCTAGGTAATTCATTAGCATTTGTGTCTTTTTCGTATAAAAATATAAATTCTGGCAAAGTAATTTTGAATTGGTTTGACATTATAGTTTCATTTCCTTTTTCGAGTTTTACTACATCTTTTCGGAGTACCAACTCAAGATCTTTATAATTAGAAATATTATTTCTTGGAACATTATTCTTATCTAAAAAATTTAAAACTCTTTCAAGACCAGTTCCCCAATCTGTTTTAAAATCATCGATATAATTTTTTCTACCTAGATTTATAGGAACAGTAACATTTTCTTCTATTTTTATTGGTAAGATAAATTCACTTAAGTTATTTTTTCTTTCTAATTCAAGAGCATACGATATTTCATCTTTTACACCATTTTTATTAATTGATGAATTTGATATTATGCTAATAAATTTTACAGTCTTATTCGTTAATATATCCTGTATGTTATCCCAAAATTCTTCTCCACCAGTAAGTTCATTTTTATCAACCCACACATTGTATCCTGCATTTTCAAGACGAGATGCAAGCCAAATTGCAATTTCATTATCTTCAGGAGTTGCATGGCTTATAAAAACAATATCTTTTGATATATTTTCATTATTTCCCATGATAAAAAGCATACAATAGATTTTTAATTCGGCTAATAAAATTAAGTATTTTTTAATAATTTAATTCATTCATAAATAAGCATTAATTATCTTATTATATCTTTTGAAATTTGAATATATTGTGGCTTTTCTAAATATGTCGCAGAAAAAGCATTATAATTTAAGCCGTGCAATGCTAGTATTTTCGCAATTTCATTTTCATTTATGTTCTTAAAGTTATTACTAATTAAATCATTTACAAAATTTTCAATATTGTTTTTTAATTTTTTCAAGTTACTATCTTTTATAATACCAACACTACAATTAAAACCTCCTCTATTATCAACATACGTGGTCGGGATAATCATTATATATGTAGCCTTTGAATGAGGATACCTTGTATTAAACCAGTTATACGTATTATTCATTTGTCCAGTTTCAGATTGAGAAATGCAATTTCTGTTTTCTTTAACTTCATTTTTACATTCAATTACGAAATAATTACCAGGAGCAACAGCCCATAAATTATCAGGTCCCTCTCTATATTGTTTATCAGGTCTTTCTGAAGCAAATCCCAAAAATTTTCCTATTTTTTCTATGCTTTTTTCAAATTTATCGGAATCAATTCCAAAATTTAAACTATCAAGAATTTCATTAATTTCTAATTTAAATTCTTTTTCATCATCAAAGGTTTTAATATATTCAATAATTCCTTTGGCTTGTTCAATTTTTTCAGATTTTAATAGTTTTAATTCTATGTTAACTTCAGGTTTTAATAGGTAATTATTTTTGTTATATGCAGCTTTTTGAGTATCAATCGATTTACTTTTTGAATTTTCGTATTGGTATCTTGCTATTTGTTGTAAATACCAACCATGCTCTTCCTTTGATATAGTATCAATATTTGCATTAATAAATTTTTGAATAGTTGATATTGCTTCCTCTTTTTTATTTTTATAATTTAAATACTCTGCATCATGCTACATCGTTAATTCTGTTAATATTTTATGCGTATTCTCTGGTTGTAAACTATTCATCTCTCTATTATAATAAGCTTTCCAACCTTCATCTCTTTTCAAGAGTTTATTCCATAACAAATCAATTAAAACTTTTAATGAACTTTGACTTTCTGTTTCCTTTTGGGTTAATTCAGTAATAAATAATCCTATATCTATTTGTTTTTGTGTTTGAAGGGAGAAATATTTTTTATATTTATTTGCCATTAGAAACTTTACTAATTCATCTCTTAGAATTAATATAGCACCATAATCCTTATCCCCCCCTCCTAACATTTCTTCCTAATCCTTGTTCAATTTTTTGTGCAATTTTTGTATTTGTTATTTCGGTATCACTAAGACAATCTTCATAATATTTATCAATTAAATTTTCAGAATATGGTTTTCCATCGAAGATTAATATACGGCATGAAGAATCTGGCAAATCTATACCATCATATCTGTTTGCAAATACAATTGGCTTATCAAAATTGCCAGATTTTAATTCTGAAATAACTTGTCCTATATCATCTCCCTTTGAAATTGTGGCTCCGTTGTTACCCCACGGAGATGCATATTTAAAACTTGGTGTTAATACGCAAATTCCAAATTTAGGAGGTGTTTTTTCATATAAAGTTTTTGTAAAAAACTGCATAATTAAATCATTATTTAATTCTGAATTTATAAGAGAAGGCATTAGTATCATTTTTTCGCCATACCATAGTTCATTTTCAAGAATTATTGGATTTTTAATAGTATCTTCATCGATATTTAAATGTTTTATAAAAAACGAATCATTATTTACTGTTGCAGACATGTATATTCTGTTTTGAGCATTATAAAAAGATCCAAATTTTTCAATCGGCAAAATATACGGAGATATTTCTATATAATCATTACATATAATGCAAGAACAATTTTTGAAGTCATTTTTTAATAATGGCCACTGAAACTTTATAAAATCTTCTTCATTACATCTTGTTAATAGCGAAACAATAGTGTCAATTTGATCTATCCAGCTCCAATAGGGTATTGGTAAATATGAATCGCTATTATTTAATTTAAGTTCTTCAAAAGTTCCTTGCCCCTGTGTTTTAAAGAATTTTCAAATATTTCAAGAAATTTATCGTATAGATTATTGTTTCTTGGAATTTTTATTGTAAAAGAAGATTGTATCTCATCTAAACAAGCATGTGAATCGTCCAATATAATAGCACCAACTGCCATAGAGTTTTTATCTATTCCAAATTTTGATCTTCCATTGAACAATTTTTTTACAGTTGTAACAAGAATTTTTTACCATTTTCAAATTCAATCGGTATATCTTTTTCTGCAGTGCAGACTTCAATTCCAAAACTTTCTGCCTCTTTACATGTTTGTTCTACTAAAAATTTATTTGGACACAAATATAGACAGGGCTCTTCATTTTTGTTTAATTTGGATTGAAGTATTAATAATCCAATTAATGTTTTCCTTTTTCCTGTATTAAGTTTAATAATAGAATCTTTTTTGTTGTTATACTTGGAATACCATTCCTTTAATATAATTTCCTGTGCGGATCTTAATTCCCCCTTTTCCCTTGTTCTATCTAATGACTTGTATATCTCTATTGGATCTATTGGCTTTTGTAAATTGCGTGTTGATAAAAGTTTGTTAAAATCAACCATTTAATGCTCTCCTTTAATTCTATTCAAACTCATCAATTGAATCATAAAAACTTTTTATAATTTCTTTATTGTTGCAATCTTTTATTATCCTATTTATAAAATCCTTAAAATCAGGATTCAATTTTGATATTTTGTCTATGGTATCCCAATCGAGACTCTGTTTCTCTGTCGCTGGAAATATCACTTCACTTGCTTCCGGAGACTCTTTGTTTAACTTTATAACACCTATTCCATGTAAAGAAGATAATCTTTTTAATTCACGCATGAATTCAGGTTGCATAGAAATTACAGGAGCAACAATATAACCTTCATGAGCCCATGATGAATTAGATACAGCTTGAAAAAAATGTTTCCTAATATTTCCCGGTTCTAATGATAATTTCAATTCAAAAGAATATATCTTTAAGGGAAAACACCCAAGTTTTTGAGAGAGTTCCGTTGTTGACTTTTCTTGCCAATCTTCAAATGGGAAATATGCACCCACCATATCAGGATGCATCCATTCTTTGTAATCTCCTTTTAATGATGTGTGATTATTTATAGTTTTTAAATAAGCAGAAAAATTGCTTCTAGCAAAATATGCTAATAGTGGATGTAATTTTCTTTCTTCATGCTTGTTATTTCTTTTACATTCTATTTTGTCAGTAATTGTTTTTTCTTCCAGTTCTTCATCTGATAATTTCGATTTTTGACCTTTTAGTATAAATCTAATCGGAAACGAACCAACTCTATTAAATAAATCTTCCGACTTTTTACTTGTATATAACCTAGATTGTAAACTTTTTTCAGGTGTTTTAGTATTACTATTTAATTCTTTATCATAACCTTTATTAATTGCATATTCCCACATTTCAGATGCACTCATTGGAATATCTTTATTCTCGGAAAGAATATTTATTGCTAAATTTATAAACTCATTTTTATCAAGATTTTTCATTACCACTCCTTTGAGCATAGTATATCATAAACATTAATTTATTTTCTTAATCTTTCTTTACTACATTGAAGAAGTAGCTTGTTTTTACTATAATAATTTCTATGGAGAAGGTGAACGATTTGTCGCCCATAGTTAAATGGGCTGGAGGTAAAGAACAAGAATTAAAGTATATTCTCCCGAATATACCTAAAAATTTTGTTCGTTTTATTGAACCTTTTGTCGGTGGCGGTGCTGTTTTTTTCTCTATGAAAAATAAAAACATGCTTATTAATGATAAATCTAGCGAGTTAACAACTCTGTACAATAATGTTAAATACAAGAATAAAGATTTTATAACTCACTTGCAGTCTCTTCAAAATGCTTGGGTTGGGTTAGAAAGTATATTAGACAATAATGTTGATGTTTTTAACATAACTTACTCAAAATATAGATCCAACAAAATTGCCAAAGAAGATTTAATTAAAAATATTGGTTTGTTTATAAACAATAATAAAATGGCTTTTAAGCAACTATTGAACCCTGAGTTATTGGAGCATTATGGCATTTTTGAAAAAGAATTGCAGAGAAACATTAGTGCAAAATTAGTTCGCATGAAAGATTTGGAAGAAAAAAAAGGAAATCTTCCCGAAAAAGATATTTATGATAATTTTGAATGTGCATTAAAAGGTTCTTTCTATATGTATATAAGAGCTTTATACAATAAATATGATAATAGCGAATATTTCTATTTTATTAGAGAATACTGCTATTCTTCCATGTTTAGATACAATTCCAATGGGGAATTTAATGTTCCATATGGCGGAATTTCTTATAATAGAAAGAACTTCCAAAGAAAAATTGATTATATAAAATCAAAAGAACTCCAATCACATTTTGTAAATACAGACATTTACAATTTAGATTTTGAAGAATTTTTGAATAAAGTTAAACTTACTAAAAATGATTTTATATTTTTAGATCCACCATATGATACTGACTTTAGTAGTTATGTTAATAATACTTTTAATAAACAAGATCAGGAACGCTTGGCAAATTATTTAATCAATAAATGTCCGGCTAAATTTATGCTTGTAATTAAAAATACGGAATTTATTTCCAACTTGTATAGTAATAACGGATTATACATCACAAGTTTTGATAAAACATATATGGTTAGTTTTAAAGGTCGTAATAATAGGGATTGTGAGCATTTATTAATCACAAATTATCCTATTGATAATGAAATCAAAAAAAGTGGTACAGTTACTGCTCTTAAATCTAATAAGAAAAAACAACTACAATATGCATAGGAGGGGAATATGCCAGAAGAACGCATTTCGGAAAATCAACTTATAATTCCTTCATTAAAAGTTTTTTCAAGGCGAAAAGAGGGGACAACTACTTCTGAACTAATTGAGATATTAACAGAAATAATGCAGCCTAAAGGTAAGGATGCAGAAATTATTCCGGGAAGAAACGATACTTATTTCTCGCAAAAAGTTCGTAACTTAAGATCACATTCAACATTCGAACGTGGAAATTTAGCACAATATGTAGACGAAAAATATTATATTACTGAAGATGGTTTAAACTTTCTTGAAAATAAATATGAAGAGTATGAGTACATTAATAGCGGCTATTTCGATATAGAAGCTCAAAAAAGTGCGAATGTTAATTTGTTAAATGACAGTAATAAGCATTTTATACCGGAAGATGAAATTGTTGAGGGAAAGTTAGTAACAACAGTTACAAAAACAAGAAAACGTTCTGCAAAATTAAGGGCATATGCTTTTGATTACTATAGTAAACTTGGAAAAATTAAATGCGATGCATGTGATTTTGATTTTGAAGCAATATATGGTGAATACGGTAAAAATTTTATAGAATTTCATCACATAAATCCTGTTTCTGTATATGAAGTAGATGGTAAACTTACAAATTTAGAAGAAGCTCGAAAAAATTTAGTTCCATTATGTTCTAACTGTCACAAAATATTACACAGAAACAATATAACAGTTGAACAATTAAAAGAGGTCGTAAAAACAAATGAGAGATAGAATATTTCAAATTATAGAGGAAGAATTTTCATCATTAGTTGCAAGAATTCAATGTGACTTTGTAACTAATTTTAAAGCAAAACAGAATAATTTCTTATTAAAAGAATTAGATACAATGATGTCTGCACATATGGTATTCGTGAGTAGTTTTGAGTCAAAAAGCGGTAATTCAATACAAAAAGTTGCTAAGGAAATTACAAAATTAAGATATGGGGCAGAAAATGTTCCTCAAATTGTTAATCCTCATAATTTAGAACATAATGTTCAAAATCCTAACGAGCACGAACAAATTATTGTTTCGAACATTGATATGGGCAATTCCCAATTACAAGGTAGAATTACGGAATTTATGACAAGATGTGAAGGAGATAGTAAAAGAAAAGTTTGTTGCTCTGTAAATCATGAAACTATTCTGGAATTACTTGACAAACCTTTACCAATTACGAACGAAATTCATACAAAACCTGTGGATTTAGCTTTTTGGGATGGAGACGAATTAAATATTATGGAAATCAAAGCCGGAGGTAATCTTGATAGTAGTAATGCTCCGTCAAATGCCAAAAAGTTGTTAACTATTTATGTGGGTTTAAATTATAGAAAAACAAAACCATATTTTGCAACTATTTATCATAAAGACGGAGAAGGCAGAACTTGGTCTGGCTCTATTAAGAAATATTTGCAATACCCACATATGTTTTTAGTAGGTTCGGCATTTTGGAATAAGATTTTACCTGAAGGTGTTAATTTTAAAGAGTTTACCAAAATATACAACGAAGCAATTAATCAAATAAATCTAAACGAAAAACTAAATGAAATGATACAGCAATGCTCAAGATAGGTATAAAATGGAAGAATATAGAGATTATGTTATTTTCTTTTTAGACATATTAGGTTTTAAGGAAATTATTGATAATAACAAAATAACCGTTGATGAAATGCTTAATAAATTTGATAAAGCAGAGTATCATCTAGACTACACAAAATGGATAAATAAACGAGAAAAAGATAAATTCAATTGGATTGGCAATGAGGAAAAAAATTATTTGCAAGTATCTGATTCAATAATATTATCTTTTCCTATAGAAACACCTTCAGGTTTATTTTATACGATATTAGATGTTATGCGTTTACAGGCAAATTTTGCCGCATTGCATGGAATTTTTCTGAGAGGAGCATGTACTTGTGGGAATTTATACCATAACGGCACTACCATATTTGGTCCAGCAATGAATAAAGTTGTATCTATGGAGAAAGTAGCAAAGTATCCTCGCGTGATTATTCCTAATAAAGTTATTACTGAGTGCTCTAAATATTCTTCCAATCAATCTTATAATTATGAAGCTGAAAAGAAAGACATAATACAATGTTTAAAGATGGATACTGATGGTTATTATTATATAGATTATATTTCATATGATACGTTTGGACATGAAACAGATAGTAATGAAGAATGGGCTGAGTATATTTGCAAATTAAAAGAACAAATAAAAAAAGGCTTGTATGAACAAGAGGCATTAGATAAATATATGTGGTTAAAAAAGAAATATAACAATGCAATTAATGATAATATTATAAGAAATTATAAAGAAAATTGCGATATTACTTTATCAAGAATTAATTAGTAAATAGTTGCTCATAGCATATTCTTTCATTTTGTATTCATGATTTTTAAATCGTTTGCAAGTAGCATCAAAATATTCTTTTTCTATTTCAATTCCAATAAAGTTTCTATTTAAATTATAAGCAGCAATACCTGTTGAACCAACTCCCATAAAAGGATCGAGTATTGTATCATCTTCATTAGATGCAATATTAATAATATGTTCTAATAATTTTACAGGTTTTTGTGCCGGATGTTTTGGATTAGAAAGCCTTTCAGGTTGCATGCAAATTGGGGTTTGAATAAAGTTATGCATTTCTTTTTGATTGCTAAAATTCCATTGATGACCTTTGTTCCACATACACACAATTAACTCACAACTATTTAAAAATCCATTTTTATAAATTTTAGGAGCAGGGTTCGTTTTGTGCCAAACCATAAATTGAAAAGTATCAAATTCCGGATCAAAAGCCTCATGCCATTTGCCTATTTGGTTATAAGTGGTAAAAACAAAGATATTACCTTTGGGTTTAATTATTCTTTTAAAGTTAGCCAATAAATCTCTAGGTTTAATTTCAAGTTTATCCCAATCTGCCAAATCATTATTAAGAGCGCAGCGACCTGGCAAATTGATATTTCCTGTAGAATATTTTGCAATATTGTATGGTGGATCTGTTAAGATTAAATCAATTGATTTATCAGAAATATCATCTAATAATTTAAAGCAATCACCATATCTTAAGTCGTAAGTCATTTGTATCTCCTTTCTTTTATCATACATTAAATTTTTTGCTATGTCTTTTTGTGTTCATATAGATACTATACTTAAATCAGAAGCAGTATATTTATTGAAACTTTCTACTATATTATTGTAGAATTCGGTTTCAAGTGTATTATTGTCAGTAAAGTTATTTTGTAATTTTATTCTCGGAAGTTTTTGAATGCTTGTTCAATTTCAGATTTTAGAATATGACGAAAAGCATTATATGACACTTCACACCTAACTCTTTGGTTATTTTTGTTTTTTTAGTTTCATATCAACCTACACTACAATACCCTGTCGGCTCATTAACTGAAAGGGTTTGTGTTTGTGCATCTATTAAATTTGTTAAATCTTGATATAATGTATTAAGAGCTTTATTTCTTCGCCAAATGTATTCGGCAAGTCGGTAATATAAATAGTGTTCATTTATATTATGACTTTCAATCCGAGTGAGAAAACTGTAAGTGATTTTAAATTCCCTGATTTCATTTTTCGTAAATTCTTTTTCTTTTTTATCGGTTTTAAGTAATTTGTATGATACAAAAACTTTTCCGTTATAAACATAAAAGTAGGCATATTTTTCATAAAATTTTCTATATCTGCCAAGTTGCGGATATAACTCATATTTTTTTAAAAGTTCTTTAAATTGCCTATCATAAATCATTTTTCTAAAAATTGCGTAATAATGGCAAACACAATTTTTCTGCAAATTTATTAGTTCGCATAAATTATGCGGTGGCATTTCAAGACAAAATCCTTTAATAATTATTTCTTTCTCCGCCGGAGTCCTATATTCAAACATCAGATTTATATCTTTTTTTTCAATTTTTCCCTTAGAAACTGTATTTTTGCCAAGATATAATATTTCTCCGTTCTTTTGTTTTATACATCCATCATTTTCAAGTTGCAGGAGAATCGGCTCAATTTCACCAGATTTTATTTCTAAATACGAAACCAAATCATCAAGCGTACTTTTTTTCAATCTTCGGCATAAGGTTAATATTTTGTCTTTCATTTGTAATTATTCCTTTGATTATATTTTCTGTAATTTCGGCAACGCCGTTTGTTTCGGCTTGTTTTTCAAGTTGGTCTAATGTCTGAACAATTTTTCTAAACTGGTTTGTCCGAGTGGCAAGATATTTAATAGCATCAGGAGCAAAGAATAAGTCAGTAATTTGATTTAAAATATCTTCTATATCTGATTCGTTATACGGTTCAAATTTCAATTTTTTGTAAATCCTATCCTCAAAATGTTTATACCGAGCAATTTTTGTATTAACATTACCCATTCCTGATAAAACTATCAGAGTTCCTGAGTTATCGTGAATATCCCTTAATATTTCTATCGCATTTTTGCTGAATAGATAATCAATTTCATCAACAATGATAATTTTAGGATTGAATCTTAACTGTCCTATTATCAAATCCAAATTATCCTGCATTGCGTGATATGGTCGCTGATTTAGTTCAAGTACAATTTCTTTTAATAAGCCATTTTGAGTCATATCGTTATTAGCTCGAATGTAAATTGCATCGTTTTTAGTCGCCCACCAAATAAGAGTTTTGGTTTTGCCAAGTCCGTGACTGCCATAAACAAGTGCAAGTTTAGGAATGTTTGGCGGTAAATTTTTCAAGGTTTCCATAAGAGAAACAAATTTTTTGACATTTTTTGTTCTTACAAATACTTGTTTCATCAGTTATCATCTCCGTATAAGAGTTTGTATTGTTCGCTATTTTTAAATTCGTATAAAAATTTCCTATCTTCCTGTGAGGTGCAACCATGTTCCATAAGCCACTCACACTTTTGAAAATCGTCAGTAAAATAAGGCCTGTTCATCTGTTGTTCCCGAAGTGTTTGCTTTCGTTCTCGTTTTTTCTTTATTTCTTTATAATCTTCAATTTTTACAGGTTCTTTTGGAATTTCTAAAATTCCTGTTGATTCGATATCAAAATATTTTTTGAATTCCCTTATCTCTTTATTTTTCAATTTTGTTTGCTTCTGTATTTTCTGCTTAAAATCTTCCATATCCTTAACTGTGCCAGTGTAATTAGCTAGTGGATGAGTTTTTTCAACTCGTTTTGCAATACAAAGAAATTCACCTTTTAGGGAATAAACATATACTTTTGTAAGGTCAAAAAGAGAATAACGAATATAGACTTGTTCCCGAAGTCCAAATAATATTTCATGGTAGTAATTTTCACCTAAAAATCTTATACCGTTTCTAAGTATAGTTTTAGGTTCTGATTTCATCATTAAATAATTCATTTTTGAACGGTCTATAAATTCTTTATGAACAGAGTTCAAACATTCTTTAATAGTTCTTGATTTATCATTGCTGCATGGTTTTGAATTGTGGTGGTTTAGCCAAAAATCAATACACTTTATTACTTGTTGAATTGTTGGAATTTGTCCGCCAGTAGTTTTAAGATAATGTGCTTTGTGTAATTCCTCTCCCCTTAATAATCTTGCAGGTTTATCCTGAATAGATGTTCCAATATATGACGGCATCATTTTCTCAAATTCTTCTTGAAACTCTAAGAAAAATCTTTTTATAATTTTAGCTCTTGCATTTCTGACTCTTGCAAAAATTGGAGTAATACCTAAATTTGCATAAACTCCGTTAAAACCGCTTTCTTCAAAATCACAGTTTTGAAAATATTTTGCTCTGAATGCTTTACCATTATCTTGATACACAAATTTAGGAATTTTTCCTAAATTTAATATTGCGTATCTTAAAGCACTTGCGATACATTGTGTATTTTCAGACATCATTATTTCATATCCGACCAATGCGCCAGACTTCCAATCAAAGAAACCGACAAGTGTTGCTCTTTGTGGTTTACCTGTAAATGGGTTAATAACTTGAAAATTTAAATTGTGACCGTCAGCAACAAGAACTTCTCCGATTTCTATTTTTGACATATCCCTTTGAATATATGGCAAAACTTTGTCAGTTAGTGCTTTTTCTCCATCTCTTTTAAACACCCATTCGTCATAATGCACAGATTTATATTTATCGGCATATCTTCTGAAAGCAATGTCCGCAGGAATATTTGCTATTCCTTTTTGCTCCAAACAATATTTTGTTAAACTTATCGCTTTTGAAATCTTAAATCTGTTTGGAAGAAACAGAAATTTCTTAAATTGTTCAATCATTTCAGGGGTTAAAGTCGTATTATATTCTTGAATACTTGTGCATTTATATTTTGGAATTAAACTTTCAATTGTTCCATATTCTGAGTATGTTTTATTCCAACGATACAATGAGGATTTTGAAACTTTTCCCAAAATTTTAAAAATATCTTTTAAGTACTCGCCTGAATTGTATAGTTCAAGGAATATTTTTTCTGCGTTCAAACGGTGTTCAAATTTAGTTTCAAATTTTTCAAATGATTTTAACAGGTCGATTTTTGCTAATGCTTCGACTCTTAATTTTTCTATTCGGAAATTTAAATTATGTTTTTGAATATTTGCCATAATTACCTGCTTTTTAACATTATGGAGTATATTCAATCAAATTTAAGCCATTTGCTAACTTATGCTACGTGAATTTTTGCTAATTGCACTTTTATGTTGCGGACAGAATGACTCAAAGGGACATCTATTATCATTATCTGATTTACATATATTATTTTCGCAAATTTTATTTTTACCTATTTGCCAAAATGCATAATCTAATATCCCTGGAAATTTAGGATATATGGATCTTGCTTTATAGATAACGATATTATTATCTATTTTTTGATAATCCTTTTTATTATTAAATAGCTCAGGTTCTTTTATTAAACCTAATTTACACATAGAGCGTTTTACATGTATATCAGGTGAGATATCAATTGCACTTTTATCTTTTAAATCAATTTTGTAGTCTCTAGTTAATATATTTACGGTCATCGTTGCTTTCTTAACCCCAACCCCATCAAATTCCAATAATTTTGTTATTACATCAGCGCAGTTTTTAGCATCTTCCCATATTAAAGCAGCATTACTATTATATTCTTCTTTTATCTTAATTACTGCAAGTTTAAAATATTTATGACTATTTCTAGAAGATATAGGAGCTAATAATTTATCAAGTTCAGTATCTTCATTTATTACTGCATTATAAAAATTTATAAAATCATATCCAGTGTATTGCGCAATCTTTTTAACTGTATTCCATGCAGTATCTGAATTTGCAGAATCAACTATGCAAGACAACAAAAATATATGAGGATATTTTTTTAATAAATTTAGATTATCTTTATTCATATTTTCTTTGTTCATTTTATTACTATACTTATCTTTAGCAATTTTTAAAATTTTGTCTTCTATTGATGTTTTTTTCATAGCTTATTCCTTTCTATTGATAAAATAATTATACTAATTAGTAATTATTTAACAAGTTAAACACAGCTTTAAAAATCCCAAAAATGAGCGAAACTACGCATCAACTTTCAACTTTAAACACAAGCCACACTTAAATCATAGCAATTCAACTTTCCAAGAAATGGAAAGTAGGGATAGTAAATTCGTAGTTTGAGCACTTTCAAAATGTGATCTTCAAACCTCAAACAATCGGCAAAAAGCAATATTGGTATATCCTTCCAACTTTACTACTTCTAGAAAATATCATTTCAAACTACCTGAAAAACTATATAGGTACTATATCTCTATTTGCTCGCACTGCTCGCAAAGAGCTATAGCAACGAGGCTTCTCACTCCGTTCTCGCCTGTCCTTACACAATAAAAAAGCCCCACCTATGGTGAAACTTTTTTATTAGCTAGAAACAGAACGACATCAGAACTAGCTCAATTCATTTATAAACTAAAAGATATGTTAAGTCAAGATTTTATTTCGAGATTAAAATGCGTGGATCTTGCTGCATAATTATTCAGATAATATCATTATTAAAGTTGCATAGAAATTTGCAATATCTTCTTCTGTTACCTCCTTTCTTTCTTTTGGAGGCAGCAAAACTAATTCAATTTTTTCTTTTGCCATTGTTCCTCTGTATCATAAAAATAGTTACAATCTGCTTCCGCTCTTTGTCATAGACAATGCGGTAAAAATCCCCTAAAAATTCAAACCTGAAAACGCTTACTCTGTGGCTTTGGCGCTTAATAAATTCAAGCTCTCTCCCTTGAATTTTGTAAATTAATTCTTTACGATTTAATACTACGCCTACCCTCTCTAAAGAACGCTTTTCAAAATGTTTGCGCTGCGCTTCCTTTTTTGAATTAATCCTTTTTCTTTTTCTACGCATATATTTTATGCCTCAAAGTTAAATTCAAGAAATTTACGGCTTGCAAGATAATCGCATAAATGAACAAAAGCTTGTATTTTACTTTCGGGCTTTGGCAGAATTTCTTGGCCGTTTTTCCAGTCTGTATTCCATTGGCCCATATGCGATATAATAAGATTTGATAATTGGTATCCTATTTCTTGATTAGTGCATAGTTCTATAATTTTTTCAGACGCTATTAACGGGTGATCTGCGCGTGCATATTGTTGATATTCGGCGCCGTGTTTCCAGCCGTCGTGCAACAATAATGCAGTTATAATCAAGTCTTTTTTCTCTGACAGCCAATTAAACATTTCAAGTTTTAAAAGGTCATTCGCGATTCTAACAGCAGCTTTTGTATGTCTGACAAGACCACCTTTACCCAGCGCATATTGTGGGTGATATTTTCCAGTGCTGCTTGCTGCAACTTCAAAAAAATAATCGGGTAATTGCCCGATTAATTCTTCTGCTATTTTTTTAATTTCCGGATCTTGAATTAAATCAAGCTCCATAATAAAAAATTCTGTTTTATTCATAATTTCTCCTAAAATGGTATTTCTGCCTTATATCTATTAATTCAGATATAGTATTTATTTCAATAATCCATTGACCGTTTTTATTTCTTTGTGCATTCTTACAAGGTGGAGTCTCTTTTTTATTCCAATCCCTGTGTGCTCTATTTATTATAAATTTCATCATATCCCCCTTTCTAACAACTGTTTTAATTATAATATTTATTTTTTTGTTTATAGATTTTTGCGTACATTGGAATGGTTATAAATTTTAAAATCGGGGATTTCGCTCGTGTTCCCCTCCAATAGTTCGGGTGCAGTGTAAAACTTAAATCTATCGTTCATTTTCCACCTCAATTTCTACATCATTTTTTACTTCATTACCCCATACATTCCAACCTTCTGTTTTTTGCCTTGCAAATAATTCAATACGGGGCAAATCACCTACAGCTCTTACTATTAAATCTTTTATTATATCAGGTTTTTTAGAATGCTCTTCACGTTCAGCCAATATACTGCACAATACATTTCTATTCACTGGTTTTAAACGGTTCTCTTTTTTGTGCGGTACACCAATCAAACAAACTTCATTATTTTGCCTGGTATAATATCCCATTCCCCAAGCAGGTTTACCATTTTTTGATAATTTACACCAGTCAAACCCCAAACCATAATATTCAAATCCCCAAGCATCAATTACTTTTAAGCATTCTTCTAATTTTCTGAAGGTCGCCCAAATAAACAATATTGACTTTTCTGCTTGTAAGTCTTTTATGGGTAGTTTGCAAATTTCTTCCGTTGACATTGTGGAATATGGAAGTCCAGCTGTGCCTCTATGACCTGCACCGCTTTCTTTATATTCCCAAGGAGGGTCAGCATAGATGATGTTATACTTTTTCATTTTCCACCTCGTTTATATCCATTTCAATATCTTCACCCAGTTCAATAGCACCGCCAATAAAACAAGAAGCGCAACATTTTCTATTACAGTCGCAGAATTTGTCGCAACTTTCTTTATAACCTTTAACTCTTGATTTTATGGTTTCAATACATTTTTTATACTTCTCGCATTCCCTTTTTAATTTTTTATATTTTTCACCTAATTCAGAGAAAAGATTAAATACTTTAATACAATTGTTTTCAGCTTTTTCAAGTTTATTTTTTAATTCCTTAAATTCTTTTTCTTTTCTTTGAAGTTGCTTGTAGTAACATTGATTAAATTCATAACAAAAACTGTTATTAACTCCGCAATCTTGAGGTATTGTATTTTCATCTATATAAATACACCCGCTCACATCAACACCGTTAATTATTATTGGTTTTGTCATAATTAATCACCCCATTTTGAACTATTAACAATATCTTCATAAGTAAACTCACTTAAGCCTTGCCATCTGCGAAGTGTGCCATCATCATACTTGACAATACTTTTATTCTTTTGAATAAATTTTTTAGTTCCTTCATCAAATATAAAGCCATAATCCTTAATGCTTGCCCAACCATTACCCTTTTTTAATATAGGATATTCTTTTCTTAAAATTTTGTTTATATATTTAATTTTTCCGTCAGGTAAAATCTCTGCTATTAAGTGCATACAAGGTCTATCCCACATATTTATAATAATAAGGTTGTCAATGTTCATTCCTCACACTCGCTTTCTAACCATTATTGTATAATTTCATTACAAAATCCGTATTTTTGATTTCTGCAAAAGCTAAAAATAGCACACGAAGTGCAATTCCCCACACTGCGTATAAAATTTGCAAAAATTTTTATACAATTCACCGCATTTTAAACTGTTTTTTCTATTTGTATAGGCATTATTAAAACGCGGTTTGAAATATCGCCGTCGGGGTTTTTCGCTTTTGCTAATATTGCCGACAACGGCGAATTATTTTTGATTGACAATTCAACGATTCCCGTTCTTTGATTAAACGATAACTTGCTTAATTCCTTTATGAATTGAATATTAACCCCGATTGTCGTATATTCGCCGTCTTCTTTTATCGTCGGAAATAGATTTTTCCAATTCGGCGGGAATTGTCCGTCAACTTTCGGGACGTTATATTCGATTGAATTTGCAAGGTCTTTTATTGTCATACAATCTTCATAGAAATTGATTTGTAACATATCGACGTAACTTTCGGAAAATATGCAAATATTTTTCAAGAATTTTATGTTTCTTAAATAATTGCCGTTATAAACTTTTGACCCGCTTTTAAATGCGCTATACGCTTTTACTTTTGTTTCAAGTAATTTGTTTCCGTCCGTTGAAACCATTGTCAAAATATCGTCTTTTAATTCAAAAAGTATGCCGTCAAAAACATTCGCGAACATAGCGCAATAATTTGCTTGTTCTTTGATTAGTTTTTTGAATACCGATTTTTCTATTTGACAACAAAATAAAACATCTTTTTCTTGTCCGATTTCTTTTTTCGATTTTCTATTTTCGTTTTCCATTATTTTTTCTCCTTTGGTTTAATTATTTTGCTAAGGACATTTATGTCCTTCTCAAAGAATCCATTCAATAAAAGGTTTTCCATTATACTCGTGTTCCCATACGAACCAAGCAAAAGGTATCATTCCACCTTTATTTTTTCCTTCGCCTTTTGCTGACATTGTCAAGCGTTTAGAAAATACATAAACTGTTTTTAAAGGTGTTGTTTTAAATAAATTGTATCTGTCTGCACTTTCCAAAAAAGCTAATCTCAATAACATAGCAACTTTACCGCTTGCCATATTAAGAGCTTGTTCGACAAAAGGCTTAGCAATTTTAAATGGTGGATTAGTGATAATATGAGTAGCTTTATATATATTCGGCAGCTCTTGTGTAAAATCAAGATTTCTTATTTCGCCATATCCTCTATCAATTAGATCTGAAGAAAAAACTTGCAGCCCGTGAGCTTTTAGAATTTTACTTATTGCTCCGTTGCCGCAAGCGCATTCCCATATTACCCCCCCCCTAAAGGTTTCACGCGCCAGCAAAGCTTCTGTTGCAAAATCAGGCGTTGGGTAAAAGTCATATTCATCAACATTCTTGCGCGTCATAAAAGAATTTTTAGACATTTTCTACCTCCCTATGATAATTGCAAACATAACTTAATCTAATATCAGTTGCTGCGCCGTGTGATATACCTTGCAAATTGCATTTATAATATGTTTTGTCGTGGTATTTAAAACCAATACAATTTCTGCAATTTTTACAGCTTTTGCCGGTTTCAGCTTTTTTGTAATCGGCGTCATATTTCCATTTAAGATATTTGCTTTTGAATTTTATTACCGGTTTTGTTTGCGGAATATCTTCGCAAATTCTTAATTGTACCTCGTTCGCCATTCTTCTTCCTTTGCTTCGTTCAAGTATCCTTCCACGTATGAAACTTCTTTTAATTTTTCTATTGACACAATGAAAAATCTTTTAGGTCTGTTATCATATCTGACAAACCTTTCAAATTCTCTTTCACAATATGCAATACCGGCAGCGGTAAAATTCCCGTTATCAACAAGAACTACCGGAAGTTCGCCTTTTTCTTTTATAAATCTGTAATTTTCTGAAATATAATCACTTTCAACTTCGCGCCCTTCGCGCATTAAAAATTCTTCCTTTGTTTCATCTTTTGGATCTACATAGCAGCCCATATTCAACCTCCTTAATATTTGCTGTGTCTTCTATTAAAAATAAGATCCCAGCGTGAGATCTTATATTTTGCTTCAAATTCTTCATCAGACATATTATGCACGGCTTGAAAATGTACTTGCTCGTGTATATGTATTGGCAATAATATAAGTTTTTGTTTTATGCCTCGTTCAATATACCAAGCTTTATTCCTATTCCATTCTTGCGCTTTTATATAGTGATGAAGATTAAATACATAATGGTTATAATCGTTTATTGAAAAAATATTAAATATCTGTTTTAGTTTTCCCGACAGTAAAAGAATAAAAATATCAAATTCTTTTATATCGTTATTCATACTATTTTTGTTCATTGTTTTTATCTTTCAATATGTATTTAAGCCACCTTGTATTGTTGCCGTATCTGTCGCAGCCGTTTTTCTGTTCTGTATCAATATAAAAAGAGCTGCCTTGAAGCAGCAATTTTCTTTTTATATTTCTGATAACAGAAGGACAATGCCTTATGCCGTATAGTAAATGACACTGCATATTCGTTATACTGCCGTGTTCTTTTAGGTGGTTCAATACTCTGTCTGCTTGTGTCATTTTTTCAGCATTTTCAATGGTATCATCTTTAATATATGTTCGTACTTTATTGAACAGTTCAGGCTCTAATTTATCTTCTAAGTAATTAAGAAGATTGAACACAAAATATTCACTCTTTTTCATTACACCTCCTATAACTTGTTTTTACAAAATTTTTCCTCTTAGTCATTTGAAAAAATCTATCAAACATAGCATTAAAATCAGGTATTTGTTTGATTTTTTCCACCATTTCAGGATTTGAAGTAATGACGACATTATTCATATTTGTATATAAATAATTTACAAAGTCAGCTACATCTGTAAGTGTTCTGTCTTTGTAGGCTTCACGCCCAAAATCGTCAAAAATCAGAAGATCAAACTTTGCAAGCTCTTTTATTTGTTCCATAAAATCTAACGGGTTCTTGTTCCCGTATGTGCTTTGTAATAATCTTATTGCCTGCGAAAATACAATAAATTTAACAGAATACCCTTTGCGTATAAGTTCTTTACCTATGCACACGGCAAGAGTAGTTTTTGCATTCCCGACCGGCCCGACAAAATATAAACCTTGTCTTGTTCTTGGTTTAAAGTTTTTGATATATTCTTTTGCTGCTTCAATATTTTCACAAGTTCTTGTTTTTAATCTTTTACCTAAAGTATCATACGGGAAAGAAGCATTTTTTAATTTCTTTTTTAAAAATTTAATTCTTTGAATCCTGTTTTGTCGTTCTTGCTCTTTTCTCTCAACGCAATTACAATCAGGTACATAAATGGTTTTATTATACATTTTTAAGTATTTTTGTCTATAAACCTTGCCGCAAATAGGGCATTTCTTTTCTTTTTGTAATTCTTCAGGTAGCGCAGGCATTATTTGATTTAGTTGTTTCATTAAAAACCTCCGTAATTTTCATCAGTTGAATTACTTATTTTTTTTGTTATTTTGCAAGCGTCAAGAACCCAGCGCCTTATTGTCAAATTATCATCTTTGTTTTTATAATTTTTATCGACTTTATAACAAGAAAGATATTCAATAACCTTATCTAAAGCGGTTTGTCCGTATTCCTCAAGCAATTTAGAATATTCGCTATCAGTTAATTTCACATTATTTTTTGAGCCATATACTTTTTTATTATTTTCATCTTTGGATGTTATCTTTGTTTTTGATTTCTTTTTGTTTTCTTCTTTGCTTGCGCAATATGAATTACATTTTAATTTGTATTTTGAAGTGCAAATATCACAAACAGAAAGCTGATATTTATTGTAATTATTGACTTTGATTAAAGTGTAACTTCGCTTATCTTTTTTGTTTATTTTAAATCGTCTTATTTTTTGATCCAGTTCTAACAACTGCAAAAATTTTTCTGTTTTTCTTTTATCCCAATTAAAAACTTTTGAAAGATATTCAACCGTTGTGGATAAATAGCCGCGTGGTATTGTGATTAATTTTCCGTTTAATAAAACAGGATCACTACAAGCGAAGCGCGCATTTTCAATAATCCATATCCAAGCTTCATAGCGTGTATATTTTCGGTTTTCTAAAGAAGGGTGCAGCCAGCTTTCTTTCAGTTTCCGGCTTATTACAATATATCCTTCTTCCATATAGCTTCACCCCCTTTTTTTTACAAACCGTATTTTGCAGCTGTGGCAGCTGATATTTCGCCCATTTGCATAAATTTAATTACAGACTGAAGCCCTGATATTTCTGCTTGATATGCTTTTAAGACCATTTCAAGCCCTTTATATTCTTGTTGAGCCTCATTCATTCTGCTTGCAACTTCTATTGCTTCCTGCGTAAAATCAGGGTGAGCAATAAGCATAGGTATTTTATTTTCAAAGGCTGCCTTACTTCTATGTAAGCCAGCCTTGTAAATCATAATTGTGATTTTATTGAAGCATTTTGCATATTCACTTCGCGCATTTTTGTAATCAATGCTAAGGCTTTTCATTTCACCCGATACCCTTAAAAGCTGCTGCGCAAAATCTTCAACTTGTTCTATTTGTTGATTCTCGTTATCCATTAATCAAAATTATCAAGCGGATCGGGTGTTTCCGTCTTGATTTCGTCAACTGTTTCAGGTTCTTTAACAGGCTCTATAATTTCTGCTTCTATTTCGTTTGCATTGTCAACATATATAGCCTGTCCTTCTTCATTTATCATAGACATATCATTTGCCATAGCCGTTTGAAATTCAACAGATAATATACCCCACTTGCTTATAAGCTGACGGAGCATAGTTTTAAAAGCCATACCGTCAAAATCTTTAGACCAAAAACTATAATGCCAGTTCTTTTTAAGATCTGTTCTATATGCTTGTGAATATTTTTCTGCGTGATTTTGCATTTTTGTCTTACTCCAGTATAAAGATTTTTTAAAACCGTTAAGTAATTCAAAATATGCAAAATAACCAACTACCGGCAACGATTCCCTTTCTTCATCATCTTCAATAAATTCTATTACTGCTTTGCCGGTTGATTTATCTTTGCCTTTATATTCACCTTCTCTTATTTCTATGACATCAAGATCCTTGTAGTTTCCTGAACGCATAGCAAGTTGTATATATCCCTTATAACCTAATTGAAAAGTAGCAACAATTCTTTTGACATTTCCGTTTTTGTCGTTATCTTTAAAAGGTACAATATAGTAATGTCCTAATTGTGGACTTGGCGAAAGTTTTAAGCTTTCCCCCAACAAAGCACTTGATAAAATCGTACCGTGTTCGCATTCAGAAATTGCCGGATTATTACTAACCAAAGAAATAAGATTAGCAATAAATTTTACACCTTCCTTACCGCCAATTACCTGATTTATTTTGTTTTTTACTGCGTCATTTGTTAGATATGTAGCAAATGTTCTCTTTTTGTTTGTTTGTGTTGTTAAAGAATTTTGTACCATTATTCTATACCTCCGTATTCAATACCATTATTTTTCATATACTGTCCTAAGCTTCTTAATTGATCTGCCGTACCTTTAACCCAAAATTTACGAGTGTAAATTTTATCCGATTCGGTTTTTTCTTCTTGCAACGGTTCAGCTTCAATAGTTTTGTTTGTTTCCACAACTTGGCTAATTTTTTTCTTTTGTTCTTCAAGCCTTGTTTTTTCTCTTAGTGCTGCTGCAATATCAAGCGTGCTTAAATAAGTATCAATTAAAGTCAATTCCCATTCACTTTTTAAATCTTTAATTGTTTGAAGATCAAATTTTACTTTATTTACAATTTGTTCTATTTCAATTTGAGCATTTTTTATGTTAGTTGTAGCGTTTAACCATTTCGGATTAAACACTTTTTCAAAAGTTAATAAAGTATTAAGTTCGCCAAGCATAGCGGTAAAATAATCTTCTAATTGTTTCTTCTTTTCTGCTTTTTTATTTTCTTCATAAGCTTTTACTTGTTTATCAATAGCCCCAGCCGGTTCTTCTATCAAAGCAAGAAGCTTTTTGACTTTTTCTTCAAAAGCATTATAAGGTTCAAGATACCTTCTTTTTACATCTTTGCGCGCTTCGTCAATCCTTTCTTTGAACTTATTAAGCGCAGCTCTGTCTTCTTTCGCATTCTTAATTGTCTCGTCGGTATAAGTCAGATCCTTATATTTTTCTACTTGTTCTGTTATCCAATTTTCTAAATCGTCATAATTAAATTCAATGACCTGAACAAAAGTTTGTGGATTGATTAGTTTAAATTCCATTATTTTTTATCCTCCTTTGTTTATCCAAAATTTACACCCCCTGAATTATGAGTGGTGGTCTTTCGTCGCGCTCGACATAGCGCCAAAATTCTTCTTCTTTTTCATATAAAAAAGCAAGATCATCAATACAATCTTGCCTGTTGATTTTATAATGTCTTATATGAATTTTAGGGCTTATAAATTCCTCATTGTCGTTGTATATTAATTCTTTTAGCCTAGCTTTTAATATTGCATATTTAAAATCTTCTCTGACTAAAAAATAATGAAGAATTTGTATGTAATAATTTTGCGGTATTTTATTTTCTTGAAAATCTTTGCCGCCCCATTTTTCCCAATCTTGCAGCCGTCTTATTGTGCCTGTTTTAAATTCTACAAGTCCTGTTTCTTTTGTTTGTTTGTGTAACAATTCACCGTCAAAACTACCTCTTATAAAATAATGTTCTTTGTTTTGATAAGTTTTAAAATTTTCGTGCGTAACTTCATATTCGGGAAAATCAAGAGAAAATAAAACTCTTATGGGGTCTTCTGCTAAAGTTCCGAATTTTACGGCTTCTTTTTCAGAAACATCTTCTTGCTGTTTTCTGCCCGTTTTTATTTCCCATAATTGAACATTAGTCATATATGGATTTTGTCCTATAACTGCTGCCGCGTCAGAACCGCCAATACCTTTCAGGCGTTCGTTCAGCCACTCTACACGCCCCATAATATAGCCTCGTCGCGTTCAGCTTGTAACTCTGCCCAATCTGCGTCATATTGTATTTCTTCTTTAAGTTGAAGATCTATATCAGTATTATCTTTTTTTTTAAATTCTTCTTCTAAAACTTTTTTAGCGTAGTCATACGCTTCATTAATCTTATTTAACCTTCTTATTTTTCTTATATCGGCAAGTGCATATTCAAACGCCGGTATGTCAACTTGCCCTTCTGTTTGTTTTTCATAATTTGTAAGAAGGAATCTGAAAACAAAATTCATTTTCTTTCTCTCGATAGAAGACTTAATTAACATTTTTTTTCTTTGTCTCTCTTTTAAAAAGTTTTTGAAAATTTTGATTACCATAAAAACACCTCTTTTCTTTTTTTACATTTCTTATATACTTTTCTTAATCCATTTCTTATATAGTGTGCGTTTCAAAGTGCAATTCAAATGCAATTCAAATGCAATTCAAATGCAATTCAAGGACATTTTTAAGTGCAAAAATTTGTTTTTTTACCTTTGGAATATTTAGAACATTGAATTTGCACAATTACATAAATGTTTTAATTTTTGTAACAATTTGTTTAAATTCTTAGTTCAGCTCACAAGCGCTAACTTATGAGCTGTCAAAGAATTTAGACTTTGTTTTTTGCCGCGCTGATTATAGCCCGTTCCCCTTGTGGTACTTCAGCTTCAGTCGTCTTATGCTATGAAATTGTCAATGTTCAATTTCCCTTAAAAAGGGCGCAAAAATCTAAGCCTCAAAATATTGATTTTGGGTTTATTTTTTGTTAAATTTTTATTAGGAAAAGATTTAAGCTACAAGCCTACCTCTTTTTCTCAAAAGATCTAAGATAGCTTCCTCAAATAAATTATTTCGAGAAACTCCTTCATCTTTTGCTAAAGCTTCCAATTCGTCGATTATTTTAATAGATAAATAACCGGTTATATTGGTTTTGTGGACTTTTTGATTATTGTTATAATTCATTTAGTATCCTCAAAAAATATTCATTCAATCAATTACAAGATAAGTGTACTAAAAATTAAAACATTTGTCAAGAAAGTTAGAACATATTAATAAAATATACACCAAAAGGAGTATAAAATATGAGATTTAGCAAAGTTTATGACATTTTACAAAACTTAACTTATGGTAATGTGAATCAGGCAGAATTAGGTCGTGCGCTTGGCGTTAGTCGCTCTAATATAAATTACAAAAAAGATAATGACATTGAATTATCAGAAGAAGATGTCAAAAAAATTGAAACGCATTTTGGTGTAAAAATTTTTCAAAATGAAAATTGTGTGTCTATTCCTGTTCTCGGTAATGTTGAAGCTTCTATGGGGTTTGGAGTAACTATCTATAACGAAAATCAAACAGCAATATATATGTTAAGCCGACAGCTTGCTCACGATTTGGGAATATCTGAAACGCAAACAAAAATGATTTTTGCGCGCGGTAATTCAATGCAGCCGACTATATTAAGCGGCGATAGTCTTCTTGTCGATATGTCAAAATTAGAAATATATGACGGCAAAATATATTGCATAAGAAAAGACGGACAATTATATGCTAAAAGACTTCAAAAAATATCTGCAACACAATTAAAAATAATAAGTGATAACAAGGACTACGAACCAATAATAATTGATTTCACGAAAGAGAACGAAACCGATTTTGCTGTAATTGGGGAAGTGCGCTGGGCTGGCAGAGTATTTATTTAATACGGGTATGGATAAACCATATAAGGCCCTTCAAACATAGAATCAAGCATTATGTCTGTATTTATATTTTCTAATGCTTTTGAGGCTCTATATAAATTTGGATCATAATTATTTTGATATGGTGATAGTGTTCTTTCGTTCGTATAATAAGCTGGCTGCGTAGAAGCCCAATTACCCTGAATTGGTATGTAAGCTTCAGATGTGCGCGGCTGCATAGGTATATAAGGGAATTTTGTATGTACCGCTTTTTTATTCGGGATATATTCGATTTCAAAACCTTCAGGGATAGCGTCAGCTTTAAGCTGCTGTTTTTGTTTGTTTAGTTCATTGTAATAATGCTGGCTGGTATTTTCTGAATTTTTTAGATCTGTTTTAGTAATATGCAAATAATATCCTAAAGCGCAATTTAATAATATTGATACCATAAGTGGAATAATTAATTTGTTAGACATTTGTTTCACCTCTTAAAATTGGGCGTAACCATTTAGCACCGCCTTTTTTTAAATAATTTTCATATTCAGGATCTGTCATACTGATTTTTCTTGCTTTAACAGGGAGTTCTTTTCTATATCCTTTTGGCTTTCCTGCGCCTTCGCGTCTGCCGCCTCTGCCTTTGTATTCTTCCGACATTGTAGTTTCCTTATTTTTGCTTCAATTTTTTTAACTTGTTTTGCATAAAAGATAAGAACTTTTTTGCATTGTTTTAAATGCCGCTTTTTTATTTCTACAATTCGCGCAAAGCGGTCGCGCTCTTTTTTTAATTCTTCAAGTGTTGTCATAATTGACCTCCTTTATTTTATCACAAAATTTATTCATTTTATTGGACTGGTTTTTTATGCGTCTTATTGTTTTCATTTTTTATTACTCCTCTATCTGTGCTAAAAATTTTAAAAAGTCTGAATAGTCGTAATCGTCTTTAATGTTTATTTTTCCATTTTTTTGTAAATAAAATATAAATTCGCTAATTCTTGCATAATAGCAATATGGGACAAATTCGCCGTCTGCTCTTACACTTACAATTACGCCACTTAAATTTGTTTTCATATATGCCTCCTTATATTTGATTAAGTAAATATTCTGCTGCTTGGTATATATCACCGGCGAAGAAGTCTGCTGCATAACTTTCACATGTCGCGCGGTTATCTTCTATAAATTGTTCTAATCGTTCATTTGAAAATTTATCAGGTTCACTATTTAACATTCTTGCCTCCTATTTATGCCAAGTTTCTTTTCTTCTATAATCAACTACTGCCATATAAAATTTGCCGTCGCGTCTGAAGAATTGATCCGTATAGCTTCCAGTTTGAAATTCGCTCATTAAAAATCCGTTGCCGGTGTAACATAATGGCGGTAGGATTTCTAACATTTCATAGTAAACATCTTCAGAAATTTCTTTTGGTTCTGTAAGGATAACCCGATCAGCTTCTTTTCTGTAATCCTCTTTTTTAATTATTCTGTCCTTAATTCTTTTAATATTTGCATTGTTGTTTTGTAGAGAGTAAGAAGCAAAACCAACACGACCGCAAAAATCAGGTTTTAAAGCTTTTAGTGCGCCTTCTTCTGATAATCCGATTTTAACCATTTCTTGAACTTTTTCTTCATCAGTAAACTTTTTATTTCTTATAATTTTGTTAGCGGCTTTCATAATCTCTTGAAGTTTTTCAAGTTTTTCAAGTTTTTCTTTTAAAAGCTTAATTGCTTCAGGATCATCAGAACTAATTGCTGTATTGTTTTCTGCTGCTATGGCTTTTTGTTCGTAATAATTTGCTTTATTTTCAAGCTCAACAGCTTGACCGATTTTATTAAATGCTCTTTCGCGATAGCGTCTGTCTCTTGCTTCGCTATGGTGTCCTATTAAAATAGGCTGCCCCATAGGAATTACAGACATCATATCGCGGCTTTCTTGATGTTTCGCTGAAGCCGCAGCGTGATTTTTTTCTGCAAGTTCTCTGTACCGGTTAATTCTTGCTTGTTTTCTTTCTTGATAATTGTTTGCCATTTGTTTACCGCCTTTCTTTTATGCTATTCTTGTAATAGTTGTAACCCATTCGATATATTCATCGTTATCTGCTAACGCAGTACAATTTATCCCCAAAACTTTTTCAACTTGAGTTGTTGTTTGGTGTAATTCTTTAGGAAGAATATTCTTGTAGTCAGAGTTTCTTAAAACTTCTTCATCATAAATATCAGCAATACATCTGTTAGGTATTCTTTCATCTGCTGTTGTTGTTACTACTACATATTTTTTCTCGTAAAGTTTTTTACAAGCACCAACACCCCCAAATTCAAAAGGGTATCGCCTAAAACTGTCGTGATGTACGCAGTTTTCCCTGTGTTTACAATTTGCACAGTTGCATTTTTCCCTGATTTCGTTTGTTAATTCTTTCATTTTACCGCCTTTCTTATTAACTTGTCCTTACATTATTATTATAAACTATTTTAGATATTTTTGCAATACCAAAATATCTAAAAATATTATGAATATTATTAAAATCCATGCTGCGCTTGAAAAATTCAACTTTACAAAACTTCATGAATTAAAAATATAAGTGTGTTTAAAAACCTAATAAATACAAGGGAAAGCAATTTATTTTATTTTAAGTGAATGAATTGAGCAGACTTTTATTTTTTATCTTGCTACAAATATTTTAGCCGTTGCAGCAAGAGCAAAAACCGTTATAAAGCTAACAGTTGTGGCAAGGTTGAGCTATTAAGGCAATTAGCGGAGGTTTTGTCGTGATGAATATTGCAAAAATTGAGTGCGGAAATATCGAACAAACAGGAAGAATTTACAATATAGGTTCAAATTCTTTTTTGGTATATGTAGATGAACATTACGGCTGCGGTCAAGCAATAGCAGAGGTACGACATAAAACGCCGGCAGGCGAATATATTACAAGCCTGCGAAGAATCGGAAAAGCCGCAGATAGATTGCTTGAAAAACACGGACTAAAATTTTTACAATTTGAATATAAAACATTTACCGGAACACGCACAAAAGAATACAGCTTTAACAATGTATATGGAACAATCTATAACGGCAACGGCGCAAAAATCGCAACACAAGAAGAATTTTTGAAAATGTCGCGCATAGAAATAAACGCAAAATTAAACGAAAGATTTTATAAAAAAGATAAAATTAAACTCTAGTATTCAATTATTCATCAATTACAAAACGAATGGAAGTTAATTAGTGCTTTATAGCACTTTTTTTTATGAAAGAGCAGACCAAGAATGTTTAAATCATTTATAAGATTTTCAATATTAATGCTGATAATGTTTTTAGACGGCTTAATTACAATATTTTTTGAAAAAAATGTAATAGTTAATTATTCATACTATGTAAAACAGATCACTAAAACCCCTTCGGAACAACAAAAAATATTAGTTGATTATTTAAAAAAATGTCATAAGCAAGTTTTTAAAAAGGATAAAAATGACAAAGCAAAAACAAAAAAAGAAATTGACACCTAAACAAGAAAAATTTTGCCGCGAATATTATCTTTTATGCAACGGAACACAAGCTGCCTTAAATGCAGGATATTCAAAAGATACAGCTTATTCTATTGCTTGTGAAAACTTGAAAAAACCTGAAATAAAAAATTATATCGCTGAATTAAGAAAAGAAGCAGAAGAACAATTTTACTATTCTCGTTCAATGAGTTTTAAAAAGCTTGAAGATGTTCAGCAAATGGCTTTAGATAATCAGTTTATAAAAGTAACTAAAGACGGCGAAGTGATAACAATACCAAAGCCGGATCTTATTGCCTATATGAAAGCTGAAGAATTAAAAGGCAAAATGAGCGGTTTATATGAACCTGAAACAAAGCAAGAAATTAACATAAATTGTATGGGTAATATAAAAATTGGCGGTCAGACACTTAATTTAAGAGTAGGGAAAAAGCCAACACCAAAGGAGGAATAAAATGCCTCCTGAAATTGAATTACCTAAAATACTTGATTTTCCTGATAAATTGCTGCCTTGCATATATGAGATAAATAATTATGATTATTGGCTTATACACGGCGGCAGGGGTGGTGGAAAATCCCAAAGTATAGCAAGACTTATTTTATGGATCTGCGAACAAAGAGAAGTAAGAGTTTGTTGCGGTCGTGAAACACAAAACACCATAGAAGATTCTGTTTATAGAATACTCGTGGATATTATCGGCGAATATGAACTTGATTTTGATGTTTTCAACAATAGAATTGTGCACCGCCGCACCAATTCAACAATAATATTCAGAGGCTTTAAAGAACAAGGCCGCGTAAATATAAAAGGTCTTGAAGGTGTTGATATTCTATGGATAGATGAAGCGGAAGCAATAACAAAAGCAACTCTTGATATTATCGTACCGACAATCCGTAAAACTAACGCTATTGTTTATTTTACAATGAACAGACACGTCAGAAAAGACGCTGTTTATATTGAATTTTCCAAAGATCCTGATTGCAAAGTAATAAAAATAAATTACTACGACAATAAACATTGTCCTGATAATTTAAAGAAAAAAGCTTTAAAATGCAAACAAATAAACCCGATAGATTATGAACATATATGGGAAGGAAACCCTTTAGACCAAGCAAAAGACTATCTTGTAAGTTCTTCAAAACTTGATAGATCTGCGCATTTAGAAAATATTCCTAACGAAAAGTACAAAAAAATTAAATGTATGGCTGTTGACTTATCGGGTAACGGAGGCGATCAATGCGTTGCAACTTTGGTAGAAAGCATAAGCAGCATACATTTTAAAGCAACTAAACGCGAAGAATGGAACGAACCGGACACCGATATTACCAAAGGAAAAATAATAAATTTATATTCTCTTTGGCAGCCTGATATTTTGATTTTAGACGCAGACGGTATGGGCTATCCTATATATGTTTCAGTCAAAAAAGCCATACCAAAATGTTTGGCATTTCACGGAAGTGGTAAAAGTTTTAGAAAAAATGCTTATAACCAAAGAGCTGACGGGTATTTAACACTTAAAGATTTTATTGATAATGAATGGCTTGAAATACCTCAAAATGATACAAGAGATGAAATAGAATTTACAAAAAAAGAGTATAGGGCTAACGGTACAATAATAATCCAAAAGAAAGAAGAATTAAAAGAAGAAATCGGAAAAAGCCCTGATAATGCTGATAGCTTAATGATGAGTATTTTTGGGCTTAATTATTATTCTTATATGGCCCAATCTAAAGAAGAAGACGAAGTAGTTTATATGGATACAAGCTATGATCCATTTGATTAATAGGAGGAATATAAAATGTGTTCACCAAAAACACCGGCACCGGTGGTAGCACCGGTAGCAGAACCAATAGCAGCACCGACTTATGCAGACGCTTCTGTACAAAAAGCCGGCGATAATACAAGACAACAACAAGCTGCTGCTGCCAGTCAAAATGTAAAATCAAGCGCACTTGGAGTAACTGACGAAGCAACGACTAAAAAGAAAAATTTATTAGGTGAATAATGGAAGATTTTATAGATATAAAACTCGATAAACCATATTTTGAAAGTCGCAGAGCAGAACTTGAAGTAGCTTATAATCAGATGAAAGCTGATTGGCAAGAATTAGCTGATTACTTCGCGCCGCGTACAGTTAGATTCTTGGCTCGAAATGTAAATAAAACGCCTACAAAAAATAAAAAAATTAAGGACAGCGCACCTCTTAAAGCTGTTCGCAATTTTTCTTCAGGTATGATGTCAGGCGCTACAAATCCGGCTACAAATTGGTTTAGAATACGCATAAAAAATTATGATACAAAGTATGACTGGGCTGTCAAAAGGTGGTGTAATATCGTTGAAACAGCTATTAAAGATGTATTCAACGCTTCAAATTTATATGAAAAATTGCCTGCTGCATATAAACAGCTCGGCATTTTTGCGCTATCTGCAATTAGTCTTGAAAGTGATGTAGATACTGTAATGCGCACAAAATTATTGCCAATAGGTTCATATCGCTATGCAAAAAACGAAAGCGGTATTGTCGATACAATGTGTAGAGTTTATATGGAAACCGCTAAAAATCTATACACGAAGTTTGGCAAAGATAATGTTTCAGAGGCGGTGAAAAATTGTATTAAATCTAAAAAATACGAACAATTATTTGAAATAGTACACTTTGTTGAACCTAACGCAGAATATCTGCCTGATTCAGTATGGGCTAAAAACAAAAAATATATATCTGTTTATTATGAAACCAGCGGCGACAAAGATAAATTCTTGTCGAAAAGCGGCTTTGATAAATTCCCTTTCGTAGTCTTTGAAGCTGAAGTAAACGGCGAAGATGTTTACCCAACAGAAAGCTGCGGTATAAATGCTTTGCCTGATGTTAAACAACTTATGGCTATGGTTGTTGATGAAGGCAAAATTGTAAAAAAAATTGGAAGTCCACAACTTAGAGGACCAGCTGAATTAAAAAATAAAAAACTTACGGATCAGCCTGCAACTTTTACAGAGGATAACCAAAACGGCGAGGGTTTACAGCCAATTTATCAAGTACCGCCTGCGGTTGTTCAGCCTCTTGAAGCTTTGCTTGAAGCAAAAAGACAATCAATTTATGAAATATTTTTTAATGACTTATTCGCTATGATATTAAATACGGCTGATAGGGGCAGAACAGCAACAGAAGTCAACGAGCTTAAAGAAGAAAAAATGACATTATTAAGTCCGATTTTAGAACAAATTCACAGCGGACTTAAAACAGTTATGGGCTGGATATTTCTTGAATGCACAGAACGCAATATAATTCCTGCTCCACCGGCTCAAATACAAGGCGGCGAACTTGAAATAGAATTTGTTTCTATGCTTGCACAAGCGCAAAAAGCGCAAAAAATATCAGGTATGGAAAGATTTTGTACATTTACTATAAACCTTGCTCAATCAGTAGATCCTACACTGGTTAAAAAATTAAACGGTTCTAAAATCATAGACGATTATGCAGATCACGTAAATATTAACCCTGAACAAGTTGTACCTACTGAAGATGTTGACAAAATGAGAGAAGCACAAGAACAGAAACAGCAACAAGCAGAGCAAATGGCAGCACTTCAACAAGGTTCTGAAATTGTAAAAAATGTCGGAGGCGCTGACGCTTTCGGTGGCGAATTAATGGCAAGGATAGGTTTATAGATGTTAAATGATGAAAAATTAAAAGAAGCGTTTACAAATACTTTGAACGGATCTAAAAGTGCAAAAATTCTTCTAAAACACTTCATAGATAAATCAGGTTGTTTTAGACAAGGATTAGCGCGAGATGAAAGAACAGAAATTTACAACAGGGGATATGGTGATTTTGGCTTATATATCAGAGCTTTATTTTTACAGTATGCACCTGAAACATATATGGAAATCATAAAAGAAGGAGTAAATGAATATGACAATGGAAGCAACTAATACAAACACCGGCGCCGGAGTGGAAGCACAAGGCAATATTGAAGGGCAACAAAACCAAGAAACAACTTCTTTAGGCGGCGCACAAATTCAAGAAGGTCAGGAAGGTCAAGAGGATAAAAAACAGGAAGACCAAGACGACAAACAACAAGAACAAGAGGAACAAGAAAAACAGGAAGGTCAAGAGGATAAGCAGCAAGAAAACAAAGAACTTTTTGGCAAACCTGAATCTTACGATTATAAAGAAGTCAAGCTACCTGAAAATATGAAGCTTGATGAAACTATGACAGGCAAATTTAATGAATATGCAACTAAACTTAATTTATCTCAAAAGAGCGCTAATGAGCTTATGGCTATGGCGGTTGAACTAACAGAGCAGACACAGCAGCAGACTGTTGAAGCTATGGGGAAACTTCAAGAAGCTAAATGCTTAGAATATAAGCAGCTCTTAAATTCAGATAAAGAAGTAGGAGGGGCAAATTTAAAAGAATCAATAGCAACTGCAAATTTGGCTTATGACGCATTTTTCAAAGATGAAGAATTAAGAACAATATTAGCAGAAGGGGGCTTGAATGTACACCCTAAATTTATAAAAGCCCTTAAAGCTATCGGCTCACAAATGAAAAACGATACAATTCACACTTCGGGCAATCCGGCTGGAGACGAAAAAAGCCGCGAAGATATTTTGTATCCCTCAATGAATGACAGTAATGTATAGCACAATTAAAAGGAGTAAAAACTATGGCAACACTTGGAACAAGCTATTTGAATTTAGCAGACAGATTGAAAAGAACAGAAAGAGGCGAACAGGCAGCCACTATCATTGAAATGATGAATGAGACCAATGTTATTATGCAAGATGCTAATGTCATTGAATGTAACGACGGTTCAAACCACATCACGACAATAAGAACAGGATTGCCGACTGCAACATTTAGAAGAATTTACGGTTTTGTACCGCCTTCTAAATCAACAACAGCGCAAGTCAAAGATCCTACCGGTATGTTAGAAACATATTCTATTGTCGATAAAGATCTTGTTGATAAAGCGCCTAATCCAAAACTATTCAGATTATCTGAATCAACAGCTTTTATTGAAGCTATGAATCAGGGCCTGCAAAAAGAGTTCTTTTATGGGAACACTAAAACAAGACCTGAAGGTTTTGACGGTTTAGCGGTAAGATATAATTCTATATCGACAGATAAAAGAAATATCGGCTACAACATAATAGACGGTGGCGGTTCTGGTGATGATAATACTTCAATATGGTTTATCACACACGGCGATCAGCACGTTTCTATGATTTATCCGCAAGGTTCACAAGCTGGTATGCAGCACACTGACGACGGAGTTCAAACAGAAACAGACGCAAACGGCGGCAAAAGAAAAGTATATCAAGACCATTACAAAATGGATTCAGGATTAACTTTGAGAGATTGGCGCTCAACTTGCCGTATTGCAAATATTGATGTATCCGATCTTGATTCTAAAGACGCTTCTGCGGATTTAATAGCATTAATGCGTAAAGCGTATTATAGAATTAAACGCTATTCTGCTGGCGGCAAAACTGTTATATATTGCAATACTAATGTATTAGAACATTTTGACGCACAAGTAGAAAATAAAGACAATATCCACTTCTCGTATCAAGAATACTTGGGTCAAAAAACCCTTACTTATAAAGGTATTCCGATAAGAGAATGCGATCAAATTTTGGATACTGAAGCAAAAGTATCCTAAATAATTTGCGCTCTATCTTTGCATAGAGCGCATTTTTAAGTGTGTAAATTTTAATTATAAGGAGCAAAAAAATGATATTAGATGAACAAGCATTATTTTCAGACGCACAGGCAATTACCGAAACTGCGGTATCTACCAATGTAATTAAAGTAAATGGGGATATTGGCAAGGGTGAACCGGTAGAAGTTTTAGCGCAAGTAGTAGAAGATTTTGAAGGTTTAACAGATATTACGGTTGCTGTTCAAACTTGTGATACAGAAGCTGGCGAGTATGAAGATCTTGTAACAACAGGCGCAATCGAACTTGAAAAATTAAAAGCCGGTTATAAATTCCCTTTAAAATTCTTACCAATCGGCATTAAAAAATACTTACGCTTGAATTATACCGTTTCAGGAAGTGCAAGCGCTGGTAAAATTACAGCTGGTATCGTTGACGGTTCTAATGAAGGATACCACGTATAAAATTTGAGGGCAGTAAATCTGCCCTCGGTTTTTATTAAAATTTATAAAAAGGAGTAAAAATGAAAGTTAAAATTATAAAAGAAGCTTGGTATAACGCACGACATTATGATCCGGATATTATGAAAGATTCTGAATTGATTATAGATTATGCCGGCAAAAATTGTCCTTCTTGGGCTGAAGAAATAACTGAAAAAGAATTTCAAAATATCAAGAAGAATGAAGACAAAGAAGGCAAGGGAAACAAAGAAGACAAAGGAAATTCTGAAGGCGAAGGAAATACTGAAGGCGAAGGAAATACTGAAGACAAAAGAAAAGTAAATGAATTGCCTTTAGTAGAAAAAAATGCCTTAATCGAAGCTGCAAAAGCAGTAGGCATTGAAGGCAATCAGATTTTAAGCTGGAAAGTTAAAACTTTAAAAGAAAAAATCGAAGCTAAAAAACAAAAAGAAGACAAAGGAAATTCTGAAGGCGAAGAATAATGGCAAAATATACAAAAGCTAAAATATTCAATATGGCTTTAAAAAATTTAGGCGTATCGGTTGGTGTTCAAGGTGCTAATCAAGGCGATCGTAATACAGTTGTTCTTGATGAGTTTTACGAAACAGCAAAGGAAAAAACTTTAGCAGATCACGATTGGGGATTTGCAAGCTGTTTTAGAGAATTAACACCTACGGGCAACACCAGCCAACACCCTAAATTTCAATATGAATATGATTATCCTAATAATTGTTTATTTGTCAGAGAAGTTTATATGATTGACAAAGAACGAGAAAAGCCGATAACAGATGAAAAAATTTCTTTTTATAATATGGCTGCGCTTCATTATGAAGATAGAGACAGCGAATATTTAAAAAGGCAGCAATTTGATACTGGTTCTGATGATACGGGAAATAGAATTATATTTACAAATGTTCAGCCAGCAGTAGTAAGATTCACACGCTTAGTAAATGAGGAAACTTTTTATACTCCTGAATTTGCTATGGCGCTATCTTGGTATCTTGCCTTTTTAGCAGCACCTTCTATAACGGGGGCAAGAGTTAAAACAGCAGATTGTTTGCAAATTTATAAACAAATGCTAAGAGAAGGAACAACAGCAGACGCAAACGAGGGCTTCAGAGAAGAAAAAAACGAGTGCGATTGGATAAAAGCAAGAGATTAAAAAATGACAAGATTAACGCAAAAATCTTTTACCGGCGGCGAATTGTCGCCATCTTTATATGCAAGAAATGATCTTGCAAAATATAGTAATGGATTAAAAAAACTATTAAATGGTTTTGTAAGGACAGAAGGCTGTATATCTAATAGAGCCGGTCTTGAATTGGTTTGCGAAGTAAAAGATAGCAGCAAACCTACGCGAATAATCCCTTTTTCTTTCAATACTGAACAAACTTATATTATTGAGCTTGGGGAAAAATACGCAAGGTATATTAAAGACGGAGGACAAATAATATACCCTGATAATTACGGGCTTAAATATGAGGGTGAATATTCTATAAATGAAGAAGTTGAAGAAGAAACTTTTTCTTACATTTTCGGCGATCAGATCGTTTATACTGAAGCTGAAATTGAAGAAGGTAGTATTTGTTATCTTGAAAAAGATTTTATTACAAAATACGGTGTAGTTACGAGCATAGACAAAGAAACAAAGCAAATAAGTATAGATAAAGACGAAGAAAAGATTGCTAAGCGTGGGGAAATAGTAGAGACTGAAACACCATACCTTAATGAAGATTTATTTATGTTGAAATACGGGCAAAACGCTGATGTATTGACAATTTGCCATAAAGATTATTTGCCGCGCGAATTATCAAGAACAAGTCATTATGATTGGGGTTTAAATGAAATTATACCAACGCCACAAATAAACCCACCTCAAAATATTGAAGCTTCTTGGAAAGGTGAAACGAGTTCTAACACACGTGAATACGAATATGTCGTTACAGCCATAATGGAAGAAACATACGAGGAAAGCGAAAGATCGGAAATAGCAAAAGCAACAGGACATATAGAAAGCTACTGGACTACTTCGGAAAGTATGACTATATCGTGGGAAGAAGTAGAAGGCGCAACTGAATACAATGTTTATAAAAGCGTCAACGGTATTTTTGGTTTTATTGGAACAGCAGCAAAAACAAGTTTTACAGATAATAAAATCGAACCGGATTTATCATCAACAGCACCAATAGCAAGAAACCCTTTTGAAAAAAATAATTATCCTTCTTGTGTAAATTATTTTCAACAAAGAAAATTATTTGCTTGCTTAAAAAATGCGCCTCAAACTCTTGTTACATCACAAACCGGCACGGATAACAACTTTAATATATCAAGGCCCTTAAATGCTTCAGATAGCATTAACATCAAAATATCAGAAAGAGAAGTAAACGAAATTAGGCATTTAATAGGTCTTAACGATTTAATTGTTTTAACTTCGGGGGCCGAATGGAAATTGAACGGATCAGACGGAACATTTTCAGCAGCTTCTCCACCTCTTTGCGTACCACAAAGTTATTACGGCTGTTCTCACGTTCAGCCTTGCGTATCGGGCAATATGGTTCTTTTTGTTCAAGCCGGTGGTTCTGTTGTTAGGGATCTTGGATATGAATATGTATCAGATTCTTATAATGGTGATGAACTAACAATATTTGCGAACCATTTATTTGAAAATAAGCAAGTTATAGATATGGCTTATTCTAAAGAGCCATATCGAATTTTATGGTGTGTAATGTCTGACGGAACAGTAAATGCACTAACTTATAATAAAAAACAAGAAGTAGCTGGCTGGCATAGACACGAAACAAAAGGTAAATTTGAAAGCGTTGCGGTTATAAGAGAAGGCTTTGAAGATGTAGTTTATTTTGTTATAAAAAGGATAATCAACGGGGAAGAAAAAAGATTTATTGAACGTATGCACTCACGCCTCATAGATAATGCACAAGACGGCTTCTTTGTTGATTGCGGACTAAAAGCAGAGTTTGAATCAGAAGTAAGTCATATAAGCGGTTTATCTCATCTTGAAGGTGAAACCGTTTCTATATTAGCTGACGGTGGTGCTTATACAGATGTAGTAAAAAACGGTTCTATTACACTTCAAAACCCTTCAAAAAAAATAGTTGTCGGGCTTCCTTATACTTTCGAGCTTGAAACATTAAATATTGAGGGCGAAAATACACACGGATTAAAAAAGATAATAACAGCTGCAAATATAAAAGTAGAAAAATCAAGAGAAGATTTTTTTATAATTGGTGATGATAATTCGGAAACCCAAAATGCAAGAAGCGTTGATAGTATAAATGACGCAGGCTGGCTATTTAGTGGTGATATTACAATGTATCCTACTGCAAATTATAAAGAAGACGCAAGTATAAAAATAAAGCAGCCATACCCACTACCGCTAACCGTAACAAGTATAAGCGCTGTTGTAGGTATAGAAGATGAGGATACAGATGTACAGAGCGAATAAAAATGCTGAAGATATAAACTATGTTTTAGATAATTTACGGCCGGAAGATCTGTACGAAGTTATAGTAGCATACGGTGAAGAAAATTGGAAAGAAAAAGCACTAAAAAATATAATTGAAAATGATACTATCTTAGGTAAAAGTAAAAAAGATAATACACCCGTTTTAGTCGGTGGTATATGTCATTGTAAAGGTGATGAAGACGGCGTTGGCGTTGTTTGGCTTTTGTCAACCAATGAAATTAAAAAACATATACACTGCTTTTTTAAAGAGTTTGAAGTGGAACTAAAAAAAGCTGATGAAAAATATTGGGTAACTTATAATTTTATTCACGAAAAAAACCGCCTTGCTAAAAGGTGGCTAAAGAAATTTAATTATAAATTCGATAATCCTAAACCTGAAGGCATTGTTATTCCTGAAGGTTTTGAATTTTTTTACCGTCTTAGAGAAGTTAAAGGACTGGGGGAATAAACAATGTGCGAACTTTTTACTATTATAGGAACTTCCATAGCTGCCGCTGTCGGAGCTTCTGTATCGGCTGGCGCAGCAGCTGCAATAGGTGGTGTAGCTGTCGCGGCAACTGCGGCAGGAATAGCAGGAACAGCTTTGGGCGCAGTCGGAAGCTACCAATCAGGGAAAGCGCAAGCTGCTGCTTATGGGTATCAGGCACGAGTAGCGGCAGAAAATCAAAAAATTGCTATGAACAATGCTGCTATGGAAAGACAGCTTGGTTTAGAAGAAGCGCGCAGGCAAAGAATATCAACACTTCAAGCTATTGGAAAGCAAGAAGTATCTTTGGCTGCAAATGGTGTTGATGTTGGTTATGGAACTTCATTAGACATAATTGAAGATACCGCTATGCTTGGCGAACTTGACGCATTAACTATTGAATATAATTCAGAAAAGAAAGCGCGTAATTATGAAATTGAAGCTTCTAACTTTGCAAATGAAGCAAACTTAGCTCAATTATCAGCAAGAAACGCAAGAACAGCAGGAACAATTAGCGCGGTAGCCGGTGGCTTAAAAACGGTCGGACAAATCGGCAGTTTATTTACTTCTTTAGGTGGTGGCTTAGGTTCACTCGGTGGAGGCGCAACACAATCGGGATTAAAATTAAGTGGCGGTTTTGATGTTTCAAACAGCGGAATATTAAACCCTAATAAAATAGCTTAAAGGAGTAACAATGGTAGCAATTCCACAATATGAACAAAGAGTTAATTATAGCCACGAACCTACGGGCTATTTAAAAGCAAATACAAACCCTGACGCTTTTGGTGTGAGTATAGCACGAGCAACAGAAAAATTGGGTGAAACTTCTGCGTGGTTTACTCAAAATATGATTAATTTGCATAATCAAATACAAGAAATGAATGCAAGAGAGCTTGCAAATTACATTGATGTTCTTGAAAGAACGGATTTACAAGATCCTGAAAATGGTTATTATTCAAAACTTGGAAAAGACGCTATGGCAAACCCTGACGATCCGAACAGCGGTGCAACGGGCGTAATGAATAATATTGAACAAAAAATAAATCAAAAACAACAAGAATTAGGTTTGACTTGGGGCAGGGGAGCTAAAGCTGCTGAATCTGTTAAACTTAGAAAATTGAATATGCTTTATCAAGGCGCACAAGCGCACGAAATGAAACAAACTCACGCGTGGGGTATGGCAACACTTGAAGAAGCGCAAAACCTTGCAATTAGTAAAGCCGTAACACACAGAGATAATGAAGACGATATGGCTATTGCGCTTGGGAATGGTAGAGCTACACTTTTAAGTAAAGCTAAACTTCTTAAATGGGATGGCGACACAACAAGGATACAACTTGCAAAATTTACTTCCGATTTTCACGCAGGAGTATTAAATGCTTACTTACAAGACGGTAGCCTAAAAGCTACTGAATACTATAATGCGCATAAAGATGAGTTATTGCCTGACGCGCAAGCAAGATATTTAGGCGCTGTAAGAAATAACGAATTAAATTATGTTGCAAGATCTTCCGCAGAAAGATTATACAGTTTATATCCTGAAGATGAAGCAGGAGCATACGCTCAAGTAGATAAAATTGAAAATGAGCAAGAACGCCAAGCCGTTGAAAATAGGCTAACTTCTTTATATAACAGGCAACGAAGAATAGACAACCACGAACAAGATCAGCTTATGGATCAGATGTGGGATAATATTGCTGAAAAAATGAAATCAGGTCAAGTACCTTCAGAAGACGATATACCCTATGGGCTTAATGGTAGAAATTGGTATAATGCGCAAGGCGCAATAAATCAGCTTATTAATAAAGGTGATATTGATACAGATAATTCTGCTTATTTAGAACTTTACGAATTAAGAAATACAGACGCTCAAAGATTCGCGCGTATGAACTTAACGCAATACAGACCGCTGCTTTCTAATTCTGATTATAAAGCTTTTCAAAAAATGCAGATTGATATTAAAAATATGACGCCTACACAACTAACAGATCAAGACAAAGCCATAAAAGACGGTTTAAAAATGCTTGGCTATACATACAATAAACAAGGGCAACTGAATACAGACCCTTCTTGGTATATGGGCGAAAGAACCGATAAAAAAGCGAAAGCATTTACAAATTCTGCTAATGCTTATATTAAAGAACTTGAATTAAAAAAAGGTAAAAATTTGACGCAAGGCGAAATAAACAGCGCTCTAAAAGAATTTGCACAAAACTATGCTTATAAAAGCAAAGACGGTAAAACGTCTGATTTATATATTGAAGGAATGAATAAGCAAGTGGGCTTTATGAGAAATGTAATAAATGATTTTAATACAGCCGAAAAAGCAAAAGGCAGCCCTCTAACAGATGAAGAAAAATATAAAATAGTGGCGCAAAGAGTTTCTAAGACTGTTCAAGACGACAACAAAGAATTAAGCAGCGCTATTGAAATTAAACAAGGTGGACTGCCTCAGATTGGTGATATGTGGTTCGGACATAGAATAACAAGTTTATACGGGCCGCGAAAAAAGCCTAACAGTCGTGCAAGTTCAGATCATAAAGGGGTAGATCTTTCTTATGGTAACAATGAAAGAATTATGGCTTTTGCAAGTGGCAAAGTAGTAAAAATCGGAAAAGATCCCGCCGGCTACGGTAATTATATTGATATTCAAAGTGGCGATACCATACATAGATATGCACACGCTAATAGCTTTTCTGTAAAAACGGGGCAAACAATTAACGCTGGTGATTTTATCGGAAGAGCAGGAAGTACGGGGAACGCTACTGCGCCGTGTCTGCATTACGAAAGAATTATAAACGGAAAAAGCATAAATCCTTTAAGTAAAGATACAAAAGCTAAAAATAATAACGGCGCTTATGCAGAAGGAACAATTATAAGAAATCCTAAAACCGGTGAAAGAATGATTATGAGAGGTGGAAAATGGCAAGCAATTTAGCGCTTCCTGAAGGCTTTGAAGTTGAATATCTGTCTAATGAAATACCTGAAGGCTTTGAATTAGAACAAGAACCAGCTTCAACAGAAATACAAAAAGAATATAACGGCCCTATTATATCAGAATATAAAGCGCCTACTGTTCTTGATAATTTAAAATCTGCTTGGCAATTTGTTACAGAAGTACCCGTTGCTGCTTTTATGGAACAGAAAAAAGATAATGAAGCAGCTGAATTAAGAACAAAAGGAATGCTGCTACGAAAAGCAGGACAAGATTTATCTGAAGCTGAAAAAGCAAGAATAGATGAACTTGACAACCCATATAGTAAAGGAAGATATAATCAGGCTAATAACTACGGAATATATAGTAAATTTCTGCAAACAAGCGACGGCAAATATTTTGAAGAAGGCAGCCCTGTTGTATTATCTGAAAAAGCTAACGGAGCTAAACAGCTGTATGCAGAAGTAATGAAGCAAATAGCAATTCTTTATAGTATTGGAAAAGAAGCAGGAATATTGGGGGCGATAGGGGGCGCTGGCGGCCTCGCTGTTGGTGCTATTGGTGGCGCTATTGCAACAAAAACACCACAAGGGGCTTGGCTCGGCGCACAAGGAGGTATGAGAACTGGCGCAAGTTTATTTGCAAGAACAGCGGTAGCAAAGAAAAGTTTTGAACTTGAAGCCGGTTTTATGCGTCAAGAATTAGAACAGTTGAATGACGAATTTGTAAATGAAGGGATAGAAAAATTAAGTGATTCTGATATGGACAATCTTGCTATGTCGGTTGGACTTATTAATGCTTCTTTGGAATATTTAGGATTGGGAGCTATTTTAAAAGCAATACCCAACGGCGATAAAGTATTAGATATGTTTGGAAAGCAAGGAATTAAAGAACTTGCAAAAGATAAAACATTTAGAAGCCAATTAGCAGCTTTATCCTTAGAACTTGCAAAGGCAGGTATTGAAGAAGGTTCAACGGAAATGGCGCAAGAATACACCAATTTTATATATGAAAATTTAGCAAGAAAAATGCGTGGTGTAGCGCCAAAACCTTTAGCTGATAAGATTGATGAAATAATGCAGGCTGGTCTTGTTGGTGCTATTTCTGCAATAGGAATGGGCGGTATTGGCACGACTGCGCAAGTTACTGCGGTAAAGACAAAGCAAGGTATAGAATCAAGTCTTGCAAAAAAAGAAGCTGAAGCTATGACAGTTGATGAGCGCAACGATTTTCTCACAGAAAATATGGATACACTTGCGGAAGTCGCGACAGAACAGGCAAACCAAAAAACAAAAACACTACAAGCCGGTATATCTTACACAAGAATAAAAGGCGAAATGGAACGACAAGGCGCTAATTCTGAACTGGCAGACACTTCTGCTCAACTCGTACAGCAGCTTGATAATGTTATTACAGATAAATTTGGTGAAGAAGGCAAGGAACTTCTTAAAAAATCTAATCTGCAAGTCTTAATAAATCAGAACAACAAAATGCAGCTTAATGATGAAACACGTTTTATAGATAGTGAAATTAAGGAAAGACAAGAACAATCATTTAAACCGAGCGAACTTTTAACTGACGCTAAAACTTTTCAATACAAAGATAATTCAGACGAAAACGGCGTAACAGATAGAATGAATGGCGTTGAAGAATTTGATCCTTTGTATGCAGGCGACATTATCGTTTATGAAAGAAAAGACGGAAAAAAATATGTCGTTGACGGACACCAGCGCTTAGGTCTTGCAAAAAGATTGGGCGGTGATAATATTACCCTTAAAGGTTATTTATTTAAAGAACAAGACGGATATACACCGGAACAAATGAGAGTTCTTGCAGCTCAAAAAAATATAGCTGAAAACTCCGGTACTGCATTAGACACAGCAAAGATTATAAAAGAAATAGGATATGAAAATTTACCTAAAACTATTCCTACGAATTCTGCTATGGTAAAAGACGGCATAGCTTTGTCAAGGCTTGGTGATACCGCATTTCAAAAAGTAGTAAACGGTGAAATAACTTCAGCGCAGGCAGCACGAATAGCGGATATTATAAGGACAGATGAAAGCAAACAAATTGCTGCAATAGACGGCGTAAGAATTGCAAAGTTTAGTAATTTAGAACAAGTCGCTATGTTTGCGCGTGAGGTATTAGCAGCTGATACTGTAAAATCAGAGCAAATAAATTTATTCGGAACGCAAGAAATTTTTCAAACTACGGCTATTGAAAAAATACAAATTGTAGATAAAGCTGTAAAATCTTTGAAAAATGATAAAAAAATATTTAGCGGATTATTACGCAATAACAATAGAATTACCGGCAGGGGCAAGAACAGGCTTGATAAAATAACTAATGAAAGAATAAATCAGCAGGCTGCTGTTGCAATAGATCTTATTGAGAAACTTGCGTCAAAGCAAGGCCCTATATCAGATAAAGCTTTGCAATTAGCTTCTATGGTTAAAAATGAAGAAATATCTTTAGATGAAGCTGCCAAAGAATTTAAAGCGTATATGCTAACCCCTGATGTGATTAATGAAATTTTTGGTCGTGTCAAAAAGGAAATTGCATATAATCAAACTGCAATAAGTAGGTTTGTCAATAATGAAGAAAACCCATATACTGCGCTTAATGATATTGCGGATAATGAGGATATTCTGATTAAACCTGATGAATTTTATTCAAAAGGTTTATACCAATCAGCCAAAGCAGAAGACTTAGTAAACTGGCGTGCTTTATATCCTGATGTTGCAGCAGATTTAGACGAGCAGGACAGATTAAAAGCAGAAGGTTTATTGCCTTCAACGATCAATATATCAACCCCTGAACGCATTAAATTAAGAGAAGATATTGCACAAGAACTGTATGGCAAAGGTGCAACAAAAAAAGAAAAACAGGCATATATTGTAATTGGCGCACCGGCAAGCGGCAAATCATCTTTTGCAAATCCTTTAGCAGATGAAACGGGCTGTCTTATTATTGATTCTGATATGGCAAAAGAACGCATACCGGAGTTTATAGAGAGCGAAGGCAAACGAGCAGATCAGGTTCACGAAGAAAGCCAATTAATAGCAAATGAAGTATTTGAAGTCGCTGTTGAAAACAACGACAATATTTTGCTGCCTATTGTAGGTAAAAGCGAAAGAGCCATAATGAAAAAATATAATGTTCTTGCTGAAGCAGGATACGATATACATTTAAGACTTGTATATTTACCTATTGAAAAATCAGTAGATAGAGCCGTAAGCAGATACAGAGAAACAGGAAGGCTTGTACCGCTTGATTATATTGTAAATGAAGTGGGGTACAATCCATTAAAAAATTATGTTATAATGAAAGAGAAAGGACTATTTAAGACCTATGAAGCAGTTTCGACAGACGTTAAGTACGGGGAAAAACCCCAACACATTGAAGACGAAGAAATCGGGCAACTTGTTCAAGGGGCGCTTCGACAAGAAAGTAACGCTCAAAGGTCGGACAGATTGGAAGCACGATCCGACGGGCGAGGAAATGGATATAATCAAGGAATAGTTTTTAATCAACCAGCATATCACGGTGGGCCAAGAGATTTTGATAAATTTGATTTATCTTATGCCTTTTCAGGCGAAGGGGCAATGACTCACGGCTATGGCGTATATTTAGCTAAAAATAAAGAGGTTTCAGAAGAATATAGAAAAAATTTAAGTAGCACCGGAACTGATGAAAACAGAAATATTTGGAATTATAAAGGGAAAGATTATACTTTAATTTTTAATGACAAAAAAAATAAAGTAGAAATAAAAAATAACACTACGGATTTAAAAGATTTTGAAAAAGATCTTTTAATTAAATTTTATGACGGAACCGGAAAATCAGAAGATGCAATTTTTGATGATGTATGGCTTGAAATATCTGATAATATTGAAAAGTTGGAAAACCAAAAAAATAATAAAGAAAATCAAAAACAATTAGATTTTTATTATCAACAAAAAGAAATATTGGATGATTACGGTTATCCGCAAAGAACATTTAAAACCGAAGGACAACTTTTTGAAGTTGATATTCCCGAAGCTGATGTTCTGCTTGATGAGCAAGAACCATTAAACAAGCAAAATGAAAATGTACAAAAAATAGTCAACAAAATTTTAAATGAAAACGATTGGTTAAAAGATGAATTAAAAAAATCTTCTCCAACAGGAAAAGATTTATACAAACAGCTCGTTAAAAATTTCCTATTAAAACAAGAGTCTGAAAATCAGAAATTAAGAAATTTTGGATATAAAGAAAATGAATGGCAAGATCCTCAAAAACTTGCTTCTGAATTTTTAAATAATTACGGAATTAAAGGTATCACTTACGAAGGTAAACAAGATGGCAGATGCTATGTAATCTTTGATGATAAAGCTATAAATATTTTAAATAAATTTTATCAAGGCGAAGAAGAAGCGCCACGCGGACAATTCAGAATAGATGAAAACGGTACCGCAATAATTGATATTCTTGAAAACGGCGACGCTTCAACTATATGCCACGAGCTGGGGCATTATTATTTATATTCTTTAGACACGCTTGCTAAGGGTGGGAATAAACGCGCTCAAAGAGAATTGTCTGAAGTTTATAGAGTTTTTGGAATGAAAGAAGGTGTCGAATATTCCTATGAAGAAATGGTCGATTTTCACGAAAGATTCGCACGCGGCTTTGAAGCATATTTAATGGAAGGTTCTGCGCCGTCAAAAACCTTATTAAGAGTTTTCCAAAATTTTAAAGACTGGTTAAGACAAGTATATAATTCTGTAAAAGACCTTAATATCAACTTGTCTGATGATACAATAAAACTATTTGAAAGGGTATTTACAACTGATGAAGAATACGAGCGCGAAGTGCTGCCAAAGTATCAATATAATTATGCAAAAAGTATTGAGCTTGAAAACATTACAAATAATCCTCAATACAAATTAAAAAAGGGATTATATGAGTTCGGGCAAAAATTCAGTAATTGGTATGATAAATTATTTATTCCTTTAGAAACTCGCTTAGGTAAAATATCACCTGAATTAAGAGACAAATTAAGAAACCATACTGCACAATTAAGTCTGATAACAGGAAAAGACCTTAACGCAGCTGCTGACTTTATTAAAAAAACTGAAGCTATGAAACAAGCAAGCAAAGAAGATTACCTGACTTTCGATTTAGCATTAAAAAATCGTGATGAACATATGGTAAGAATAATTGCGAATAAATATGGCTTCACTGAAGAATTTAATAAAATAAGAGAAATTTTGGAAGATATTTATAATAGTGCGCTTGAAGTCGGAATAGATGTAGGCTATCTTGATAATTATTTTCCAAGACTTGTAAAAAATGATCTTTCAGAAAAATACATTGAATATATAGAAGCGCTTGCAAGAAAAGAGCAGCAAGATGTAATTAATCAAGTAATAAAGTTAGAAGACGCCAAAATAAGTATGGTATTGAGAGATCTTGCAGAAGCAGACAATAGCCAGTTTTGGAGTGTAGAAGACAGGGCAAAATTTATCAATAATCATATTAGAGGCTTTGGAAAAAATAATATTCTTTTATCAAGAAATGCAAGTTTAAAATTTGAAAGAAGAATAGATGAACTTGACGGTGACTTTAATCAATTTTATGAAACCTTTGAACCGGCATTAATAAATTATATAAGCAATTCAAGAAAAGTCATAGAAGCAAGAAAATTCTTTGGAAGTGAGTATAAAGAAGTAGGTAAACTTCGAGCAAGAATCAAGCGCAAGAAAAAAACGCTTGACGAAGTAAAAGACAGATACCCTAATGTAGCAAAAGCAAAAGAATTAACAAGGCTTAAATATGAACTCTCGCCTATTGAAATAAAGCTTGAAGAACTTGAAAACAGAGAAGACTTAGACGAAGAAATGAAACAATATAAAAGCAGACTTCAGGCTCAAAAAGCGCGCTTAGAAGGTCAAATAGAATGGGTAAATGAAGCTAACGCATATCAAGTTAAGGGGGCAGTCATAAAACGCCTTAAAGAAGAAATTACGGAAACTTCAGAAGAAATTACCAAAATAATCGGAAGTTCTGAAAATGTCGAAGACAGTATAGGTGCGCTTGTAAATTCGCTTGCGGCAAAAGGTGAAATATATGCAAAAGATGAAAAACTTATAAGAGAAATGCTTGTAGCAAGATTTAATGCAAGCAGAGTATGTGAACCAATTAAAATGATAAAAGACCTTACATATATTACGACTTTGAATGATATTACAAACGCAATCACACAGTTTGGCGACCTTGCTTTTTCGGTTTATAAATATGGCTTTTCGGATACTTTCAAGGGTCTCAAAAAGCCTTTCGATATATCTATGGAAGACTTAGGAATAAACGATTTAGCTTATGAATTCGGAGATACTTCAAAGATTTCAAAGTGGTTAAAAAAACAATTTCAAATAATCGGACTTAACGCAATAGACGGGCTTGGCAAAAACACAATTATACAAACCTCTTTATTAAATGCTCAAAAATTGGCAAAATCAAACAACGCAGATTTTAACGCAAAATTAAAAAGAATATATGGCGATAATTGGGAAGCTGCTAAAAAAGATTTAGCTGAAGGCAAAATAACAGACGATACGATTATTTTTGCCTATCATTCACTTGCAGATATTCAACCAATATCAGAAGATCAGGTTACGGAATTATATCAAAGCGGTGGCGGTTTTATGAAACTATTTTACACTTTAAAAACATACGGTATAAAAGCACTTGATATAGCAAGGCAAGATGTAACAAATAATATTCAACAAGGTATTATGAATAAAAACAAAAAACAAGTTGTTAATGGTTTTAAAAATTTAATAAGGCTTCAAATGTTATTATGGCTGTTTGGTGTGCCTATAGACGCACTAAAAGATCTTCTCTCTAACAGGGATATAAATATATTTGAAAGTATGATAGATAATTTAATTCCTACATTTATTATTAATAGGTTCTTCTTTGCTGATGCAGGCAAGGGAGGTTTAGGCAAAGCAGTAGTAAATTTCTTTACACCTTCAGTTGCGCCTGTTGCAACAAGAGTGCTTTCGGGTAAAAAGAGCAGCTTCGCATATATACCTATAATTGGTAAACCATTATATAACTGGATATTGAAAGAAAAACAATAAGGAGTGAAAAATGACAGTATCAAAAATTAATCCGGTAAACAATTATACCGGTGATAGTTCTACTACGCGTTTTGATTTTGATTTTTTAATCGAAAATGAAAAAGAATTATTAGTACAACATACCGATTCTAAAGGAGTTCAAACGACATTAACGCTTGACAAGGATTATTCTATTGATGAAGTAGGGAATAAAAATGGTAGTTATATCACTTTTCCGCTCAAAGATTCTGAATATAAATTGCTTGCAGAAGATGAGATAATTTCTCTATCGCTTGAATTAGATATAGAACAGGACAAAGAGTATGCAAATTCAAGCAAATTAAGTCTTATTACTCTTGAATGGAGTTTAGATTATCTAACCCGTATTTGTCAAATCACAAAAAGACAAATGGAACGTGCTGCAAAAATTCCAGAAGGTTCAAAGGTGGTTGATGTTACTTTTCCATATCCCGAAGCAAATAATGTTATCCAATGGGATGAGAAAGGTGAAAAATTAATTAATTATAATATTGACGAAAAAATTCAAAATTTTACACAAAATACCGAACTTAATATATCAAATTTCAAAAATGATATAAATAATAAATTTGAAAAATTAACTTCAGATACAAATCAAAGTAT
>CANQNW010000004.1 GCA_947625305.1 Candidatus Gastranaerophilales bacterium | reverse complement strand
TAACGGTATCGGCTAATTAATTAAATCCTAATCCTATGTTTTATACAAAAAGAGAGGTCTTTTAACCTCTCTTTTTTTTGTTTCTTGTTTAAATTTTATTCAGCCATTGCTTTTCTGACTTCTTTTTTATAAATTTCAACATTGGGCTGTAATACTTCAGGAAGTGCAGTGTCTTCAGGGGTTATGTCACCATCTATTTGTCTTAAGATGTTACCTGTATATAAAGTTTCAAAGTGTTTAAATTCAATAAATTTAGCTAATGTTGTTAACGATAAATCTTTTAATTCAACGACACTAACGGGATGCATATTTGAATATGCACTTATAACACCTGTTAAAACTGCTTTTGTAACTTTTTCCTGCGGGGTTACATATACAAAAGTGAAGAATGAATCTGTATTTGCGCTGTCTAAATCAGCTTCTGCATTGTAGTGAAGATAACCGGGGCCTACATTTGTATCTGTTGAAATTCTTGCTTTTAAAGATTCATTTTTTAATTGTTTTTCCCATAAAGTAGTACCTTGAAAAGCATCGCCAAAATATTCTATAAAGTGTTTTTGTTTACCGTTAAGTCTGCAATCAGTGTTAAATATTGCCTGCTGGAGTGCGATATTTTCGTTAATGTTATCGTTTAAGAATTCCTTTTGTGCTTTTAAAGAAGCATTAAGCATTGCAATAACATCTTCTTTTGAAACACCTGCATAAGCAAGAGTAAATATTGTAGCATCGTCAAAAATAGAAAATCTTCCGCCTACATCATCATGAACACAGCCTGATAGTTTAATATCTCCGATATTTACCAGTTTTCTTAAATGGCTTTTATCTCCTGAAACATCGGTCATGGCAATAAATCTGTCTGAAACATCATCTTTTTCAAGAAATTCCTGCATTACTTTTTTAGCATTTTCATAGGCAACAGTTGTTTCAATAGTTCCGCCTGATTTTGAAACAACCAAAAATTGAGTTTTTGATAAATCAAGAGAATTAATAAATCTTCTGAAACTTTCACTGTCAACTGAAGAATAAAAATGAATATTTGATTCTTTGCCTATCATTCTTATTAAAGATTCTGTTGTATGTCTTGAACCTCCGATACCAAGAATTGCTAAATCCGTATATTTGTTATCTTTGGCTTTTTCAGCCATATCAAATAAGTTATCTATATTTTTGAGCTGGTTTTCGGGTAAAAAATTAATCCAGTTTAAGAATTGTCCAGGTTTGCCTGCTCGATTAGAAATTGTTTCAACAGCTTCTTTTGCATTTTTGCTGTATCTTTCCAATATCGATTTGTCAATTTTTAATGTAATATCCGATAAAATTGTTTCTGTCATGGTAAAATCCTTCTTATTATTTACACAAGATTATTATCTAATGAACTAAAAAGAATTTCAATTAAAAAAATCGGCATTAATGCCGATTTTTAGTTTTTGTAATTAAATTTATTAAGTTTCAGGATTTTTTTGTTTATTGATTAAATCTTGAAGTTTAGAAACGAGTTCATCGCCTTTAGATTGCATATCGCTAACGATACCATCAGCTTTATTTTGGATTTCGGAAACCGCCTCGTGAGCTTTTTCACAAATTTCTTTTGATTTATCCGCAAGTTTTTCACGGGTTTCTTCACCTGATTGAGGTGCTAATAAAATACCGATTATACCGCCTACCATGCTGCCTATTGCAAAACCGGCTATAAATCTTCCTATTGACATAAATTATCTCCTTTTTCTAAATATGTTAAATCCGCTTAAAAGTCCGCTGAAAAATCCGCATTTCCCTTTTGCTGCGTTTCCAAAAGCAAGGCAAGATGCACCAAGTACGGTTGTTAATATTTTCTTTACCGTATCAAATTGTCTGTTTGTTGCTCTTGAAACATTATTTACCGCAGCAAGTACTTCATTTACCGATTTTAATGCAGGCTTTAATTCGCTTTTTGTTAAATCTGTCAGTTCTCTTATACTGGTCATTGTAAGTGTTGTTTCTTTTAAAAATCTTACGATATTTACGGTCAGAATAACAAGAACAATAATTATTACTATAAACAGAACCGCTAAAATACATTCTAAAACAGTTGACATGTTTTTCTCCTAGTTTACGTCAAAATCGTTTGTTTCTTTTTCTTTGGCTTTAGCAATCTGTTTAGCTTTAATTGTTTCATTTATCTTGTTATACTGCTGTTCTAGACGATATCTTATAACATCAATTGATGTCATAGCTTGTCTTTTAGCCTCTGTAATTTCGGGTGTATATTTTTGAGCCAAATCCGTAATAACGTTTTCTACATCTTTTCTTGTTTCTTCACCTGATTTTGGAGCATATAAAACGGCAGCTATAACCCCGCCTACAACTCCCAACAGCATTCCTATACCAAACCCGAATGAGTTGTCCTCTTTTGACATTTTAGTCCTCCATTCACTTTGACTTTTGCTTTAAATTGTAACATTTTTTTTAAATTCTTGCAATTATACTCTTTATATAGTATGCCCGATATTCTAAAAATAGTAACTCTTTATTTTTAATTTTTTTTGATGTAGATTATTGATGTATATTAGGTTATGAACATGAGGAGGCTTTTATGAGCGAAAGAAAATTAGTTGGAACGGGTGAAATGTTTAAAAAAGCACTCGCAGGCGGTTATGCTATCGGTGCTTACAATGTTAACAATATGGAAATTCTTCAAGGTATAGCAGAAGCTGCTGAAGAAACACAATCACCTATTATTTTGCAGGTATCTGCAGGTGCAAGAAAATATGCTAATCAAACATATTTAATTAAATTGGTTGAAGCAGCATTAGCAACAACTACAGTTCCTATAGCACTTCACTTAGACCACGGTGCAGATTTTGAAATTTGTAAAGCTTGTATTGATGGCGGTTTCTCTTCCGTTATGATAGACGGTTCAAGATTCCCGTTAGAAGAAAACATTAAATTAACAAAACAAGTTGTAGATTATGCTCACGCAAGAGGTGTTTCAGTTGAAGCTGAACTCGGTAAATTAGCAGGTGTTGAAGATGATGTTAAAGTTCATAGTGCTGATTCTACATATACAGACCCAGAAGAAGCCGCAAGATTTGTTAAAGAAACAGGCTGTGATTCTTTAGCTGTTGCAATCGGTACTTCACACGGTGCATATAAATTCAAAGGCGAAGCTAAACTTGATTTTGAAAGATTAGCTGAAATTAAAAAAGCTGTAAATGCTGTTGTAGGTTATGATTATCCGTTAGTATTACACGGTTCATCTTCAGTACCGAAAGCATTTGTTGAAAAATGCAACAAATTCGGCGGTAACTTACCTGATGCACAAGGTGTTCCTGAAGATATGCTTAACTATGCTTCTAAACACGGTGTTGCTAAGATTAATATTGATACTGATTTAAGATTAGCTATGACATCAACAATCAGAGAATTCTTTATTGAACACCCTGAAAAATTTGACCCTCGTGAATATATGGGTCCCGGCAGAACAGCCGTTAAAGAAATGGTTATGCACAAAATGAGAGATGTATTAGGTACTGCAGGCCACGCACAAGACTAAGTTAAAAAATCAAAATTAAAATAGGATAAAGTTTATACTTTATCCTATTTTTTTGTATAATGAAATTATTGACTGGAGAGAAAGAAAAACAATAATGATTAAATATTTTAAAGGTTCATTTATAATAACTGTTATCGGGCTAATACTTGCTTATTTATGGGGAGAACATTCATCTCAGGAAAGCGGGCTGTTGGCATTATTTATAGTTACTTTCCTTTCTATTTTAGAGGTGACATTATCCTTTGATAATGCGGTTATTAATGCCATGAAACTTGAAAAAATGGATGATAAGTGGCGCCACAGATTTATAACCTGGGGTATATTAATTGCGGTATTCGGTATGAGATTTTTATTCCCGATTATTGTTGTTGCGGGATTTTCGGGGCTATCCGTAATCGCCGTAACAAAACTTGCATTTTATGATGTTGATAAATATGCACATTATCTTCATTTAGTGCATGCTCCTTTGGTAACTTTCGGCGGAACTTTTTTATTGATGATATTTTTCTCATACTTTTTTAATAAAGAAAAAGAAACTCATTGGATATCATGTATAGAAGCGCCTTTATTAAGTTTAAATTGTGTAAAATACATTGATGTAGTCTTTACAATGCTTTTATTAATGATTTTGCAGAATTTTATTCCTGAAAATCAAAAATTATCCGTTGTAATGGCAGGATTTACGGGAATAATTTTATATCTTGTAATAGATAGTGTAAGTAATTTCCTTGAATTAGTTGCCGAAAGAAAAGCTGCATTAATTGGAGGTACTGCAAAATTAGGGTTTATCGGATTTTTATATTTGGAATTAATTGATGCATCTTTCTCTTTAGACGGGGTATTAGGTTCTTTTGCAATAAGTAAAGATATAATTATAATATCAATAGGGCTTGCAATCGGAGCAATGTTTGTAAGGTCTTTAACCATTTATATGGTAGATATGAAAACATTAAAACAGTATTTATTCTTGGAACATGGCGCACACTGGGCAATCGGGCTTCTTGCTATTGTAATGTTTATCAGCACCAGAGTTGAAATTCCCGAAGTTATAACAGGTTCAATAGGGCTTGTTATAGTTGGTGCTGCGTTTATTTCATCAATTATGCACAATAAAAAACTTTCAAAACAGGAAAATGATAAATAATTGAAAATACGAAATTTTAATTGTAAAATTAATTTATAGTAAAAAAAGGGGATATTATATGAAACTAATGGAAGGTAAAAGAGGCGTTATTTTTGGGGTTTCAAATACTCATGGTATCGCTTACGGTATTGCAAAACAGCTTTTTGAAGCAGGAGCGGAAATAGCATTCACTTATGCGGGCGAAGTTATGGAAAAAAGAGTTCGTCCCATAGCAGAGTCTATGAATGCTAAAGTTATTATGTCCTGCGATGTAACAAAAGAAGAAGAAGTCAAAGCAGTTTTTGCAGAATTGGAAAAAGTATACGGAAAAATTGATTTTGTTGTTCATGCCGTAGCTTATGCGAATAGAGAAGACTTAACGGGTGAATTTGTTAATACTTCAAAAGCAGGATGGGATTTAGCTATGGGTGTTAGCGCATACTCTCTTGTTTCATTGGCAAGAAATGCACAGCCTTTAATGAAGGACGGCGGTTCAATACTTGCTTTAACATATTTGGGCGGTGAAAAAGTTGTAGCTAACTATAATATTATGGGTGTAGCTAAAGCAGCGCTTGAAGCTTCAGCAAGATACTTGGCAGAAAACTTAGGGAAATACGGTATAAGAGTTAACTGCTTATCATCAGGTGCGGTAAAAACTCTTGCAGCATCAGGTATTGACGGATTTGGCAAAATGCTTAAAGCTGCCGTTGCAAAAGCTCCTTTAAAGAGAAATGTTACTCTTGAAGATGACGGTAAAACCGCTTTATATCTCTTATCAGACCTGTCCTCGGGTGTAACGGGCGAAGTTATTCATGTTGACTGCGGCTGCCACTGCGTATATGCTTCAGCTGAAGAAATGGATCTTGTAACAAGACAATAAGTGTATTTTTTTAAAGATAAAAAGAGGAATGAATTTCATTCCTCTTTTTGTATGTTTAAAACTATATTCAAAATGGTATTATAAATTTATATAAAATAAATGAGAATATTGCTTGTGGAAGAATTAACAGAAGAACAAAAGGAAAGTTTTTACGATTATTATGTAAGAGAAATTGAACCTAATGTTGTTAAATATGAATTTCAAAGAGATAGAGCAAATCGTATATTTCATTTTTCTGTATTTATAATGGCGGTAATTTTAATTGTCGGTATAATTTTATTTATAAAAAACAAAAATATTATTTCATCTTCTTATTCAAGTGATTATGTACTAATGTTTATTATGTTTTGCGGAATACCGATAATTAGTGTATATGCAATATTTGTTGAGCCTGTTATGAAAAAGATTGAACAAGAGATAACTCCTAAATTATTAAAATATTTAGATATTAAAAAATTAAATAATCCAAAAATCAAAGAACCATTTGTTTCTGACTATTTAAGAAGTTTAGGGCTATATCCTAAAAGCAGATTTATAACTGTTGAACAATATTTTACAAAAAAATATGAAGACACAAAATTAAATATTGTAGAAATAAATCTTGAAGATCCTGGGCGAAATGGAAGAATTACGGTTTTTTACGGGGTATTAATCTTTTTTACAAATCCTAAAAAACAAGAAACAGAATTAATAATTAAAAAGAATAAAAGTGTGATTGGGAAAGTTATGGAATTTAGTAAACTTCCGCTTTTTAAAATTGATAACGAAGAATTTGAAAAGTTATATGATGTTTATACGGATAATCCTCAAGCAGCAATGAAAATTTTAAATAATAAATTTATTGAAAAACTGTTGAAAATAAACAGAAGTAAAAATTTTTCAAATATAACATTATCGTTTGAAAAAAATAATGTAAATATTATGCTTGAACTTAATTACCACATATTTGCATTATCCAACGATGAAAAAACATATAATTATAAACAATACGAGAAAATAATTTCTCATTTTCAAAATATATTTAAAGTTATTGATGAGTTGGAATTAATACAAGATGAAACTATTTAGATAAAAAGAAACAGGAATATTAATAATGGAAGAATATACAGAAGAAACGCAAAGAGAAACTTTTTACGATTATTATGTAAGAGAAATTGAACCTGATGTAATAAAGTATGAATTCCAAAGAAACAAACTTAAAAATATGTTTATTAAGCTTTGTTGTATAATTGCTGTATTTATATGTGTTTGTTTCTGGCTGCTTTCTAAATATGGAACAGAACTTATAGGTTTAGGAAACATTAAATTTAAAATTATTTGTTTAATTCCTATACCTATAGTGTTATTTTACATTAAATATGTTACACCATTGATAGACAGTATTACAAATAAAGTAACACCAAAATTGTTAAAATATTTTGATATTAAAAAATTAGAAATTTCAAAAGATAAAGAAGAATTTATTGACAGATATTTAAGAAGTTTAGAAATAAATCCGGGATTTCATTATTTATCAATTGAAAATAATTTAAAAAAACAATATAAAGGAACTGATATAAATATCATAGAAGTTAATATATGTAAAGGGCAAGGAAGATATAGAAGTAATACTTCACCTGGAATATTAATATACTTCAAAAATCCAAATACAGAGAAAACGGAATTAGTAATTAAACAAAATGAAAATTTTATAAAAAATGCTCTGCAATATAACGGGTTACCGCCTTTAAAAATAGGTAATAGTCAATTTGAAAGGGTTTTCAATGTTTATACCGATAATCCGGAATATGCTAAAAACATTTTAAATCATAATTTTATAAAAAAATTATTAATATTAAAACAGAATAATAAATACTCAAGCTTTTCATTGTCATTTGAAAAAAATAACGTAAATATCTTTCTTGAATTAAATAAAAATTTGTTTCAATATTCCCCTTTGAGAAAAACGTATGACTTTGAACAATATAAGGAAATAGTTTCAAATATTCAATATATATTTAACATAATAGATGATTTGGAATTAATATAAAATATAATAATATTCTTGCAAAAATTACGAAAATAGAATTGTAAGTGTAAGAACTACGTTTGCTTTTAAGAAGTTACAGTTCAAAACTGCTGAACTTAAACAAGATTTATAAATTTATTATAAAATTCTTCAAAATTGTCATCTAAAATACTTTGGCGCATATCGTGGATAAATTTAATTAAAAATCGGGTGTTATGAATGGAAAGAAGAATAGCAGCCGTAGCTTCGCCCATTCTGTACAAGTGTCTTATGTATGCTTTAGAGTGATTTCGGCAGGCATAGCAGTCGCAATTGGGGTCTAAAGGTGAATGGTCTTTTTCAAATTCTTTATTTTTAATAATTTTTCTGCCTTCATAAGTAAAAAATGAACCGTGGCGGGCATTACGAGTAGGAAGTACGCAGTCAAACATATCGACTCCTCTTTTTACACCTTCCAATAAATCAATGGGTGTTCCTACTCCCATAAGGTATCTTGGTTTATTATAAGGTAACAGCGGAGCAGTTAATTCAACAAGATGATTTTTTAAGTCTGCAGGTTCTCCTACACTTACACCGCCTATGGCATAACCTACGGCATCATATGAGGATATTACTTTTGCGCTTTCTTTTCTTAAATCGTCAAAAAATGCGCCCTGAACAATAGGAAATAAAGCTTGGTCTTCTCTTGTATGCGCTTTAAAACATCTTTCAAGCCACCTATGTGTTCTTTCCATCGCTTTTACGGCATCATTATATTCACAAGGATATGGCGCACACTGGTCAAATGCCATTGCAATATCAGGCCCTAAATCCTGCTGGATTTCCATAGAAATTTCAGGATTAATATAGTATTCATCACCTGTTTTGGGCTCTTTAAATTTTACTCCGTCTTCTGTTATGTTATTAAGATGCGCAAGTGAAAAAACTTGAAATCCGCCTGAATCAGTTAAAATCGGTTTATCCCAGTTCATCCATTTATGCAGTCCTCCAAAATCTTTTATTAACTTGTTTCCGGGGTGCAAAAATAAATGAAATGAATTTGATAATATTATTTGAGCTCCCGTTTCATATAAGTGATGATTTGTCATCATCTTTACCGCACTATGCGTGCCGACGGGCATAAATATTGGTGTTTCTATATCGCCATGCGGTGTATGTAATATTCCCGCCCGTGCGTGAGTTTTTTTATCTTCTTTTAAAAGTTCAAATGAAAAGAATTTATCAGTCATTATTCATAATCATTTCTAACATGGTTGTCCAATTAGAGCAGATTTCTTCGGGCTTAAAATATATTGCAATTTCTCTTTCAGCACTTTCAGGACTGTCTGAACCGTGGATGATATTATATTCCTGTGTAACCGCATATTCAAAACGAATAGTGCCTGCCTCTGCCTGCTCGGGCTTTGTTGCTCCCATCATTCTTCTTGATTCGGCTATAACATTCGGGCCTTCAACAACCATTGCTACGATAGGTCCTGATGTAATATATTTTATAAGTCTTGGGTAAAAGGGTTTACCTTTATGTTCGGCATAATGTTTTTCGGCATGCTCTAAAGTCGGCAATAACAGTTTAAGTCCGATTATTTTATAGCCTTTTTCTTCAAATCTTGTTATTATTCTTCCTATAAGATTTCTCTTAACCCCATCCGGTTTTATTGCTATAAAAGTTCTTTCGGCCATTTCTATCTCCCCTTTAACCTTGTTATCTTATTTATTAGACCATAAAATGATAATTTTTTCAATTTTATTGTTCTTTTGTATTAATTTGTTATAATATTTCAGTAGGTAGAGTTTCACTGTTATGATTAAAGATAATATATTAAAACTAATAGAACAAAAGGATTTTGAAACTGCAAAGTCATTAATTATTAATGATTGTGACGATTTACAAAATGATTTGGAATTACAAAAATATCTCGGATTATGTAATTTAAATCTGGGCTGTTTTGATGAGGCTCAAGAAGTATTTGAAAAAATTAAAGATAATGTTCCCGATGATGCTATTTCTCTTTTTTATCTTTCTTTAATTTATATTGAAAAAACAAAATATGATGAAGCTGAAAAGCTTTTAAATAAGGTCATTCAATTAAGGAGCGAATACTTAGATGCTTATAAAAGCTTATGTGTATGTTATATAAGTACAAAACAAATTCACAAAATACTTGAAATAAAAGATAAAATGCTAAGTATAAATACGGAAGATGCTAAAATTTATGATTTTCTTTCTGTCGCATATTTAGATAAAAAAGATTACCCAAAAGCTATTGAAATGATTGAAAAAGCAAAAGAGTTAGCACCCGATAAATATACTTACAGTCTTGCATGTGCATATGACCTTGCAGGTAAATATGAAGAAGCTTCTGAGATTATTGAACAACTTTTAACTTTTAATTTAAACGATAACCGTTTAAAAATTCATCTTGCCTCATTATATTCAAGAAGAGGTATGTTTCCCTCAGCTAAAATTTTATACTCAGATATGATAAATTCAGGGTTTTCAAATTTACAAATTATGTATGAATATGCTGTTATATGTGCAAAGTGCAATGATTTAGATACTGCTGAAGAAATATTAAAAAAAATAACAGCCTCTAATCCTGATTTTGCCCCTGCATATAAGGATTTAGGGGTTATTTATCTTTCCCGTAAATTCTTTGACAGAGCCCTATCAAATTTAAAAAAAGCATTGGAACTTTCCCCTGACGATGAACATATTATTTTTGAATTTGGTAATTATTATTTTGTAATGGCTGAGTTTGAAAATGCTAAAAATATGTATTCTAAGCTTTTGGACAAAGAGAATATATCCGTAAATATGCTCCATAGTATAGCGCTTAATTATATGGCGATGAATGATGTTGATAAAGCTAAAGAAATTCTGTTAAAAGCTTTAAAAACAGAACCTCAAAATCCGAATATTTTATATAATCTGGCTCAAATTTTTTATTTTGAGAAAAATTATGAAAATGCAAAGCAATTATTGGAAGATACTTATATGTATTCTCCAAATAAGGATGTTTCAAATCTTTTGGCAAAAACTTATATGGAACTCGGGCAGTATAATGAGGCATATGCTTTATTTAATATAGTGTATCTTTCTGCAGTTAATAATGTTGATGTTATATTTAATCTTGCAAAATGCAAGTATAAGCAAGGTGATTTAAATAAAGCTAAAGAGCATTTGGAGGATTTATTAAAAATTCTGCCCGAACACGAAGATGCACAAGAATTATTGAAGTTAATAAATGAAAAGGATAACTAATGAAAAGAAAAAATTTTATTGTAGAATTATTTAAATTTTTATGGAGTAAAAAGGCATATTGGATAGTTCCTGTTATTTTATTTTTAATATTGCTTATATTTTTAATTGCAGTAGGAACTTCACCTGTTTCTCCATTTATATATACTATAATTTAGGTGAATTATGAAAATAAAAGAATCAGTTAAATTTGCAATAACACTTGGTTTGTTGCCTTGGATTCCTGCTTTTATTTTATATAAGCATTCAATGCTTAAAATAGGGGCATGGGTTATAGGAATATTTTTAGTGTTATCCTTAATCTGTTTTATATTTGAAAAATTTGCTTTAAATTTTAAAAGTTTATTAACAAAAATAGGCTCCTTTTTAGGTAGATACCTTGCGATAATAGTTCTTATTATTGGCTATATTGTAGCGGTTATGCCAACAGGATTAATTATGAAACTTGTAAAAAGGGACAGATTAAGACTTAAAAAAGCACAAATGCAGACATATTGGAAAAAATACGAAAATAATAATACGGATTACGAATATCAATTTTAAGGTGAGAGATGACATATTTACTTGGAATAAGTGCATATTATCATGACAGTGCGGCGGCGATTATTAAAGACGGAGAAATAATAGCTGCTGCGCAGGAGGAAAGATTTACAAGAATAAAGCAGGATAGCGAATATCCCGTAAATGCAGTTAACTATTGTTTAAAAGAAGCGGGGATTGAGCCTGAACAGCTTGATGGGGTCGTATATTACGAAAAACCTTTTATAAAATTTGAAAGAATACTCGAAACGGCAATGGCATATGTCCCAATAAGCTTGAGAAGTTTTGTTAATGCCATGCCTGTATGGCTCAATAAAAAGCTGTTTATTCCATCTCAAATAGATAAGCACTTTGATAAAAGGCTAAAATGTCCGATATATTTTACAACTCACCACGAATCGCACTGTGCAAGTGCGTTTTACCCTTCACCGTTTGAAGAAGCGGCCATATTATGTTTAGACGGTGTCGGCGAGTGGGATACAACGACTTGGGGCATTGGCAGAGGAAATAAAATAGAAATAAAAGAAAAAATAGAATTCCCGCACTCTCTCGGGTTGTTATACAGTGCTTTTACAGGATTTTTGGGTTTTAAAGTTAATTCGGGCGAATATAAAGTAATGGGCTTAGCACCTTATGGAGAACCTATTTATAAAGACTTAATCCTTGAAAAACTTGTCGATGTTAAAGAAGACGGGTCGTTCTGGTTAAATCAGGAATATTTCGGTTACTGTACAACGGATTATATGTATAATAAGAAATTTGAAAAACTTTTTAACCGTCCTCCCCGTAAACCTGAAACGGCACTTACTCAAAGTGATATGGATATGGCTGCAAGTATTCAGGCGGTTACGGAGGAAATAATTTTAAAACTTGCAAATTATGTTTATAAACAAACGGGATTAAAAAACCTGTGTTTGGCGGGCGGATGTGCATTAAATTGCGTATCAAACGGAAATATATTAAAAAACGGGCCGTTTGAAAATATTTGGACTCAGCCCGCAGCAGGCGACGCAGGGGGCGCTTTAGGTGCTGTACTGGCTGTTTATTATATGGGGCTGAATAATGAAAGAACGGTTAACCCTGAAGATTCTCAAAAGGGAAGCCTTTTAGGTCCAAAGTATTCGGATGAAGAAATACTTGAAACCATAAATAAATACGGGGCTAAATATACAAAGTATGAAACCGAGGAAGAAGTAACTCAAATAATAGCTAAATATATATCGGAAGGTAAAAGTATAGGCCACTTCGCAGGCAGAATGGAATATGGGCCAAGGGCTCTGGGAAACAGAAGTATACTGGCTGACCCGAGAAACAGAGAAATGCAGAGAAATTTAAACCTCGCAATCAAAAAAAGAGAATCCTTCCGCCCATTTGCGCCAAGCTGTCTTGAAGAAGATGTGGAAGAATTTTTTGCCATTAAGGAGGGTAAAAAATCACCTTATATGCTTTTAACTCAGCCGATTTCGGATAAAATTAAAACAGAACTGACACAAGAAGAAAAAAATTATAAAGGTATTGATAAACTAAAGGCATACCGCTCAACTCTGCCTGCTATAACCCACGTAAATTATTCTGCCCGCATTCAGACCGTGTCAAAGAAAGTAAACCCCAGATACTGGAATATTATAAACGAATTTAAAAAACTTACGGCATGTTCAGTTGTTGTTAATACCTCTTTTAATATCAGGGGCGAGCCAATAGTAAATACTCCCGAAAATGCTTATAAATGTTTTATGTATACTGATTTAGACGTGCTTGTATTGGAAAACTTTGTACTATTAAAATCCGAACAAAACTCATTAACAGGTAAAGAAGAATATCAAAAACAATTTAAATTAGATTAATATTAAAATAGAAAGAGGTTATTATGAATTATGACTTAAAAAACAGTGCAGAGGTAAATTTCTCTTGCGGGGGGGGGTAGAACACTTTTAAAAAAACTTTTTTCCGTAAAAAATATTTACAGATTTGATAATAATGAAATTATAGTTTATAAAGAAATCTGCATACTTGGTCTTAAATTATATAAAAAAGTTAAAAATTCTCAATATGAAAGATATTTATTAGAGATAACCCGCCCGTTTGTTATGTCTGCTATATTAAAAGATTTGGGTTATTTAACGGGAAGAGAATCAATTTATGAAATATTTGAAAGTAATAAAAAGCAAGATAAGTTATTGGTTGAAAATTTATATAAAAATCTTGATAATGAAGCAAAAAATAATTTGGATAAAATTATAAATCGTAATGCAAAGGTCGTAAAATATACAAGAGATTTATTAAAATATCCAAAAGCAAAAATAATTTTGACAAAAGAAGAATTTGAAGAACTTGAAAAAATAAATCAATTTGAAAATGAAGTTAAAGCTTATGATAATTACTTTAAGTGGAAAGATTATCTGCTTCCCGTTAATTCTTTTGAAGCATCAGTATTTTTATATAAGCATGGTATAGATGTACTAAGGAATAAGGACAAGGTAACAGGGATAATTATTGATGCAGGTGCTAATATAGGTGATTCTGCAATTGTTTTCAGCCGAAATTTTCCTAACAATAAAATAATCAGTTTTGAACCTATAAAAGAAAATTATCAATTATGTAAAAAGACGGTTGAATTAAATAAATGCGATAACGTTTTTATTGAAAATATGGGGCTTGGAGATGAAATTAAAAACTCGTATATTGAAACCATGGGCAGATTAAATTCTGCATCTAAAGTTACGGATTCAGGTACCGAAAAAATTAAAATAACTACTATAGATAGTTATGTTAAAGAAAATAATATAGAAGTCGGATTAATAAAAACCGATGTTGAAGGGTTTGAACCTAATTTATTAAGAGGTGCGCAGGAAACAATAAGAACGCAGGCTCCTGTGTTATTAATCAGTATTTATCATAATTGTGATGATTTTTGCAGGCTAAAGACTATGATTGAAGAAATTATGAAAAATTCAAAATATAAATACAGGTATGATTTTTTCCAGCCCGTATATAATTCAGTAATCAGCGAAACTTTATTAATTTGTGAAAGAGCATAAAAGACTTTAATATCTTAATTTGACAAGGGGGGGGGGAATGCTATAATTCCCTTGTCTTTAGCATATTTATTAATATTCGTTTGATTGAAACCAATATTTAAGTACCTAAACGGATAAATTATTTTGTAAAGGTTTTTATGAAAAAATATTATATAATTGCAGCACCCCATATTACAACAGGCTTAATGTCTATTGTTTTTTGTAATCTTAATCTTACTTTGTTTGCGGAAAAAAACGGTTATATACCGATTGTAGATATGCAGCATTATTCTAATCAATATTTTAAGGAAAATAGAGTTTATAAAGATAATACATGGGAATATTATTATGAACAGCCTTATGGCTGTTTATTATCAGATATAGAAAATAAATCAGAAGTTATAATAAGTAATCATGAGCAGGATTTGGCAAATATTTCACCTCCTGTAGATAAAGATTTGCCTGTTGAGTTAACTGATTATAAATTAGATGAAAGATTACGGCAATATAAGTCCTATTTTAACAAATATATAAGATTTAATAATGAAACAAAAAAATATTTAGATGATAAATATAATCAAATAATAGGAAAGGAACAAAACGTTCTTGGTGTATTTGCAAGAGGTACGGATTATATTGTAAGACGAACAGAGAACCATTGGGTACAGCCGAATGCAAAACAACTTATAAAAAAAGTAAAAAAGATATTAAACAACTACCCTGAAATAACAAAAATTTATATTGCAACCGAAGATTTAGATATTTTTAAAGCATTTAAATCAGAGTTTAAAGATATGCTTATTGATAATAATCAATATAGGATATCATACAAAAATAAAGAAAATAAGTTTAAATATTTAAGTCAAATACCTTCAAAAAGAAAAGACCATAATTATAATATGGGGCTTGAATATTTGACTTCATTATATATATTGTCAAAGTGTAAATATTTTATAGGCGGAAGAACAGCAGGTTCTATGGCGGTATATTATATGTCTGAAGGCTATAAATATTATTATTCTTTTAATCTTGGTATATACGGTAAAGGTAAAGATTCTTTATTTTCTGTTGTTACGGAAAATTCATATAAATATACTTCAAGAATTTATACTATCTTAGGAATTAAGTTTAAATTTAAACTTGGTAAAAATTATTTTTCATTGAAAAAGTAAATTATTGTAAAACAAATAATATATCATATTGCGTTCGGGGGGGGGTAAGTATAATAAAAATTAAGGTTTAAATGTAATGAAAAAGAAATTTTATATAATCGGTGTGCCTTCCTCTTATGGAATGGGTTTAACGGCTATTGTTTTTCAATATATGTACAACATTATCTGGGCGGTAAAAAATGATTATATACCTATAGTTGATATGATGCACTATAATAACTCATACTTTAAGGATAACAGGGAATTTAGAGATAATGTATGGGAATATTATTTTGAACAGCCGTTCAACATTACTCTTAATGATATTGATGAAGAGTCGGAAGTTATTATAGGTCATCACGAATGGTATGAAAATAACAAAATGAATCCGCCCGAAGTTACTGATTTGCCTGTTGAATTAGTTAATTATAAACAAGATGAAAGATTAAGTAATTATAAAAATTATTACAAAAAATATATAAGATTTAATGCCGAGACATACGCATATATTGAAAAACAATATAATACAATAACGGGAAATGAAAAAGAAATACTCGGGGTTTTTGCAAGAGGCACGGATTATATGATTCGCAGGACGAATAATCATTGTATACAGCCTAAACCTGATGAATTAATAAAAAAAATAAAAAGTGTTTTGAAAAAATATCCCGAAATAAAAAAAATTTACCTTGCTACTGAAGATTTAGATATTTTTAATATTTTTAAATCAGAATTTAAAGATATGCTCTTAGATAACGGACAATATCGAGTTTCATATAAAAATAAAGAAAATAAATATAAGTTATTAAATCAAATACATTGTAATAGAGAAAACCATTATTATAAAATGGGGCTTGATTATTTGACCTCCTTATATATATTGTCAAAATGCAGATATTTTGTCGGAGGAAGAGCAGGCGGTTCTCTCGCTGTGTATTATATGTCCGAGGGTTATAAGTATTATTATATGTTTGATAAAGGTGTTTATGGTAAAGGTGCGGAACGTATTTTCTCTATAATAACCGAGACTAACAGAAATTGTACATACAAAGTATATTCAGTATTAGGCTTTAAGTTTAAAATTAATCAAGATAAAAAGTACTTTAAAAAATTTTTTTCAAAAGAGGGGAATTCAGACTATATACCGGGGTTAGTTAAAAAAATATTTCCTTTCTTAGGTAAAAAAATAATAAAATAAATTATTTATACCCGAAATTGAAACGATTAATACACAATTTATTGTTAAAATGCTGTTAATAACATAAAATATTATTATCAGATTTAGGGATAATTTATGCAGGATAAGAACTTTTTATTAATAGACGGGCATGCACTGGCATACAGGTACTTTTTTGCACTTGAGCGAACGGCAATGAAAACCACGGATAATCAGCCGACATGGGCTGTATTTGGATTTTTTAAGGCAGTTTTTGATCTGCTGCAGAATAATACAATTAAACCTGATGCAATTGCCGTTGCTTTTGATGTTTCAAGACATACTTACAGAACAGAAATGTATTCTGACTATAAAGCAAACCGTGAAAGTATGCCTGATACTTTGCGTTCTCAGCTTGCATTAATAGTAGAGGGCTTAGCCGCATTAAATATCCCTATTTTAACGAAAGAAGGCTATGAGGCGGATGATGTTATAGGCACAATTGCAGCGAAAGCAAAGCAAAAACAGCATAAAACCTATATTTTAACAGGTGATAGAGATTCTTTTCAGCTTGTAGACCGAGAAGGTTATATTGAAGTTATTATGCCCTCGAAAGGCGAGCTTGTTGAGTTTAACTGGTATAAGGTTTATGAAAAAATGGGAGTATATCCTTATCAGATAACGGATTATAAAGGTTTATCGGGAGATACTTCGGATAATATTCCCGGGATAAAAGGGATTGGTGAAAAGTCTGCCTGCAAACTCCTTTCAAGGTTTGATAAACTTGAGCAGATTTATGAACATATTGATGAGGTTACGGAAAAAGCATTAAATAAAAAATTAACAGAAGGAAAAGATATTGCATTTTTAAGCAAAGAACTTGCCACTATTCAAAAAAATCTTGATATAGATTTTGATTTTGACTGTGCTAAACTTGAAATGCCCAATTATGATGCGGTTATTGAATTTTTTAAGAAAAATCAATTTTATAATTTTTTAAAAAACTCCGAGAATATTTTAAAACCCTTTAAAATCGGTTCTATGGAGCCGAAAGTTGCGCAGCATTGTTTAAATGCGGATACTCCCGTGCAAGGGCAAATGCAGTTAGGATTGGGCTTGGGCGAAATGCTCGTTCAATCCTCCCATAAAGAATATAATCACGAAAAAAATATTGTTGATACGGTTGAAAAGCTTGAAAAACTTGTTGAAGAACTAAAATCGCAGACAATTTTTTCAATAGATGTTGAAACCACGGGAATTAACCCGCTTGAGTGTGATTTGGTGGGTATTTCCATTGCATACTCCCAGCAAATCCAAGCAAAAAATGGCAGGGTCAAAATTGATGAAGCAAAAAGCGACTTGGTAAAATCTTATTATATCCCTGTATTTCATCTTGTAGGTCAACAACTGGAACTTGAAACGGTAATAAAGGCTTTAGCGCCGATTCTTGCCGATGAAAATATTGCAAAAACACTGCAAAATGCTAAATATGATTATCATGTTTTATCTCATCATTCAATGCCGATGAAACATATTATTTTTGATACAATGCTTGCAAGCTATATAAAAGATTCTTCCCGTAAACACGGGCTAAAACAGCAGGCAAGCGACTACCTTGACTATATGATGGTTGAATATGAACAGCTTTTAAAAAACAGTTCATCCTCCCTAACGATAGAAACAGTTCCTATTGAAGATGCCGCCTCATATGCTTGCGATGATGCTTTTGCTACATTGCTTTTAACTAAATACTGGGCAAAAAATTTGGATGAAAAAGAACTTGACCTTTTATATAATATTGAAGTGCCGTTAACTATTGTCTTAGCACAAATGGAAAAGAACGGTGCGCATATTGATATTAACTGTTTAAGTGCTATTGATACGGAAATCAATGAAAAACTTAATGCCATAGAAACTAAAATATATGAGGCGGCAGGGGAAAAGTTTAATATTAATTCACCAAAACAGGTGGGTGATATTTTGTTTGGCAAATTAAATTTAAAAGCAAAAGGAATGAAATCTAAAACGGGATTTTCAACAAGTGCAAAAGTATTGGAAACACTGGCAGAAGAACATCAAATAGCAAGAGATATTTTAGAGCAAAGACACTTGGCAAAATTAAAAAGCACCTACGTTGAAACTCTGCCTGAATTAAGAAGCCCTGATGATAACAGAATTCATACCAGTTTTAATCAGACAATAACAACAACGGGCAGATTATCCTCATCAAATCCCAATTTGCAGAACATTCCGACAAGAACGGAACTCGGGAACAGAATAAGAGGCGCTTTTACCGCTGAAGATGAAGGAAATGTGATAATATCCGCCGATTATTCACAAATAGAATTAAGATTATTGGCTCACATATCCCGAGATGATAATTTAATTGAAGCCTTCTGCTCAGATGAAGATGTTCATAGCGCCACTGCAAGCAAGGTTTTTGATGTGCCTATAGAACAAGTTACAAAAGAAATGCGTTCTAAAGCAAAAGCGGTTAACTTTGGTATAGTATACGGTCAATCCCGCTACGGGCTTGCATCAAGTCTTGGTATATCTCCGTTTGAAGCGCAGGATTTTATAGACAGGTACTTTAATACTTATCCTGATGTTAAGAAATATATGGAGGAAACCGTCAAATTTGCTTATGCTCATGGTTATGTAGAAACACTATGGGGCAGAAAAAGGTATTTAAGTTCGGGTTTGCTTTCGACTAACGGAAAAATTCAAGAGGCTGCTCAAAGAGCCGCTATTAATGCTCCTATCCAAGGTACGGCAGCCGATGTTATGAAACTTGCTATGGTTAGGTTATATGATGACTTTATAAAAAATAACATTAAATCTAAAATAATCATTCAGGTGCATGATGAACTTGTTATAGAAACGGTTAATACTGAAATAGAAGAGGTAAAATCTTTAGTTATAAAAGCAATGGAACTTAATCAACCGTTCCTTGTTCCTTTGAAGGTTGATATTTATACGGGTAAATCTTGGATGGAGATTTAATGAAAAAAATATTTACATTATTTATATTATTATTTATGTTTTTAACTTCAGCACAAAGTGTATTTGCTGATAATATTATTCCTGTAAATAATACAATCAGTGTTCCGAATATAAAAGATTTTGCCAAGTCTTATAAAACTTCATCTGAAAACTTATTGTATTTACTGCTTTCTGCCTTGAATGAGCATAATTATTTAATAGAAGAAATTCAATTTAAAACGGGAAGTGTACTTTTTAAAGTTTCTACTAAAGAGTTTATTGCCTCTGTTTCTTCTAAAGATGGATATAACTCGTTTATAAAAATTGTTCCGGCTGATAATAATTATAATTTTTCACCTGCACTATTGCAGAAACTGCATAATTATATTGAAACTAACAATAAAATTAACTTCCAAAAAATTTTATAACGCTTAATAAAACTTAATACAATTTTTAATATAGTCATTTTTTATCCTTCATTTGTTTTACATATTTATCGGTAAAAAAGGTAGAAGGTGGTTAAAATGACTTTAAATGTTTTGAATCAAACAAACTTAAATACTAAAAAAATTGAGAAACTTCAAAAAAAACAGAATAAAGGCGGTATAGCCGCAACGGCATTGGCAATTGGCGGTTCTAATATAGCAAATATGCTTAGTTCTTTGCCCGGAAGTGCTTTCGCAAAAAATAGTTTAATAAAACATTCTTCCAACTTAACAAGTGAACAAATTCAGCAAATTTTTGAATCGGCAAATAATTTTATTAAATCAAAAGGACTGGATGAAAAAGGAGTTGTTATTAATAATTGTACTAATGCAGGAATAAATCTTTCAGGAATGCCTGATAAACTTTATGAAATGATTAGTCCTATATTTGCAACGGCAAAAGGAAAGAATGCCTTCTATACTGATAAAGCTATAAAATCAACACTTGGAGATATATTATATAATAAAAATTCAATTGTAATTAATATGGAAAAATTACCAAATGCTGTTTTCCATGAAATAGGACATGCTATTAATAATAATACTTCCAAATTTTGGAAGGTATTACAGAAAATGAGAACTCCGGGAATGTTATTAGCTTCTATGCTGATATTATTTTCGGCATTTACAAATAAAGCTGAAGCAAAAGACGGTAAAGAACTTACAAAAGCGCAAAAAGTTAAAAATGCGATTAGAGGTAATGCAGGCAAATTATCATTTGCAGTAATGGTTCCAATGCTTTTAGAAGAAGGTATGGCTTCAATCCGAGGTTGTAAATGGGCAAATTCAAATCTGCCTAAAGAATTAGCTAAAAAAGTTTTAAAAACTAACTTAGGTGCATATACATCTTATCTTGGTGCTGCGCTTAGTCTTGCGCTTACGGCATTCAGTGCAGTTAAAATTAAAGATTATTTTGGTAAAAAACATCAAGAAAAAGTGCAGGCAAAAATTGATGCTCAATTAAATAAGGCTGAAAAATCCGAATAAATATATTATTTATCTCCGATTTTATGAATAATTGTACCGTTCATCCACAAGATTTATGAACGGTACAATAACAATTTAGTCCTTATACATCACACCAAATTATATTATTCTTTCTTTTGCGGTATATGTATTGCAAGATTATCAAGTGCAAGCATGCTCTCTAAAATGCCCTCCGAGTACGAGGGGTGCGCAAAAATTGTATTTATTATTCCTTCTGGCGGGATTTTATTTGTCATTGCTATTGCAATTTGTTCAATCATAGCGCTTGCCTCTTCGGATATTATATGTGCGCCTTTTATTTCATTATCATCTGCAAGAATTTTTACAAAGCCTTCAATTTTATCCTCAGCATAAGCCTTGCCCAGCGCTGATATCGGGAAAATTGATTTTTTGTAATTAACATCTTTTGCTTGTAGAACTTGTTCCGTTTCCCCGATAAATGCAATTTCCGGCGACCCGTAAATAACGGCAGGTACAAGATTTGTATTAAATTCCTTGCATTTACCCGTTAATATATAATCTATAACATCTTCAGCCTGCCTCATTGCGCTGTGTGCCAGCAGGGATTTGCCGTTAACGTCACCTATTGCGTATATGTTTTCTATGTTAGTTTTAAAATTACAGTCGGTATTTATATATTTTTCTATTTTAATACTTTTTGAAAAACCTCCAAAATCAACTACGGGCAATCTTCCTGCCGCCATTAATATATATTCTGATTCAATGGTTTTGCCGTTTGATAAAAATATTGTGTTTCCTTGAATTTCAGTTATTGTTGTTGATGTATAAAAATCAATTCTGCTTTTTTTAAATATTCTCTGAAGTCTTTCGGATACTTCATAATCTGCCATAGGTACAAGCTGATTAAGCATTTCAATTACCGTAACTTTAACCCCCAAGGCAGATAAAATTCTTGCCCACTCACACCCTATTGCGCCGGAACCTATTATTAACATGCTTTTTGGCAGGGTATTAAGATTTAATATATCATCCGAGGTTAATATTATATCTTTGTTAAAGTCCCCTTTTAATTCTATTTTATTAGGTTTTGAGCCTGCTGCTATAATAATATTGTTTACTTCATAATTTTTGCCATCGGCGCATATTGTATGCTCTGATTGAATTTGAGCCTCTCCTTCAACTATTGTTATATTATAACTTTTAATTAACGAGGTTAATGACTTTCTTATTTTCTCGCTTATAAGTCTTTGTCTTTCCTGAATTTTAGCAAAATCCGCCGTTACATTTTCTGCGTTAATCCCGTATTTAGCGCAGTTTTTCATCTCTGAAAACATTTTTATTGAATGTAAAATCGCCTTTGTAGGGATACAGCCTTTATTCAGGCATGTTCCTCCGATATATTCTTTTTCAAATAAAATAACACTCAATCCCTTTTGAGCCGCCCTTATTGCAGCAGTATACCCGGCAGGCCCCGCACCTATTATTCCTATATCAATCATAAATTCCCCTTTTATTGAATTATACAATAATAAAATTTTTGATTTTTGATTAAAAACTTTAAACTAAAAAAATCAAGATATAATTGCGTTTTAGCTAAATTTGAAATTTAAAAAGTTAAGAAATGTTACAAAAATACAAAAAATTTGAACTTAAAACTAAAGTTTTTTTTTTAATTGCCGAAGTATAAATTTGTAAGAGAAAGTAAAATTTCCCCTAAAAAATTTTAGATAGTTGTTCAAAGGAATCCCTGTTATGAAAATTATGAGTAGAGTAATTGTGCTTTTTAGCGCATTAGTTTTGATGTTCTTTAATGCTGCTTTAGCTGCTGATTTTACAGCTAATACAACACAGCCCGTATTAACTGCGGCATTAAATAAATTAGATGCTATGAATAACAGAAAAGTATTAGATGTTATTCAAGGACATAATTCAACAAACAGACCTATTAAAATTATGTTCAGAAATCTTGAAGTTTTAGGTTATGGTACTTGCGAAGCAGTTACTGCAAAAACAGCTGACGGCGGTCTGGTTATATTAATCAGTTCAAACTATAAAACAGCTCCCGTTGAAGCAGTTGCTTGTTTAATCGCTCACGAAAGTGTTCACCACGAAAATACAAAAACTTATGAAGAAGAAGTCAGAGCTTGGAATACTGAAGTTAAAACCTGGATTTCTTTCACAGATGTTAATCCTTCATTAAAATCATCTGATTCTAAATTAGTTAAAAGATTAAACTACTTATCAAAATTATATAAAAATGACGGAAATCAAATGACAACAATTGCAGGCATTATAGCTAACAATCCAGCTTATTCAACATTAAAAAGATCTTAATCCTTATTTATAATTTTCATAACACATTCCTTACAATTGAATTCAACAAGGTATTCCTTGTTGAATTCGTCTGTTAGGGTGAAGGGTTCCGAATATTTTTTTATATTTGTTTGTTTCGGGCAGATTCCGAATTGCTTTTTTAAGCAGTATTTTGAAACCATAAGTTCTTTACCTTTATGGTTATTTAAACTTTCAAATGCTCTTTCTTTTACGAATGCACCTCTTTTTTTATAAAACATTTCGGCTTTGTCGTTATATATGTTTGATTTATAGTTAAGTTCCGAGAGCGGGTATTTCGTTATTGTTAATGGATTTTCCCTTATGCTCTGTTTAAAATTTTTCTTTCTTATTTTTATTAATTTATTTATTAACTGCCTTCTTATTTCGTTTATTGCAGATACTTTTATAAAAGGTATATTTTTTAGTTTAATATCAATTTTTACTACTTTAAAAATACTTCCGCCCGTTTTTGATAACTGAACTTCTATTGTCGTTTTGGCTTTATCTTTATTTATTGCAGGTTCATAAGTTTTTGAGATAATTTCAACGGCACAATTTCCCTCCGTATCTTCAAGGAAGAATATGTATCCGAATTTTGTTTCTCTTATTCTTATAGAAACAGGTATTTTTCTTTCTGCTACAGTGTTTTGTAGTGTATTGTCAAATACTCTGTTATAATTTCTGTATATTTTAGTTCCTTGTTTTATACCTTTTATTTCAGCAGGATAAATTAAATTTCCTTCTGTTTTATTTATATTTGTTCCTGATAATTCGTTATTTTCATTAAAAAAGCAAATCCCGTCGCCGTTATTTAATATGTTATTGCTTAGTGAGAAATAATTCTTTTTTACACTTTGCACAACCCCGATAAATTCACCTATATTAGAATTATAATCAACTGTTGAAAGGTTATTTTTTTCTTCATTAATGTAAAAGTTTGTATAGCCCCTGTTAAAAGTTTTTGATAAATCAGGTTCAAAATCATACGTACAAATCCCTTGCGAAGAACGATTAAGATTTAATACAGATAATACATTGTCGATAACCTGCCTGTAATAGGCGGTTGTATTTACGACGTAAGTTTCATTTTTAAGTCTGCCTTCAATTTTAAAAGATGTAATGCCTGCTTTTATAAGTTCTTCAATGTGATTGGAAAGATTTAAGTCTTTTAAACTTAATATGTATTTATCTCTGATTAAATATTTCCCGTTAGCATCTTTAAGCGAATATTTTCTTCTGCAAGGTTGAGCACATTCGCCTCTATTTGCGCTTCTTCCGCCTATTGAATAACTTAAATAACACTGTCCGCTGTATGATACACATAATGCGCCATGGATAAAGCATTCCAGTTCAATATTGGTTTGTTTTCTTATTTCTTGTATCTGCTTAATGCTTAATTCTCTCGGGAGTATTACTCTTTTAAATCCTGTTTTTTCAAGGAATTTAATTTTTTCAATGCTGTCATTATGGCATTGAGTACTGGCTATTATTGGGATAGGCGGAAGATTTAGTTCTAAAATCCCCATATCTTGGATTATTATCCCGTCTGTTTTTATGTTATATAAATGCCAAATTAATTTTTCGATTTTTAAGAGTTCGTCATTCTTTAAAATTGTGTTTAAAGTTATATAAATTTTTACTCTGTATTGATGAGCAAATTCAATAATATCAATTAAATCCTCTAAGGAATTACCTGCTTGAACTCTTGCACCGTATTTGGAATATCCTATATATACGGCATCAGCACCTGCTTTTATTGCTTTTATAGCAATATTTTTATTGTTTGCAGGTACTAAAAGTTCAAATTCTAAACCCTTCAAGCCTGTTTTTAATTCCTTGTCTGATTTCAAGAACATCTACCCCTAATTTACTAAGTGCCTTCATTGCAACAGAATCAGGCTGATTACATATCGCAAGTAATAAATCATCTGCAGTGGTTTTTGTTTTATTTTGTGATTTTGCTATATTCCAAGCATCTTCCAGTATTAATTTTGCTCTTTGGCTGAAGGTTATTTCACCTTGATTATAATCTTCATTAATTCCGATTAGTTCTTCTATAACATCACGGGCATCTTTTACTATTACTCCTAAATCTCTTAGAACTTCGGCAGCGATTGAATTAGCCTCTATTACAATTCCTAAAAGAATTAATTCACTGCCGACTACGTTATTCCCTATTCTTCTTGCTTCTTGTTTTGCAAGCCTCATTATATACAGTGTTTCATTCTTTTCTTTTTCGATTGGCTGAAGGATTTTTTCTTCCAATAATGATTCATTTACATTTAATTCTTTTAAAATGTTATAGGCAATCCCTTTTTTTGATTTTAAAATCCCTAAAATTATGTGCGATGGCAGGATTGAAGCCGTTCCTTCTTCTCTCACTATATCTAAAGCAATCATTAATGATTTTAGTGCATTCGGTGTAAATATTATTTGTTTATCTCCAAATTCCGCCTGTCTGGAGGATAATTCTTTTAATTTGGCGGAAAATGTTTCTGTTGTTACCCCAAACTCATTTAAGGTTTTTACCGTATCAGAGTCATTATCCTCCAATATTGACTGCATTATTTGTTCTGTTCCTAATATTTCATACTCAGAGGTAGACAGTTTTGCTATTGCTCTATCAAATATTTTTGCACTGTCGGAACTTTCAATAAGTGAAACTAAATCTTCGCTTTTATCATTTCTTCTTCGTTTTTCAAATGTTTCGGGGTGTTTATTTTTCTTTTGTTTATTGCTCGATAAAATGTTATAAAACATTGATTTCATTTTATCAATATCAATATTTTTTTCTGCCATTAATTTTGCAAAATCAAGTTTCGGATAATCCAGTATCGCAAGAAATATGTGTTCCGGTTTTACATATGAATTAGAAAGAGTTTGTGCAATAATTAATGTCTTTTGAAATATGTCCTTTGAAGAATCTGAAAATACAACAAATTCAACAGGTTTTACAACGGCTCTTTTATTTAAAAGATTTATAATCCCTTTTTTTAATTCCTCCGTATTTACCTTGTAAACGGAAAATGTTTTAACAACAATGCTGTTAATATCATTTAAAAGAGCCAGCATTAGATGTTCGGGGTATATTTTTTCATGATTATATTCAATAGCATATATTTGAGCAGATTTAACGATATCTATTGCTTTTTCGGTAAATTTTTCAAACAAGATACAACCCCTATTAATTTCTATGAATTTATTTTACCACATAAGATTTTAATTGTAATCTATTAAATTTCCAGAGATTTTTCATTTAAAGGCTGGGTAATCATTATTCCTTCTCCGCCTATGAAATTAACTTGTTTACCGTCTAAATATAAATATATTTTTTTATTATTTGAATTATTTATTGCCGTTTCTATTAACTGCATCATTCTTGAATATATGCTGTCAGTGCCTCCGCCGTATTGGAAATCGGAACTTAAATCTATTATTATTTTATTCCCTTTATGTTTTATTCCTAAGAGTTTTGTACTTTTGGGAATTTCACTGTATGCTCCCATAGATTTTTCAACCAGATTAGGCCCTTTTAATAATTCTTTTATTGCATAATCAAATTTATCTTCACCTGAGATAACGTCTCTTGTTACTTTTTTATATATCCCGTTATCATTTGAATCAAGTGCTAAAAAGTATATTGATACTTTTTGTTTGTTAATTATGGTTGTAGCTTCTTCTGTCGGAATTTTATCGGGAATTTCCGTAATGTTATTATTTATTTCGGGAATTTCTACTTTTGGCATTGCTTTAAGCTGAGATACAAAATTAAATATTTCATCCCCGTATTTTTCCCTAATGAAGAAAAAGGATAAAACTAAAAGTATTAATATTACTATTTTTGAAAAATTACTCATCTTCTCCGCCGTAGTTTTTGTTTATTATAAAAATTCCTTCGGTTTCTATTTTATCATCAATAATTTTTGCTTTTGTTATGTGTATTTTGCAAAATTTACTTTTGAATTTTTCCATTTTATATGTAATGGGATTTACACTGTCTATTAAATCAGACATCATGCTATCATCAATTATATTACTTTTTGAGCCGAAAGTGATATTTTTTAATACTATTTTATTATTTTCAACTTCTAAATCGGCTTTAAATGAAATGCTGATTTTCGCAAACATTGTTTTTAAAGGGATTTTGAAGTAAATATATCCGTTTTTTATTTCAACGAAAGGTGTTCCTATTGTAAATAATTTTACTCCGTTTACTTTTATGCTCTTATGATTAATTTCTTTTTGAAATTCATCAGAGGTCAATATATTTTGAATATCATTATTTGTAATCTCGGCTTTATATTTAAACGGAAGTTCCATAGGATAATATATTCTGGTGTTTTTAAAAATTACTTTATTATATTGGCAGATTGTTTCAGCTTCAAAGTTAGAAAGGCTTAATGCTTTATATTTAATTTGTTCGCTTTTTAACTTCAGTCCTTTAAATTCACCGTTTTTAAGTTTTTTTACCGAATATATTTTTAAGTCTGCATTGGCTTTAGAGTTTAGTTCTTCATTTATTTCTTTTTCAATAGCTGTTTCTATTATTTTCTTTGATATAAAATTCATGCCCGTTACTTTATTTAAAAGGCTTTCATTTTCAGTTATATTTATATTCGGGCATGTTACCTCGTAAATATCGGCATTTGCGGTATTTGAAAACAGTATTATTATTAAAAACAAAATTATTTTTTTCATATCAATACCTTTTTTGGCTGAATAAATTCAATGCCGGCCATTGCAAGTGCCGTTATCCTGCCGTCATTTAAAATAAGTATATTACCTTCTATATTATATCTGTTTTTAAATTTATTGCCCGTAATTGCGATATTACACTCCTCTTGAGTAATTTCTATGCTTTTTAAAGGCAGAATATTTTGAGGTTTAATTATATTATTTCGAATATCCTCTATGCTTGTATTATCGTTTAAACTTAATGAATTTTTTAATTCCAATCCTGATGATAAAGTCCTTGTAAGTTCAAACATAACAGCGCCAGTCCCCAGTTTTTCACCGATATCATTAATTATTGTTCTTATGTATGTGCCTTTAGAGCAGGCTATATCAAGTTTTAAAATTTGGTTATCGTAATCAAAATCAATAATATTATTTTTATAAACGGTGATATCTCTTGACGGAATATCATCAGGAATCTGCCCTTTTCTTGCCAGCTCATAAAGTCTTTTCCCGTTATAATGAACGGCTGAAAATGCAGGCGGTATTTGTTTAATCTGTCCTGTAAAAAACGGCAGGACTTGTTCAATATCTTTTATTGTTACTTTTTTTGCCCCTGTATCCTTTACATTCCCTTCAATATCATAGGTATCTGAAATTTTACCAAGATACATGCCTGCTATGTATTCTTTATCTTCAGGTAAATAATCAATTAATTTGGAGGCTTTACCTATGGCAACCGGCAGTACACCTGAAGCAAGAGGGTCAAGTGTACCTGCATGCCCGATTTGTTTAATGCCTGTCAGTTTTCTTAAAACTGATATGACTTTATGCGAAGTCATACCGGAAGGTTTATTTATATTTAAAAAACCAAACATCACTATTTTAAATCTCGCCTATATTTCGCCTCTTGAGATTTTATTAATTAATTGAGTAACATTTGCTCCCCTCTCAAGCGAGTCATCGGGAATAAATTTTAATTCCGGAGTAAGTCTTAAATGTATTCTTTTTCCCACCTCATAGCGGATTTTGGAAGTATTATCCGTAATTGCCTGAATAGTTGATTTTTTTTCTTCCTCAGAGGCAAAAACAGAATAATAAACTTTTGCAAAAGTATTATCATGTGATATTTCAATATCCGTAACAGATACAATACCATGTATTCTTGAATCTTTTAATTGTTTTTGAATGATATCAGCAATTTCTTTCATAAGAGTTTTTCTGACACGTTCATTTCTTAAAGACATACTAACCCCGCTAATCTTGGATTTATACTAATACTTGTCTTTCGATTTCTTCCGTAGTTGTGACTTTTATAATGTCGCCTTCTTGGATATCGTTAAACTTTTCAAAGGAAATACCGCATTCAAAGCCTTGTGCAACTTCTTTAACATCATCTTTAAATCTTTTAAGCTGGTCAATTTGACCTTTAAAGATTTCAATTCCGTTTCTTAAAACAGTTGCGTTCTTGTTTCTTGCAATTTTACCTTCAGTTACATAACAGCCTGCGATTTTTGTGATTTTTCCGACTGTAAATACTTGTCTTACTTCGGCTGTACCCATATCAACTTCTTTAATTTCAGGCTGGAGAAGATTTAACATTGTCTGTTCCAAATCCTCAAGAACCTGATAGATTATATTATATTTCTTAATAGTAACCCCTTGTTTTTCAGCGGCAAGCTGGGCATTTATATCTTCTTTAACGGTGAAACCTAATATGATAGCATTACTTGCGCTTGCTAGCATAACATCAGCTTCAGAAATATCACCTACACCTACGTGAATAACTTTAGTTATGATTTCTTTAGATTCAAGCTGAGATACACCTTGTGCAACCGCTTCAGCGGCACCATGGGTATTTGCTTTAATAATAAGATTTAATTGTTTAACTTCATCGGCATCGCCAACCTGTTCATTTCTGATGTGGCTGGGTTTCATGCTGTCAAGTTTAGAGGTGCGTTCTTTTTCTTTTCGCTCTTGACTTATTGCACGCATAACTTTTTCGTTTTCGACAGCTTCAAAAGTATCACCCGCTTGAGGAACTTCCGTTAAACCTAATATCTCAACTGGGGTTGAAGGGCCTGCTTCTTTTATTCTTTCGCCCGAGTCGGATAATAATGCTCTTATTCTTCCGCATACATTACCAACTACAACACAGTCGCCCGTATGGAGTGTTCCGTTTTGTACCAATAGTGTTGCAACAGGGCCTTTCCCTTTATCAAGTTTTGCTTCAATAACGACACCTGAGGCTCTGGCAGATTTATTGGCTCTTAAATTTTGAACTTCCGCTAAAAGCAAAATATATTCAAGCAGTTCATCTATCCCCTTGCCTTGCAGAGCGCTTACTTTAACACATATTGTATCACCGCCCCATTCCTCGGGTACAAGATTATATTCAGTTAATTGCTGCATTATTTTATCGGGATCTGCACCTGCTTTATCAATTTTGTTAACCGCAACAATAATAGGTACTTCTGCTGCTCTTGCGTGGTTAATAGCCTCTATTGTTTGAGGCATAATCCCGTCATCCGCTGCTACAACAAGTATTGCAATATCCGTTGCTTTCGCTCCTCTTGCACGCATTTCCGTAAATGCTTCGTGCCCCGGAGTATCTATAAATACAATTTTTTTATTTTTATTGTTTTCAAGATATACGGTGTAAGCACCTATGGATTGAGTTATTCCGCCGACCTCCGTTGCTACGATTTTATGCTTTGATGCTCTTATTGAATCAAGCAAGGTCGTTTTACCGTGGTCAACATGCCCCATTATACTTATAACGGGAGCTCTTGTTTCAAGCAGAGATTCATCCGTTTCTTCAAATTCTTTCTGCTTTTCTTCTTTCGCAAGTTCTTGTTCTATATATTCATTTAAATCTTCTTCCAGAACTTCAAGTTCAAAGCTTTCGCATATTTTTTTCTGAGTTTCTTCTGATATAACTTCGTTAACGGTTGTCAGTATTCCCTGCATCATTAAATATTTAACGATTTCAGCAGGTGATTTTTTAATTTTTTCCGCTAATTCGCCAACTGTTAAAGGTTTATTTATAACAACCTGGGTAATTACTTCACCATCTGAATTATCTTTAGCTTTTTTCTTATGTTTTTGCGAAATTGTTTTTTCAAGACTGATTAATTCTTGTTCTTCTTCTTTATTTTTATATTGTTTTTTCTTATCTTTAGGTCCTTTTTTCCTGAAAGCTGAATTTGTATTTGCTTTTCCTTCATAAATATCCTGCGGAATAATGTGATGTTGAAGCGGTTTTTTGGGCCTTTCCGGTCTATCCGGTCTTTGTGCTGTATCAATAGGTCTTTCGCCTTTATTTTTGTCAAAAGGCGGACGTCTATCCTGACGATTAAATCTGTCTTGTCTTTCTCCGCTTTGGGGCTTGGGTGGAAATTTCCCTTCTTTTTGTAATCTTTCTTTTTCCGCCTGTTGATTTTTCTGCCTGTTTGCAGCCATCATCTCTTGTCTTTTTCTCTGGCTGTTTCGGTTATTATATTCTAATAATGACCTTATTTGAGGAACACTTGGTGATGGGGTTTCTTCTTTCTTTTCTTCAGAAACGGGTTGAATTTTTTCTTGCGGTTTAACCGGTGATTTCTTTATTTCTTGTTTTTCTTCGGAAGTTTCTTTTGTTTCCTTTTTAGAGTCAATTTCTTGTACGGGTTTCGCTTTTTTTATAATAAAGGCTTTTGGTTTTTTATCGGATTCTTTATCATTCCCTTTTTTAAAGGAAGCTTTAATTTTATCTATTTGAGCAGGTGTTAAATTGCTTGAATGTGATTTAACCTTTATATCAAGCTTTGTATCAAGGTATTCTATAAAATCTTTATTTGGCATGTCATATTCTTTTGCCAGTTCGTATACTCTTTTATTTTCACCAGTCATTATTGTGTTCCGTTTTCTATTTACCCATATTATATTTGTAACACAATTTAGTTTTTAAGTAAATTATAGAGTTCTTCTTTTATATTTTCATCTGCTTTCAGGTTAAGAAAACTTTCTATTTTCTTGTTTTTTAGGGCTTTTCCGAGACATATTGAATTTTTACATATGTAAACAGAACGACCTTGAATTTTTGACTCTTGATTAATTTGAGTTTTACCTGTTTTGTAATCTTTTGTTAATCTGATTAAATCTGATTTATTTTTTATTTCTTTGCAGATTGCGCATTGTCTTAGAAATTTTTTATTTTGTTTCAATTTTAAATTCCTCTAAATATTCGTTTAGATTTTCTTTCGCTTGATTTAATGTTGCTGCGGTTGATGTAATTATATAGTTTTCTTTATCTTCACTTTCAATAAACATATCATCGGGTAAATCCAAATTATTTATTTGTGATTTGTTAATTACTTTTGTATAGGAGTATTTTTCGCTTAAGTTAATGTATCCGTATTTTTTTTCAAGTTCTCCCTTCGCCGTGGCATAAAGTATATCAAGTATATTATCATCTAACAGAGATAAAAATGCTTGCGAATCATAACTTTCAAATTTATTATAAATTTCAGTTACATAAATTTTTGTTTCCTGAATTTGAATTTTAAACCCTAAAATCCCAGTATAAATATCAGAAAATTTTGCAATATCATCTATCAGAGGATAAACAATATTCTTTAAAATACTAATATATGTATCTTCTGCAATTTTTGAACTTGGCGCAGTAATTTCATAATCTGTTTCTTTTTGCGCTCTTTCAAGACTTATTAAAGGGAACGCATTATATCCGTCTGTTATGAAGTAAACATATATATATGGTAAATCTATGCAGTTTTCAATAATTATTTTCTCGTTATTTTCTTCAAAAAGCTTTTGTATCCCGAGTTTTGCACTTCTAAATCCCGTAAATTTATGACTTTCATTAGCTATTAGAGTAAAATCATTTTTTATTATTATCGGGAAATTGGTATTTCTTACATAATCAATAGCAAGATTTTCTCTGTCAAATATTCCGAACTTGGGGGTATTTATTTTTAATTTATATAAAATTTTCTTAATGACACTGTTGAAATAAGTAATTCTTGAGGATTCCGAGAACGGAGCAAATATTAAAAACCCTTCTTTTTTAAATTCATCGGCTATTCCGTTAATTATTGCCAGCTTTGATGATGCTATTGTAAATTCAATCGCATTATATTTTACAAAATCAACTATTGAGGCAATGTCATTTTCTTTTATGTCAATGCTCGTGTAAATTTCTTCAGAGGAACGTTCATCTGAAGTCATATATATATCTGCATCATTATTTTGCAGTTTAATATAATTTGCTAATAATAGTGCATTTAAATCATTACCTACAATTAAAATTTTCATTTAATTAAATCTTTTCTTAAATTCTTTGCCCCTTTTAAGTATACGGGATTTATTTTATCCTGGGCAAGTTCCGTATTTATTGATATTAAAATTCTAAGACACATGGGCAGCGAATTTTGTATGTTTAACTCGGGGAAACATACCATTGGAACATATTTCCAGTCCGTAAAATTTTCTCTGGCTAATTTTGCAGGATATACACAGTCTAAATCTTTAGTCATAGTAAATATTACGTGCGATATATCTTCTGTTTTAAAATCATTTCTGTTTTTTATTTCGCTGATTAATTCAATAACGGCGGATTTTAAACTTTCTTCGGTGTTATTATCTACTGTTATTGCGCCTCTTATACCTCTTTGATACATTTTATTCTCCAAGTTTCATACCTTGCTTTAATCTTAAACCGTTTGCAAAGTCAAAAGCATTCATAATCCCTTTGCTTTCAGGCTTTACTTTTGTAATTAAAAGAACTCCGTTCCCCGTATTAATTTCTATTCCCTCTTTTTTTACGGATAGTATTTCTCCTGCTAAAGTATTGCTTTCTGTTTTAGTTAGTCTTGTTTCAATTATCTTTAAAAGTTTCCCGTTGATATGGGTATATGCCGTCGGGAAATCTACCATTGAACGAACTTGATTATGAATATTAACCGCTGAATTATTCCAATCTATTAATCCGTCTTGTTTTATAAATTTTTTTGCTATAGTAATTCCTTCACTGCCTTGCTTTTTAGGTATTAATGTCTTATTATACAGCCCTTTTAAGGTTGAATTTAATAGAGAGGGTGATAATTCGCTTATTTGATTTTTAAGTTCAATATTTGTCATGTTCTCAGGGATATTAATTTCTTTTGTTTCGCAGATATCACCCGCATCAAGTTCAAGCACGGTAAGCATTGTTGTAATCCCTGTCTTACAGTCACCGTTATATATACATCTTTGAATGGGATTAGCCCCTCTATATTCAGGCAGAAGTGAAGCATGCAGATTAACTGTTGCAAATTTTGCTATATCAATAACTTCTTGAGATAAAATCTGCCCGAAGGCAAATGTTACTATAAAATCAGGTTTTAAAGCTTTTAATTTTTCAATTAACTCAATGTCTTTACTTATTCTTTCTGTTTGAAAACATTGAATATTATTATCAATTGCACAAATTTTTACGGGAGGCGGGGTTAATTTATTACCTCTGCCCTTTGGTCTATCGGGCTGAGTGACAACGGCAAGCACTTCAAAATCTTGATTTTTATTTAACTCTTCAAGACTTTTAACTGCAATATCAGGTGTCCCCATAAAAATTATTTTAATCAACCTTTTTATCCTCCGGCTGGGGAGTTTTTATAATTTCTTCTTCAAGTTCTTTTTCATCTAAAAGGAAATCGGCATCTATCGGGTTTAATCCTTTTTCAGAAAGCACTTTATCCGCTTCAAAACGATTTCTGCAGTGGTCAATAAACAATATTCCGTCTAAATGATCAAATTCGTGCTGAATGGCTCTTGCTAAAAGCGAGCCTTTATCAGCTTCCAATATAAACGGTCTGCCTTTTATGTCAAGCGCTTTTACTTTTACATATTTATATCTTCTTACATCCGTATAAGCATCGGGAAAACTTAAACAGCCTTCATACGAATTTACAGCACCTTCTTTTTTTAATATTTTTGGGTTAATAAATGTTATAGGATTCATTGTTTTAGGGTCTGTTCCGACATCTATTACAAAAACTCTTAAATTTTCCCCAATCTGAGGAGCAGCAAGCCCCACTCCGTTAAGTGCGTATAATGTATCGTACAAATCCTCAACCAGTATTTGTATTTTCTTTGATATTTTATGAACTTCTTTTGATTTTTCTCTTAAAGACGGAGTTCCGTATTTTACAATTTTCCTTACACTCATTCATTTACATCCTTTTTTTCATCTTCCGTATTTTCGGTAATTTTTGCATGCCTGTTTAAAATAATCATTATAATAGATATTATAACCGCATACAGAAAATATTTTGTAGTATCGGAGGCGGCAATATTTGTAGCAAGCCAGCCCGTAAATATTGAGAATGCTACAAGCACTAATACAGCTTTATTTTGAGATAAACCAAGATTTAATAATCTGTGATGTATATGGCTTGCATCTGCAACAAAAGGCGATGTGCCTTTTAATATTCTTCTTAAAGATGAAAATGTTATATCTATAATGGGTACTGCAAGTACAAGCAGAGGAACATACATTTTTATATCGGTTGATTTCATTGAATACATAATTGAAAGCACCGAAAGTAAAAATCCTGCAAATAGTGCGCCCGAATCACCCATAAATATTTTAGCCGGATGAAAATTATATGTTAAAAACCCCAGCATTGAACCTGCCAGTATAAAGGCAATTAAACTGCTTACGTTATCAGCGGGAACAAGCGCTATGGCAATCAGTCCTAATGTAACGGAACTTACCGTGATAACACTGCCAGCCAGCCCGTCTACTCCGTCTATAAAGTTTACGGCATTAGATATTCCGACTATCCAGCCGATAGTAAGTAAGTATGATAAAACCGAAGGAATTTCAATTAAGCCTATAAACGGGATAAATACTGAGGAAATTTTAACCCCGAGACAAAATACTATTGTCGCTATTGAGATTTGTATTATAAATTTAAATTTAGCGCTTAATCCGTATACGTCATCTACCAATCCCAGCAGAAACATAAGAGAACTGCCGAGCAAAAGTCCTGATAATAATGACCTGTACGGGTAATAACTTAATATTATTAAAGCCAGAAATGACAGTATACTGCATAGCCAAATTGCAACACCGCCAAGTCTTGGAATCGGGTGAGAGTGGATTTTTCTTGCATTCGGCTTATCCATAAGCCCTTGTCTTTGCGAAAAAGAAATAACAAGCGGCATAAAAAACAGCCCTAAAATAAATGCAATAACTGTTCCTATTATATTAGCTTCCGATAACTGTAAAAAAGTCATAATTAATCCTTATATAACGGGTGTTTTTCGCAAAGTTTTAATGAACGAGCTCTTAATTCTTTAATTTTAGTTTCATCGTTTAAATCAGATATTCTAACTGCCTCGGCTATTATTTTGCCGATTTCTTTCATATCTTCTTCTTTAAAACCTCTTGTTGTAACGGCAGGTGAGCCTAATCTTACTCCGCTTGTTACAAAAGGACTTTGAGGGTCATTCGGCACGGTATTTTTATTTGCCGTAATACCAACTTGTTCAAGGATGTTGGCAATATCTTTCCCCGTCTTATTTAATCTTCTTAAATCAAGTGTCATAAGGTGATTATCCGTTCCTGAACCTACAATATCAAGTCCTTCATCCATTAGTGACTTCGCAAGTGCTTTTGCATTTAAAACAACTTGTTTTGCATATTGTTTAAAGTCCTCTGACAGTGCTTCTTTAAGAGCAACAGCTTTGCCTGCAATAATATGCTCCAACGGCCCGCCTTGAATACCCGGGAATACAGCTTTATCTATTCCTTGGGCATGCTCTTTTTTGCACATTATTATCCCGCCTCTCGGGCCTCTTAATGTTTTATGTGTTGTAGTTGTTACAAAATCCGCATAAGGAAACGGGCTCGGATGCATGCCTGTTGCAACCAGCGCTGCGATGTGAGCAATATCCGCCATTAATAAAGCACCTGTTTCGTCAGCTATTTCTCGGAATTTTTTAAAGTCTATAATCTTGGAATAATTGCTTGCTCCGCAGATAATGAGTTTGGGTTTATGTTTAAGTGCCAATTCTCTTACATTATCATAGTCTATTTCCCCGTTTTCGGTTATTCCGTATGAAACTACATTAAAATACAAGCCTGAAAAGTTAACGGGTGAACCGTGCGTTAAGTGGCCGCCGTTGGATAAATCCATACCCATTACGGTGTCACCCGGTTTTACTGCATATAAAAATACGGCCATATTTGCCTGCGCTCCGCTATGAGGCTGAACATTGGCATGTTCCGCATTAAATAATTTTTTTGCTCTCTCTTGCGCTAATTCTTCAATTTTGTCAACATTTTCGCAGCCGTTATAATATCTTTTATACGGTTTACCTTCCGCATACTTATTTGTTAATACACTTCCGCAAGCTGCCATTACCGCCTTTGATGTGAAATTTTCACTTGCGATAAGTTCGATTGTTGTCTGCTGTCTTTTTAATTCTTTTTCAATTAATTCGGCAACTTCGCTGTCTGTTTCTCTTATAATATTAAGTTCCATAATTATCCCTATTTATCTGTCTACTAAATTTATTTTAATACGATTTTGCTTTAAAAAAAAGTAATTAATAAAAAAAGAATTGATATTTTTGCGATATTTCGTAAAATTATATAAGGAGCAGATATTTTGCCAAATTATTATAATAAAGATTTGTATAAAATTTTAAATTTAACTTTTGAGGCATCAAAAGATGATATAAAAAGCGCTTATAAAAAACTTGCAAAAATGTATCATCCCGATGTTGCAGGCGCAAACGGAAATATTGATAAGTTTAAAGAAATAAAAGAAGCCTACGATATTTTATCAAATGATGAAGCAAGAAAAAAATATGACGTGCTTAGAGGGTTTTATACCCAAAGACTTGAAAAAGAAGCAGAAAAATCTTCATATAAAAATAAGTACGATACATATATTAAACAGGCAAAAAAACACTCGGAAAAACCTGAATCTTTTTCAAATTCAATTAATGAGGCACTTGATAGTTTATTTCACACGAAAAATATAAAACAAAAATTTAAAGAAGAAATAAAAACTCCCATAAACGGCAGTGATATAAATTTAGATGTTAATGTTTCCTGTTTTGAAGCAATTACGGGAACAAACAGAAAAGTAAATATACTCCATACTCAGCCTTGCCCAAATTGCGAAGGAAGAACTTTTATTAACGGCGCTAAATGCACTATGTGCAACGGTACGGGAGAAATTTCTCTTCAGAAAAAGATTAACGTTAAAATTCCAAAAGACGTTAAGCAAGGCTCAAAAATAAGAATTAAAAAAGAAGGCAACAAAGGGCTATATGGCGGTAAAGACGGCGATTTATATCTGATTGTTAATATTGAAAAAAATCCTTATTTTGAAACGGAAGGTATGAATATACTCTGTAATCTGCCGATTACCCCGTTTGAGGCTGTTTTGGGCGCTGAAATTACAGTCCCTTATATAGATGGAAATATAAACGTTAAAATCCCGCCTATGACTTCTTCGGGACAGAAATTAAGACTTGCGGGCATGGGGTTATATAATAAGTCAAAAACAAAAAAAGGCGATATGATTATTACTGTTTTGATTAAACTTCCTCAAAAACTTTCAAAGAAAGAACAAGAACTCTATGATGAACTGAAAACCATTTCAAATGACGATATTAGGGCTGATATGAATGCAAAGTAAAGTAAAAATAAATGAGATTTTTAAATCAATTCAGGGGGAAGGTCCTTATATAGGTTATAATCAGCTGTTTATAAGATTTTCAAAGTGTAATTTAAACTGCGTATACTGTGATACGGATTTTAAATCAAATTTAATTGAATATAGCGCCATAGAACTGGCAGATATTGTAAATAAATCAGAAAATATTCACTCTGTCAGCCTTACGGGCGGAGAACCTCTGTTAGAGGCTGATTTTTTAAAAGAATTTCTTCCCTTAACAAATAAAAAAATATATTTGGAAACGAACGGCACTTTGTATCAAAATCTTGAGAAAATAATAAATTATATTGATATTATTTCAACGGATATAAAGCTGAATTCATCTTCAAAAAACGGTGATTTATTTGAACTTCATAATAAATTTATTGAAACTGCAGTGAATGCGGAAAAAGAAATTTTTATTAAAATCGTGTTCGATGAAAAAATAACGGAGGAAGAAATTAAAAAATCGGTTAATAGTGCAGAAAAATATGACATTCCAATTATATTACAGCCGAAAATGGACGGAGAATGTTTAAAATTAAAAAAAGATTTAATAGAGAAAGTCTATAATAAATTTTTATCTGAATACAAAAATGTCAGACTAATTCCCCAAACTCATAAATTTTTAAATATTAAGTAAGTTTACATAAAACATAACTCTGTTATAATAATATAATCTGGTGTCGCACACTCAAAATTTTACTCAGCTAACGCATACAGGCTCAGTCATCCTCACTTCGCTGCGGTGCTTCGCTTTGTAACACCACTTTGCGGCTAATCGTAAAATTTTGTTCGGACAATTTAATTGGGAGATTTTAATGACGGTATCAATCGCTGTTACAGGCAAAGGCGGAAGCGGAAAAACAACTATAGTAAAGGCTTTATGGAAAGTAATAAAAGAAAAACATCCCGATAAGTCTGTTTTATTGTTTGATAATGATTTAACGGGCGAACTCGGTCACAGTTTCGGGAAAGATATCCGCCAGACTATTTACGGTATAAGAAGCGGTAAGCACGAATATAAAACAGGCATTCCCGATAATATGACTAAGCAGGAATATATTGAATGGGCATTAGAAGATATATTGGTACCCTTAGATGATAATACTGATATCATAGTGTCGTGGCTGATTGGGTCAAAAGACTGCAGATGTCCTATTACAAAGCAGATTAATGATGCACTTGTTAAATTAATAAACAGGTATGATTTTGTAATATTTGACTGCGAATTTGACCTTAAATACCTTTATCAGCTTGTAGATATTCCGATAAATGTAACACTTGTTATAGCACGGCCTAATGAGGCATCTATACATCTTGCAAAAAGAATAGAAGAGTACAGTGCAAAATATGCGGCAGGCGAACAGCTGGGTGTGGTTTTAAATAAGGTTAATAAGCAGGAAATTGAGCCTTTAATGGAACTTTTAAATAAATACGACCTAAATACAATAGGAACAATACCAAAAGATGATGAACTGAAAATAAATCGTGTTTCAAAAGATTCTAAGGTAGTGGAAACGGCGATTGAACAGCTTTATTACAGATTAAATATTCCGCAAAATGAGGAAGTACAATGACAGTAATAATGGATGGAAAATTAACTGCCGAAAAAATAACGGCTGAAATAAAAACGGAGGTTAGTGCTCTTACAGTTAAACCGAAACTTGCCGTAATTAAAGTCGGAGATAATCCTGCCTCTCAAATTTATGTAAGGAACAAGCAGAAAAAAGCTTTGGAACTCGGTATAAATTCCGTAGTTCTTGAACTGCCGTCAAATGTCAGCGAGGAAAACCTTTTAGAACAGATTTACATCTTAAATGAAGATACAGATATAAATGCCGTACTGGTTCAACTTCCCCTGACCGAGCATATTAATAAACAAAGGATTATAGAGGCAATAGAACCGATTAAAGATGTAGATGGGTTTACTTCATTCAATTTTGGCAGATTAGCGCTCGGGTATCAGCCGTATACATTCCCCTGCACTCCAAAAGGAATAATAAGACTGATGGACGAATATAATATAAATCTTGAGGGAAAAAAAGCTGTTGTTATCGGCAGGTCTAATATTGTAGGCAAACCTCTTTCATTATTACTCCAAAGACAGAATGCAACCGTTATAATGGCGCACAGTAAAACCATTAATTTAAAAGAACATACTCTTTCTGCTGATATTATTGTATCTGCGGTAGGGCATCCTAATTTAATAACAGCGGATATGGTTAGTGAAGGTGCCGTCATTATTGATGTCGGGATTAACAGAATTGATAATAAACTCATAGGTGATGTTGATTTTAATACAGTGAAAGAAAAAGTTTCATTTATAACTCCCGTACCCGGAGGTATCGGCCCTATGACGATTGCTATGCTTATGGAAAATACACTTGAACTTTATAAATTTCAAAAAAGTTTGGGATTATAAATTGTTTACATTTCTTTATTAAATAAGCCTGCACATGTTTAAAAATTAAGATAATCTGGCATATAAATAATAGTTATGCGAGATGTAATCTTTGCAAATAAGTCAGGAAAGCTATGATTTTAGAGTACAAAGTAAATGAAATACAAGTTCAAGCTGCATGGTTAAAGACCTTGTACGATTTGGTTGAAGAACTTAATTGTAAATGCCAGACGTATATTGATGAGTCATACAATCGCAGCAGTAAGAATTTTGACAGAATGCGTACTATTAAAATTTATGGGTCAGACACGATGTTAAGCTGGTTTAAGTTAAGAATGGAAAGGTATGCACACTTTATTTTTAACTTTAACGAGCAGCCCGATATAAAGAGCGAGTTTGTAGAATAGTTGTAATGAATACCGTTTTTACGGTATTTTTTATTCTTTAACAGCTTCAAATGCTATTATATGGTCATCGCAAATACATAAACTGTCACGGTGCTGAATGTCTTGGCATCCGTCGTTAAATTGAAGTTCTACATTTTCAAGACAGACTATATCTTCATCATCAAAATCTTCAACGAGACATCCTTCTGCACAAAATTTTATCGTGCAAATTTTCACTTTTTTTGTACATTTTTTGTTTAGTATATCCATTAATGATTTTTTTTTGTTTCGCATAAAATTATCCTTTTTTTAAGGATAACTTTATTTTTAAACAAAATCATCAGAGAAAAGTCTAATCTTTTAATTCCATAATATATTGATAATATGGGTTATTGGGATATTTTTGTGCAATTTTAATTAAATCTTTTCTGTTTATATAACCCATTCTGTAAGCTACTTCTTCAAGGCAGGCAATTTTTATTCCCTGATTATCTTCTATTGTTTTAATAAATTGAGAAGCCTGCAAAAGTGAGTTATGAGTTCCGGTATCAAGCCAAGCGAAACCTCTGCCCAATATTTCAACGGAAACTTTATTTTTTGCGAGGTAAGTATTATTTAAATCAGTGATTTCAAGTTCGCCTCGTTTTGAAGGCTTTTGTCTTTTTACATATTCAACAACATTATTATCGTAAAAATATAGGCCTGTTACCGCATATTGAGATTTTGGATTTTTCGGTTTTTCCTCTATTGAAACGGCATTATATTTTTTATCAAATTCAACAACACCAAATCTTTGAGGGTCTTTAACAGGATATGCAAAAAGTACGGCTCCGCCGTTTTTTTCTATCTTAGAAACGGCATTCTTTAGTGTTTGTGAAAATTTTGGCCCGTAAAATATATTGTCGCCAAGAATTAAAGCAGCATTATCTTTCCCGATAAATTCTTTTCCGAGAATAAATGCCTGTGCAAGCCCGTCGGGTGAGGGCTGTTCTTTATATGAAAATTTAATTCCCAGATTACTGCCGTCGCCAAGCACTTTTTTGAAATTTGGTAAATCCTGCGGAGTTGAAATAATCAATATATCTTTTATTCCCGCAAGCATTAATACCGATATAGGGTGATATATCATCGGTTTATCATATATGGGCATTAATTGCTTTGAAACCGCAATCGTAGAAGGATAAAGCCTTGTACCCGCACCGCCTGCCAGAACTATACCTTTCATTCGCACCTCAATTCTAAATATTCTTTAAGCGCCGTTCCCCAGCTCCTGCATATTTTGTTGTTTTCCATTATGCTGTTTTCAGGTCTTTTTGCAGGTCTTGGAAATTCTTCCGTTGTACAGGGGCTTAAATTGACTTTTAAATTGCACAGTTCAAATATCTTTTTAGCAAACCCGTACCAGCTTGTATGTCCGCTTCCGCAAACGTGGTAAATCCCGTATGGAACTTGTTCTTCTATAAGTTTTACTATTCCTTTTGACAGTTCTACCGTCCAAGTCGGGCATCCTATCTGATCATCCACCACTTTTAAATCTTTATCTTTTAAACTTATCATAGTCTCGACAAAGTTTTTTCCGTGATGTCCGTATAGCCAGCTTGTTCTTGTTATATAATACTTTTCGCATTCCATTACGGCCTTTTCTCCGCCCAGTTTCGTTTTACCGTATACACTCTGCGGATTGGGTTTATCTGACGGAAGATATTTTCCCTTTTTTGTTCCGTCAAATACATAGTCTGTTGAAATATAAACTAAAGTTATATTTAATTTTTTACAGATTTTTGCAATATTTTTAGTGCCTTGAACATTTATTTTTTCTGCGGTTTGGGTATCTTCTTCAGCTTTATCGACATTAGTATATGCGGCACAGTGTATTACATAGTCGGGCATGTTTGATTTTAATACATCTTCAACATTTTTAATATCGGTAATATCAAGACTGTCGATATCTGTTTCAATAACTTCATATCCTTCATCTTCAAGTATCGGGCATAAGTCTTGCCCAAGCATTCCTTTTGCGCCTGTTACCAATATTTTCATTAAATTACTCCCGCCTTTTTGTTTTCAATACTTTTTATCCAGTTTTGATTATTTAAGTACCAATCTATTGTTAGTTTAATACCTTCTTCAAATGTTAAAGACGGTTTCCAGCCGAGTTCAGAGGTTATTTTATCGTTGCTTATTGCATATCTTCTGTCATGACCTAATCTGTCTTTAACAAATTCAATGGAGTTTTCGTCTTTGCCCATTGCATTAAGAATTAATTTTGTTATTTCAATGTTTGTTTTTTCGTTATGTCCGCCGATATTATATACTTCGCCGATTTTACCTTTATGAAGGACTGTATCTATCGCACGGCAATGGTCATATACATATAACCAGTCACGAACATTCATTCCATCGCCGTATACGGGAACTTTTTCGCCTCTTAACAGTTTTGAGATAAAGAATGGAATTAATTTTTCGGGGTACTGGTAAGGCCCGTAATTATTGGAGCATCTTGTTGTAAGTACGGGAAGTTTGTATGTTTCATAATAAGCCCTTACAAGTAAATCTGCACTTGCTTTTGAGGCAGAATAGGGGCTGTTTGGTGCTAAGGGAGTTGTTTCATAGAAATATCCCGTTTTGCCCAATGTTCCGTATACTTCATCCGTTGAAACCTGCAGATATCTTTCAATACCTGTTTCTTTTGCGCATTGAAGCAGATTTAAAGTTCCTTGAACATTTGTCTGAATAAATATTTCAGGCCCTGTTATTGAACGGTCAACGTGGCTTTCAGCCGCAAAATTTATAATACAATCCGCTTCTGCCGTTATATCTCTGACTAATTTTTTGTCACAAATATTTCCGTGGATAAAAGTATAATTTTTATTGTCCTTAACATCGTCAAGATTTTCAATATTTCCTGCGTATGTTAACGCATCGAGGTTGATGATTTTATAATCAGGGTGTTGGTTAATCATATATCTTATAAAGCAGCTGCCAATAAAACCTGCACCGCCCGTAACAAGTAGTTTCATAAATTATTCCTTTATATCCTTAAGTCTTGGCTGAATTTTATCTTTTTCGCTTAAAATCGGTTCAAAATCAATGCCCCAGTTAATGTTAATATCAGGGTCATTCCATAAAATACCTCTATCGTGTTCTTTTGAGTATTCATTTGAGGCTTTATATAATAACTCGGCTGTTTCGCTTAAAACAACAAACCCGTGAGCAAATCCTTCAGGGATATAGAGCATGTGTTTATTTTCGGCAGTCAGCTTTTCGCCAACCCATTTGCCGAAATACGGTGAATTTTTTCTTATGTCAACGGCTACATCAAAAATAGCACCGTTAGGACATCTGACAAGTTTTGCCTGAGCCTTTGGCGCAAGCTGGTAGTGCAACCCTCTTAAAACTCCTTTTGTTGATTTTGAATGGTTATCCTGATTAAATTCTATATTAATTCCGTTTTTAGCAAATTCCGATTTTTTGTAGGATTCAAGAAAAAATCCTCTTTCATCATCAAATACTTTTGGAATAACAAGTATAACATCAGGTATTGCTAATCTTTTAAACTCAAACGGCATAAACTCCACCTCTTTTCTGTATTATATCAAAAAAAGGCAGAGAGTGCCAATTTATTTAATTTCAAACAAGAGATTGGTAAATTCTATGTCGTCATAGTCTACTGCGGAGGTTTTATAAAGATTTCTGCCCGTTTTAATTGTTACTGTATTACTGCTGTTTTGATGTATTAAATTTATCGGGATTTTAATTTTTTGGTTATCCCCGTTAATTTTTATTTCGGCGATTTTGTTGCCGTTAAAAAATATCTCGGGCGGACTTGAATATGCGGTTAAAACACCGGATTGCCCTAATCTTTGAGCAAACATTGTATCTATGCCGATTATAGAGCCTAAAACCAAAAAAAGTTCTTCACCTGATTTTATAGAGGGCAGGTTAAATTCTTTTGAATAAAAAGGGCCTGAAGATACAATGCTGAATTCATTTGCGTTAGCACTTCTCGGGGAAAAAGAGTTATCGCCTATATGCACTATATCCGTATCAACTATTATATCTTTAGGTGTGGTTTTTTCAATGCCGACTTGAATAGGTTTTTTGCCTAAATCTGTCAAGGTCATGGAAAAGGGCTTATACCCCGATTTTTCTACAGACATAATTGTAGGCGAGTTAATATTTGTTTGAAGTTTAAATGTACCGTCCTTTTTCGTTTTTGTTGAGTAGCCTTTTGCGGGAATTTTTATTATTACCCCTTCAATCGGTACATTTGTTGCGGAATCATATATTTGATTTGTGTTTTTTTTGGAGGCTTTGGTTATTTCTCCCGTAATAACCTGAGAAAAAGCGGGTATACCTATAAAAAGTAATATTAATGCAGTTAATTTTTTCATAATCCTCAAACCCCTTTTTTTTACTTTAAAGAAAAGGGTTATAAAAAACTATGGCAAGTATGGTATAGCCCGAATGATTATAAAAAACGGATACAATATTTTGTATCCGTTTTTGTGTTCATTTGTGTTTACAATTTGATTTTTATGATTTTTCTTCAGCTTTTTCAGTTTCTTCTTCTTGTTCTGCTTTTGCTTCCTCCAGTTTGTCAAGAATTCCTTGAAGAATTTGAGAAGGTGAAACACCCGTTGAATGATGCGTTTTATTTTCATAATCTCTGATATTATTATATCCTTGTATAAGTTCATCAGCGATTTGTTGACCTTCTGAGTATGTGAAACCGGCTTTAAACGTATCTCCGTTCAATTTTTTAACAAAATCTTCAGTAAATTGTTTATAATCCAGGAATTCACCGCCAAAAGCATCATTTCCGTTTTTGTCTTTTAATTTTGGTAAATTATCCCTTGAAAATCTTTGATTATCTTTTAGTTGAACGTATTTGTCGTTTACTTCATCCAAGTCATCTATTGCTTGATCAAGATCCGCTTGAGCATCGTTGTAGCATTGTTGTTTAACACTATCAAGCTCATCTCTTGCATCATTCATAGCTTCTAATGCTTTTTTAGTTTCATCGTTTCCTTTTTCTTTTATGATTTTTTCTGCTTCTTCAATTATTTCTTCCTGAGGAGGAATATCGTCATTTTCAATTCCTTCTATTTCTTTTTGCAGGTCATCGATTTCACCTTGCAGAGAATCGTTTTCTTTCTCAATTGTATCAATTTCAGCTTGAATAGCTTCTCTTTCTTTTATAGCAGCTTCAATATCCGCACTGTTGTCACCGATTACATTACCTTCATCATCGTAGTATTCTTGGTACGCAGGTATTGTGATGGCATTCATTGCCGAAGTAAGAGATGTTATAGTATTTTTGTTTTCAGCGATTTGTCCTTTCTTGTCATTTATTGTATTTTTCTTGTCTGCTATTTGTTCTTTAAATTCATCAATCTTTTCTTGAGCATCTGAACGTTTTGTTTCAGCCTCTTTTACTTCTTCTGATTCATTTTCCAATGCTTTTTGGTAATTTTGTTCAGCTGCATCATATGCCTGCTGAGCAGATATAACCTGAGTATTATTGTATGGATTTGCAGCATTTGATCTTGCTGTTGATAAATTACCTTCTCTGAGTGATTTTTCTTCTGCAAGTTCAGATTCATTCATATTGGATATATTATTTGTATTTTCTAATTTGCTGTTTCTTGCACCTGATGTATTAACTGCTTCGCCTGCCGGTGCTGAAGCAGGACTAATTCCGCTGCCTGCCGTTAAGTCATCCGAAGTAGTATCTGTTTTTGATTTATCGGGTGTTTTATCGGTGGTAGTAGTAGGTGTCGAACCTCCTGAAGATTTAGCACCTGAAGCGCCGCTTGACGGTTTAGCGCCTGAAGCGCCGCTTGACGGTTTAGCGCCTGAAGTACCGCTTGACGGTTTAGCACCTGAAACGCCGCCTGTTGAGCCTCCGCTAGAACCACCGCTTGAAGGTTTAATACCGGAAGAACCACCGGCTGAGCCTCCACCTGATGTACCGCCTGTCGGTATTCCGCTGGAAGTTCCTCCTGACGAACCTCCGCTAGAACCACCGCCTGCAGGTATTCCGCTGGAAGTATTGTCGTCAGCTTTTCCTATTTCTTTATCTTGGAAATCGTCTTCTGCTGCTTTTTCAAATACACCCCAGCCGCGTGCAGCCAATCCTTTATTTATTTCAGCTATTGATATTACATTATCATCTCCGGCTATTTCTTTAAGAAATGCATCTCGTTCTGATTTAGTGAATATTCCGTCTTTTACCCCGTCTACAATTCCATCAAGTGCTTGGAGTACGGATTTTTCTTCAAGCATATTGTTTAAATAAGCTTCAGCTGCAACTTCAAATTCATATTCTATTTCACCAAGTTTGTCTTCACCGTTTTTTCCGTTATCTTCTTTATTTTTTGGAATAAGTCCGATATCAAAATCTTTATCCTCAATTTCTTCTGCTTGTTCAGGTTTGCCGGTAATTCCTGATTGTTCCAAAAGCTTTTTTAAAGCTTCATCAAAATTAGCATTGAAATTAAAATTAAAACTCATTTTTTCCTTCACTTTCTTTTATAGTGCTTGTTAATCATGTAATCGGCATTTTTTTAATTTACTTTAGCTATTTTTAATAAAAATTTACAATTTATATAAAAAAACGGATACATTAATTTGTATCCGTTTTCTGTTCTTCTTCTGATTTTTTATTCTTCCTGCGCAATTTTTCTATTAACTTCAAAAAGGTTATTTTGTGCCGTGTATTGGTTTTTATCTGCCTCATTGAAGTTTTTTAAAGCTTGTTTTGTTTCTTCTGAACAATTAGAATTCATAATTTCGGTTTCTATTTCTGTTCTTTCCGTTTCAAGACCTGTAAGTTCTTCTTGCTGAGTTGATAAATTTTCCTCTAAAGTATCAAGTTCACCTTGTAATGTTTTAAGTTCACCTTGAGCTTTTTCAAGTTTTTCCTGTTCTTGTTGTATTTGTGCTTCTAATTCCTGTTTTCTTTGAATTGCCGCATCAATTTCACCTTGATTGGTTACATTGCCGTCTTCATCATATACAGGCCCCGGTATAACTATACTGCTTAGTTCTGACTGTAAGTCTGAAATTGTATTCTCTATATTGCTGATTTCATCTTCTTTGTCTTTTATTTCTGTTTCTTTATCAACAATATCATTTTGAGTTTCTTCTATTTCTTCTTGTTTCGCATCAATAGCATCTTGATTTTCTTGTTGTTTAGCTTTCAATTCCTCCGTTATTTCCTGTTCTTTTTGAAGAGCTTCCTGATAATTGCTTTGAGCTTGTTGAAGTTCACTTTCTGCTGTTTTTAATTGTTCTTCACGATTATCTTGTTCTTTTTTCAATTCTTCTAAAGACATACCTTGAAGACTTTTAGCATCAAGCTTACTGTTGCCTGAAAGTTTGTCTGCTATATCATTTAATGCATTATTAACACTGTTAAATCCTTGCGCCATAGAATTTGACATTTGCTGTGCGGCTGCTTGTGTTGCCATTGCACCCATTTGAGCAGCTCCGCCTATAGCATTACTCATATCCTGAGCTAAATCTTTTAAGGAGTAATCTTCATCATCTTCTTTTTCTTCGGCTTTTTCTTCCGTAGCTCCGTATCCGTGTGCCTTTAATCCCGCATTTATTTCATCAAAGGTTATGTAATTATCATCCCCTGCAATTTCTTTAAGAAAGGCATTTCTTTCTTCTCCGCTTATAACCCCGTCTTTTACTCCGTCAACTATTCCATCCAGAGCATTGATTACGGATTTATCAGAAAACATGGTATTTAAGTATGATTCAGCTGCCATTTCAAATTCATATTCGGCTTTATTTAGTTTTTCGGCATCGGTTGTTTCTTTTCCTTCTTCAGCCTGCGGAACCATATCTATGATTTTATCACTTTCAGATTCTTCGGCTTGAGTTTTTTGCACACCGCCGACTTCTTCGGGTGTTCCTATTTTCTTAAATAATTCATTTGAATCAATATTAAAACTCATAACTTTCCTTCACCTTTCTTTTTTGGTATTTGTTACTCATGATTTCGGCAGGATTTTAAAAAACTTTAGTTTTAATTTACAAAAATTTACATTTTGTATTTGTAAAATTGTTATTTTGAATAATTGATTACTTTTAAAAGTAATGATATTCTAAAAGATGGTAGAAAAAGGAGAGAGAAAATGGATAATTATATTTGCACAGTTTGCCATTATGTTTATGAACCTGCGGATAACAATAATGTCGCTTTTGAAGATTTACCGGATGATTATGTATGCCCTTTATGCGGTGTAGGTAAAGATATGTTTGAAAAACAGTAGTAATTTATTTATAGAAGGTTAGGGATTTGGCATATGTATAAAAAAATTAAAGAAAACATTTTGTATGCGGGAATGAATGATGAAAACCGCTTGATTTTTGATGAGTTAATACCTCTGGATAAAGGTACAAGTTATAATTCTTATATCGTAATCGGGAGTGAAAAAACTGCCGTTATAGATACAATGTATCCTAAATTTACAAAAGAATATATTAAATCTTTTGATGAAAACGGAATAACAAAAATTGATTATATTATTGCAAACCACGGGGAACAAGACCATTCTGGCAGTATACCCGCATTATTGGAAAAGTTTCCTAATGCAACGGTTGTAACTAATGCGGTTTGTGCTAAAAATCTTCAGGAAATGCTTTTAGTGCCTGCAGAAAAAATTAAAATCATTACTAATAACGAAGAACTTTCTTTAGGAAATAAAACTCTTCAATTTATGATTGCACCGGGTGTTCATTGGCCCGATACAATGTTTACATACATTAAAGAAGATAATATTATTTGCACTTGCGATTTTTTAGGTGCTCATTATATTTTTAATGATGTCTTTGCAGTGCCGAGCGATGACCTTGAAAAAAGCGCAAAAAAATATTTTGCGGAAATTATGATGCCTTTTAGTTTTGTATGCAGAAAATATGTAAAGCAAATAAAAGATTTAAATGTTGAAATGGTTCTGCCGAGCCACGGCCCCGTTCACAAAAATCCTGACTATATATTAAATTTATATGAAGATTGGGCAGGCGAACAAGGTAAAAATTTAGTATTACTTCCTTATGTATCTATGTATAAATCAACGGAGGAAATGATTGATTATCTTGCTAAAAAGCTTGATGAAAAAGGAATACCTTCCGTTAAATATGATATGGTGGACGGTAACTTAGGCGATTTAGCCATAGCTTTAGTTGACGGAACTACAATTGTTTTAGGTACTTCAATGGTTTTAGCGGGTCCTCATCCTGCCGCATTTAATACTGTTTATCTTGCAAGCATTTTAAGACCTAAAGCTAAAATTGCTTCATTTATAGGCTCATACGGCTGGGGCGGTGATTTGTTCGGTAAAATGGCAGATATGCTTGCTCCTTTAAAACTTGATGTTATTGAACCGATTTTAGTTAAGGGCAAAGCTAAAGCTGATGACTATGCCAAAATTGATAAAATGGCAGATGAAATCTTTAATAAACATAAAGAATTGGGATTAATATAATGAGAAGTGATGAAATAAAACAAGGTCTTGAAAGAACTCCCCATAGAGCATTATTGTATGCAACAGGTGTCAGCGAAAAACAAATGAATAAGCGATTTATCGGCATAGCAAGCAGTTTTACCGATTTAGTTCCCGGTCATGCCGGCATGCGTGATATTGAAAGACAGATAGAAAAAGGCATTCATACGGGCGGAGGTCAGGCTTTTATATTCGGAGTACCTGCAATTTGTGACGGAATTGCTATGGGGCATAGCGGAATGAATTATTCGCTTCCTTCAAGAGATTTAATTGCGGATTGTATTGAATCCGTTGCTACAGCGCATAAACTTGACGGGCTTGTTTTATTAACAAACTGTGATAAGATTACCCCGGGGATGATTATGGCTGCTGCAAGGCTTGATATTCCTTGTATTGTTGTTACCGTAGGTCCAATGCTTGACGGAAAATGCCGTAATAAAACACTTACGATGATAAAAGGTACATTTGAAGCCGTAGGGAAATTCTCGGCGGGAGAAATTGATGAAAAAGCTTTAAAGGAAATGGAAATAACATCATGCCCGTCACTAGGTGCCTGCCAAGGACTGTATACGGCTAATACAATGGCATGTTTGACGGAAGTTCTGGGTATGAGCCTTCCATATTGCGGAGCTTCGCCTGCAGTCAGCGCCAGAACAAAAAGAATTGCATTCGATTCGGGTGTAATGATAAATGAACTTATAGAAAAGGATATTCGTCCTTCTTCAATAATTACTCGTGAGTCAATCAGGAACGCAATAATAGTCGATTTAGCACTGGGCGGGTCTACCAATTCAATTCTTCACTTGCTTGCTATTGCAAACGAGGCGGGAGTTGATATAACTTTAAAAGATTTTGAAGAGTTAAGTTTTAAAGTTCCTCAAATTATAAAACTTGACCCGTCTGCCGATATGACAATGACGGATTTGGATAATGCGGGCGGAATACCTGCGGTTATTAAAACTATATACGGTAATATTAAAGAATTTTCCGATACTAAAGGTGTCAGCGGACTTAAAGTATCAGAAATCGCAAAATCCGATATTTGGTGCGACAATAAGGTCATAAGACCCGTATCCGACCCAATAACATCAAACCCAGGGCTTGCCGTTTTATACGGAAATATCTCTCCAAACGGCGCTGTTATTAAAATTTCGGGGGTTGAAAAAGAATGCTTTGAATTTACGGGGCATGCCAAAACCTTTGACAGCGAAGAAGATGCGATGAAAGCTATTATGGAGGATAAAATCCAAGCGGGTGATGTCGTTGTTATCCGTTATGAAGGCCCTAAAGGAGGCCCCGGCATGAGAGAAATGCTCTCGCCTACTTCCGCAATTGTCGGAAAAGGTTTAGGAAGTAAAGTTGCTCTTATTACTGACGGAAGATTTTCAGGCGGTACAAGAGGACTTTGTATAGGGCATATCTGCCCTGAAGCACCATCAGGCGGTGTTATCGGCATTATTAAAGACGGCGATGAGATTTATATTAATATTCCTAACCGTGAATTAACTTTAAAACTTACCGATGCGGAAATTAAATACAGATTGGAGAACTTTAATCCGCTCCCCGTTAAGGTTAAAAAAGGATATCTTAAAAGGTATGCTTCAGTTGTTTCAGCCTCCGATAAGGGCGCTGTTACAAGCATTTAATATGAAATTTTACCCATAACAACTTCTTCTTTTGCACCTGTGCAAGAGGGGAGGTTGTTTGGCTGTTTATTAAATGTATAATACCCAAGGTACGCAAAGGCTATTGCCTCTTTTAATTTGTTTTCAATGCCGAAATCCTTGTGAGTTTTTATTTCGCACTCGGGGATATATTCTTTTAAATATTGTATAATCGCTTTATTGCAGGCACCGCCTCCACCCAGCACGATTTCGGAAATTTTTGTTTTAGGAAAAATAAAATTTTTATAAGAGTCTGCTATTGTTCTTGCCGTAAGGTTCGTTATTGTTGCTATTAAATCGAAATTATTTTTCGGCGCTGTTTTATAAATTTTTTCGGCATACTCAGAGTTAAAAAGTTCTCTGCCCGTTGATTTTGGCGGGGGAAGTTTATAATATGGCTCTTTTAAAAGTTCATTAAGCCAAGCTTTATCAACTTTTCCTTTTAATGCTGTCATTCCGTCTTTATCATAGGGGAGAGAAAATAACTTATTCATAAAATAATCAATAAGCATATTTCCTGCACCGTTATCAAAAGCAAAAATTTCACAGTCTTTTGATAAAACAGTTACGTTTGATATTCCGCCTATGTTTTGGATTAACCTGTTTTTACCTGTTCCAAATAATATTTTATCTGCAAATGGTACTAACGGCGCACCTTGTCCGCCTGATGCCATATCCTTTGGGCGGAAATCCCCTATTGTCATTATCCCGGTTAATTGCGAAATTACGGAAATATCACCTATCTGCAGTGTTCCCCTGGTTTTATATTCTCCGATATCTTGTAACTCGGGCATGTGGCATATAGTCTGCCCGTGCGTGGATATAAAATCTATTTCTTCTTTTTTTATATTAAATTTTTTTAATAGTTCATTTACGCATTTTGCAAACATCTCTCCCACTGCAAAATTCATAAGGCAGACTTCTTTTACCGTCCCCCTGCCGTTTGCGAGTTCTAACAGTTTTGCCCTTATTCCTTCAGGGTATGAAAGAGAATAATTACTTATAACTTTAAATGTTAAGTCGTCAAAAATCCTTACATAACAAGCATCTATAGAATCTATAGAAGTACCTGACATTAATGAAATTATATTTTTATATTTTCTCATATAAGAGATTATAATTAAGATATGAAAAGAAGTTCAACTATTTAATAATTTATTGTATAATTACTACGTTAGAGGAGAGTTATGACGGCAATTTATTCGGTTATTTTAGCAGGCGGTGCGGGAAGCAGGTTATGGCCTTTGTCCCGTGAAACTTATCCTAAGCAAATGTTTAAATTGGATGATGAATACACTCTTTTTCAAAAGACTTTTTTAAGAGTTGCCTCTTTAATTGACGATAAAAATATTATTACCTCAACAAATGTTAAACATTCTTCCGCTATAAATGAACAGTTAAAGGAATTAAAAGAAAAATTCTGCAGAAAATCGAATTACAAAGTAATAACGGAACCCTTAATTAAAAATACCGCTCCCGCTTTATTGCTCGCTTCAAAATATATTGAAAAAATTTCGTATTCCGGCTCGGATACAATTATTCTTGCAGTACCTTCAGACCATTATATTCCCGATAGACTTGAATTTGCCAAACTGATTGAAAAAGGAATAAAGCTTGCTAAAGAGGGATATATTGTTTCTTTCTCACAAAAATCAGACAAAGCGGATGAAAATTACGGCTGTATGAAAGTAAGAAAAAATCCTAAAATATCTGCTATTGAACCTGAGGCGCTGAAGGTAAATTCTTTTATTGAAAAACCAAATACAAAAAATAATTTAAAAGGTAAAATATACATTAATACGGGATTATATATGTTTTCGGCAAAAACATATTTTAATGAAGCGGAAAAATATATTCCCGAAATGTGTAAACTTTTGGAAAATGAGGAAATTTCAAATACAATTCCTTCCGTTTCTATGAATGTTTATTCTAAAATGCCTGAAATTTCCGTTGATTATGCACTGATGGAAAAAACAAAACAGCTTGTTACAATTCCATTTGAAACAAATTGGAAAGATATAGGTTCATGGGATGCCGTTTATGAAATATCAGATAAGGATGAAAACGGTAATTATATTACGGGAAAGATTGTTGATATTGATTCCAAAAATTCGCTTATTTATTCCACGTCTAAAATTGTTGCCACGTTAGGTCTAAAGGATGCAATCGTTGTTGAAACGGAAGATGCAGTTCTTGTAAGCAGTAAAAAAGATACTTCGGGAATAAAGAAAATATATAAAAAATTAAACGGGAAAAATACTTCCGCAAAAGAAATTCATAAAACGGTATTCCGCCCTTGGGGCTGTTATACCGTATTAGAGGAAGGAAAGGGATTTTTAACAAAGTGTATAATAGTTAACCCGGGTGCAAAATTAAGCTTACAGTTTCATCACCATAGAAGCGAGCATTGGATTGTCTTAGAAGGTGAGGCAACTGTTATTAAAGGGGATAATACATATACTCTTGAGGCGGGTAATAGTATTGATATAGCTTGTAAAGAAGTGCATTCTCTTCAAAATCACGGCAGTGACCAATTAAAAATATTGGAAGTTCAACAGGGTGATATTTTGGAGGAAAATGATATAATCAGGCTCCAAGATATTTATGGCAGAGTTTAAAATGAAAAAGAATATAGCAATTTTAGGTTCAACAGGCTCAATAGGTACTCAGGCATTGCAGGTTATAGATAAGCTGAGTGATAAGTTTAATGTTATTGCATTATCTGCAGGTAATAATACCGCTTTATTGACGGAACAAATAAAAAAATATTCACCAAAATGGGTTTGTAGTGCATCAAAAGAGTCTGCACAAATTTTAAAAAATACTTTTAGCAATATAAATATTGCTTTTGGCGATGAGGGATTAAATGAAATCGCATCATTAAAAGAAATAGATTTGTTGCTTGTTGCTGTATCGGGGAAAATCGGATTAAAACCGACAATAACCGCAATAAAAAATAAAAAAGATATAGCACTTGCAAATAAAGAAACTCTTGTTATTGCAGGTGATATAGTTATGAAGCTTGCTAAAGAAAATAATGTAAAAATTCTTCCCGTTGACAGCGAACATAGTGCAATTTTTCAATGTCTTTCCCATAGAAGTGAAGTAAATCGTTTAATTATTACATCATCAGGCGGGCCGTTTAGAAATTCAACTCTTGAAGAGATGGAAAATGCGGATTTATCAGAGGCATTAGCTCACCCAAGATGGAAAATGGGAAAAAAAATAACTGTTGATTCCGCCACTTTAATGAATAAGGGGCTTGAAGTTATTGAGGCTCATCATCTATTTAATATTGATTATGATGATATAAAAGTTGTTGTTCACCCTCAAAGCTACATTCATAGTGCGGTTGAATATGTTGATGGGAGTATAATTGCTCAGATAGGAATACCAAGTATGCATATTCCCATTCAATATGCGCTTACATATCCTGAAAGAACATTAGGGGTTGAAACAGAAAGTTTTGATTTTATAAAAGCTTCAAAACTTGAATTTTATGAGCCTGATTTAATAAAGTTTCCCTCGCTGGCTCTTGCAATTAAAGCAGGCAAAACAGGCGGTACCGCAACAGCTTGCCTGAATGCAGCAAACGAAGAAGCCGTTTTTGCTTTTCTTGAAAAGAAAATTAAATTTCTTGATATTTATAAAATAACAAAATCGGTTTATGATAATTATCAACCGATACAAAATCCTTCTTTAGAGCAAATTCTTTTTGAAGATGAAAAGATAAGAAAAATTACACGGGACAAAATTAATAATATGAGGCAGATATGAAAATACTTGTTATAAACGGACCAAACTTAAATATGCTCGGGACAAGAGAACCCGATAAATACGGGACTAAAACTCTTAAGGATATTGAAGAATTTATTTTACAAGAAACTAAAAAATTAAATGTTGAAATAGGTTTTTATCAAAGCAACATTGAAGGCGAAATTGTAAGTAAAATTCAAGAGGCTAAAGGCAATTTTGACGGAATTGTGATTAATCCTGCCGCATATACTCATACAAGTGTAGCGATAAGAGATGCGCTTTTAGCTGTAATGGTTCCCACTGTTGAAATACATTTATCCAATATCCATACAAGAGAAGATTTTAGAAAAATATCTTTAACCGCACCGGCATGCTTAGGGCAAATTACGGGGTTTGGGGCAAACAGTTATAAATTAGGTTTAATTGCCTTGGTTGATTATCTTAAATCACTTTAAAATTAAGAAGGATTTTAGTTTTCTGGCTTGATTGTCTTTTTCTGATATAATATTTAATTCCTTTGAATTAAAAGAAGTTGAACCTCCGCCATCAAATGCCATTGCTTTTTCCATACCCCATCTTCTTGTAAGTTCGCTTACTTCTTTTAAAGTCATGGGAGTTTTTGTTGTAATAATAAATAAATATACGTTGTTATCTTTTATTCCGATAGCAGTTCTTGCATATTTATGCAGAGAAGATGCAGATTCGCTTATTATTTTGCCGTCTTTCATAAGGATAAAAAATTCTTCTTCAAGTCTTAAATCAGGAAATAACATAGGGCCTGCCTGAATAGCATGTTTTATTTTATAACCTTCTTTTGGTTTATCATCATGAAGTGCAATATCGTAAATCAATCTGCCGTTTGCGTCTTCAAGAATTCTAAATTCCGAGCGATTTAAAATTTTGCTCATGTATGGAGAAAGTGCTTTATTATTCATTAAATTTTCATTATTTTCAGGGGATAAGACTAAATTATTATTAATAGTTACATAAGAAACCGTTTTTTGATTTTTAGGGTCAAAGAACCCTGCATTAACGGCTAGAATTGCATTAGTCTCTTTATATACTTCAAGATTGGTTTTTAAACCGTCAACGTAGTATGGCATCAGCCTGTCTTTTGCTTTTGTTGTATTAATTTCAACAATATAAACACCTTCAGGATCTTCAACAATACGGTAAAGGTTGTTTTTCGCCCAGGCATAATTCGGAATGTTGATAAGTAATAAATAAACAAATAAAATAAAAAAGAGTTTAAAAAAGTTTTTAATCATTATAAATCCTTTGCTTTTTTAAGACCAATAATCAATATTACTGATAATACAGGTGCTATCATAGAGGTAATCCATGGTGAAAGAACGGCTTTTTCCGCAAGCATGTCAAAGAAAGGAATGGTTATATAATAACCAAAAATAACACCTACAGCGATTAGCATTCCGATAAATTTTTGTTCCCGAGGTTTTGAAAAACCAAGCAGACACCCCAGAATTGTAAATATTATACACATAAATGAATGAGTATATCTTTGAATATATTTATTAAGCATAAATCTGTATTCATCGTCCATATTTTCCTGTTTTAAGAGTTTTATATACTCGGATATTTGAGAATTTGTAAGTTCCCTGTCTCTATAAATGGAATATTTCATTATTTTATAAGCATTAGTAGCGCTTAATCCGTCAAGAACAGGAAGGTTTTGAATTTCATCAATTTTGTTAAAAATACCTTCTTCTGTAATAAGGTATTTTTTTCCGCTGTTAATAGTCCAAGTTTTATGGTCATATTTTACATAATCGGAAATTATTATACTTGATAATAAACTTGAGCCTTTGTTATATTCGTCATAGAAATTTAAAACAATAACATCTTTAATATTATTTTCATCAAATTTAGATACAATAATAATTTTATTCATTGAATCATCTTTATTTTTTACGGGGAATACAAATTGTGAAGATCTTCTATCTTGTTTGATTTTTTTTATTTTTACGGATGAAACAGGTAATAATTTATCTTCTACAATGAAAGTAAATAATGTTGCGACTAAACTGATAATAATGGCAGAAGATATAATCCTGAAAAATGAAATTCCCGTACTTCGCATAATGCTGATTTCAAAATCTTTACTCATTTTATCAAATGTTATAATTGAGCCAAGGAGCATACCTACAGGCAACGCAATATTTAAAACTTTAGGAAGTTCACACAGTATTATATAAGCTGCTGTTTTGTATGAAATAACTCCGCTTATTGCCAATTGTACAGTTCTTAAGAGGATTTCAGGCATTATCCATACAATCATAAAAATAAATATACAAGCAAAGCAAGAAAGGAAAATCTGCCACCAAATATATTTATCCAGTAATTTTATTTTCATTATAAAGAGAAATCCTTTCCTAAATAAAATTGTTTAGCAACTTCATCATTTGCAATTTCATCACGGGAACCTTCTATTTGGATTTTGCCGTCAAATATGACATAGGCTCTATCTGTAATTGATAAAGTAGCTTTAGGGTTATGGTCGGTAATTAAAACACCAAGACCTCTATCGGATAAAAGTTTAATGTTATCTTTAATCTCGCCGATAGCAATAGGGTCAATACCTGCAAAAGGTTCATCCAGCAGGATAAATTCAGGACTTGCAGCTAAGGCTCTTGCAATTTCTACCCTTCTTCTTTCACCTCCCGAAAGTGATACCGCCATTGTATCTCTTAATTTTTTAATTCTGAATTCATCAAGTAATTCTTCCAGTTTTTTTGCTTTTTCGTCTTTAGAAAGCTTATCATTTAATTCAAGTACGAGTTTTATATTATCTTCAACCGAGAGTTTTCTGAAAATAGAAGCCTCCTGCGGAAGATAGCCTATTCCTTGTTTTGCTCTTTTATCCATTGTCATTGAGGTTAAATCTGTATCATCTATAAAAATTTTACCCGAATTGGGTCTGATTAACCCGACAACCATATAAAAAGTAGTTGTTTTACCCGCTCCATTCGGTCCTAACAGCCCTACAACTTCACCTTTATTAACTTCTAAAGAAATATTATTAACAACAGTTCTGTCATTATATATTTTTACTAAATTTTCAGTTCTTATTTTCATAACACTAACCCTTATCCATATTTAATCTAGTGTCGCAACATTACGCTTGCTCCTCGCAACCGTAAAGTTGCTTACCTTTTCAATATGCCACTCGCAAATTTTTACTCAAACCTTCGGCTTATCGTAAAAATTTACTCGGACAATATAACTTTAAATAAAACAAAGGTTAATGTCAAAAAAAGGACATTTATTAACACAAAAAAAGAGCCTGAGAAGGCTCTTTTTTTAAATTTTAAAAATCGTTATACACCGACTTTTTTTGCTTGAACTTCATTAACCGGTTTCCAGTTAGCAGCCATAATCTTTTTGAAAGATTTAAGAGCTGTATCTTCAAGTTCACCGAGTTCTTCAGCTTTAACAATTAATTCTCTTAACGGAAGTAAAGCTCTTTGGTCACGAAGTACACCAAGTGCAGCTGCTGCACCTGCTCTTACTAAATCGTTTTCTTTTTCATTCTGCATAACTTCAATTAATGAAGGAACAGCTTTGGTGTCATTAAGTTTACCTAAAGAAGTAACAGCATAAATTCTAACATTTACCCATTCATCTTTAAGCATTTTAATAATGTTATCAACTGCTTTCGGATTTCCGATTTCGCCCAGTGCTCTTGTTGCATCGCATCTTACATTTACTTTTTCGCTGTCTAATGATTCAATTAATGCATCAGTTGCAACATCGCCGATTTCAATTAACGCATCTGTTGCCGTAATACAAACTTGAGGATTTTCATCATTTAAAGCTTCAACAAGCGGTTCAACAACTTCTCTTCCGCCTAAACGGCCTAAAGCTCTTGCCGCACGAACACGAACATCAACGTTTCTGTCCTCACGCAATGATTCAATTAACGGAATTGTTGCGCTGACTTCGCCTAATTCACCTAAAGCTCGTGCTGCATATAAACGAACAGAACCGTTTCTGTCATTTTTAAGTACATCAATTAATGGTTCTACTGCGTTTGCATCGCCCATTTCTCCGAGTACTCTTGCAGCATTATATCTAACTTTTTCGGAATTGCTTGTTCTTAAGTCATTTAATAGTTCGTCAAAAGTTTTCTTTGCTTGTTTCTTTCTAGAGTTCACACTTATTGTCATTCTTCCTCCGACAAAAATTTACTTACTTTACTATCACTAATATATAAAAAATTTTTTTTTCGAATAATTTACTTTTTTTGTTGGTTTTTTACAAAATATTAACATTTTGTTTTTTTATTTCTGACTTCCTTCCAAGTATATAATACTATGGTCTGTCATTTTTTGTTTTGTGCATTGTGTGCTTTCTGTGTGTGTTGGGGGGGACCGTTTCGGTTTTAAATGTACTTAGGACACTTTTTCGTCCCTTGTTTTAACATTATATCATGTTTTTTGTACTTTTTACACTTTTTCTTAAAATTTTTTTATCATGTTTTATGATTGTTTTTTTAATAAAATCTATAATTCAATTATATGTTAAAATAAATTGTAACAAAAATTAATATAATTTGAATATTTTTGAGTTATGCTTGTAATATATTGGTGGAGTTTGTGCATTTATGGGGAATGTTTCTAAATTTATTGCAGTTTTACCTGCGGCACTTCGGTGTTATTCGGTGCCGATATCTGTTATGTCGTGGATAGTCCCTTTTATTTTTGCACTTTTATCTGGCGGTAATGTGTTTTTAGGAATTCTTGCCCTTATCGGGATTGTTATTGTTCATCTCGGGACTAACTTATTTGACGATATTACCGATTATGTAAGAGAAAAATCAAAAATTGATAAAGGTTTAAAAACTGATTTTAATTTTCAAAAGGGTAAGTGTGCTTTTCTTATAAATGGCGATTTATCTTTAAAACAGTGTATTTTGATTTGTTTTACATTATTTTTAATAGGAATTATTATAGGATTTTATTTTTATCTTTTGTGGGGTATTAACATACTCTTAGTTATTATTCCTGCGGTTATTTTATGTCTTTTATATCCGATTTTGGGATGCCTTGGACTTGGCGAGATAATTGTTGCCGTTATTTTTTCGCCTTTATTGTATTCGGGTGTGTTTTTTGCTATGACGGGCAGATTTTCTTTTGATATATTAATTCTTTCAATATCTACAGGGGCATTAGTTGTGGGAATTTTACATAATCACATGTTACTTGATTATAAATACGACACAACAAACAGAAAGATAACTCTGTGCAGAGTGTCGGGGAGCGAAAAAAATGCTTTAATCCTGCTCGGTGTTTTTTCTTTTATTCCCTATATTAACCTTTTATTCTGGGTAATTTCAGGTAAACTCGGGGTATGGTATTTACTTCCTTTAATTACTATATGTAATGCCATTATGCTTTTAAATGTTATGAATACACATATTAAAAATCCCGATGAACCGATTAAGTATAATATATTTATGGGAAGTGCAAAAAGAGCTGAAAAAATGCCTGAAATTCAAAGGAATTTCCTTTTTAAATTTTTAACGGCGCAAAATCTTCTGGTTTCGTTTACTATAGTATTATGTGTTTCAATAGTTTTGGATAATATATTCTGATGTATATTATAGAAAAGTTGGTAAAAATATATTTAAAACTTACAAATAAGGATAATACTCCCGTATTACCCGACGGGCTTGATAAATCAGAGCTTGAAGACGTTGTTACCTGTCAGCATAATTTTCTTCCCGTAGATTCAACGGGTGAGATATTGGCATGCAGTAAATGCGGTTATCTTGTCAGGAAAAAACGTCTGAAGAAGAAAAATCAGTAAGGACTTCTTTTGAAAAGCGCCGTATATTTATCATCCCCGTAATAAAGGGTTAAGATGATATATTTTATTTCAACTTCAACATTAATAAGTGATTTTGGAGGAGTTGACCTTCCTGAATCTTTTGCCGTATCATAAAACTTTTTTCTTACTCCCGAGGCAAATTTCTGCCATGCTGTTTTTTTAATTTGAGGAGTATTAGGCTCATAAAAGTTTAGGGGGGTCGCTTCCTTTTTTACGGCAGGAATAATATATGCAACTTTTCCGTTCTGCTTAAATAAAATGTAATCTTTCCCGCCTAAATTTCTGGGGGTTAAAAGGTAATATCCCGGGGGAATAGTTATATCTTTAAAAAATAAATCGGCTGAAGTTCTAAAGAGCGGATACGGCGACCATGCGTATCTTATTGTATCTTCATCCTGATAAGGGTCTATATTATTATATAGTTTTGATTTAAAAGTTTCCGCATTGTCATATAAAGAGTCATAATCAGAGTCGGCAAACCCGCTTATGCCAAAACATATAAGACAAATTAAAATAGGCAGCATTAACTTTTTCATAATTTTATATTAATACATTTTTCCGATTAATCAAGATAAATCATCTTTATGTTAATATTGAATATTGAGAGGAGATAGTATGAAAACAGCTAATCAAGATATAAAACCTGTAACAACAAGGATTAATGATAACGGAAATATAGAAATAGGCGGATGTGATTTAATTGAGCTTGCTAATAAGTATGCTACTCCCCTATATGTATTTGATGAAGAAACAATTCGTTCCATGACAAAAAGTTATAAAGACGCATTTAAAGCTTACCCTAATATGAGAATGATGTTTGCCGCTAAAGCATTTATGACAAAATCAATCTGTAAAATAATGGCACAAGAAGGCTTTGGGCTGGATTTATGTTCGGGCGGTGAAATTTATACAGCATACAGTGCGGGTTTTGATATGTCTAAAACCTTATTTAACGGAAATAATAAATCTTATGAAGAACTGGAACTGGCTGTTAAATCTGGTATAGATACAATCTCTTGCGATAATTTCTTTGAACTTGCACTTTTAAATAATGTTGCTCAAGCGAATGATAAGCAAATTAACATTCTTTTAAGAATAACCCCCGGAATTGAATGTCATACGCATGAATATATTCAGACAGGGCATTTGGATTCAAAATTCGGGTTCGATTTAACTCAAACAGATGAAGCAGTTGAACTTATAAAAGATGAATATAAAAATTTAAAATTAATAGGGCTTCATGCTCATATCGGTTCTCAAATTTTTGAAAAACAAGTATATTTTGACGAAGTTGAAGTTATTTTTAAAGAAATAAAAAGAATAAAAGATAAATTCGAAATTGTTCTTAATACGGTTAATTTAGGCGGGGGCTTGGGCATTAAATATACCGAAAAAGATAAGCCTGTTTCCGTATATGAAATAGCTGAAACAATTATAAACTCAATTAATATTAATGCGGAAAAATACGGAATAGAAAAACCTATTGTATATATTGAACCCGGAAGAAGTATCGTAGGTACATCAGGAGTGACATTATATACTGCAGGCAGTTCAAAACAAGTTCCAAAAGGAAGAAGATATCAGGCAGTGGACGGCGGGATGTCAGATAACCCCAGACCCAGTCTTTATCAAGCGGAATACACCGTCGAAATCGCCAATAAACCCGATGAAACGGAAAAAGAACTTGTTACAATTTCAGGCAAACACTGTGAATCCGGTGATATACTTGCTAAAGATGTTATGCTCCCCGTAATTGAAGAAGGCGATGTTATTTGTTTCTATGATACAGGAGCATACGGCTATTCCATGTCAACTAATTATAACAGAGTGTTAAAACCTGCCGCAGTACTTGTAAATAATGGAAAATCTGATATTATAATAAATAGGCAGACTTATGAACAATTATGTGAGTCTGATGTTATTCCTGACAGGTTGAACGGGTAGTAAATTTGGATAATATATTAAAATTTTACAGTAATATTTTTAATAATCCTGAGCTTATAAACAGCCCCGTTTCGTTCACTTTAAAAGACATTATGCAGGTATTAATAGTTATTTTTATCCTTGTATTTTTTTATGTGAGATTTATAAAAAATACACAGGCGGAAAAACTTGTCAGAGGAATTTTATTATTCATAATGGCAGCTTGGATATTCAGTGCCGTTCTGATTTGGTTTCATTTTGAAATATTAGGGCAGATAGCGCAGTACCTTTTAACAGGTATTATGCTCTCACTCGTAATTGTGTTCCAGCCTGAACTTAGAAGACTGCTTGTTCATTTGGGACAGACTAATTTTATGGCTAAAAATTTCTTTTGGTTTAAACAAAATCCAAAAGAACAAAAAACAAATGTCGTAAAAGAATTAACTGAAGCCGTAAAATATTGCAGCAGAGTTAAAAGAGGCGCATTAATCGTAATTCAAAAAACCCAAGACCAATCATTTTATAATGAAGTCGGAACAATAATTAATGCTAATATATCTGCAGAGTTAATATTAACAATCTTTTTCCCAAATACTCCTTTGCATGACGGGGCAATGGTTATATGTGATGATAAGATACTGGCGGCAGGTGTTTTACTTCCGTTGACGGAAGACCCTAAACTCAGCTGGCGATACGGAACAAGACACAGAGCCGCAATAGGTGCAAGTGAAATATCAGACTCCGCCTGCATTATAGTATCTGAAGAAACGGGAGATATATCTATTGCTATTGACGGAATATTAAGAAAATATGATGATATATCAAAATTTAAGGAAGATTTGGAAAAAATTCTCTCCGTTGAAACGGCAGAGAAAATGGATAATGCGTTTATCGCAGGATTGTTGAAGTTTAGAAAGAAACAGTAATGATACCCATTGAAAAAATTGCAGATGAAAAAGTATTTGCAGTATTAAGAAATCAAAACCCGAGTGAAACGGAAAATATAATAAAAGCAATAACGGACGGCGGAATTAATATAATAGAAATCGTAATTGAGACCCCTGAAATGGTTAAAGTTCTTGAAAAAATAACCAAGCAAAATAATCGTCCGCTTATAATGGCAGGGGGAATTATTACTCAAAGACAAGCACAAATTGTAATTGATGCGGGCGCAGATGTTATAGTTTCACCTGTATTTCAAATGAATTTGGTGCGTCTTTGCAAGAGCGAAAAAACACCGTTAATTATGACCGCAACAACTCCGAATGAAGCTTATTCGGCTTGGAAAGCCAATACGGAATTAATTAAGATTTCTCCCGCAAATCCGATGGGAGGCGCAGAATATATCGAGGATTTACTAAGACCTATGAAATTCTTAAATATTATTGCAGCCGGAAGTATTAAAATAGATGATATTTCTTCATATTTAAAAGCAGGCGCTAAGGCCGTAGGACTTGGCAGAGCCTTATATAAAAATGCGGATTATAAAGAAATTACAAAAAGAACATTGCAGGCAAAAGAACAAATAATATAACTAAAAAGCAGGGATATAATGACTAAATTAATATTTGAAAAATCAAAAAAAGGTACGGAAGGTATTAAACTTACCGACGAAAAAGTTAATTTTGATTTTATTAACGGAAAATATTTAAATTCCGATAATTCAACTATATTGCCCGAAATAACGGAACTTGAAGTTATGAGGCATTATAAGGAGCTTTCCGATAAAAATTTCTGTATTGAAAAGGGATTTTATCCTTTAGGCTCTTGTACAATGAAATATAACCCTAAAGTAAATGAACTTCTGTCTGCCCTTGAAGGATTTACTGAACTTCATCCTAAGCAGGAGGATGAAGATTCTCAAGGCGCTTTAAAATTAATGTATAACCTGCAAAATTCATTAAAAGAAATAACAGGCATGGATTCTTTTACTCTCCAACCTGCAGCCGGTGCACACGGTGAATTGTGCGGGATGATGATTGTTAAAAAATACTTTGAAACAATCGGCGAAAAAAGAAAAAATGTTATAATCCCCGATTCCGCTCACGGAACAAACCCTGCGAGCGCTGCAATGTGCGGTTTTAATATTATTGAACTTAAATCTGACGAAAAAGGGCTTGTTGATATTGAAGCTTTAAAATCCGTACTTGATAAAAATACTGCAGCTATAATGCTTACAAACCCTAATACTTTGGGATTGTTTGAAGAGAATATTCTTCAAATATCAGAGCTTGTTCATAATGCAGGCGGTCTGTTGTACTATGACGGCGCTAATATGAATGCAATAATGGGACATACAAATCCTAAATTAATGGGGTTTGATATTATGCACATCAATCTGCATAAAACATTTTCAACTCCGCACGGCGGAGGAGGCCCCGGGGCGGGCCCAGTTGGAGTTGTCGAAAAATTAAAAGATTTTCTTCCTGTCCCTGTAATCGATTATGACGGAAAAAAATATTTTAGAAATTACAATGTAAAGCACTCCATAGGTAAGATGAAAGCCTTTTACGGTAATTTTTCGGTGCTTGTAAGGGCATATGCCTATATTCTTTTAACTGGCAACTCATTAAAAAATGTAAGTGAAAATGCAGTTTTAAATGCTAACTATATGATGAATAAATTAAAAGAACACTATTTACTGCCATATGACAGAAAATGTATGCATGAATTTGTTTTATCGGGCGAATGGCAAAAAGAAAAAGGTGTTAATACACTCGCTATTGCAAAACGGCTTATGGATTCAAACTTCCATCCGCCAACCGTATATTTCCCGTTAATTGTTCATGAAGCAATAATGATTGAACCCACGGAATCAGAAACAAAAGAAAAACTTGATGAATTTATAAATGCAATGATAGAAATAGCACAAGAGGTTAAAATAAGCCCTGAAACAGTACTTAATCATCCCGTTAACACTCCCGTGAAAAAGGTTGATGAAACACTTGCTGCAAGAAAACCCGACTTGGCTTTTAAAAATAATGTTTAATTATTTTTTAAATGCAACAATCATACCTTGATGTTTATAATCGCTTTGATTGCAATATATATTAAAATTATTGTCAGCAAGTATTTTTATAAGTTCATCCGGCGGTCCGTCATGATATTCCATAATAATGACATCAACTCTTTTTAATAATCCTTTTCTGTCTAAATCCGGAAGAATGTACCTTTCTGCCCCTTCACAGTCAATTTTAAGAAAAATTCCTTCATTGGGGTGCTTGTCAAATAAAGGCTTTAAAACTTCACCGGCTGATTTAAGGGTTATTTTTTCGAGATTGCCGGTTTTAAATCTGTCTGATGCACTACTCATAGATCCTGATAATTTGGGATTATAATGCCTTACTATTTGTTCATTTTTATCGCTTAAGCCGATTTTATATAATTTTATTTTTTTGCTTAATTTGGGATTTATTGCTAAATTTCTTTCTCCTAATTTACAAGTTGGCAGAAAAGGTTCAAAAGCATAGATTTTTGTAATCTTTTCATTTCGTGCAAACCATAACGATGTCATCCCTAAATTAAACCCTATATCAAACATTACATAGTTTTTATCGGGATAAAAATTATATTCTTCATTATAAAAAACGGTTAGTGCAGTCCAAAATGTATTTTCTTCCTTTCCTTCTATTTTTATACCGTTTCCGTTAATGTGAATAGTTTTTTTATTATCTATGTATACATTAAATCCCGCTTTATTTAATTGATTAATGTACCCGTCATATTGGAAATCCGGTAAATCCGCCGAATGTAAATCTTGAGAATTTGCCGAAATTTTTATAACAAAAATAAATATAAGTAAAATAAAAAATATAGATATAATTTTTTTCATTTTTAAATTATATATTATAATTTACAATTTGCCAATTTTTAACAAATTTTATTTAATAATATTATGGATAAAGAATTGAATGATAAAGTAATTGATTTTTCAAAAAAATCTTTGAAAATTGAAGAAAATCTGAGTAACAGTATATTCAAAGATATTGAATATATTAAAATAACAAAAGATGAAAACGGCAATTCTTTTAAGGAAGAAACTCTTATAGAATTTGCAAAAAGATGCTTTTACATAGTTACGGTTGTGAAAAACAACGGAATTACACCTGCGCTTTATAAGTATAAAGTCCCGTTTGAGGTTTTATTGGATTTTTTAAACGGGTTTAAAAATAATCAATCAAGCGGAAAAATAATAGATATAGAAAGATATGTGCCTGAAGATTTGGCATAATTAATTGAAAGAGGTATTTTAAAATTAAAAAATTTGTTGTATATTAAATATGTAATATCTTAATTTATGAAAAATTCATAAAAGAGATAATAAAACAAGTTTAAAACCATTATTAAAAAATAAATTTCAGACAGAGAAAATCTGTTTTAAATGAAATGTTATGAAAATTTTATAGAAGGAAAAAAACATGTCAAAAGCAATAGTAGTAGCTGAAAGAGATAATATAGCGGCAGTTATAGAAGACGGAAAAATTTGCGAATTTTATGTACAAAGAGGGGATGTACTTTTAAATGATGTTTATCTTGCAACAGTTGATAATATATTGCCAAGTATTGATGCGGCATTTGTAAATGTGGGTTCCGATAAAATGGGATTTTTACATGCCGATGATGCAATAGGAAAGGGTACTTTAAAAGAAAAACTTTCACCCAAACAAAAAATTATAGTACAGGTTGTAAAAGAACCCGTAGGTCATAAAGGGCCGAGAGTATCAACTCTGTTAAGCCTTCCCGGCCGTTTTCTTGTTTTAATGCCGCAAGAAACTGGTATTAATGTTTCAAGAAAAATTGTTTCTCAAAAAGAAAGAGCAAGATTAAAATCTATAATAAGCCTTTTAAAACCTGTAGGAGTTGGTGTAATAGTCAGAACAGAAGCTGAAGGGCAGTCTGATGCTGATATTCAGGAGGATATGGAAATTCTTCTTGAGAAATGGAATACTATTGTTACCGCTGCGGAAACAAGACCTGCTCCGAGCCTTTTATACCGTGATCAGGATTTATTGTACAGAGTTATGCGTGAGGCTTGCAGTGAAGATGTTGATGAAATTATTCTTGATACTTCTTACGGTATGCACAGAACTCAGCAAATTCTTCAAAACTGGAATATGAATAAAAATATCGATGTAAATGTTTATAAAGGTTCAGAAACACTCCTTGTTGCATCGGGGATTGTTAAAGAAATAAAAGAAGCACTTCAAACTAAAGTTAATCTGCCAAGCGGAGGATATCTGTTTATTCAAACAACGGAAGCCTTAACGGTTGTCGATGTTAACAGCGGAAAGTTTGTAAGTTCTAATACTCAAGATGAAACAATAGTCAAAACCAATCTTGAAGCGGTTCATGAAATAGCAAGACAGCTGAGATTAAGAAATATCGGCGGTATGGTTATTGTTGACTTCATTGATATGACAAACAGAAGAGATAAACTTGCCGTAATGGAGGAACTTGAAATAGCACTTGAAAAAGATAAAGCTAAACCTCAGGTAGGTCAATTATCTGATTTGGGCTTAGTTGAATTGACAAGACACAGACAAGGTCAAAGTTTGGCTGAAATATTCAGTAAAAAATGTCCTCATTGTCAAGGTACAGGCTATATTGCAGATGAACTTACATTCTCATCTCCCGTAGCGGAAGGCGAAATAAAAGCAAAAGCCGCTAAATTAAAAATACCCGTTCAACAGCTTAAGAATAAAACTCCTAACTTTAAACAAAATAAGGTATTTAATAACCCTAATAATAATCCTTTGAATGATAATGAACAAAATAATCAAAAACAAAACTTTAATAATAAGTTCAATAAAAAACACGGGTTTAAAAATAATAACAATAAGTTAGAAGATATTGAAACAAAAGAACAGCTTTTAGATGAAATATCAAATATTTTGGAAGAAAAACCCGCAGAAATCCCTCAGCAATCTGAAAATACTTCGGTTGTTGAAACTCCATCTGTTGAGCAGTCTCAAGAAAAAGAAAAGAAACAAAAGAAATCTTCTGCACGTAAAAATTCCAAGAAACAAGAAAGTTCAATAAACACAGATAGTGATAAAACTTCTGATGAAGAAATTAAAAAAGAAACAAAAAAACGTGCAGGAAGAAAACCCTCCAAAACTAAAAAAGTTCAAGCTGAAAAAAGTGAAGAAACAGTAAATGTATAGAATTTATTTAGTTAATAATGATTTTGATATGACGGGACTTGAACAGGGTGTTCAAGTCCCTGAAATTCAGCAGAATCCTCCGGCCGATGAATCAGCGCAAAATCAAGAAGGCGGATATATTCAAAATCCTCCACCCCCGCAAGAAACTTTACCTGCGCTCCCTGATATGACATCTGAAACTTCCGTTACCGATAAAGATATATCATCTCATAACAATATGATGAATATTTCTTTGATATCAGCGGGCATAATTCTATTGATACTTGCGGTATTGATTATTAAAAAATTAATTTCCCGTGCAAAAGAAAAAACATCAAACGAAAACAAAAGTAATAACTCAATAGTTGATGAAATATTTGATTCTAAAGTTAAAGTTTCCAATAAAAACTTTGCAACTCCTTCAAATTTGAAAAAATGTATAAGATTATTCCTTGAAAATACCAGAATAAGATGATATCAACAATTCAAGTTTATCCGTAATCTTTTCATTGTAATATTTATTTTCTTTTGAGAACGGGAAAACCTCCAAATTAAATTCTTTTTCTATATTTTTGCAGACATTGAATATTTGCGATTTTGAAATTTGATCAACTTTGGTTGCTATAACAAAACAAGGTAAATTATTAAATTTAATCCATTCGGACATTTGTTTATCATTTTGTTGAACTTCATGTCTTGAATCTATAAAATGAATTAAGCTTGATATATTTTTTCTTTTTAAAAGATAATTTTCTATATTTTTCTGCCATTGATTTTGAGTTTTACCTGAAACTTTAGCAAATCCGTACCCGGGTAAATCAGCAAAAATAAAACTTTCATTAATATTAAAAAGGTTAATCAGTTTTGTTTTTCCGGGGGTATTACTTGTTTTTGCAAGTCCTTTTATATTTACCAGTGAATTTATAAAAGAAGATTTACCCACATTAGAACGGCCGATTAATGCAAATTCGGGCAAATCTATAATCGGGCATTCATTAAGTGAGGGTGCGCTTATCAGAAATTTTGCTTTTGTTATTTTCATCTCTTTGTTTTCTTTTATAAATTACACTGGATAATAAATTATAAACTTTTTTATTATTATAAACCGTTAATTGTATATCATCGTCAAATGACAATTGAACAGGCAAATGCGGAGCAAAAATATTTGTTTCAATATGCATTATTTTTATGTTCCGTTTATGAATAATGCTCATTGGCACAGATAAAAATAATTCAAATGTTTTTATAATATCCATTTCTATATGATATCAAAACGGGGGTAATTTTTGTAGGGATTGTTAATTAATTTGACGGCTGAGTTTTTCAATCCTTACTTTTGCATTATTAAGTTTTTCACTTTCGCCGTAATCATCTTCGGGTAAATTTTCAACAAATTTTTTATAGTATTCAAGTGCATTTTGCCCTTCTGATAGATTATCAAAAGCAACACCAAGATAATAATAAGCTTGAATATTATTTTTATCGAGTTCAATTGCCTTATAAAATGGCGCCGTTGAAGCTGCATAATTATTCATTGCTATATATATTAATCCTTTATTGAAAAATAAAGCAGAGTTTTTACCGTCAATTGATATAGCTTCATTTACAAGCCTCATTGCTTCATTAAAATTCTGCGTTTCCATTGCAGAGTTAATTTTATTTAAGTATTTATCCGCATCATTTTTATTAACACTATCCAATAATTTTAAAGAATAAACGTGTTCAGGATTTATCTTAAGTGCTTTTGAAATATATTTCCTGGCGCTTTCGATATCATTTTCTTTATAGAATATAAAAGCGAAATAATAAAATACATCAGGATTATCAGGATATAATGACATTGCTTTATTTAATAATTCAAATGATTTTTGCTTGTTACCTAAAAAATAATCAGCTCGAGCCATTCCGAGAATAACGTATAAATTTTCCTGATTTGCATCTTCAAGCACATTAAGCGCCTGTGCATAAAGATTATTATTCATTAACGCATCTGCTTCTTTAACGGGTTCATCTGACAGTTTTGCAAGCATTACATTGTATTTTGCAATACTTTCATTATCATCAGCTTTATCTCGAACTGTTTTTAGAACATCATAGCAGTCTTGTAAATTTCCTTCTTTCATGTATATTTCGGATAAGATAATATACCCGTCAGCATTTTCGGGGAATTGTTTAACTAATTTTTGTGCATATATTTTTGCCCCTTGAGTATTGTTATTTTTTAAAAGCAGATTAGCCAGCTTTTTATATGATATTTCATCTTTACCGATATTTTCGGGATAAAGTTTTTTTAAAATATCCTTTTCGCTTAAATTTGTTTCAGAAAGCAAATTATAAAGCAGGTATTTAGCTTCTTCATCATCAGGTTGATTTTGCACTAATATAGCAAGTTCTTTTTGTGCATTATCTTTTTGATTTAATTGAAGCAAATATAAAGCTTTTAATTTCCTTAGTTCCGTCTTTTGAGGATTAACATTTAAAATTCTGTCTGCAAAAATTATTGCATCATTGTAATTTTCTGTTGTATCAAATACTTCCTTAAAAGTTTCAATAAATTTAGTGCTTGATGAAGATAGTGTAAGATATTCTTGAGCTTTTTTATTGTTTTTAAGAATTAAATTAATTAATGCCAAGTTTATGTTTAAATCAGCATTTTTATTATATTTTGAAAATTTTTCGGCAGATTTTTCCGTTTCTGATAATTCTTTTAAAATATTTTCATTTAATTTATTTCTTTTTGCTAAATTATTTAAGAAGGTTAATTCTTCGTAGGTATTATCATATTGTTTAGATTTTAGATATAAGTCAATTAAAGGAACATAAAATTCATAGTTATCAGGAGATTGAGATATTTTATTTTGGAGTTCCTTTATTGCAGAGGAATATGCGGTTATATTATCCTCCTCATTTGTTTTAGTATTTGTAAAAATTACATTTGAGGATTGTATTGCCGATTTACCTGAAGTATTTGAAGGTTGAATTATTGAATCTGCAAATGTATTGCACCCAAGAGAATATATAAAAGTTAAAAGTAATAATTTAGTTTTCATGATACTCACTTATCCCCATAAAAACATGTTAAAGTTAAAAGGGAATTAAGTCAAACAAAAAGAGGAACTCAATTGAGTTCCTCTTTTTATATTGTTTAGATTATTTATTCTTCTTCGTCATCTTCAACGATTTCGATTTGACTAGCTGCTGCGAATACATCTACTAAAGCTGTTTTGTTATTTGTAATGTTGTTGTTAACTTTGATTGATTCAGGTTGTCTTGGCATTTTGTTTAACATTGCAGCTTGGTCATCATTAACACTTACTCTTGTTTGAGCCGGATCGATAGAAGGTGTTGTTTGAGCCGGTCTTGGGTTGATTAATAAGATTTTTTCTTGACCGTTACCATATTGGATGTGATGTCTTAAGTTATCTCTGCCATCGTTGATAGGAGTATCGGATGCTGTAACTTCATAGCTGTCAGATTTTGTATTTGAAGTAAATTTACCGTTAGCTACATAGATGTAAGATCTTTCGCTGTCATCACCGGGGATTTTAGCTTCTTGTGTATAAGGAAGACCTGCGATAACTTTGTCTGCGTTGATTGTCATATCACCATTTTTAGCAACTAATCTTGATACTGATAATGTTCCGTCTGTAGTGATTGTTACATTTTTGTCAGCTTCAGCAACTAAGCCCTTTTCTCTAACTCCTACATTTGCTAAGTTAACATTAATATCATTTCCTGCATAAATGTTTGTTTGAGAGTTTTTAACATCAAGAGTACCTGTAACATTCTTTGCTGCTTTTAAAGTAATTTTACCGTTTGTTTCCATTGATGAAGAGTTTTGAGCAACTACATCACCTGATGTGGCTTCTGCGTTGATGTCGCCTGATGCTTTAACTGTTGCACCTGAGAATAATACATCTCCGCCTTTTATATTAACATTTTTGCCTGCCGTAACAGTAGATTTACCTCTGTATTGTTGTTGAATATTAGCTTTTCCTGCTGCTTCTATAGAAACATCGTTACCTGCAGTAAGTTTAGAACCGTCAACAACGATATCATCTTTTTGTGAAGTGATTTTTACATCACCTGCTGCTTTTAAATCAGAAGTTCCTACTGAAACTTTTTTGCCTGCTAAAATTCTGATATTTGCATCTTCTGCTTTAGCACCATTAGCTCTTTCGGTTGTTAAATTTGACTTGTCAACAACAACTTTATTTGAAGCTGTTAACCAAATGTTACCGTCATTACCGTGTTCAGCTTTTACTGCTTTTAATGTTGCTCCGTTAACTGATAAAACACTGTCTTCATGTTTTGAATAATTTCTTACATCAATGTTACCTGAAGTGATTTCACCGTTGATGCCGATATGCATTTTATCGTTTGATGATGTATGAGCTGCAATATCATTTACAGCACCTTGATCATAGAAACTGAATGTAACACCGTCGCCTGTAACAATTTTAACTTTACCCATTGCATCTGCATTGTTACCGTTTGGATCATTAAAGTTTTTACCGATGTTTGTAGAAAGTTGAGAACCTTTATATAAATCAACATTTTTTGCAAATAAGTTAATTGCCTGGTCGCCATAAATTTTAGCACCATCTAATACATAAATATTACCGGAAGGTTTATCAAGTACTAATTGGTTTTTAGCGGCATCCCATTTTCCTTCTGATGCTGCAACTGTTAATGAATTTAAGTTAACATTTGCACCGTCTCCGAATAATACACCGTTTGGGTTAAGTAAAAATACTTTACCTGTTCCTGCAAAATTGCAATCTGCACAGCTGGAGGATTTTGTAATACTTCCATATATTTGAGACATGCCGCCTGCTTGACCTACATGGTTTAGAGTTGTTTGGTTGTAACCTGTAAATTCAAAATTAACATGCCCGTTAGAACCAACATTGAAACTGTTCCAATAACCTTCTGCAACTCCGCCTGTTGCATTTGTTGTGTTTTTAACATTCATATTTGTTCCGTTGGTAGTAACATCCATGTTTGTACCATGATTAAATTGAGGCATTGTGTTTGCATCAATAGCCGCAAATGCCGGAGCAGCTGAAGTGACTGCTAAAATACCGATTGCGATTGTTGAACTTAATAATTTTTTCATATTTTCTTCCTTTATGTTAAATAATAATCTTTTTTATAGTTTGTATTAATTCTAAATATCCTGAAAAAAAAAATTGCTATTTTTAATAATCTTTGTTACGAATTGTTTTGAATTTTATTTCCTCGTTAAAATAAATACATTCTATATATACTATATAAAAATTTTAAATGTTGGAAATTTACTTTTTTAACCGTTTTTGTTAAGAATTCGTTACAATTTGATATATACTTATTTAATACTGTTTTATATCAATTTTAATAAAAATTTTAAATAAAAACATAATTGTAAAGATATGTTATGAATTACTTGTTATACCCGCAAATTATATTATGTTTATTTTTCATATGTTTGAATTATGTTTTCCTTAGGAAAGATAGTATAATATTAAATAAGTTAATATAATATTTTATTTTTTCTATAGTATCATATAAAATATAATTATAAGTACAATGTATATAGAGAGCGGAACAATGAAAAAAACATTATTTAAAACATCACTGTTATGTGCAGCTTTAATGTTGGGAATAAGTGCTTTTGCCGATATTCCCGTAAATGTAAACCAATCTACTATCGGCGGATATGATCCCGGTTTGATTGATAACAGTAACTTCATTCAGCAAAGAGAATATGAAGCTAAAGAAAAAGCTATAAAAGAAACTGATCCGGCTGTTATAGAAGCGGATATCCAAAAGAAAATGGATTTGCTTAATACCGAACAAGTTGCATTTAAATTAAAGAAAATTAATATTACGGGTAATACCGTATTCCCGACTTATGTATTAATGAGATTAGTTGACTTTAAAATCGGTCAGGAGGTTACTATTAATGACCTTATTATGTCAGCTAACGAAATTACCGACTACTATCAGGGAAAAGGTTATGTTTCAACAATAGCTTACCTTCCTCCTCAAAAAGTAGAAAACGGCGAAATTGAAATTAAAATTTTAGAAGGTAAATACGGTAACGTTCAAATTAACCCCGGTAAATGGGAAAAATCTTCTTACCTTAATAAACATTACTTAGATGATAATAATATTCAGCCTAATAAAGTTTTAAATGTTAAAGATGTAAGAAATGCCTTGACGGAAATGACAACGGAAGAATATATGAAAGGTTCCGTATCTTTTGCAGATAACGAAGAATCAGAAGAATTTTCAGATGTTACTTTGGATGTTAAAGACAGATTTCCTCTTAACTTCGACTTAAGATACGATAATCAGGGAAGAGAATCAATCGGTACTCAAAGAGGTGTTTTATACGCAGGGTTGCATGATGTTACAGGACACGGTGATACTTTAATGGGTACTGTTGCATTATCTGAAAGATCATTTGGCGCTGGCGGTATTTATTCTGTTCCGATAGCTAAAAATGATACAAGATTAAATATCGGTTATTCTTATTCTTATGTAAGACTTGGTAAAGCATTAAAGACTTTGGGCATAAGAGGCGAATCACATGATGTATTCCTTGGTGTATCAAGAAGATTAGCTAAAGGCGATGATTACAGATTATACGGCGATATCACTTTAGATTTACGTAACACGGAAACATTTACCAAAAGTCTTGAATATGTAGCCTTACAACCTTATTTAAGTGATTACAGATCAAGAGTTTTAAGAGGCAGTTTGACTGATATTAAAGATGACTTCTACGGCAGATGGTTATTTAACGGAGCGGTATCAGGCGGTATTCCTATTGATGCATCCGATTATAATAAGGCAAGAAACATGTCAAGCAATAACTTTGTTAAAGTTAATGCAAGTGCTGCAAGATTGCAGGTATTACCTAAAAATCAGTTGATGTTATTACAAGTTAACGGTCAATACGCAAACAGACATCTTTGGGCTTCAGAAGCTATGCAAATCGGTGGTATTGCATCGGTTAGAGGTTATGATGAAGGTTTCTTCATTGGTGACTACGGTATGAATGCAAGCTTTGAATACAGATTCCCAATCCCCGGATTCAGAGCTATATTACCTGAAAAATATAAATTTATCAGTGACAGTATACAGCTTGCAGGTTTCTATGATATCGGCTGGATTGGTAACAGATTTCAATGGTCTGATGTTGACTCAAGCCATACTCAATACTTAATGAGTTTCGGTCCCGGTATTATTGTTAAACTTACTAAATATATTTCTGCTAACATGTATTGGGGTTTCCCAATCGGCAGAAGATATCCTGACTATGCTAACAACACGGACAGAGATACTGCAAGATTCCACTTTACAATTACTTCAAACATACTGTAATAGTGGTATAAACAAATATACAAAAGAGTGGAAACAATTTGTTTCCACTCTTTTGTTATAATTAAAATATAAAAAACTGCACAGATATACTCGTCTGTACACCATTTTTATTTAAATTATTGCTTTACCTTCATACATATATTTTGTTCGCTCGTACTCGTCTTCATGGTACTGGCGCATTTCAATTTCCTGATATTTTTGAGGAGTTGATTCTCTGGGCTCTATAAAAGGCTGGGATTTATCCTTCCTTTTCCAATTAATTTTAAATCCGTCTAATAGCCCGTATTCCGTTTCTGTCTTATAAGTGCCTACATTGAGTGCAAAGCATGGCGGTATTGCACCTGATAAAAAAATTAATATGAAAAATATTGATAATTTCTTTTTCATAATTTTTTTCCCTCCCTCCCTTCACTATACATTTTACTATATTTTTTTTAAATAAGTAAAATTAGTTTTCTTCTTCGTTAGAATTATTTTCATTAGTTGAATTAATTTTTTCAGCTGTAAACTGATTAAATTTTGCCGTTGTATATTGTTTGAATTTAAAATACTTGTTAAAATATTCTTCTTTATCTTTAAATGCTTTACTTTGTTCCGGTATCGTGATTTCAGATGCTAAATTTGCCTGATTATCAATAACTTCCATGTTGCTCCTTAGTCGGTAAAAACTTTGGTTAACTTCATTTTGCAGACTGCTTAGTGCCTGTGCAGTTAAAGGTAACAGAGCATGTTTTAATATAAAATCGTTATCCGTAATATTAGTTTCTTTTACTACTTTTGCATCTTTTATAGTCTTTAGGTATTTTTTTATAATTTTAGAATTTTTTCTTGGCTCGGTGACATTAATAATATATTCAACAAAAGCTTTAAGAGCAGAATTAATTGAACTATAATTAGGATCATCCTGATTTATAAATTTATCAACTTTTTCAGAAAGAAAATCAATATCGTTATAGTCTTTTACTATTTGAGTTAAAGCTTTATCAAAATATTTTATCGATTTATTCAGGTCAAAACCTTCCGTCAATGATTTAATTGCCTCCTCGGATAATCCTGTTTGGTCAAGAAATAACTTTAAAGTTTCATAGTTATCTGCTTCATTTGAAAGCTGGTAAATTAAATAAGATAAACCTTCGGGGCTTAATAGATTTTTTTGTGTCCCGTCTTTCATTAAAAGATTATGGTAAGGCAGTACAACTTTAAATTTAGAACTTATTCCGTTATGCTGATTTTCAACAAGGTCGTACTGTATTTTTGTTTGTTCTGCTGTATTTAAAGCCATTAAAAGGTATTGTTTCTTTAAATTAAACGCATTTTGCTGGTTTTTATTTGCGCCCGATTTAATATCTTTTATAACTTCATTAAGCAGGCATACGGGATTTTTTGTAATATGCCTGTAAATCGCAAAATTCGTAAAGATTTCTTCCGCTTGTTTTGTTTTTTCACTTTCAGAGTCTTTCATATATTCTCTTATATAATTTTTTAACCTCTGATATGCTCCGTTTCTGTATTTGAGTTCAATGGAACCGTTTATATATGATGCCATATTTTCTTTTAAAGATGTTAAAGTTTCTTTTGCTCCTTCTGCGGATGAATCTATACTGCCTGTTTCCAGGTAGTTTTCAAAAGGAATAACGACTTTTAAAAGAGCTTCCTGTATTGCTTTTGTGTCAGGTTCTTCTCCTTGGCTGTATATTACATCCATAAATTCTTTTATAGTATCGGGGTTAATATATCTTTTAAGCTGTGTTTCGTTATTTTTAATGATTGCGTTGATTTCTTCCATAAAATCAAGTATTTCATTAATTTCATCTTCGCTGTTTTCATCATAGGCAATATCTTTGCCTTCCAGCCAAGCATTATATATGCTGTTATCGGCTAAATCATCTTTATATTTTTTATATGCGGCAAGCAGTTTATTTAAGTCTTTGTTTATTCTAATACTTTCTATATCCATATCTACTAAATTTAGGAATGTTTCAATATTGGATTTTATTTTTTCGTCTTGTAAGACTGCAGGTTTCGGGAATGCCTGACGCAATTTATATTTTTGCAATGCTTCAGCTTTAAAGTTCCTAACGTGTCTTTGAATATCCATATCAGCCAGTGCTATATATAAGGATCTATAAAGTTCATCAGCGGTGGAGGGTTCATCCTCACCCGATACTTTTATATTTTGCAAAATTATGTCACTTGTTATAATTTTATCTAATCTTCTTTCGACAAAATTATTTTCAGCTTTTAACAATCTTATGCAATCATAAGGAGAAGGATATTTAAGTCCTAAATCTTCTTCCGTTATTGAATTTAAAAAGGTTTGGACTGATTTACCGTCAGAATTTTGAAGTTCTTTGATTTTTTCAAGTACTTCATTATCACTTTCAGTATTGTAAAATCTGTCTATTAAATTAACTAAAATATGTTTAAACTCCGATTCGCTAAATCCGGGGCTTGAGAAGGTATTAATTTTAACTTCTTCTTCAAGATTTTTATTTATAAGCTTTTTCATTTCTTCATTATAGTATTTTGCAGCAGAGGGATTATTTTTAAATACTTCATCTTTAGAGGTTTCATCCACCATATTGAATAAATATTTCTTTAAACCGTCATATGAGCCGTCCCATTTGGATTGGGCATCCTCTTGTTCAAAAATTATTTTGTTTAATTTATCTGTTTGTTCCTCTGATAATTTAAGTTGATAATTCTTTTCAATATCTTCACAAATTTTATCTATATCATCGGATATAACCCTGAAAATTTGGTCAATAATTATATCCGATTTATTTATTATAAGTTTTAAAAGGTTTGAGTATCCTTTAAATACATCTTTTTTTATATTTTCTAAATCTTCATTAGTTTGTGCGTTATAGACCTCCTGTTCCCAGGCTTTATTATTTGATACACCTATTGAAACGGATAATTTTTTTAAGATAAGTTTTATAGGGTCGTTTTCGGGCAGTTTATCGAAATCTTCTTGAGATTTTATTTCGTTTTTTATCCGCTTTAAAATTGTTTCAGATTTTTGGTAAACAAGTTTATCAATCTGTTCAAGAAAATCAGGGGAAACGTTTTCATTGTGCTCGCTTATTGCTTTATCCAAAGCCTCTAAATATCCGGCATGGGTATGTCTTTCAATTGCGAATATATCATTAAGCATTTCTATAAGTTTAACATGCGAGTTTATCGGAACGCCGGGTAAAATAATATCGTTTACAAGTCCGAAGGATTCATTATATTTTTTTGCAACTCCTTTTGCATATTTTAAATCAGATGCGCTCAATCCTATTTTAAAACTGTCATCGACAATAAACCCATCTTGCCAGCCGTATCCGCTACCGTAGTCGGTATAATCTAATCCCGTATCTTCATTGTTCCACCAGTATTCTTTTTCAGCTTCACCCCAGCTGTTATCCGTCCATAAAATGTCTTTTTCTTCCGTTTCTCCGGTTTTTGGATTTTTTATTTTTATGGGGCTGACATCTGTTATATATTGAGCATGAAAGGCATAATCGGTGTCATCCATACTGGAACTTAATATTCCGCTGCCTTTTCCTTCTTTTATTTGTTTTAAGGCTTTATCCAAATCCGTTTCTATGTGGTAGGATTTTCCCGTCATTTGTTCTATTATTCTTAACTGCTCGTTGCTTAAAAGCCCTGTAGAACCTTCTTCTCTTACCCAATATTGTCCGTTTAATTTACCTATATATGAGTATTGCTCTTCCATTTCGTCTTTTAATATGCTGTTCATTAATTTATAATTTCGTTTCGCATATTTTCTCATGTGAGTTAATTGTGATTCGATTTTTGAATACAATTCTTCTTCTCTCGGGGTAAAGGTTATTAATTTATTTGTTTCTTTTTGTTTTTCTTTTGGATTTTTAATATCTTTTGTTTTTTCCAGTATGGTTTCTTTTTTAGATTTTATCCCGTCATACAGATAATTAAGGTCGTAGTTTGTCAGGATTTCATTATCCTCCTCCTGTAATTTTAACATCAGTGAAATAGAAGAAGGAAAATACCATTTTGATATAATTTCGTTATATTTATCCGATAAATAATTGATATCTTCATTTAGATTTTTAATTATTTCACTTAGGTCTTCGGTTTCATATGCAGTCATTAATTTGTTATATGTTTCGGCATTAATTCCGTTATTTTGCTGCATTGCCTCGTAGAAAGAACTTATTGTGTCATTAAAACAGTTTAGAAGAGAAGAATAACCTAAAGTTCTTGCCGCTTCACATAACAGTTCAGTGTCTGAAGAATCTGATTCTTCAAGTTGTTTAATAGTGTTATTAATATGCGCAATTACGTTTTCTTCCGTATTATCAATAAGTGCAATATTTGCTATTGTATCTTGTGTATTAATATCTCCTTCTTTTATTGAATTAGCCGCCATTGAATAAGTTAATATCAATAAACTTTTTAAATCCTCACCGAACAATAAATCTAAGAAGAAGTCAATCGTTGAGGGCATATTATTAATAAATTCAATATCTTCTTTCAGTTCTTCTGAATGATTTTCGTCAATCTGACTTGTAAGGTCATTTAAATAATCGGAAAGTCTTATATCCATGGGAGGTAATTCCAATAATTTTTCGTATCTTAATTTATAGCTTGGAATTGCCATATCTGATTCTATTGCATTTCTATGTGCTTTTGCGGTTTTAAATAAAGTTTGATAATATCTGAATTTACCTGAAGGAGTATTATAACTTCTTGCCTCTTTAACTTGTTGTTCAATATCCGAAAGCATTTTTGTGTATGCAAATATTTTTTCAATTTGATTATCAAGAATTTGCGAATTTGCTCTGCCTTGTGATTGAATATAATTTTTAAGCCGTTTTTCTTGTACTTCTTTAGGCAGTTTTTTAGGTACTTGTTCTTCGTTATTTTCAGTGTATCCGTTATAATATTTAATTATATTTTTCTCAAGTGCATTTATTTGAGAAGATGAAAACGAAGGAAATACTTGTCTTAAAATGTTTAGTAATTCCGTGCTTGTTTTATCTCTCAAAGGAAAACTTTTGTTGTTTTGATATAGCTTATTTCTTAATTCTTTTTTTCTTCTGTTAGTCTTTTCAGCTTTTTCCAAGAAAGCACTTTCCTGTATTATTGCTTTTAAGAAGTCTTTTTCGGCATATCTGTCGGGAATATATCCAAACCAGCTTGTATCATCAAATATTCCGTCATTAATACTGTCAAATGCGTTATACCACTCTGTTTGCAAAGTACCGTTTCCGCTTGCGTGTGCATTTTGCATCCAAATATGTGCAGAAGCATCTAAAATTCTGTATCCTCTTGAAATAGCTTCTTTATAATCAATAAAAGGTTTTTCTAACTGTACTTTTTTCCCGCTGTCGAGTTCCGTTATATCATAGACCTCCATATAAGGATTTTGGCTTAATTCATCCAGTACAACATCCATATATCGTTCTTTATCTTCATAAGCAAGAAGTTTTCGGCAGATTGATATTGCTGCGCATATTCCTGATTGTCTTTGGTCAATTCCTTTTGTTGTTAAGACTTTACTTTTAGGTGTCTTAACTAAGATATCAGCCAGCATTTCTTTTATTATTTGTATTTTTTTGTCCTCTAAATCAGAATTTATTTTATACTTACCGCTTAACAGATAGAGGAATTTTTTTAAGCATTCTTTTTTGCTTTCATAAGTGGTTTCAGAGGAAGAAAGAAAATAGGTAAAACTGTCATTTAAATCATTTAATTCGGCTTTTTTTTCTTCTGTCGTTTTATTAGGAAATTCTTTATTATATTCTCTTTTTAATGCATTAATTAATTTTGTTCTTAGTTCCAATATTTCCCGTTGGACGGAGGTTAATTCTTTATATACGGGAGTGGATAAATATTTATTAACTTCCTCAATTAAATCTTTATCGCCGTTATTTTTTTCAAGTGCTTGATTTGCGCTTATTAAAGTTTGATTTAATATAGTTTCCCAATCTGTATTTTGTTTTTCTCTTCTTTCAATTATGTTGTCATTGCTCAAACTTTTTGAATATTCGGAGAAACAGTCAATGCCGTATGCTCTGTTCCTTGCAGTATCTAATAATGCTTTAATACTTGTTTCGGTAGGAGTTAATGCAATATTTTGAAGTGCTGTATATATATTTAATTTTTGGTTTTCGCCAATGGGAGAAGTTCCGTTTTTAAGTTCTTTTATTGTGTTAATATCCTGCCTAACCCCTTTAAATGTATAATTACAGGGTATTTGATTAATTCTTGTTATTCTCATTGTATATCCTTATCATATCCTGTAGATATTAATTATGAGAATAATTTTTTTTGTTACGGGAATTTAATTATATTAACAATTATTAACTTATTAACTCGACTAAACCCGTTGTATGGTCAAAGTGGCATTTTGCAATATATAATTTTTTACTTTCTACCGCATTTTTTATAATCTGTGATTTTTTCATTAAAGTTTCTTCAACCCAAATTGTATGCTGACGGGCAAAAAAGTTATGGCATGTTATATCTTCATCTCTGTCTAAAACGGGATAAACACACTCCATTATTGATTTAAAATCTTCGGTTTTTTCGGGATAGTGTTCTCTTGCATACTTCATAACACCGCAGTCATCATGCCCGAGCAAAATAAGCAGGGGTACATTTAATTTTTTAACGGCATATTCAATACTTTCAATAACATTATCACCTGCTGTTATTCCTGCAACTCTAACAACAAAAAGCTCCCCGATTCCGCAGTCAAAAATAATTTCAGGTACTACTCTTGAATCAGAACAGCTTAATATAACAGCATAAGGCTCTTGATGAAAAGCATATTTTCTTAATGTTTCCAGACACATATTTTTAGCAGTCGGAGTGGAATTTACAAAATTTAAATTACCTTTTAAAAGTTTTATCAGTTCTTTTTTCGCATTTGACGGAATGTTATCGGGTACTTTAATATTCATATTAATATCCTTTCTATTAAAAATTGTAAAAGGTTTATCTTTTTTGTGCAAATTTTCTATAATAAATAAAACGGGAGTATTAAAAAATGCCGGATAATATGTATCAGAAACAAAGAAACAGAAAACTCGGGGAACGGGTTGTTAATGAACTGAAAAAAAGATATTTTGAAGCTTATTATTTTGACAGTGCGAAAGAAGCGCTCGAAAAAGCAATTGAGTTTATTCCTCATGATAAAACAATAGCTTGGGGCGGTTCTATGTCTATTATAGAATGCGGGCTTTTGGATCATATATTAAAAAATGATTATAAAGTTATAAACAGAGATAATGCTCAAAGCCTTGAAGAAAAAGATATGCTCTTAAAACAGGCATTAACCTGTCATACATATTTAATGGGAACAAATGCAATTAGTGAGCAAGGGGAACTCGTAAATATTGACTGTATGGGCAACAGAACCGCATCACTTATGTTCGGCCCCGAGCAGGTTATTATTATTGCAGGCATGAATAAAGTAATGCCCACATTAGACAGTGCCGTAAAAAGAGCAAGAAATTTTGCAGCACCGACTAATATGCAAAGAGTAGCGGGCAACGGTTTAAGGCAAACTCCTTGTTACAGTTCGGGAAGTTGTTTTGATTGTACTTCTAAAGATTCAATATGCTCTCATATTGTAATAACAAGACTTTGTAATCCTGCCAGAAGAATTAAAATTCTTTTAACAGGCGAAAACTTGGGATTTTAAAATTCTTTGCAATATTTTTTATTGTACTTATCCTGAAATTTCTCGGCATTTTCAGCTGTTAACAGCATGTTAACAGTTTCAGGAAGTAAGAAGGGCATATTATTTTTTAAAGCTGAATTTACTTTTTTCTCTGTATCTTTTTTTATGCAGATAAATCCGCATTTTTTATAAAACGGAACAGGATTTACATTAGCCATGTATTGTGAAGCATAATTATCGTAACCATCTGATGCCATCAGCCAAATTACTCCTTTTTTCTTGATTTTTTTACTGTGTTCAATTGCTTCATTTATAAGGGCTGAACCTATACCTGAGTATTTATCACCCAGTATTGTTCTTAGTCCCGTAATTTTGGGAATTCCAACTTCTTTAAGATTTTCAGGGATATTATCACACTCGGGCAGGTATCCGTTATCACTCATATTCATATAACCTGCGAGTTTTCCTTTTACTCTGACTTCATATTTAGGGTAATTTTTATGCTTTAATAAGTCTGCATAAATAATATCTCCGTTAGTTTTATCAATAAGGAAAACGGTTTTAATTTTTCTGCACCTTTCAATCCCGAAATCAGGCATTATACTGACGGCTTGAGGAAATTCCTTTATTGTTTGCAGAGAATTATTTGAAGTTTGAGGCTTTTCTTTCTTTATTTTTTCTGCCTTAAAATTAGGCATGTAATAATTTATAGGTGATATTTTCATTTTATTGACTTCCTGTTTATAGAAAACAAAAAATAAAAAATTTTGTTATAAAAGAAAAAAGCTTTACAAAAAACATTGTAAAGCTCATGACATTGTTACTTTTTTCCGAATTTATGTCATAAAAATTAGTTGCTCATTAACTCTATAGCATTTTGTAATAGAGTTTTATGTGATTTAACCATTTGATCAGCAAGAGTTAATTGCATTTGTGCTTGGTTATAATATGCGCTATTTGCATCAAAATCAACATTAGATAATTCAATTAATCCGCTTCTTACTTCGCCTCTGCCGACAACGGGTTTACCGGATTCTTCCGTTTCTATAAATTGTCCGTCAGCGACCTGAAACAGTTTTTGAGGGTTATGGAAATTTATGATAGCGACCTTATATAAAGGCGTCATAACCTTTCCGCCATCTGCTTTTCCGTATAATATACCGTCATCTTTAAATTCAAATTCTTCATATTTTCCGAGATATTTTCCGTTAGACGGGTCAATCCATAATTTAATATTAGTAGTGGGAACGGATGCGGCACCTCCGTCAAATGCTGTATCTACAAAAGATTCCGCATCAACAGGCTTCGCCCCGTTCATAATTTCACCTTTATCATTTAATATATAACCTTGAACGGCTTGCCCGTCAGGACTTCTGTATACACCTTCTCCGTCAAATTTGAACTCCCCCAGACGAGTATAAACAATTCTTCCTTTGTCGTTTCTTAGTACAAAATAGCCGTTTCCTTCAAGAAATATATTTTCATCCGATGTGCCGGGTGATGATTTACCCTGGCTTATATTTCTTAATTCACCGTTAGCCATTGAACCGTCAAGAAAAGTTTTAAATGTAAATTGTTTTTCCCTGTAGCCGGGGGTATAAACATTTACAAGGTTTTCTGTTATGTCGTTTATCCACAGCCTTGTTGTCTTTTGAGTGTTTAAAGCCGTAATAAAACCGTCACGCATTATTGTTCTCCTCTTTTGTTTTTATTTCTGTTTTGTCTGTTATTCTGTCTGTATAATAAATCGTTATAAGGCAGGTTTTGTTCGTCAAATCTTTGTTTTAACGAGGCAATATTATTTTTTAAATAGTTCTCCGCCTCAATATTACCGGGAATAAACTCTGCCGTAAGTTTACCGTGTTTATCTATTTTTAAAATCACGGAAACATTGTTATCAAATGTAATCCTGACAGGCTTTTGTGTATTTTGTGCTTTCTCTATTAGTTCTGTCAATTGATTTGTAACCGAAACTGTTTTTTGTGTTACTTCGGTTTGTGCAACTTCTAACTGCAGGAGGCTTTTAAATTCACCGTTTTGCGCATGCTCAACCGAAAATTGACCTTCATTTGCCAGATTTATGAAAAATAAAGCATCTTTTAAATCCATTAGCAGAGTATCATAATTAAAATCGGAATTTAAAAAATTTGAATCGTCTGAAATCTCCGTATTTCCGTTTAATTCTTGATTTAAAATATCAGAAAACGGCAAAGCATTAAGATTGGTTAAAATTTGATTTTCTTCATCCCTTTGAGGAATTGTAGTTTCTTGTTTTTCTATCTTTTGTTTTATTTGTGTTTCTACTTTCATTTCGTATCCTTTTAAATATCTTCGCCTTCGTCTTCTTTTTTTTCTTTTGTTTTTTGAAAATATTTTTGAACCGCTACTTCAGATAATTCTTTTATTTCTTTTTGTTTTTCTTCTTCTTTATAAGTTTCTAATGCTCTTTCTTTATGTTTTTCAAGGACTTTTACTTCTTTTTCTCTTTCAACGAGCTTTTGTTTTTCTACTTCAAGTGCCTGCAGAGCTTCTTGTTTTTGTTTTTCAAGTTCTTCGCCTTTTACATATAAATGTTTTAAGTATTTATCGTACAAATCCATTTGTCTATAGTCAGAGGTGTTTCTCATTGTGTAAATTACACCTGCTATTTCCTGATTATTTGCATCAATTAATCCTTGAATTCTGTCTACCTCATTTTTAGCTTTTATTACTTCCTGAAGCTGTTCTTCTTTCTTTCGTATTCTGAAGTCCAGCATTTTTTGTAATCTGTATCTGAACGGCATAATTTACTTATCTATACGTATACATTTAAGATTATGATATTTTTTTAAATTTTACAGCACCTCTATTTATATGAATTTTTAATGTTTATTTTTAAAAAGTCAAAAATAATTTGGACTATATAGGATATTGGTATATAATAAAGTTGGTGATTTATAAATAAAAACAGTTATGGTAAAGGGGATTTTATGTCGGCAAAACACATCGATTTTAACATAGATGCAGCCCAAGGCTTTGGAGTATATAAGAATAATATAGAAACGCAGCTTCTCGATTATGTCAGTTCCGTTAATATATCTTGCGGATTTCATGCAGGTGATCCGCTCTTGATTAAAGAGTATTTATTGAAATGCAAAGAAAAAAATCTTACGATAGGTGCTCATATTGGTTTTAACGATATATCAGGGCTCGGTTACAGACCGATGGATTTAACATCAGATGAAATAGAGGCAATAGTTTTATATCAAGTCGGAGCTTTGATGGCATTTGCGAAATCATATGGTTTGGTAATTGACCATGTAAGACCGCATGGCGCAATGTATAAAATGGCAAGCGAAAATTTTGAGTTTTCACTATCTATTGCTAAAGCAATTAAAAAAATTGATAAGTGGCTTGCTTATACCTGTCTTGATAATGAAGTTCTTGATAAGGTAGAAACCGAAGCCGATATTGTAGTTAACAGAGAAGTATTTATTGATAAATACTATACGCAAGAATTTAAGCCCGATTGGGAAAATAAAAATACCATAAATGATGAGGATGCTTTAAACAGAATAAGAACTATTATGTTTTCATCACAGATAAAATTAGGTAACGGATTATTTATGCCCGTAAATTGCAATACAATTCACTTTGATACAAAAAATCAAAATGTATTGGAATTACTGAAAAAGGCGAATGAAATAGTAACTCCTACTCCGTTTAACTATAACAAAGCAGAGCTTTCAGGGTGGGTTTAACAGGGTATAATTATGAAACTGAGTAAATTTTCTTTAAAAATACCAAAAGATGCAGGATGGCTGCTTCCGGGGCTGGAAGTTAAAAGATGGTTTATATTAATCATCACAGGCGCTTTGATGGCTGCTATAGGCTTATGTATAATTACAAACTTAAGACCTGTATATTCTTTAATAAAAATGATAATGAACTTAACCCAAATGCTTCCGCCGGAAATCATAGGCTGGTTTTTAATAATAAGCGGAGCTTTGGTATTTATAATCGGCTGGTTAAAAACTAATTATTCCATTCTTGATGTACATAACGAAAGAAACAGACATATAGTTCTTGAAGATTTATACAGAAGAAGAAAATTAAACAGAGGCCCTAAAATTGTAGCAATCGGCGGTGGAACAGGCTTATCTACAATGCTTAAGGGAATTAAGAAAATTACAAATAATATAACCGCAATAGTAACCGTAGGTGATGACGGCGGAAGTTCGGGCAAGTTAAGAGAAGAACTGGGGGTATTGCCTCCGGGGGATATAAGAAGTTGTCTATCCGCACTTGCTGATGATGAAGATTTGGTTACAAAATTGTTTCAATACAGATTTAAAGATTGTGCAGGGCTTTCAGGCCACAGTTTCGGTAATTTATTTATTACTGCAATGTGCGCAATTACGGGAAATATGGTTAAGGCTGTACAAGAATCTTCTAAAGTATTATCCATAAGAGGAAGAGTGCTTCCTTCTACCTTGGATGATATGAGATTAGTTGCAGAGATGGAAGACGGTTCTATTATTAAAGGTGAATCAAATATACCTGAATCCGGTAAAAAAATTAAAAGATTATTTACTGAACCTGATAATTGTAAACCGCTTGAAGATGCTATCCATGCAATACACGATGCAGATTTAATAATATTAGGCCCCGGAAGTCTTTATACAAGTGTTATTCCTAACCTTTTAATTAATGATATATCAAAAGCCGTAAGTGAATCTAAGGCAAAGAAAATATATGTCTGCAATATTATGACCCAACCCGGAGAAACAGATGGGTTTAAAGTTTCAGATCACTTAAAAACTTTAATATCACACGCAAAGTATGAAAAAATAACAGATGCGGTTCTTGTAAATACAAAACTGCCTGAAGAATTAATTGCTCCATATAAAGATGCAGGCTCTGTTCCCGTTGAGGTTGACTATGATGAAATTAACAGAATGGGAATAGAAATTGTTCAGAAAAATCTTATTGAAGATAAAAGATTTGAAGACGGGCATTCTTCATTTGTAAGACATTCGCCCGGCAGGCTGGCAAGGATAATTTATTATTGGTACCGCAAAAAGGAAAAGGAAAAAAATTAATGACGGAAAATCTAAAACCCGTTAGTGTCAAAACTTTCGGCAAAATGAAAGAAAATAAAGAAAAAATATCAATGCTTACAGCATACGATTTTTCTACGGCAAAATATATTGATGAGGCAGGGGTTGATTCAATTTTGGTTGGTGATTCCGTTGGTATGACGGTATTAGGTTATGATACAACCGTAAAAGTTACGATAGAAGATATGCTGACATTTACAAAAGCTGTAGCTAATGGTGTAAAAAGAGCATTGGTTCTGGCAGATATGCCGTTTCTTTCATACCACGTATCTAAAGAGCAAACAATTTTAAATGCAGGGAAATTAATTCAAGCCGGTGCTAATGCGGTAAAACTTGAGGGTGCAAATGATTTTATTTTGGAGGAAATAAATCATTTAACAAAATCGGGAATTAGTGTTGCAGGGCATTTAGGGTTTACTCCTCAATATATAAATACGATAGGAGGATATTATATTCAGGGTAAATCTTATGAAAATACTCTTAAACTTCTGGAAAGTGCTAAAAAACTTGAAGAAAACGGAGCCTTTTGCGTAATTTTGGAAATGGTTCCCGAAGAATCCGCAAAATATATAACGGAAAATATTTCTATTCCTACAATAGGAATAGGAGCAGGAAAATACTGCGACGGGCAGGTGCTTGTTATTGATGATATTTTAGGCAAGTACCCCGGCAATACCCCTAAATTTGTTAAACAGTTCGCAAATATTAAAGATATTATAAAAGAAACTGCAAAAAACTATAATAATGAAGTTAAACAGGGAATTTTCCCCGATGAACTTCATACTTTCTATTTACCCGAGGAGGAGAGAGAAAAACTTGAGTGCAATCTTATTAAATCATATTGATGAAGTCAAATCTGATATAAAACAGTGGAAAAACGATAATTTAAAAATAGGGCTTGTTCCTACAATGGGAGCATTGCATTCAGGGCATGCCTCTTTAATAAAAAAAGCAAAATCCATGTGTGATAGGGTAGTTGTGAGTGTTTTTGTAAATCCGGTTCAATTCGGACCTAATGAAGATTACGATAAATACCCGAGAACAATAGAAAAAGATAAACATCTGTGTGATGAACTCGGTGCTGATATTGTTTTTGCCCCGTCAGCTAAGGAAATGTACGGGGAAAATGTAAAATTATCAAATACGGATTTAACATTTGTGTGTCCCCCGTATAATTATATTGATTGTATGTGCGGAAAATCCCGCCCCGGGCATTTTGACGGAGTTGCGACAGTCGTAACAAAATTATTTAATATTGTTCAGCCTGATTTCGCATTTTTCGGACAAAAGGATGCTCAGCAGTTATTTATCATAAAAAAAATGGTAAAAGATTTAAATATGAACTTAGAAATAATTCCCTGCCCGATTGTAAGGGAAACAGACGGACTTGCACTAAGTTCAAGAAATTCATATCTTTCTTTAGATGAAAGAAAAAGCGCACTTTCTATATCTAAAGCATTGTTTGAAATAGAAAAACTTTATAAAAACGGAGTTACTGATACATCAATTCTGTTTGACAGCGCAATTGCGCATTTAGATAAAAAAATAGAACTTGAATATTTAGAGTTCAGAAATTTTGATACTTTTCAAAAAGTAGATGAAATATCAAAAAATACACTTACGGCGATTGCCGTAAAAATAGGGAAAACGAGGTTAATTGATAACATAATTCTAAGATAAATGGCTTATAGAGAAGATGAAACTTTAAAACAAATACAACTTTTCACATTAATATTAATTGGTGTGAAATTTTCCCGTTTCATTTTTTATACTTATTCTGCACTTTCATTTATATTTTGGTTTCTTAACTGTTTTGAAGTAGAATGGCTGTATTTATTTAACTGGCTTTTTGCAGGCCCGTATTGGCTTGTTTCACAATTTTATACACCTCAAGGACTTTCTGCGGATTTCTCACTTGCAATTGTGGGCGGAGCCTGCTTGTTAATTGGATTCTGCTTTGAGTTTTTTATTAATATTCTTTACCAAAAAATATCTGATCTTCAAGAAGAAGAAGAAAGAAAAATAGAAAAACGTAAATTATTAAGGCAGAAAAGAAAAACAGTAAAACCTGTTGCTTCATATAATACTCAAGCAATAAAAGCGGAAACTCCTTTTGAAAATTCAAAACTCATATTTTTAATTCTTCCTAATATTAAAAAAATTAAAAGAAAGAAAGATGATATTGAACTTACTTTCCAAGAAGTTGAAATATGGAAACAGCGAGTAAACAAAAAATTAATTGAAAATATTAATTATTCAAATCCCTTGCAAAAAGGCTATTACAGAAAAAATTTATTCCTTGTATACAGTGATTTTAATTATGTAGATGATTTTATTTATTATATAAAACCGACGTTGGAATCTTTAGCTTTAGAATTTAGAAAATACGGAGTATCTATATCATACTGTTATGTATTAAGTGCAATAACGGATATGAAAACGTTGGAAAAAGAATTGGATTGTATGGATACAACACTTGCTTTAAACTTTGTAAATGAATTTATAGTAACTAACAGATTTAAAGTTACTTATGATAATAAATCTGTTAAAAAATATCAATTAGATTTAAAAGGAGAATATAATCTGTCAAAAAATCTTTCAATATCAAACAGACAGCCGTTATATACTTTAATCGATAAAACAATAAAAGGAGAATAAAAATGAAAATGAAAATTATAAGAATGCCTCATAACAGGTTTTTACCAGAATATAAAACCGAAGGTTCATCCGGAATGGACTTATATGCGGCAATAGATAAAGAAATAACTTTAAAACCGCTTGAAAGAGTGTTAGTTCCGACAGGTATAAAAATAGAAATCCCTCTTGAATATGAGGCTCAAATAAGAGCTCGCTCAGGGCTTTCCGTAAAGCACGGAATTACTTTAATAAATGCAGTCGGTACCGTTGATGCGGATTATAGAGGTGAAGTATGTGTCGGACTTGTTAATTTATCAAACGAAGAATACACAATAAAGCCCGATGACAGAATAGCGCAAATGGTTATAGCAAAAGTAGAAAAAGCCGATATTGAAGTTACAACCGAACTTGCCGAATCATCAAGAGGCGAAGGCGGTTTCGGTTCTACAGGTTTTTAATGGAATAAGTGATAACCTGTTATAAATGAACATAATAAAAAGATTGCCGAAAGTACATAGGTTACATGGTTTAAACCTTTTTCGGCACTTTTTTGTGATGTAAATAAATTAGCAGCTCCGCCTATTGCGCCGAGCCCGTCGCCTTTTGGCGAGTGCAAAAGTACCAATAATATTAATAAAACTGCTGAAATTATTTGTATTATCCAAACTGTTGTTAACATTTTTTATCCCTTATTTTTCTTTATGAATTGAGTTTAACATAAACAAAATTTTTTGTGTAATTTCCGTTAAATTGCTGTCAATAATAAGTAATTTTTTTAATTTTGATTTTTCTCCGGATATAATTTTAATTTTAGATTTGTTTATTTTTAATATTTCAGAGGCAAAAGAAACAAGTTCTTTATTTGCTTTATTTTCAATTGGCGGAGCAGAAATCTTTATCCTGATAAATTCATCAGTATAGTCAACAATTTTGTTAACGGAGGAATTAGGAACAAGTTTAATGTTTATAACCGTTCCTTCCTTTGTTTCAGATATAAATCCAAAGATATTTTCCATAGAGTTATTATACATCAATTGCAGTAAGTAGTTTAAAAAATGTGGAAATTTTAAAAAATAAAGTGTAAAATTAATGGGTAAACAGGAATAAAAATGCAGGAAAACATATTCAGCGGATTGGAGAAAATTCTTCGGGAGCAAAACAGGTCTGAAGAAGATATCCAAGAAATATATAAGGCATATAAATTTGCGGAGAAACTGCACGAGGGGCAATACCGTGTAAGTGAGGAGCCGTATATAATTCATCCTGTTGAAGTTGCTAAAATACTTGCCACTTTAAAGGTTGATAAACATACATTAATGGCTGCAATCCTGCATGATACGATAGAAGATACTGGATTAACCGCTGAACAACTCGGGCAGGAGTTCGGAGAAGATGTATTAAACTTGGTATTAGGTGTAACAAAACTGGATAAATACCAGTTTAAGTCTAAAGAAGAACGGCAGGCAGAAAGCTTCAGGCGGATGTTTATTGCAATGGCAAAAGATGTCAGAGTTATATTTTTAAAGCTTGCCGACAGACTTCATAATATGCGTACATTAAACTATATGGCGCCCGCAAAACAAATAAGAATAGCCCAGGAAACATTAGATATATTTGCTCCTTTGGCAAACCGATTAGGTATCGGAAAAATAAAAGCTGAACTTGAGGATTTATCTTTAAGGTATTTAAATCCCGAAAAATATTTTGAAATAGCCCAATTAGTTGCTCAAAAAAGAGCGGATAGAGAAAATACCGTTAAACTTTTAATAGATGAAATCTCGGAAAGCCTTAAAAAAAATGAAATTAAAGCGGAAATAACAGGCAGAGCCAAGCACTACTACAGCATTTATAAAAAGATGCAGAGGCTGAATGCCGCATTTAACGATTTATACGATATTACGGCAGTAAGAGTAATAGTGGATACCGAACGGCAGTGCTATGAAGTATTGGGTATAATCCATTCATTATTTAAACCAATCCCCGGAAGATTTAAAGATTATATAGCAATGCCTAAGGGCAACGGATATAAATCCCTTCATACTTCGGTTATAGGGCCGAAACAAAAACCCTTGGAGGTTCAGATAAGAACAGCAGAGATGCATAAAATTGCTGAATACGGTGTTGCTGCGCATTGGAAATATAAAGAGGCTGGCTCTATAAAGGCTGTATCTGATGATGATATCAAGTTCTCGTGGATGCATCAGATGATTGAACTTGAAAAAGAAGCTTCAAATGCAAATGAGTTTGTGGAAAAGGTAAAATTGGATTTATTCGGAAATCAGGTATTTTGCTTTACTCCGATGGGCGATATTATTGATTTACCTTTAAATGCTACACCGGTTGATTTTGCTTTCAGAATTCACTCCGAAGTCGGCTATAAAACAACAGGTGCTTTAATTAACGGAAGAATAGCACAGCTTGATGCAAAATTAAAAAACGGTGATATAGTAGAACTCTTTACATCAAAAACAGGTACACCAAAACTTCACTGGTTAAAGTTCTGTGTAACAAAACAAGCGCAAACTAAAATCAGACAATGGTTTAAGAAACATAACAGAGATGAATATATTGTTACGGGTCGTAATATGCTCGAAGCTGAAATTTCAAAAGCTGTTGTTGATGAAAATATTAAAAACGGCCAGTTAAATGAAATTGCAAAAGCTTTAAACTATATCTCGGTAGATGACTTGTTTGCAGCATTAGGTAACGGCGAAACAACTTTAAATAAAGTAACGAGCAGAATTAAAAAGCCAAAAGAAGAAGACTCCGATAAATTTGTTTCTACAAAGAAGAAAAGTCATTATAAAGACGAAATTGAAGGGCTTGAAGGAATGCTCTACAGCTTTGCAAAATGCTGTACCCCTGTACCCGGAGAACATATTGTAGGTGTTGTAACAAGAGGTAAAGGTGTTTCAATCCACAGAATTGACTGTCCTTCTTTAGATACCGTACCTGAAGAAAGATTAATGAAAATCAGCTGGAAAAATGCTGAAATGCCTAATAAAACTTATGTTACATCTATCAGAATTAACTGTGTAGATAAACTCGGTATGTTAAAAGATATTCTTATAAAAGCTGCTGATTGCGGTACTAATATTACTTATGCCAATGTTAAAACTAACTATGCAAAAAAAATGGGTATTATAGAACTTGGTGTTGAAGTTAACGGTATTGAAAACTTAAATGCAGTAATTAATGCTTTTCAATCTCTTCCTGATGTTCATTCCGTAAAAAGAATACAAATGAATTCAAAAATTAAAACAGATAAAGAACTTAAAGCCCCCAAAAAAGCAAAAAACAAAAAATAATTTTTATTTTTTAAAGAGTAATTTTTCAAATTCGCTTAAAGCTTCAATCCCTACTAACTGTTCAAGAGCGGCACGATTTTCAAGAAATTCCAATTCCAATTTTGCTTTGTTATCAAGAGCACTGCGGTAATACGCATCAGCAACAAGAAGCTGTTCTTCCGTCTTATATAATCCCGAATTATACCTTTCCTGTCTTGTCTTTAAGTGTTCTTCCGTCATTTTAAGCAGATTGTAGCTGGTCATATAATCAAAATACATATCCACAACTTTTTTTTGCATATTATCGACTTTTGTTATAAGGACAATCATATCCGCATCGGTTACTTTTGTGTATTTGTAGTTTAAATCCTTATCATTATAAGAAAGAGCATTTAATAAATGCCCGCTGACAAGAGCAGCCGTTGCACTAAAAGGGTCGCCTAACCCCGCACCTGCAATAGATGAGGCTGTTGATAGAGGCCTTATAATTTTCTTTACTATTGTTTCATCAGGTTTATCCGCATCGGGATTTGAAAGTTTATATAAGGCAAATTTTATTGTTTCGCTTTTTAATGCCGCCCCTGCCCATAAAATCTGCACGTGTTCAAGCATATCTTCTTTTTCTACCGTCAGAAGTTTTGAAATTTCATTGGATAAATCTTTTAATGAACTATCTGCATAAGTCGAGTTTTTTATATATTCTTTTTTGTATGATGCGGTTTTTTCTGTTTGTCTTGCTGTTATATCTGTTACTTTATATTCTTTTTCCAAGTCATAAGTAACCCCCAGTCTGTAGGCGGGATTTTTAGGGAGGGTTAAATCAGTTAAATTTTCTGCATTTACCGTCTGCGTTGTAATTAATATTATAGATATTATAAATAGTAATTTTTTCATTTTTTATTTATTTTTTCCGTATTTATTAACTGATTTTTTAAGGCATATTGCGACAGGATAAGGCTGTCTACAGCTTTTTTCCCCGCTAATCTTTCAAGTGAAAGATAATATTTTTTTGCCTCCTGCTCCTGCTTATATTCCTGCAATTGCATTTCTTCATATAAAGCAGAGGATACGACTAATTCCGTTAAGGAGTTGTTTTTTAAGGCATTGGAATAATTTTTATTGTAAAGAATAATTCTTGAACGGGTATCTTTTAATTTATTTAATGCGCCTTTGTATTGGTAGTAGCTTGAAATAATTTTTTCCTGAAGTTCTTCAATAGTGCCTGCAAGCTGGATTAATTCAGTATCTGTTATCGGCGGAGCCTGCCCTGCTGCCGCTTCTTTATTTAAAAAGTTATTTGCCAATCTTCCGGCTGAAAATGAAGCAGTCTGCATCATTGCATTAGACCCCGTAAACATCGGGATAAAGCTTGCTCCGTATATTAATGAAGATAAACTTTTTGCCATTATGGAAGAATGCAGTCTTCTTTGGGATTCAGGTGTATTTAATTTATTCATTGTAAATTTAATGAGAGTGTTATTATCAATCGTTGCCCGCCATAAAAGTTCTATATCCTTGATTTCATCCTCTTTTTGAGTTTGAATTAAGTCTTCAACGACTGTTTTATCTTGTATTACAAGATTTTTATTCTGCACTGTATTATTATGTTCAAGTTTTAATTGATTTTTTTCGGTAGGTTCAAGTCTGATTACTTCGGCATAAGCAAAATCCATCTGTAATAAAATACAGATTGTCATTAAAATAAAAGAAAATTTTTTTAAAATTTTGCTTTTCATACCTGCCCTCTTTTAACTTTATACCACATAAATTTGTCCCTTTCCATTTTAATTATCTTGAAGTTTAAATATCTTAAAAACTCCGAAATCGCATTTCCCTTTTGTGTTTTTCTCTTAATGATTTTATCCCCGTATCACCCGCACAAAGCACCCCTGAGCCGAATTTATCTTCTATTTTGTCAATCAGATACGATATCTTTTTATATTTCTCATTTTTGTTTTCGTTAAATAACGATAATTGCGTTTTAGATGTATCCTCAAGCCCGAATGCCATTACCCCGCTTGAGCGGTAAATTATTCCCTCTTTATAAATTTTGTTGAAAAGATTTTCAACTTCTTTGATTAATAAAACTTCCGAAAAAGTTTTATTTTCAAGCTTTTTATCAAGATAAAAGACTTTAAAATCTTTAGTTCTAAGCATAACAGAGATATAAGAGGCACACAGAGAGTTTTCTCTCAGCTTTTTACAGACATTATGAAGATGCATTGTAAGCTCTGTTTTTATATAGCTTTTATCTTTTGAAAATTCGGGGAATGCTCTTGTTCTTTGAATGGATTTAGGTTTTTGAACTCCTGCCGTGACGGGGATTACACTAATTCCGCTCAATTCGTATTTTAATTCCAAACCTTTTTTGCCGTAGTTTTTTTTGTAAAAATTGTCATCTTTAAGTAAAATTTCATGCGCATAAAAAATCCCGTACCTGCGCAGACTTTTTGATATATTTCTGCCTATGCCCCAAATATCTTCGGTTTTAATATTTTCAAGTTCATAAGGAGCGGACTCCTTTTCAATAACATAAATTCCATTTAATGCTTTAGCCTTATGTGTTGCAAGTTTTGCCAGCATTTTAGATGGTGCAATTCCGACAGAAACGGTTATTCCTATTTCATTTTCTATATCGTATTTTATCTTTTTTGCTAAATCTTGATATTCAAGATTAAACATTTTTTTCATCCCCGTAATATCAAGAAAAGCTTCATCAATAGAATATACTTCAACAATGTCGGAGTATCTTTGAAGTAATTGCATCATTCTTTGAGAGATTTCGTGGTATAGAGTAAAATCGGAACTGAGGTAAGTTACTCCCCGAAATTGCTTTTTTGCCATAAAATGAGGTATTCCCATGGGAATACCCAGCTTTTTTGCCTCATTAGAGCGGGCAATAACACATCCGTCATTATTGCTTAATACGCAAACGGGTTTGCCTTTTAATGAGGGATTCATTAAAATTTCACATCCCGCAAAGAAGTTATTTCCGTCAACGTGTACAATTATTTTTTGTTTCATACCAATCCTTAAAAAAATATTGGCGGGTGTATTGGGAGGAATAAGACCCGCCGTTTGAAGAATAAACATATTTGAATACTTTTAAAATTTTCTTACAATACCTTGAGCTATACCGAATATAACGAGTTGTTCTTTAGGATGTAAATCAGGGTAATTGCTGTTTGCCGGCTGCAGCCAAACCTTTCCGTTTTTTGACCTGTAGGTTTTTATTGTGTAGCCTCCGTCAATAAAAGCTATTACTATATCACCGTCTTTTGCGGTATTTGATTTTTGAACAATAACTTTATCGCCTTCAAAAATACCTAAATCTATCATTGAATCGCCCGAAACGGTAAATAAAAAAGTGGAAGGGCTGTTTATTTTAAAGCTTTCATCAAGAGAAACCCGCTTTTCTATATAATCATCCGCTACCGAGGCAAACCCTGCTTTTACTGCGGAAGAAAATAATACGGCACCCAGCTGTTCTTTATTAATATAAAATCGGTTATTTTTTTCAGTGATAAGGTTTTCTTCCTTTAGTTTATTAAAATACTGCCAGATTGAATTTTTATGTTTAAATCCGAATTCTTTAGCCAGAGTTTCAAAACTTGGAAGGGCTTCATTTTCATATAATTCTTTTAATTTTTCAAAGAATGTTTTTTGTTTTTCCGTAAGCATATTTATATTATAGACAAATGTCTATAAATTGTCAAGTAATAAAAAAACCGAAGATTTCTCTTCGGCTTTTTAATTTTTTATTTTAAAGTTATTTTTCTTCGTTCCAAGAGTACATTTTTCTGAGTTCTTTACCTACTTTTTCAAGCTGGTGTTCTGCTTTAACTCTTCTTGTAGCTAAGAAGTGAGCTCTGTTAGCGGCTTTATTTTCGCTAATCCATTTAGAAGCAAAAGTACCGTCTTGGATTTCGGATAAGATTTTTCTCATTTCCTTTTTTGTTTCATCGGTAATAATACGTTTACCTGTTTCGTAGTCGCCGAATTCAGCGGTATCTGATATAGAATATCTCATTTTAGAGAATCCGCCTTGGTAAATAAGGTCAACAATAAGTTTCATTTCATGAATACATTCAAAGTAAGCATTTTGCGGGTCGTAGCCTGCTTCAACGAGTGTTTCAAATCCGGCCTGCATTAAAGCGGTAACACCTCCGCATAAAACTGCTTGTTCACCGAATAAATCTGTTTCTGTTTCTTGTCTGAATGTTGTTTCAAGAACCCCTGCTCTTGCACCGCCAATGCCTGCAGAGTATGCAAGTGCTGTTTCCAATGCTTTCCCGCTCGGGTTTTGATATACTGCAACTAAGCAAGGAACACCTTTACCTGCGACATATTCGCTTCTTACGGTATGACCGGGGCCTTTTGGTGCAATCATAATTACATCAACATCACTTGGAGGAATAATTTGGTTAAAGTGGATGTTAAACCCGTGAGCAAATGCCAAAGTTTTTCCTGCCGTTAAGTTTGGTGCTATTTGAGTTTTATAAATATCAGCCTGTTTTTCATCGGGAAGAAGTATCATAATTAAATCAGCTTGTTTAGATGCTTCTTCAACGGTTGCAACTTTTAAACCCGCTTCTTCAGCTTTTGCCCATGATTTTGAGCCATTATATAAACCTACGATTACATTAATTCCGCTTTCATGCAAGTTCAGAGCATGTGCATGCCCCTGGCTTCCATAGCCGATTATTGCAACTGTTTTACCCTTTAAAAGACTAAGATTACAGTCTGATGCGTAATAAATTTTTGCCATATCTACCTCTTTTCTCTTTTACCGTTTAAGAAAAGTTTAGAACTTAAAAATATAATAGTCAACCTTGGTATATTAAGTCGAAAATATAAAAACTTTGTGGTAAAATCTTTTTGTTTACAGCTGAAATAAGTGGAGAGTGGAAATGACATCCGAGCAAATAAATAAAACCGAAAAAATGAACGGTGCAAGAATGTTTCTTGAATGCTTGAGAAAAGAGGGTGTGGATAAAATATTCGGCTACCCCGGCGGGGTCATTCTTCATATTTATGATGAACTGTATAACTGCGACTATATAAAACATTATCTTGTAAGGCATGAGCAGGCAGCGGTACATGCAGCGGAAGGTTATGCAAGGATTACGGGGAAACCGGGTGTTGTTCTTGTAACATCAGGCCCCGGGGCTTGTAATACCGTAACGGGGATTGCAAATGCTTATTATGACAGCTATCCGCTTGTTGTTTTTGCAGGTCAGGTGGATTCAAAATTAATCGGTAATGATGCATTTCAAGAGGCTGATATTGTGGGCATGACAAGAACATGCTGCAAGCATAATTATCTTGTTAAAAATATAAGCGACCTGCCGAGAGTTATAAAAGAAGCTTTTCATATTGCAAAAACGGGACGTCCGGGGCCTGTTGTAGTTTCTCTTCCTAAAGATGTTCTTACAATGAAAACGGATTTTGAGTATCCCGAAAAAGTTAATCTCCCCGGGTATAACCCTACATATGAAGGTCATCCTATCCAATGCAGAAGGGCATTAAAGCTTTTATGCGAGGCGCAAAGACCTGTTATTATTTCGGGCGGCGGGGTTATTCATTCTGATTCATATAAAGAAATACGGGAACTCGCTAAAAAACTTAATATCCCCGTAGCAACAACACTTATGGGAATAGGCACTTATCCGCAGGGTGATGAACTTTCATTGGGCATGCTTGGTATGCACGGAAATTACTGGGCAAATTTAGCCGTCAGTAACTGTGATGTTTTGTTTGCAGTCGGTACAAGGTTTAATGACCGTATAACAGGCTGTTTAAAAAGATTTTGCAAGGATGCTAAGGTTATCCATGTTGATATTGACCCTTGCTCGATAAGTAAAAATGTAAGTGTTGATATTCCTATAGTCGGGGATGCCAAAAATGTATTAAATGTAATGCTTAATGAATTTGATACAGGTAAATATCAATATGATGTTGATATGAGAAGATTGTGGGTAAAACAAATAGATTCATGGAAAGAAAAACGGGCAATACGGGCTGTAGAAAACGGCATAATGAGCCCTCAAACAGTAATTGAACACATATACGAAAAAACAAAAGATAAAGATGCAATAATAGCAACGGAAGTCGGACAGCATCAAATGTGGACGGCACAGCTGTATAAATTTAACCATCCCCGCCAATTAATAACATCAGGCGGATTGGGAACTATGGGGTTTGGTTTTCCCGCTGCAATCGGCGCCCAAATAGGTGCGCCCGATAAACTCGTATTTAATATTGCAGGCGACGGTAGTATTCAGATGAATATTCAAGAGTTTATGACCTGCGTTGATTATAAAATCCCCGTAAAAATTGCGGTTATTAATAACGGATATCTCGGCATGGTAAGGCAGTGGCAGGAAAAACTGTTTGACAAGCACTATTCTCAAACTCATATTTCGTCGCCTGATTATGTCAAATTGGCTGAAGCATACGGAGTTTTAGGTTTAAGAGTTACAAAAGAAGAAGATATTGATAGTGCGCTTGATAAAGCGATTGCTTTTGACGGACCCGTTATTATCGACTTTATTGTAGAACCTTTCGAAATGGTTTATCCCTGGGTATTAGCGGGTAAACCGTTAAATGAAGTTATTTTATCCAACAAGGAAAACGGAGCGGAGGAATAAATTATGAAACATACAATTTCCGTACTGGTTAAAAATGAAGCGGGTATTTTATCCTCCGTCTGCGATTTATTTTCTTCAAGAGGTTATAATATTGAAAGTTTAACGGTAGCCTCCACTATAGATTCCGTATTTTCAAGAATTACAATAGTTACGAACGGTGATGATGTTGTAATAGAACAAATCTGTAAGCAGTTAAACAGGTTAATAAATACAATTAAAGTAGTGGAACTCCCTAAATCTGCAGATAAGTGTATTGATAGGGAATTAATCCTATGCAAGGTCAGTGCAAAAGATGATGCCAGAAGTGAAATTTTAAGAATAGCTGAAATATTCGGTGCTAAAATTATTGATGTAACACCTGATATCTATACACTTGAATATTCGGGCGATAACAGGCAGGTAATGGCTTTAATATCTCTGCTCCGTCCTATCGGCATAAAAGAAATCGTACGTTCGGGCATGGTGGCTATTACAAGAGAAAATCAATTTATAAATTTACATAAATAAAATCGGGTAATAGATTTATTTTAATTTTATGATTATAATTTTTTTTGTAATAAAAAGGAGTTATTTATGAAAAAATTATTTTCGTTATTAATGTTTGTTGCGGCATTTTTCTGTTTCGCTTTTATGAATGAAAATACATTCAATCCCGTATTATCAAGAGCAGAGGCGGCAATAAGACAAGTTCAGGCTGCACATATTCTTGTTCCGACAGAAGATGAGGCAGTTAAAATAAGAGAAGAAGTTATGACGGGAAATCCTGATGAAACCTTTAACAGATTTATGGAAGCTGCTAAAAAATATTCAAAATGTCCTTCTGGTAAATCAGGCGGTATATTAGGCTGGTTTTCAAGGGGAGATATGGTTCCTGAATTTGAAAATGCGGCTTTTAATCTTCCTTCGGGTGTTGTATCAGAACCCGTTAAAACACAGTTCGGCTGGCATTTAATTTATGTTATTTCAAAGAAATAATGCCGTCTTGCTTTATTTCATAAATTTTTAAAATTTTTTCAATCTCCGCTTGTTCGCTTGTAACGGCGGAGATTATGTATTCTTTGTCAAAATTAAATGTATATCTGCTTTTTGCCGTTGTTTGGAGTTTATATTCCGCTTCATATAATGTCCAGCAAGTATAAAATTCTTCAGGTGTATGATTTTTTAATTTAAAATTCATTCTTTTTGCTATAGCTTCAAAATCTCTGTTTTGGAGTTTTTCAATATCAACTCCGACGGGATTTTTATCAAACAAAACAACCGCAATATTTCCTTTATGAGAAATGCTGAATTGTGTATTTGAATATTTATATTTCGGTTTCCCGTTTATTATTTCAATTTCGGTATTTTTAATATTATAAAAGTTTTTTCCGGCATGCTCTATAATAAACCTGCCCGCATTATGTTCATTTTCTCTGGGGGTTTGTCCTTCAATATCGGAAAAGTAATAATAAAATAAATCCATTTTATAAACTCATATAATAATCTTTTAGAAGTTTTGTATCTGTTTCAATATTAGGGCTTTCGCACACAAGAGCGCCTTTTACATCAAATTTTTTAAATGCTTTAAGTAAGTCCTTATAATTCATATCACTTTCTTCAAAAATAAGGTGATTTTTTTCGCCCTTAGCTCCGTATTCAATACCTGCAAGGTGAGCATGGAAATTTTCAAAAACATCATTACCCAGTTCCCTGCCCATATATTCAAGAATATTTGAAAATTCATCGTAGGTGTTATAAATGCCGTTATATCTTGCGTGAATATGCGAAAAATCTATACATGGCAGGACATATTTAAATTCTTTTGATAATTTTACAATTTCTTCAAAAGTCCCCCATTGAGTGCCTTTACCTGTAGTTTCGGGTCTTATCCAAACGCTATTACCTTCATTTTCTAAGATAGAACATATTTGCTCCATTGATTTATAGACGGTTTTATATACCTCCTCGGGATTTTTTTTCATATAAAAAGCCGCATGGAAGGTAATACTGTATGCCCCGATATTTTTACCTACTCTTGCCGTTTCAAGTATCCTTTGAATGCTTGCTTCGATTTTATCTTCTTCAAGTGAGTTAAGATTGATGTAAAAAGGCCCATGACAAGTTATTGTTAAATTGTTTGTTTGTGTAAATTCTTTTACAAATTTTTGGGTTTGTTCGTTCATCTTTACACCGTGGACAAATTCAACTTCCATGCCGTCTAAATCCATTTCTTTAATTATTTTAAGACCTTCATTATAACCTTTTCCCTCGGAGGCCATAGGAAGCCCCGGTGTTAAGAAATTAAGTTTATTCACTTTTTAGCATTTCCCCTTTTTTTACACAAATTCTTTCTGAAAAATCTTCACCCGTAGATATAAAATATGCGCCGTATTGAAGTGATTCAATTTCAAGAATTCCTTCTCCGCATGCTATTTTTAAAGTATTTTTGCAGTCAAATATACTGCCCGGCTCCATTTTGTGAGATTTATTAATAACCCTTGCCGAATTTATTCTTAAAATATTGTTTTTATATTTCGTGACCGCACCGATAAAGGGATTTAAGCCTCTTATAAACCGTTCTGTTTCTTCAGCTGATTTACTCCAATCGATAAAAGTGTTTCTTTTTTCAAATGATAAGGCAGGTGCTGTTTTGCAATTTTGTTTTTCTTTTTGGGGAGTTCTAGGCAGTTCATGTGTTTCATAGTAATCCAGTGCTTCATAAAGCATAGTGGCGCACATTTCATTAGTTCTTATGAATAATGTTCCCATTGTTTCATTTTCGTCAATTTTAAAACGATATTGAGAGACTATATCTCCCGTATCAAAGTTTTCATCCATAAAATGAAGAGTAATAGCAGATTCCTTTTCTCCGTTGATTATTACATGTGAATAAGGGTTTGCACCTCTGTAATCAGGCAATTTAGAAGGGTGAAGATTGATAAAGCCGTCTTTTGTAAGTGATAAAAGTTCCTTTGGAAATTTTTTATTATAAGATGCGACAACGGCTAAATCGGCTTTTAATTCTTTAACTTTTTGCAAAAAATCACTGTCATTTAAATTATTTTCATATTGAATAATGTTTAATCCGTACATTTGTGCGGTATTAACCATTAATTTATTTGCCGGGTCATTTTTAGCGGGTGGAATAATACCTGTAATATTTATTCCTTTTGATTTAAGTTTATGCAGGCATACTAATGCCATATCAGGCATGCCTATAAATAAAATTCTTTTTGTGTAGGTTTTATTCACACTTAATTCCTCTTAACTATTATATAACAAAAAACTGCTTTTATTTTATATTTGTTTTTAATAAAATAATAGTGAATTGAGAGGTAAAAATAATGCTTGATATAAGAATTATCAGGGAAAATCCCGAAAAGGTTAATGAACTTTTAAAAAGAAGAAATCCGGAACTGTCAATTGACGGAATACTTGAAATAGATGTTAAAAGAAGAAAAGTACAAACTCAAGCTGATGAACTAAGGGCAAAGAGAAAGAACATGTCACAGGAAATCGGTATGTTGAAAAAACAAGGGCAAAATACCGATGAAATACAGGCTCAAGTTAAAGAAATGGGCGAGGAAATTAAGTCGCTCGAAGAACAAGAGCAGCAGCTTGACATCGAACAAAGAAATTTATTGCTTTCAACTCCTAACATACCTGATGAAACAACCCCAATAGGCTCATCGGATGCGGATAATGTTGAAATAAAAAGAGTAGGAGAACCAAGAAAAGTAAACTTTGAGCAAAAGGCTCACTGGGATATTTGTACCGATAAAGATATTGTAGACTTTGAAAGGGGTGTAAAACTCTCTCAGTCAAGGTTCTCACTATACAGAGGGAAAGGCGCTCAATTAGAAAGAGCAATTATAAATTTTTTCCTTGATACACATACACAAGAACACGGGTATGAAGAAATTTTACCGCCTGTTATGGTAAATGCCGCAGCAATGACAGGAACGGGACAATTGCCTAAATTTGCTCAGGATATGTATAAGTGCGAAAATGAAGATTTATATTTAATTCCAACGGCTGAGGTGCCTGTTACAAATATATATTCGGGCGAAATACTAAATGAAGATGACCTTCCTAAGTATATGACTGCATATACCCCATGCTTTAGAAGAGAAGCTGGCTCGGCAGGTAAAGATACAAGAGGGTTAATCCGCCAGCATCAGTTTAATAAAGTTGAACTTGTTAAACTTACTACACCTGAAACAAGTGTTGAAGAACACGAAAAACTTACAAGAAATGCGGAAAGAATACTTGAATTATTGGAACTTCCATATAGAAGAGTTGCTCTTTCCACGGGCGATATAGGATTTTCAGCAAGGAAATGTTACGACTTAGAAGTTTGGCTCCCTTCTTATGGTACCTATAAAGAAATATCAAGCTGTTCAAACTTCGGTGATTTCCAAGCAAGAAGAGCAAATATAAGATACCGTTCAAAAGAAACAGGCAAACCTGTTTTTGTTCATACATTAAACGGGTCAGGCTTGGCGGTCGGAAGAACATTTGCAGCCATTTTGGAAAACTTCCAAAATGAAGACGGTTCGGTTACAATTCCGAAAGTTTTAAGAAAATACACGGGCTGGGATATCTTATAATATGCAAAAGGGTTTATTTATAACTTTTGAAGGTGCAGACGGCTCGGGAAAAACTACTCAGTTGAACCTGATTAAAACATTTTTGGAAGAAAAAGGTTATGATGTTGTTGTAACAAGAGAACCGGGGGCGCTTGAACTAGGGCGAAAAATAAGAGAAATACTTCTTCACTATGAAGGAAAGGTTGCTGATAAATGCGAAATGTTCTTATTTTTGGCAGATAGAGCGCAGCACGTTGAAACATTTATTAAACCTGAAATAAAAGAAGGTAAAATAGTATTATGCGACCGTCATACGGATTCTACAGTTGCATATCAAGGTTATGGCAGAGGTCAGGATATAAAGCTGTTAAAGGATTTAAATAAAATTGCGGTAAATGGACTTGAGCCTGATTTGACACTTCTTTATGATGTTTCGACTGAAACTGCACAAAATCGTGTAGGAAACGAAAAAGACAGAATGGAATCAGCAGGAATTGAGTTTCATAAAAAGGTTAGAAACGGTTACCTTGAACTTCAAAAGGAAAATCCCGAAAGGATAAAATTAATAAATGCAAATAATTCCATAGAAAAAGTATTTGATGACTCAAAAAATATTATAATAAAATTAATACAAGAAAAGTTAGGAGAATAAATGCCTGAAGGTTTTAGAAGATGGTACGATAACGACCCCATACTAAAAGAAGCGCTTGAATTATTAAAATTGCAGACGGATGATACAAAAACAGCCGCTGCTGATTTTATAATTTCTTTGCAGGAACAAGTAGCACAGGATGTAATTGAAAGAATTTATGAAATAACAAAAAAATTCAGCGGAAAAGGAAACCGCTGGTACGATTCTGATCCTGTTATGCTTAGGGCTATTGAACTGTTAAGGGCTTCATCACCTAAAACACAAAGAATTGCAGCGCTAAAACTTCTTCTTGCAATGGAAAGCAATGATATGGAGTCTTTGGAACAAGAAGAGCATGAATAGCGAATTAAAAGATATACAAAATCAAAGTGATATAAGAGGGATAGATATTCAAAAAGTCGGAGTAAACGGTGTTGAAGTTCCTCTTATTATTGAACGTAAAAATGCTCAAAGTCAGGTTGTATCTGCTAAAGCCAGATTAAGTGTTACCTTGCCTCATGATTATAGAGGCACTCATATGTCACGTTTTATTGAAATATTAAGTGATTATTCAAACAGAAATCTCTTGGGAGTTGATATAAAGGGACTTTTAATAGATGTTAAAGAAAAGTTAAATTCGCAAAGTGCGCATGTTAAGTTTGAATTTAAGTATTTCATTAATAAAAAAGCACCGGTTAGCGAGATGGAATTTCCTGTAGGGTATGACTGCTCGTTTCAAGGGGATTTAACGGGGGAGGATTATAAATTTATATTAGGTGTAAAAGTTCCCGTTACAACACTTTGCCCCTGCTCAAAAGAAATATCCAAGTATTCTGCGCATAATCAAAGGACAATGGTTAAAGTTAAAGTCAGTTATGATGAAAATGATATTATTTGGATTGAAGATTTAGTGGAAAAAATTGAAAAATGCGGGTCAAGCCCTGTATACTCAATATTAAAAAGGTGTGATGAAAAGTATGTAACCGAATCCGCATACGAAAATCCTAAATTTGTGGAGGATGTATTAAGAGATGTGATAAGCTTTTTAAGAAATGACGATAAAGTAAAATTCTATGAAGCTGAAGTAGAAGCCCAAGAAAGCATTCATAATCATAATGCGTGGGCTTGGCAGTCGGAACATAAGTAAATTGGAGACAGATATGAAAGAAATATTTAACGATTATGTACAATCTTTAGAAACATATATAATGATTCAAATAAAAATGGATACGGCAAAGCTGGCGCCTGAATTAACCGCAAAAGGAAGAGCTCCGATTTCACTTGCAATGGGTGCGCCTGTTGAAAGACCGCCAGAGCTGGTTACGAATAAAATTATAGAATATGCTCAAACAGAAGGTATGCACACATATACTCTGGTTAAAGGTGAAACTTATCTGCTTGAAGAAATAGCAAAAAATATGAAAAAACGTACGGGCATTGATTTTGATTCAAAATCTGAAATTTGCGCTTTAATCGGTTCAAAAGAAGGTATTGCCAATATGATTAGAGCCTTGATAAATCCTTCAACCGATATTAAAAATAAAGATATAGTCTTAATCCCTGACCCAGGGTATGCGTCATATAAAGAAATGGTAAAAGTTTCAGGCGGGTTTGGTTACGGAATTCCTTTAACTCCCGAGAATAACTACATGCCTGACTTTGATGAAGCAATGAATAATTTGGAAAAAGACGGGTTTAATAAAAATAAAGTTAAGGCTTTGGTTATAAATTATCCTAATAACCCGTTAGGTGCAATATGTACAAAAGAATATCTTCAAAAAGCCGTTAATTTTTGCAGAAAACATCATATTCTTTTAATTTCGGATGCGGCATATATAGATTTAACTTTTGAAGGCGCACCAAAAGCACACAGTGTATTTGAAATTGAAGGTGCAAAAGATGTTGCAGTTGAATTTTACAGTTTTTCAAAACCATATTCAATGACAGGATGGAGAATAGGCTGGGTTTGCGGTAATTCTGATGCCGTCGGAATACTTGGTAAACTTAAATCTACAATTGATACAGGCATATATAAACCTATACAAAAAGCCGCATCGGATATATTAAATTCTCAAGAAGGCGATGAATATATAGTGGAAGCCAATAAAAGATTTGAAAGAAAGCAAAAAATTATAGTAGACGGGTTTAAAGAACTCGGCTGGCCAATGGATAAAATAAATCCGCCAAAGGCTACCTTCTATTTATGGCTGCCAGTTCCGCCAAGATATAAATCATCTAAAGAATTTACGGATGACGTATTAAAAACTTCAGGTATAGTTCTTGTCCCCGGAAACGGTTTCGGCAACAACGGCGAGGGCTGGTTTAGGATGTCTATTGTTGCGGAAGAAACTCAAATGCATGAAGTTATAAGAAGATTAAAAGAAGATAAATTCTATTTTAATAATTAAGAGGCAATTTATGTTTGAAAAAATCAAATCACTTTTTAAAAAGAATGAAAATTTATCAAACAGATATGTAAGCTGTGAGTATATTCAGCACGGATTTAATGTTGATTATGAAGACATTAAAATGTGCTGTTTTAACTGCCATGAAGGCGGAGGCAGGCAGATTTTAATTGATAATTATAAAGGTGAGATGATTAATTGGGATAAGTTTTTTAAAGAAAAGCGCAAAATGCGTGAACTTAATAAAAAAGGAATAATTCTGGACAGATGCAAAGGCTGTTTTTTCCTTAAGGAAAGAGAATGGGATGATGAAGATTATATAAATTATATGGTTTTTAATCATTGGACACAGTGTAACTGCAAGTGTAAATACTGTTTTACAAATGAACAGTCTGATTTCTTTAATGCGAGAAAAAATTATAATATGTTTCCCGTTATAAAAAAACTTGCTGATATGGGGAAAATCAGAGGCGGAGGCGAAATAGGCTTTGGAGGAGGAGAACCTGCATTATTACCCGAGTTTGAACCAATGGTAAATATGCTTTTAGACTGCGGATGTGATAATATCCGTGTTCATTCATCAGGAGTTAAATATTCTCAAGCTATTGAAAGAGGGGTAAGTGAAGGAAAACTTATTGTTGTTGTTTCCGTGGATTCGGGCACTCCCGAAACATACGAAAATATTAAAAGAGTAAATCATTTTAATAAAGTTTGGGAAAATCTTGCGAAATATGCACAGGCTCAAACAGAAAATAAATACAAAGTGAAAACTAAGTATATTATTTATCCTCCTTATAATGATAATAAAGAAGAAATTGATAAATTCTTTGATTTAACGGTTAAAGCGGGAATAAAAAGTGTCGTTCTTGATGTAGAAGGCGGGTGGTATATAAATAACAAGTTTAAAATCCCCGATTATATCTATGAATTGCTTGAGTATGCCGACAATAAAACAAAGGAACTCAATATGAAATTTGTAGAGTTCTATGACAGGGCTAATGACATGCGTATTCATAAAGAAGAATATAAAAAATTAAGAGAAAATGAACAGTCAAATTGCTGATACAAAAAGTCTTTTAAGCCGATATAAACATTATTTTACGGAACTGCTTGTTCTTGCATTTCCTATATTGATAGGGAATTTAGGACATACTTTAATAGGAGCGACGGATATTTTAGTTGTTGCAAAATATGATATTAATGCACTTGCAGCGATAACTATTGCGAATTCTGTTTTTTTTACCATATTTATTTTCGGGCTCGGTATTTTGTTTTCAATATCCGTTATTCTGGCAAATATGAGAGGTGAGAGAAAACCGACAAAACAAAATCTTCCTGCAAGTTTATTTTTTGCATTTATACTTGCCATAGTGTTTACGGCTTTGAGCTATTTTTCAAAATATTTAATTGATTTCGGCGGATTTGAAGAACATCTTGTGCCTTATATAAAACAGTATATTTCAATAGTTTCATTTTCAATAATAGGAATGTATATGTTTGAGGGAATAAAACAATTTCTTCAGGCACATGAAATAGTAAAATTTCCCAATATGCTTTTATTGTATTCTGTTGTATTAAATTTAATTTTTGATGTGGTTTTTGTATTCGGGTTTGGGCCTATCCCTTCTATGGGTGTAAAAGGTGCTGCAATAGCAACAACTTTAGTCCGTATGATAATGGGGCTTGTAATGCTTTTATATGTTATTAAAATATTAAATTTAAAAGCTAAAACGGATTACGGTTATATAAAACAAATGATAAAAATCGGTATACCTATAGGCTTTGGGCTTTTACTTGAATTTTTAGCATTCAATATTATAACAATTTTTGTCGGAAGAGAATCAGGCTTGCTTGCGGCAACTCATAATATAATAACAACAATATCTTCAGCAACATTTATGCTGCCATTATCAATAGCAACCGCACTCTCAGTTAAAATAGGATATTATTACGGAGCTTGCAATAAATTAGAAATAAAGAATTATTCGATTGCGGGCATGATAATGGGTGTGGGTATTATGGCATTAGCAGGAATAATATTGGCGCTTTTCCCAAGACAGATAATAAGCCTGTTTACGAGTAATACGGAAGTAATAAAAATTGCACTGCCGATTATATCTATAGCTGCAATGTATCAAGTATTTGACGGGTTTCAGGTTGTATCGGGCGGTATTTTAAAAGGATTTAAATTAACTAAAGTTGTATCTAATTCGGTATTAATAGGATATTGGATGGCAGGTTTTCCCGTTGCTCTGGTGCTTGTCGGAAGATATCATATGTCACTTCGGGGGTATTGGTTTGCTCTTGCCGTTTCCTTGTGCGTAATGGGAATGGTTCAGGCCTCAGTTGCAAGATACAAATATAACAAAATTTGTCAAAAATAATTACAATTTTGTAATTTTTGAACAAATATATGCAATTTAAGATATAATAAACTTATATTTATCAGATTTACGAATAGGGTTTATATGGGAGAGCAATTAAAATATAAAAGAATTCTGCTGAAACTTAGCGGTGAGGCATTACTTGGGAAACAGGAATTCGGAATAGACCAAAGTCCTTTGGAAATGATAGCTAATGAAGTTAAAGAGGCATATAAAACAGGTGCTCAAATTGCTATTGTTGTCGGAGGGGGAAATATATTCAGAGGTGTAAAAAATTCAGCTAAATACGGAATGGATCAGGCTACGGGCGATTATATAGGAATGCTTGCAACCGTTATGAATGCTTTAGCACTTCAAAGCGCATTGAGAAAAATCGATGTCCCCTGCAGGGTTCAAAGCGCAATAGATATGAATAAAATAGCAGAGCCGTATATAAGATTTAAAGCAATAAGACATTTGGAAAAAGAAAGAGTAGTTATATTTGCGGCAGGAACAGGAAATCCGTTTTTTACAACAGATACCGCCGCAGCCTTAAGAGCATCTGAAATAGGGGCTGAGGCTATGCTGATGGCTAAAAACGGAGTGGACGGAGTATACTCCGATGACCCGAGGACTAACCCGAATGCTAAAAAATACAGTAATATCACATACGATGATATCATTGTAAAAGGGTTAAAAGTTATGGATACTGCATCTTGCGCCCTATGTAAACAAAATTCTATACCCATTGTGGTATTTGATTTTGCCGCAAAAGGCAGCATTATTAAAATATTAAAAGGTAAAAATATAGGAACATATGTAGGAGGTTAATATGACATTGGATTCAATGTTTTCTTCGGGAACAGAAAAAATGGAAAAAACAATAGCGCAAATGAAAAAGGAATTTGCATCTATCCGTACGGGCAGAGCAAATCCTATGATTTTAGATAAAGTTTTGGTTGAATATTACGGAGCGCCCACCCCGTTAAGACAATTATCACAGGTAAGTGTGCAGGATGGAACAACTCTTGTTATTGCTCCTTATGATAAAACAATACTAAAAGATGTTGAAAAAGCGCTTGTTAAAGCAGATTTGGGAATTAATCCGAATTCTGACGGTATTGTTGTCCGCCTTGCTTTTCCGCCTTTAACAGCGGATAAAAGAAAAGAAATCTGCAAGGACGTTAAAAAAGTTTGTGAAGATTCTAAAGTAGCTATAAGAAATATCAGAAGAGATTTGGCTGATGAACTGAAAAAACTTGAAAAATCGGAAAATCTTTCTGAAGATATGGTAAAAGATAATCAGGATAAAATCCAAAAATTAACCGATAAATATATTAAAATAGCAGATGATGTTTCTGCGGAAAAAGAAAAAGAGGTCTTAACCGTATAGTGGCTGTACTTAATAATTTATTAAAAAACAGATTAATTACGGGATTTATTGTAGCCTCCTTGGTTTTTGGGTGTATTCTTGCGGGCGGAAAGTTTTTGCTGGCTTTATTGCTTATTTTTATAATCACCGCAAGCAAGGAATATACCGATATATTGAGACATAAGGGGTTTTTGCCCTTTTTTAAAGTTATATTTATAACATCAGTAATTATGATACTTGTAACAGCCAGCGGGTATGATAAATTGATACCGCTTGTGCTTATAGCAGGTACAATAGGGTCATTTCTGGCGGTATTATTTCGGGGGCGGCAGCCCTACATTGCAAATGTCGCTACTACGATATTAGGTTTTTTAATTGCTTGGCTGCCTTGCCATGTTTATACAATAAGACATATCGGACCTGAAGTTTCTTTATTCGGATTAAAATTCTCGCAGGGACTTTATTTCCTTTTAATGCTGTTTTTTGTTATTATGGTGACGGATATTGCCGCATACTTTTTTGGTGTAAGATACGGTAAACATCAGCTATCTCCTGTAATCAGCCCTAAAAAAACAGTGGAAGGCGCTGTTGCAGGTACAGTTTGCGCTGTAATTACAGGGGTCATAATCGGTAAACTTATTGGAATTTCTTTATATCACAGTTTTGTGTTAAGTATAATAATTACCGTTATGGCTCAATTGGGTGATTTATCGGAATCTCTTATAAAAAGAGATGCGGGAGTTAAAGATTCAGGCACGTCACTGCCCGGGCATGGCGGTTTTTTGGATAGAGCCGACAGTTACCTGTTTTCAGTCCCCGCTGCATACTATTATATTAAATATTTTATTCTTACGGGTGTAATATTTCCCATGCCAATGATTATTGAATTTATGAAGAAAGTTCTTGATGTTATCTGCAGTTAGAAAAAGACAGTTAAATAAATTTAAAAAAATATTAAATATTTCCGATGTGGATTTAGAATTATTAAATACTGCCCTGACACATTCATCTTATAACTATGAATCAGATAATGCCGATTTGCCCGACTATGAAAGGCTTGAATTTCTGGGCGATTCTGTTTTAAGAATTTGCGTAAGCGAGTATTTATTTGATAAATATCCTGATTACAATGAAGGGAAACTTACAAAAATAAGAAGTACTCTGGTAAGCGACAGATTTATATCAACTCTGGCGGATGAACTAAATTTGAAGGAATACTTGAATATCGGTATACACGAAGAAAAAGACGGCGGCAGAGAAAAGGAATCCATCAATGCTTGTGCATTTGAAGCTGTAATAGGAGCAGTATATAAGACGGCAGGATTTGACGAGGCTAAAAATTTTATATACGGAATGTATTCTGATGTAAATACTGATTTTGAAGAAATAATGCTGAATTTCAATACAAAAGAACTTCTCCAGCAGTATACGCAAGGATTAAATAAGGACTTACCGGAATATAAAGTAATAAATGAAACAGGAAAAGCCCATAATAAAACATTTGAGGTAAGTGTTATCTATCAAAATAAAGAACTCGGAAGAGGAACGGCAAAAACAAAAAAAGATGCGGAAAAAAATGCTGCTTATAATGCGCTAAAAAGCTTAAAAGTCTTAAAGGAGTGTGAAAATGGATAATATAATAATTGCTCCCTCTATATTATCAAGTGACTTCGCAAATCTTGAAAATGAAATAAAAAGACTTGAACTAAACGGCGCCGATTGGGTGCATGTTGATGTTATGGACGGGCATTTTGTGCCGAATCTTACAATCGGCGCACCTGTCGTTAAAGCATTAAGAAAAGTATGTAATATTCCTTTAGATGTTCATTTAATGATAGATAATCCCGAAAAATATATAAAAGACTTTGCGCTTGCGGGGTCTGATATTATTACATTCCACTATGAAGCGGTAAAAGAAAAAACTCCCGAGGTGATTAATATAATTAAGTCTTATAATATAAAGGCGGGAATATCAATAAAACCCGATACAAAGCCTGAAGAAATAAAAGATTATGTAAATATGGCGGATTTAATCCTTATTATGACGGTAGAACCGGGGTTCGGCGGACAAAAATTTATGACAGAGTGCAGTAAAAAGGCGGTTGATATTAAATCTTATTTAACAAAAGATGTAATAATAGAGGCGGATGGCGGAATAAACTCTGAAACTGCCAAAATCTGCAAAAATTACGGTATTAATGCGCTTGTTGCGGGTAATTATATTTTTACAAGCACCAACATAAAAGAGGCAATAAATTCATTGAGGGGATAATGATAGAAACACAAGGACTTATAGAACAGCATATACATGGAGCCTTCGGCTGTGATTTTATGAATTGCAGCGAAAAGGAACTCCTTGAAACTTCGGATTTATTGGCGCAAAATGGAGTTAGTGCATTTTTCCCAACCGTTATGACTGATGATATTGAAAAAATAAAAGACAGGATATCTTTAATAAAGTCAGCAAAGGCTCGGCAAAAAGAAAAAACCTCTAAAATTGCAGGTATTCATTTGGAAGGGCCTTTTATTAATCCCGAAAAATCAGGTATACATGAAAAAAAATATATTCTGCCTCTTCAAATTGACCTGTATAAAAAATTTGACGATGAAATAATTAAAATAATAACACTTGCCCCCGAACTTGATAAAAACGGAGAATTTATAAACCATTTAAAATCTAAAGATGTTAAAATTTCGCTCGGGCATTCAATCGGCACGAACTTTGACGGAATAAATCAGGTAACTCACTTATATAATGCGATGGGCGCATTCTCGCATAGAGGAAATTCAACCGTTGTTAGTGCTTTACATAATAACGATATTTATATTGAAATTATAGCGGACTCAATGCACGTAAGTGATGAGGTTTTAGATATTACATTCCGCTTAAAACCTGATGATAAAATTATTTTAATAAGTGATGCACTCCCTATGGCGCACTCTATGGAAAAAGAAGGTATATTCGCAGGTCAGAAAATATTTAATAAGAATGGCAAACTTGTTAATTCTGATGGGGTTTTTGCCGGAAGTTCAAAATTATTGTGTGATATTGTTAAAAATTTATCGGATAAAAAAATATTAGCATTTTCTCAGGCAGTTAAATACGCATCAGAAAACCCTTTAAATTATCACGACCTTAAAAATAATTTAAAAGTTTATTGGAATGACGATTTTACAATAAATAAAACAGAATTTATTTAAAAAGGATTACTTCCTGTTGAAGTTTTTGCATAGAACCCGAACGGAACTTTTTTAAATGAATTAATTTCTTTTTTAAGTTTATAATTTTCTTTATTTAATTCATTAATTTTAAATCTCATAGTTTCATTTTCGGTTTTAACTCTGATAAGTTCCATAACAACATCATCCATGCCGTCAAGTTTTTCATCCAAAACTGAAGTTAATTTATCGGTTATAGATTTTTCAATATTTTTAAGTGTATTAACGAGTTGAACAATAGAGCCGTTAGAGATTGAATTAGTTCCTTTATAAACAATACTTTTTACGGGTATCGGGATAGTTACTTTAGCGGATATTTTGCTTAGAGCATCTGCATCATCTTTAGTGAAATAAGTCAAACCTCTATCATTTTTTTTCAGTTTTACATCAGCCATTTTACATAATTCTTTAATACCCGAATTATCAATACCGAGCATTTCTCTTATTTCTTTCGGTGTAATTTCTTTATCTTTAATTGAATCAATAACTGATGAAGTCATAAAAGCAATCCCCTTATAATAAGCATGTACTACTGCTAAAAATATTATATATTGTTTTAAAATATTTGTCTAAGAAAATGAAGTATCTTTACATAACTTTTCATTTTGTTTAAGAATAAATAAGGTGGTAGTATTAAAACGTAGGTAAATAAGGGAAATAATAATGAAGTTTATATTGTTGGCAGGAGGCTCAGGAGAAAGACTTTGGCCGTTATCAAGGGCATTATATCCAAAATCGTTAATAAAAAGAGATAACGGAAAATCTGCACTTCAAAATGCCTGTGAAGTTTTAATGAATTTAGCAAGCCCCAAAAATATAATAACGATAACAAATATTTCACTTGAAACGGATACAAGACTTCAGCTTAAAGAAATTATGAAATCTCCGATTGTAATTTCCGAGCCGTTGGCAAGGAATACCGCACCTGCTATAGCATCCATTCTTAGATACTTAAAAAAATCAAAAAGAGATGAAGTTTTAGTTATCCTGCCTGTTGATTTTGTTATTTCAAATAATAAAGACTTTATTGAAACCTTGGAAAATGCTGTAAATATTGCGAAAAAAGGATATATTGGAGCTGTAGGAACTAAAATTTTAAAACCCGAAACGGGTTTTGGCTATATAAAAACATCCGAGGTTTTAAAGTTTGGCAAAAAAGTAGAAAGATTTATCGAAAAGCCCGATTATAAAACAGCCCAAGTCTTTTTAAAAGATAAAAAATATTATTGGAACTGTGGGATTTATACCTCAAAAGTTTCTGTTTTATATGAAGCTTTTACAAAGTATGCAAAAGATATTTTGGATTGCTGTTCATCTGATATGTTTAATGAAAATTTAAATATCAATTATAAAAACTATGAAAAAATGCCCTCTATTTCTTTAGATTATGCAATTATGGAAAAATCGGATAATCTTGTTATGACGGAGTTAAAATCAAAATGGTGTGATTTAGGCTCGTGGCATTCAATTTATAACGAGAGTGAAAAAGATAAAAACGGAAATGTTATTACGGGAAATGTTCTGATTAATAAAGTAGAGAACTCTTTAATTTATTCTTCTAAAGAACTTGTATGTGTTTCAAATATGAAAAACATTGCCGTTGTGGAAACTGAAGATGCTTTATTGGTTTGTGATAAAGATAGGGCAAGTGAAATTAATAAGCTGGTTAAAGCATTAAAAAAAGATAATAAAGAAATAACTCAAATACATAAGACGGTATTTCGTCCTTGGGGATATTATACAAGGTTAAACTCCGGAGAAGGCTGGTTATCAAAAATTATAACGGTATTACCTTCTCATAAACTGTCGCTTCAATCACATAACCACAGGTCAGAGCATTGGGTGGTATTGGAAGGCAATGCAGTTGTTATATTAGACGGCAAGACAAATAAGCTTTCAAAAGGGCAGAGTATTGATATTCCTCTTAAATCTAAGCACTCGCTGCAAAATCCTTATAAGGAGGTATTAAAAATTCTTGAGGTTCAAAAAGGGGATTACATATCAGAAGATGACATTATAAGATATGAAGATATTTACGGACGAGTAAAAACTAATAAATAATTGTGCTATAATTTTCTATATAATTTTGAAGGAAAATAAATTATGAATAAAAATCAATCATTAGGAATTTGGCTTGTAATAGGGATTTTGGTACTTGCGCTTGCATCAATGCTTTTTGCAGGGCCTACAACCTCCACAAAAGATTTAACATATACGGAATTTCTATCAAAGGTAAGAAGTGCTGAAATTAAAGAAGTAGTAATAGAAAATGATACTGTAACGGCTGTTCCGATTGAAGATGAAATAAAAACAAATGTAGACGGAAAAGAGGCGGTTACTGCATCTTTAAGATACAAGGTAACCGTTCCTCAAAATGATGACAGTTTATATAAGACATTAGAAGATAATAACGTAAACATTGACATAAAGAAGGCAAATGAAAACTCCTCCGTTATGGGGTTAATGGGTACTGCACTTCCGATATTGTTAATAATCGCATTTTTTATAATACTTGCAAAAATCATACAAACAGGCGGGTCTCAGGCATTATCGTTCGGTAAAAGCAAAGCAAAAATGATGCTGGACAGCAAAGTAAAAGTGACCTTCAAAGATGTGGCTGGTATTGATGAAGAAAAACAAGAACTTGAAGAAATAGTTGATTTTTTAAAAAACGGTGAAAAATATTTAAAACTCGGCGCAAAAATACCGAAAGGCGTACTTCTGGTGGGAGCTCCGGGAACAGGTAAAACATTAATGGCAAAAGCTGTAGCTGGTGAGGCGGGTGTTCCGTTCTTTTCAATAAGCGGTTCCGATTTCGTTGAAATGTTCGTAGGTGTCGGTGCATCAAGGGTTAGAGATTTATTTGAACAGGCTAAAAAACATCAGCCCTGTATTGTATTTATAGATGAAATAGATGCCGTCGGCCGTCAAAGAGGTGCAGGTTTAGGCGGCGGGCATGATGAAAGAGAGCAGACTTTAAATCAATTATTGGTTGAAATGGACGGGTTTGACGGAAATACAAATATAATAATACTTGCCGCAACAAACAGACCCGATATCTTAGATAATGCCTTATTAAGACCGGGCAGATTTGACAGGCAGATTATGGTCAGCCTCCCCGATGTTAAAGGTAGAGAAGAAATATTAAAGGTTCACTCTAAAGGCAAACCCTTAGATGAAGATGTTGACTTAAAAGTTCTTGCAAAAAGAACACCGGGGTTCACGGGGGCTGATTTACAAAGCTTATTAAATGAATCGGCACTTTTAGCAGCCAGAAAAAATAAAAATAAAATAAATATGGAAGAAGTAGATGCCGCTATAGATAGAGTTCTGGCGGGTATTGAAAAGAAAAGCAGAGTTATGACCGATGAAGATAAAGAAATTACATCGTATCATGAGGTCGGACACGCATTAATAGCTAAATTATTAAAAGATTGTGATGAACTTCATAAAGTAACTATTATTCCGAGAGGTTATGCTTTAGGTATTACCTGGACAAAACCAGAGGATAATAAGGTGCACGTAAGTAAAGCTAAACTTTTAGCCCAGATAACAATGATGCTGGGCGGCCGTGTGGCGGAGGAAATTGTATACGGCCCTGATAAAATAGGCACGGGAGCCTCTAATGATATAGAAAGAGTAACTTCTATTGCAAGAAAAATGGTAACTCAATGGGGAATGTCCGAAGAACTTGGTGCTATGACATACGGTAAATCTCAAGAACATGTATTTATGGGCAGAGATTTCGGTCAGACAAGAGATTTCTCCGAAGAAATAGCTGCTGACATCGATAAGGAAATTAAAAAGATTGTAGATTCAAGATACGAACTTGCCAAAAATCTTTTAACCGAAAACAGAGACTTATTGGATGCGATATCTCATGAACTGCTTGAAAAAGAAACTCTTGATGATAATGATGTAACTGAAATAATTACCCGCATAAAGGGAGAAGAGTTTATAGAAAGAATTTAGCGGGTATATATTAAACAAAGAGGTTAAGTAAAAATGGCATCGGTATTAAATGCGGTAAGAAATATTTTAAGTGATTCTTTGTGGATTATAAAAATAGTTGTTTTTTCAATACCTTTATTTTTTATAATAAATTACGGTTCAACAGGAGATGTTTTTGGAGGCGGAAGGGTAGTTCCCTGTCTTGTGTTGGCAAGTATATATATAGGGATAAGTTCTTTTATAATTAACAGAAATGTCAACAATACAGTACCTGTTTTGCCCTCATTACCTGAGGTGCTTGATATAATTAAAAGAGCCTTAGTCGTTTTATTTATAGCCATACCTTTATATACAGCGTTGTTTTTTATATTAAATTATATTTATCAATTTTTACATTTTCAACAAATTGTAATGTATGTTGTAATGTTTTGCGCGGTGTTGCTTCTTTCGCCGTTTATTCTTTTGCCTACCGTTTATTATTCGGTGCGTGACAATATATTTGATGCTTTAAATTTAAAGTTAATAATTGATGCATCAGGAAATTTTACAATAGCTTTTCTTTCATTTTTAGTTCAATATGTTTTAATTTTCGGATTTTTCGGGATTGCTATATATAAGTTTCTTACTGAAATGTTAAAAGACCAAACAATTTTGAATGTTAGCATAAGTATATTTATTGTTTTTTCAATATTTACATTATATTCCTTCTGTTCAGACTTATATCCTGAGGTAATACCCGAGTTAAAAGAAAAATCTAAGAAGAAAAAATTAAAGAGATAAGCTTTTAAGTTTTTTAATTTGATTGCGGATTTCTGCCGCTCTTTCAAAATCAAGAATAGAGGCTGCTTTTTTCATTGATTTTTCAAGGTTATCAAGAAGTTTAGGCAAATCTTTTTTAGAAATATTATTTTCAACCATTTCTTCCGCAACAATGTCTTCGATATTTCTATAGCTTGCGACAAGCTGAAGAAGATTATTTTCAATTGGTTTTTTAATTGTTTGAGGAGTAATATTGTGAATTTTATTATATTCAAGCTGAAGAGTTCTTCTTCTTTCCGTTTCTTTTATGGCTTTATCCATGCTGTCAGTAATTTTATCGGCATACATAATAACTTTAGAGCATACATTTCTTGCGGCTCTGCCTATTGTTTGAATTAAGCTTGTTTCTGACCTTAAAAACCCTTCCTTATCCGCATCCATAATGGCGACAAGCGATACTTCGGGTATATCAAGCCCTTCTCTTAAAAGGTTTACACCAATGAGCACATCAAAGACACCCAGTCTTAAATCTCTAAGGATTTCAACCCTTTCGATTGAAGTTATTTCGCTGTGCAGATATCTAACTCTTATACCAAGCTGGAGCAGATAATCGCATAAATCTTCCGCCATTTTTTTTGTGAGAGTAGTAACTAAAATTCTTTCTTTTTTATCAGTTACTTTTTTGATTTCTTCAATTAAGTCATCCACCTGATTTAAGGTTGGTTTAACAAATATTTCAGGGTCAACAAGTCCTGTCGGGCGGATTATTTGCTCAACAATCTGAGAGGAGGTTTCTTTTTCAAAATCGGAGGGGGTGGCGGATACATATATTTTTTGCCCGACTTTAGCCCAAAATTCATCTATTTTCAAAGGGCGGTTATCTTTAGCGCTCGGAAGTCTGAAACCATAGTCTACAAGCACGGTCTTTCTTGCCTGATCACCGTTATACATTGCTTTTAACTGCGGGATTGAAACATGTGATTCATCTATTACAACAAGAAAATCATCGTTGAAATAATCAAGCAGAGTAGAGGGCGCACTGCCTTTTGGCCGTCTTTCTATTATCCTTGAATAATTTTCAATCCCGCTGCAATAGCCCATTTCTTTTATCATTTCTATATCGTAATTTGTTCTTTGATATATTCTTTGGGCTTCAATAAGTTTATTTTCAAATTCAAATTTTTTAACCTGTTCATTTAATTCCTGCTTGATTAGTGCAATAGTCTGTTCTTTATCATTTTCATCAGACAAGTAATGCACGGCGGGGAATATTACAACCGACTCCAAATTTTCAATTATTTCGCCCGAAACAGGGTTTATTCTTATGATTTTTTCAACCTCATCTCCAAAGAGCGAAATTCTTGTAATCATTTTTTCATATGCGGGCATGATTTCAATAGTATCGCCTTTTGCTCTAAAAGTTGAACGGGTTAGTTCAAGGTCGTTTCTCGTGTATTGAATTTTTACAAGTTCCTTTAAAAAGGCATTTCTGTCGATTTCATCACCGACTTCTATTTTAAGTGAACTGCTCAAATATTGTTCGGGCAGACCTAAACCGTATATACAGCTTACAGAGGCTACTACTATTACGTCATTTCTTTCATAAAGACTTCTTGTGGTATTGTGTCTTAATCTGTCTATTTCATCATTAATTGTTGCGGATTTTTCAATATATGTATCACTTCTCGGAATATATGCCTCAGGCTGATAATAATCGTAATAGCTTATAAAATATTCCACGGCATTATTCGGAAAAAGTTCTTTAAACTCGTTGTATAGCTGTGCGGCAAGTGTTTTATTGTGCGCAATAACAAGGGTCTGTTTTTGAACTTGTTCTATTACGTTTGCGATTGTGTATGTTTTGCCCGAACCTGTAATACCTAAAAGTGTCTGGCTGTCATAACCTTTATTTAATCCGTCAACAAGCTGAGATATTGCTTTTGGCTGGTCGCCCGAGGGCTTATATTTTGAACATATTTTAAATTTTTTTTCCATATTGGTATTTTATATTAAATTATGTTTTTTTTCATCTGCCGTGATAAAATTATAAATATGACACCGTTATTATCAGTTGTAATGAGTACATATAACAGGGAAAGTATTGTTTCTGAAACGATAGAATCTATACTTAATCAAACGTATCGTGATTTTGAATACATAATTATAGATGATTGTTCAACGGATAATACATATTCTGTTATAAAAGACTTCAAAGACCCGAGGATAAAGCTGTACAGAAATAATGTAAACAGAGGCTGTACTTTTAATTATCATATTGCGCATAATTTAGCACGGGGAAAATATATTATTCATACGGATGATGACGATATATCTTCAAATTACAGATTTGATATTCAATTAAATTATATGCGGGAACATCCTGAAATTAAGCTCTCGGGTACTTATATAGAAACCTTCGGGGAAACTGTTTCTAATTCCTGGGTAAAATACGAAACTCCCGAGGTAATTAATTTTGTAATGAATTTATATAATCCTATGTGTCATTCAACAGTAATATATGATAAAGCCTTTATGGAGGAAAATAATATAAATTATAATCTGAGTTATTTGGCAGCTCAGGATTATGAGTTATATACGCAGGTACTGTTTAAGGGCGGTAAACTTGCTAATATCGGTGAAAAATTAGTTAAGTACAGAATGCATAATAATAGGATTACAGGTATTAGAGAAACCCAAGAAGTACAAAAAAATAACTCCTTTAAAATAAAACGGAAAATGTTATCAAAATTATTAAGTGAAGAGGAAGTTAATCAGGTAACGGATTTGTTAATTAACTTTCCGTTTAATGAATATGATATAAGGGATGTAGAAAAAGCTTTTGAAATAATTAAACAACAAAACGATATTAAACAAATTTACGGCTCTGATGTTATTGATATGGTTTTAAACAATATAAGAATTACAGGGATATAATAAGTAAAATTAAATTATATGTTATTTATATTCACCACCACCACTTTCTTTAGAAGGAAGTGTAATACCGCCTTCACCAATACCATTTGTACCTTCTTCTGTGATTGTCGGAAGAGCTCCACCTTCCGGCATTGTTGTAGGCACTCCTGATTCAGTCGTAAGATCAGTCGGTTGAAAGCCACCACCCGAACCGCTTTCACCGGGCAGTCTGGGACTTGTATTAAGCGCAAGAAACTCATCTATATATAAATCGTCCCCATCAAAGTAATTTATATAATTTATAAATAACAAATCATCATCTTTGCTCATATTCCGTACCTATATCGTTTCTGTAATATTTATCCCTATACTTTATTAATTTAATATAGTCATAAATATTAGTAAAGGTTTTACTTTTATTTGTTACAATTAAACTGAAAATTTTATTGCTCTTATTTATTATAACATTATTTCTATCTGTATTAAAGTTATAATTAATTTTTATATTTTCAGGAATATTATCGGGGAATAATTCCTTTTTTGATACTTTTTCCAATGTTTCTTTTCTCTTTGCAATATCCTTATTTACAACCACTACACAGCCCGTATAACCTTTTTTATACTTAATTTTTGTTTTTGAAACCTGCCCATGTGCAATATTATAAAATAATTCTAAAATATCACAATTCATATGTTCAACAAGAGTTTCAAATTCAGTTATTCCGGGGCGCATATTCAGTTCAAAAGTATATATATCGTTATCGGTGAATATTATGTTTGAGGCAAAAATACCTTTAAAATCGGGTTTTAAATGTTGAAAAATATCAGACATATGCTGATTATATTTATCCAATAATTTTTTTTGATTTTCCGTAATATCTGCCGGGGTATAACAACCCATACCTCCCGTATTAACTCCTTTATCACCGTCTAAAAAGTGTTTATAATCTCTTACGGGAAGTAACGGAACTAAATTATTTCCGTCCCATATGTATTGCTGGGTTAATTCTTGTTTTACCCCCCCCCCATACGTATTTTTCAATAATAACGGTTTTTTCTTCTCTTAATATTCTTTTTGCCTTCTTGAGTGCCTCCTCTTTATTATTAAATATATATGAACCATACCCTGCTTTTAAATAGCTGCTTTTTATTACAATAGGTAAACCGAATTTATCGATATTTTTTAAATCCTCTTTTTTTTCTATAGTTATATATTCGGGAGTTTTAATATTATTCTCCGTCATAAATTTTTTGCCGTGAAGTTTATCCGCTTCAATTAAATACCATCTGCTTGTTGTACCTATAACGGGGATCTTTATTTTATTTTTATATAAGTCTACAAGCCCAAATATTTCTAAATAATCGTGATATGCAATTACAAAATCGATATTTTTTTCTTTTATAAACTTTATATGTTCATATACTTTTATTCTGCTTGTATCGCCAATATAAGTAACTTTTTTTAAAAGGTTATTTTTCCCCTTATCCATAATGTATATTTTGCCGAGCTTATCGGATTTTTGAAAATTTCTTATTAAAGATGTTGAAAGACTTCTAAGTCCGTATATTAAAACATTTATCTTTTTATTATCTTTTTGCATTTGATAAAACCTCTTTATTTAATGTTAAGCATTTCACCCAGTTCAATATCAAAACTTTGCTCGGCAAAAGGTATTATTGCACTGCACGGTGTAAAAGTCATTTCCACAACATGTATATTATTATCAAATATTGCAAAATCAATCCTTACGAAATTAAAGTCAGCGGATAAAATTTTTGAATATTCTAAAAGCGTCTCAAGTTCTTGAGGTGCGGGATTTTCTTGGTTGACATAATAGGGTTTTGTATAATATTTCTGTAACTTCCAATTGGTATCATAAAATTGTGAATAATATATTCTGTTATATATTCCGAGCGGAAGTTCTATTAATACGGGATTGCCGTTAAAACAATATACCTGTATTTCTCTTCTAAAAGAATCATTTTTCCACGGCCGTAAATATTCGGCAAATAATTTTCTTTTTATCCCTTTATATTGAGGCTCAAGACTGAAATCATATAAATTGGTTCTTAACCATCTTTTTGTAAGTTTTTCTATTGAAGTATAGTTCGTTAATAATTTACTTTTATTTTTAACTAAAATGTTCATCCTCCAGCCGTGATTTGCTTTGAGTGCAAATTGTCTCGGCATTACGGAAAAATCTATTTCCTTAAAATTATCATATATTCCGTATAAATCGGCACTGTGGTTTTGTCCCAGTCTTAAAGCAACATAGCTTTTACATAAAATTTTATCCGTTAACTTGGTTTTTAGGTCGAGTTTCTCGTTATAAACAAGCCAGCGTATTTTTTCATTAAGAGTTTTCGGCTCTTTAAAATTATATTCATATCCTAAAACATTATATGCTCTCTTTTTAAGATAGTACTCTTTTAAATAGTCAGGACAATATTTAAAAAAGGGATAAAACCCTCCTGTTTTATTGAAATAATAATCGTATATAAGTTTATCTATTATAAAATTTCTCATGTAGAAATAATTATAACATATAAAAATTATTGTTATACATTTTTATGTTAGTGTTTATAATCTATGCCTATATCTTTTCTGTAATATATATTTCTAAATTTTAACCGTTCTAAAAAATTATAAATATTCTTGAAAGATTTTTCTTTGTTCGTTGTAATCAGATTATAAATTCTAAAACCGACATATAAAGAACTTTTTTTATATGAATAAAAATTATAATTAATTTTTATATCTTTAGGAATATGTGTCGGTATTAATTTTTCAGGGTTTGAAATTCTAATAATTTTGTTTTTTCTTTTTTCTATATTTTTATATTGTAAAACAACGCATCCCGTATAACCATTCTTATACTTTATTTTCGTTTTTGAAACCTGCCCGTGTGCAATATTATAAAATAATTCTAAAATATCACAATCCATATGTTCAATAAGATTTTCAAATTCCGTTATTCCGGGGCGCATATTCAGTTCAAAAGTATATATATCGTTATCGGTGAATATTATGTTTGAGGCAAAAATACCTTTAAAATCGGGTTTTAAATTTTGAAAAATATCAGACATATGCTGATTATATTCATCTAACATCTTTCTTTGATTTGATGTAAGAGCTACAGGAGTATAGCTGCCCATCCCGCCTGTATTAATTCCTTTATTACCTTCACATAACGGTTTGTAATCTCTTACGGAAAGTAACGGAACTAAATTGTTCCCGTCCCATATGTACTGCTGGGTTAATTCCGTCCCTTTTATGTATTCCTCTAAGATAACCTGTTTTTCATTTTTGAATATTGATTTTGCCTTTTTTTTCGCCTCTTCTTTATTGTTATATATGTAAGACCCATATCCGCCTTTTAAATAGTTGCTTTTTATTACGATTGGCAATCCGAATTCATCTATATTCTTTATTTCTTCTTCCGTCTTTATAACTTTGTATTTGGGAATTTTAATATTATTTTCAGTCATAAATTTTTTCCCGTATACTTTATTGCATTCTATTAAGAACCATTTTGGAGTTGTTCCTATAATGGGAATTTTAACTTCGTTCTTATAAAAATTAACAAACCCTTTATAAAGTAATGTTTCACTAAATATGATAACAAAATCAATATTATTTTCTTTTATAAATTTTTTGTGTTCTCCGAATTTAATATTACGGGTATCACCTAAATATGTAATATTTTTTAAAAGTTTATTTTGTTTTCCGTTTGCTATATATATATTGCCAATATTCTTACTCTTTTGAAAATTTCTTATTAAAGAACAACAAATACCTGATATACCGTATATTAAAATATTAATTTTCTTATCTGCTGACATTAAAGTTATTCCTTTTGTTAAAGTACCTTTTTTGAGTAATTATATCATTTAAAAGATAGTTGTTATATATTGTTTATTTAAATATAATAATTGATATGGAAGATATAACGAATTACTTAAAAAAAGCGTTTGAATATAAAAACGAATCTGACTGGGAAAATGCCATAGACTATTTTTATAAGGCTCTGGCTATTGATAATAACAGTGTGGAAATTATTTCGGAATTGGCATATATCTATAATAAACTTTGCAAATACGATAGAGCCTCTAATCTTTATGAACAAATACTTTCCATTGACCCTGAAAATAATAAAAATAAATTAGATTTAGCCCTGTTATATAAAAAACTTCAGGAATATACAAAAGCAAATAACTTATTTTCGGAACTGTATGCCCAAGAATACGATATACAAAATGTTTTGGAAAATTGGTTTCCTATATTACTGAAACAAGCCGAATATGAAAAAATAATAAATCTGTATAAAACAAAAGGCGAAAAATATAAAACAAGTAAAATATGCTACTATTGTGCAATTGCGTATGAAAAGAGCAATAATGAAATATTTGCGCAAAGCCTGTATAAAGACTCATTTGAATTAGACAGTACAAATATTAATTCAGCCTGCGCTGTTGCGAAAATCCTTTTTAATCAGCAAGCATACACTGAATGCGAAGATTTAATATACAAAATTTTAAAAAGGACTGATGATGACAGAGCCTTTTACCTTTTGGCAGAGATTTGTTTTATTAATAAAAATCTTGATGAGGCAATAAAAAATTATTCTTATGCTGTAAATATCAATCCGAAAATTGCGGAATATTATTTTAAATTAGGTATTGCATATTCATTAAAAGGTTTTTTTAATGAGGCGGAGCAAAGCTTTTGTACAGCCCTGACATTAGAGCCTGACAATATAAATTATAACTATACTCTTGCATATCTTTATTACACAAATAAAAAATATGCCTTGGCAGAAAAATTAACGGATTATATTTTAAGGCTGGAGGATAAAAATATAAATGCAATCTCTTTAAATATATTACTTTTGACCAAAAAAAATAATATAACCGAGGCTAAAAAATATATAGAAAAACTAAATACGATTAAAAATCAGGAGGATTTTTCGTGGTATGCGCAGGCATTATATTACGGAAAATTGAATTTGTGGAATAAGGCTGTATATTCGGCAAATAAAGCTGTTGAATTAAATGAAAACTCTCTTGAGTATAGGTTTGAACTTGCAAAAGATTATTATTATCTTGAAAATTATTCTCTTGCATTAAAAAATTGCAATGAATTGATTGAAAAAAATAATAAATACCTGCCTGCATATATTTTATCCGCAAAAGTATGCTATAAAACCGCCGAATACCAAATGGCGGAAGAAATACTTAATAAAGCATTAAAATTAGATATCAACTGCGCCGACATTTATTTTATTAAAGGTGATATTTTTTATGCTCAATCACATTATGAAAAAGCAATTGAACAGTATAAAACGGGATTATCAATAAATCCGAAAGAAAAAAAATATTATGAAAATATAGCAAAATGTTATTATATGCTCGAAAATTACAAGGATTCTTATGAATATTATAAAGAGGCCTCGGAATTTGATATATCTAATGTCGAGATAAGATACTATATGGCAAAATGCGCCGTTCAAAACAGTGATAAACAAAGCGCATTGACAAATTTTTCTCTAATGAAACGGCTTGCACCTAATAATATATTTTATATAGAAGAATATGCGGAATATCTAAAAGAAATCGGCAATAAAAAATCGGCAGTTAAATTATTAAATCAATTGGAAAAGACCGTAATTTCAAAAGAAGAAAAAGCACAAATAAAAAAAATAATAAAAGATATGAAAAAAAACGGTTGATTTTTTTTTATGACATGTTAATATAATTTTGTTAATCGTAAGACTAACAAATCCTTTGCGGGGGATTAGCTCAATTGGTAGAGCACCTGCTTTGCACGCAGGGGGTTAGGAGTTCGAGTCTCCTATTCTCCAAAATAAAAGACTTATCCTCAAGGTAAGTCTTTTATTTTTTATTTAATAAATTTAGGAGTATTTATGAATATTAAAAATTTTATTTCCGTAAGACCTAGTGAAAAAAAAATACATCACGAAATAGTATCTGTTCTTGGCATGGAATTTGATATAAAAAAGGACTTTTTAAAGTATCAGTTCGCTCGGTTATTTTTTAGGGGGGGGGGAATTGCTCATATATAATTTTCTATTGGCAGAAGGAATTTAGTGAATATTTTAAATCCAACGATATGAATTTAAAACTTTCCCGATTAAAAAATAATTTAGATGATATATCATGCGAATATGCGGATTATTTTATGAAACTTGTTCCTTATTGGGATAGGTATAAAATAGGGATATGGTCTGATTATGATAAAAAGACAATAAAAAGACACAACGAATTTTTAAAAACATTTAATCAGCCTTTCCCTGAAATTTTAACAATTGACCCTTATTTTTATTCAAATATGTACGGGTTAGCAGATTTACCCGAAGAAATACTAAGTAAAATAAACGGAAAAACTATTATAGATGGCGGCGGAGCAAACGGGGATACGGCATTGGTTTTTCATAAATATTTCCCGCTCTCTCAAATAGATGTATTTGAACCGGTTAAAGATAATTTAGATGTAATAAATAAAATACTTTCGGTTGATAATTGCGGCGGAAAAATTACTCCCGTTAACTATGGACTTGGTGAAAAATCCGAAACAATTAAAATAGATGATAAAGATGCAAAACTTATCTCTGTTGACGAATACTATGCAAAAAGTGAAAAAGAAATCGGCTTGATTAAATTGGATACTGAAAGCTGTGAGGCTGATATAATTAAGGGTGCAGTTAATATTTTAAGAAAAGATAAGCCTGTACTTGCAATTGCTATGTATCATACCCCGATTGATTTTTTTGAATTAAAAACTCAATTGGAAAATTTAAATCTCGGTTATAAATTTATGATAAGAAGAAGCCAGATGATACTACCTCAGGCAGATTTAGTTCTAATCGCTTATTAATAATACTATTGACTAATTTTAAGGCAAAGTCTAAAATTCTTATGAAAGGATGAGCCGATGAAAATATTTGAAAAAATAACGGATTTAATAGGAAAAACTCCCCTATTGGAATTAAAAAATATAGAAAAAGAATATAATCTTGAGGCAAAAATCGTTGCAAAACTGGAATATTTTAACCCGGCAGGCAGTGTAAAAGACAGGGTCGCCTGCGCAATGATAAAAGATGCCGAAAATAAAGGCTTATTAAAAGAAGGCTCTGTTATAATAGAGCCTACAAGCGGAAATACGGGTATCGGCTTAGCTTCAATAGGTGCATCAAAAGGTTATAAAGTAATCCTCACCATGCCTGAAACAATGAGCATAGAAAGAAGAAATCTTTTAAAAGCTTACGGGGCGGAAATTGTTTTAACAGAGGGCGCTAAAGGAATGAAAGGCGCTATTGAAAAAGCACTTGAACTGGCTAAAGAAATCCCCAACAGCTTTATTCCGAGCCAGTTTGAAAATCCCGAAAACCCGAAAGTCCATGAAAATACGACAGGCCCTGAAATTTGGGCGGATACGGAAGGCAAAGTTGATATGTTTGTTTCTGGTGTCGGCACGGGCGGAACAATTTCAGGTGTCGGCAAGTATTTAAAATCTAAAAATCCAAGTATTAAGATAATAGCCGTAGAACCCTTATCATCACCTGTTTTATCGGGAGGAAAGGCAGGCGCACATAAAATACAAGGTATAGGAGCAGGATTTATTCCTAAAACTCTTAATACCGAGATTTACGATGAAATAATTACGATAAGTAACGAGGATGCGCTTGAAACAACAAAACTTCTTGCTAAAAAAGAAGGTTTGCTTGTCGGGATTTCCTCGGGGGCTGCATTAAATGCCGCGGTAAAACTTGCTCAAAGACTTGAAAATAAAGGAAAAATGATTGCGGTTTTGCTCCCTGATACGGGCGAAAGGTATTTATCCGTGATTTCCGATTAATCCTTTTTTATTATATAATTATAAAAAAAGGATGTTAAAAAATGGAAAAAATAGCAAGTTTTAAAGTAAATCACGATGTTCTTCAAAAGGGCATGTATATTTCAAGAATAGATGGTGATATTGTAACTTATGATGTCAGAATGAAAAAGCCAAATGGCGGTGATTATCTTGAAAACGGTGCTATGCATACTTTTGAACATTTATTTGCAACCTATGTAAGAAATACCGATTTAAAAGACGGAATTATTTATGTAGGGCCTATGGGCTGTCGGACAGGGTTTTATTTTATAGTAAGGGATAAAATCTCGCATACGCAGGCTTTGGATTTATTTAGAGGAAGTTTAAAATTTATATCGGAATTTGAAGGTAAAATCCCCGGGGTTAGCAGAATTGAATGCGGTAATTACCTTGAGCATGATTTAGAGGGCGCTAAAGCAGTTGCAAAAGATATGATAAATGTACTTGAAAACTGGACGGAAAAGGATATGTATTATGCTGAATAATAAAAAACTTGCGATAATCGGTGCAATGGACTGCGAAGTTGATATTTTAAAATCACTTTTAAAAGACCGCAGGGAAATTCAAAATGCAAAAATGACAATTTATACGGGAACAATTAACGGCAATGAGGTTATTGTTTCTAAAAGCGGTGTCGGCAAGGTAAATTCAGCTATTACAACTCAATATATTATAGATACTCTTCATCCTGATTTTATATTAAATACGGGAGTTGCAGGCGGAATTGCCGATAATATGTCCGTCGGCGATATTGTTATAGGAACATCTTTAGTTCAATATGACTTTAATGTTACGGCTTTAGGCTATGCCAGAGGCTATATGTGTACGGGAATTAATAAAGATAAGCCGACCGTATATTATTCGGATGAAAATTTAATAAACTATTATGAAAAAGCTCTTAAAGAAAGCGGATTTAAGTCTGCAATCCATAAGGGTGTTATAGCAACCGGCGACACTTTTATTTCCGATAACAATTTAAAATTTGAAATAAGAGATTTATTTAATGCGTATGCCGTTGAAATGGAAGGATGTGCCATCGCTCAATGCGCATATGTAAATAATATTCCGTTTGTAATAGTCAGAGCTATATCAGACTTGGCAAACGGGGATTCTCCTAAATCTTTGGAGGCTTTTGAAAAAATAATGGCGGAAGTTTCAGCTAAAACAGTAGAAACTATGCTTAACTATTCACTTTCAGCTACAACAGTTACTATCTGATTTCCGTAGCTGTCTATATGACCATCTGTTTTTTCAATTATATATCTTAAACCTTCTTTGCCAGCGATTGCTTTTTGTGCAGTTTCTAATGCTTTGTCAAAATCAGTAAATTCGCCTATTTGTTTGCGTGAAAATTCAGAGTAATCTCTTTCCGTTATAACTTGAAACATAACTTTTCTCCTTTTTCTTTAATATACAACAAAAAATTTATATTTAACAAAATTCTATCTGTTAATTGTATAATAATTTTGTAATTTTATTTTAACGGGGTATGATGATGTTTAAAAATTTTATAAAAAAATTCGCATTGGGTTTTTCAATCGTATTTAATGCTGTATATTTTTTGATTTGTGCCGGCAGCTGTGCTTTTTTATTTAATATTAGAGAAATTGCATTAAATATAGAAATCTCAATATTTATTATACTTTTATTACCTATATTATTTACAATATATTCAACAAAAAATAAAAATATTGATAAAATTTTAAAATTTTTCTTTGCAGTTGAAACACCTGTTTTGCTGCTTATGCTTATAAGATTATTATTACTTAGGGAAATGACATTCTTTTATTGGTTTTTATATATAGGAATTTTCCTTTCTGTTATTATTTATATTATAGATTTATTTAAGGAAAATATTTTAAAAGAAAGACTTAACAATATTTCATTATTGATTTTTGAAATCCCTGTTATTTTAGGTGTTTATTTTTGTTTGTTATCATTGTTTTTTATAATTCCTTTGGGTGCGATTTTAATCCAAAGTTTATCAAAATTGAATATAAATATACACGATGTTATTTTTAATATATCAAATTTTAGGATTATAAGTTTATCATATTTACTGGAAGAAATATATGCTGTATTACTTGTATTATTTATATTGCTTATTATAGTTTTATTTTTTATCACACCTTTAACAAGTGCAATAATATACATTAAGGAATTTATAACAAAATATAAAGAAAATCCTCAAAAAAAGTTATGTGCCATATGGGCTGTAGTTTATATTATTCTATTCTATTGTTCGGCTTTTCATTTTTCGGATATAGATATAACTAAAAAAATAGAAATGACTAAAAATGCTCAAAATTATGAACAGTTAAAAATTGTGGCAGAAAAAATACTTAAGGATGAATATATTATAAAAAATGTTATACTTGATAATTATCTTGCGAGGTTAAGGTATATATCGGATGTTAAGGATGACTTAATATATGACTTTTACATATCGGCGAATTACGGCGAAAAAACATCAAAAGTAATGCAGAATATATATACAAAAATTGCATATCCGTTCTTTTATAACAAGGATTTTTACAAACGAAATATAAATGAACAATATAAAATACTTTTTGATGAAGATATACAAAAGGGCGAACAAAAAACTGTATCAAACAGTGTAAATTCCACTTTTTTTGCTAAACAAGAGGCTGCTTCGCTTTTAGATGTTAATTCAAAAGATGTAAAAGTATTATCTAAAACGGTAGAAATAGAGCAGGCGCAAGCTCCTGATACATATAAAGTCATAATAACGGAGGAATATTTAAACAGAGCTTTAAGAAATAAAGAAGTGTATTATGAATTTTCACTGCCCGAAAATGCTGCTGTAACAAGACTAAGGTTAGGTAATAATTTGCAGTATGAGGGAGAAATTTCAGCCAAAGGAGCGGCAAGAAAAACATACGAGGCTCAAATGGTTGTAAATTCCGACCCCGCATTAATTGAAAAAAACGGAGTAAGACAGTATACATTAAGAGTTTACCCCGTTAACATATACTATTCAAAAGATGATATACAAAAAATGAGCTTTGAATATTATACAGAACTTGAAAACGGTAAAATTCCTCTGCCTGTTATTTACCAATCAAGGAATGTATATTACGGTTTAGGCTCAAAATATAATACGTATTTAAACGGCAAAAAAATTAAATCAAATAAAAATGATATATATGTAAAAGTAAAAGACGCAAATCCTCAATCAACGGCGGATTTTGCTAATTCCGATAAAAAAATTGCGCTGCTTTTAGATACATCATATTCAAATAAAATAAACTGGAAAAAGTACATAAATAAAGAATTCCCCGAAATTAAAAATAATAAAAATATAGATTATTATTTCTTTAATAAGTTTTTAAGCGAAAAATTTTCATCTCTTGATAAAGAAAAACAGGTTAACTTCGCCCAAACGGCAAGAATAGATGCTTATTGCTCAGTTAAAGAAAACTATGACGGAATAATTATGCTCACAGATACAAGCGAGTATGATTATTCGCTTAATTCAACGTGCGAAAACAATACTCCTTTATATATTGTACATATTGATAAGGAACATTCTAAGAAAATTCCGCCTTACAGCATTGCTTTAACAAATTTAATTTATAAAACAAAAGGAAACGTGTTTACTGATATAAAGAGTGCTTATGAAGCGGTTATTTCTCTTGCTTCTGAAAAGGAAGGGAATATTCAGCCTCAAATAAAAGCAATGGAAGAAGTAAATGAAATATTAAGAACAAAAAACCCGGAGGATATTAATACAAAAGAACAAATACATAAAATTGCCCAAGAAAATAATATTGTTACAAATTATTCTTCTTTAATTGCGCTTGTAAACAGCAGTCAGAAAGAAGAACTGAAAGAAAACGAAAAGTCCGATGATAAATATGATGCTGATATTCAAACAGGCGAGGACAGAAATTTAAAAGCAGAAAATATAGCAGCAGTACCTGAGCCCGAAGATTGGATTTATATATTCTTAATTTTAATAATGATATCAATTTTTGCACTAAGAAATAAATGGATATATTTAAAACACTGATAAAAAATGAAAAAACATATATAAGATTATTTTGGCTGTCGATTTTAATTATACTTCGCCAAAGTGTAAAAGATTACTTTCAAATATTTTTGGGAGTTCCTTTTCGCTTAATCAGTGCAAAAGTAATAGAAAACATTTTTTCATTTTTCAAAGTAAAGTCTGTAAGTGAAAATTCAGTATTAATATTTGAAAATAATATAACAAACATTGATTATCCTTGCAGCGGAAGTGCTTTATTATATTACGTTTTGATTTTAGCTGTACTTATTTGTTTAATTAAAGGAAAAAAGCCCGATTTTAAATTAATTATAAATTTGTTTATATGTTTTGGTCTTGCTGTCTTTTTAAACATTCTAAGGATTTTTATATTAATAACCTTATCATTTAATAATGATTTAAGTCAATTCGTACAAATTATACATGTGCCGTTAGGTATTATTAATTTTATTTTAATAGCACTATTATTTTATTTCCTTTTAAATATGAATAAAAACGGGGAGCAATCAAATAAAACTTGGAAATACCATGCGTTAATAATATATATTTTAGGTGCTTTATGTTACGGTTATTGTAAATTAGAGCCTGAAGAAAAAACGGAATATAAAATAATTCTTCATCCTGTATATAAAAATTTATCCTTAAGTGACAGTGAAAAAAGTTTGTATAAAAAATACGGTGCGGAAGTTCAAAAATATAATGACGGAAAAAATATAATAATAAAGATTAAATCCAAATCATGGCAGGCTATACATAATCCCGATTTATGTTTAAGAAATCAAGGATTTAAAATAATAAATTCCCAAACAAAGTATAGTTATAATAAACAAATGAGAATGCTCAAAACCGATAAAGGCAATATATATTATTATTATACAAACGGAAAAATAACAACAGATGACTATTATATAAGAGTCTTTACAAGCATATTTTCAAAAGATAAATTATGGGAGCTTGTAATAATATATTGTACAACACTATAATAATTGTTATTATAAACAAAAAGGGGTATCATGATGGGAAATTTAAATTTTAAAGTTGATGAATCAAAATGTATTCATTGCGGATTGTGCGTAAATGATTGCATTGAACACGTAATTGAATTAGACGGTAATAAAGTGCCAAAAGCAGTTGATGAAAAAAATTGTATAGGTTGTATGCACTGTTTTATGATTTGTCCTGCGGGTGCAATTTCAATATTTGATAAAAATCCCGATAGCTGCGAAAAAATATTATCTCAAAGTCCTGATATGCTTTTAAATTTAATAAAATCAAGAAGAAGCGACAGAAATTATAAGAAAGAAAATCTTGATGCACAAACTCTTCAAAAGCTTAAAGATATGCTGAAATGGGTTCCGACAGGCTGTAATCATCATAAATTACATTTTTCTTTTGTTGATGATATTCAGGTAATGGATGAATTAAGGGAACATGTAAATAACAAAATTATAAATGCTTTGACATCAAAGCCCATAAAAGCTGTAGCTGATAAATTTGCGCCTTTTACAAAAGATTTCTTAAACGGAGAAGATATTATATTTAGAGGCGCTCCGCATATGCTTGTTGTTTCTAATTCCGTTACAGCGCCATGTGCTAAAGAAGATGCGGATATTGCTTTAAGCTATTTTGAACTTTATGCTCAAAGCTTAGGTGTCGGGACTTGCTGGTGCGGGTTTGGTCAAATATGTATGATGTTATTCCCTGAACTGAGCGAATATTTAAAAATCCCCGAAGGATACAAAAGCCAATATGTAATGCTTTTTGGCCCTAAAGCTGTTAATTACTCAAGAACCACACTGCCGAATGAGGTAAGTATTTCAACTGCGGAAAAACAAGGATTTGAAAAATTATCTGCAATGAAAACGGCAAAAAGATATTTTTGGAATTTTATAAGATAAATTTACTTAAAGGATATATAAATGCGTGAAGAATTACTTTCAATAATAGAGAAAAACAGCAGAATAGGCTTAAATGAACTTGCCGTTATGCTGGGTACAAGTGAAGATGAAGTCCTAAAGGAACTTGAAACACTTGAAAAAGAGAATATAATATGCGGTTATCATACTTTAATTGATTGGGAAAAAACTTCTATTGAAAAGGTAACTGCGCTAATAGAAGTCAGGGTTACTCCGCAGAGAGGTCAGGGGTTTGATAAAATTGCACAAAGAATATACAACTATCCTGAAGTTAAAGCAGTATACCTTATATCAGGCGGGTTTGATCTTCTTGTTATATTAGAAGAAAAATCTTTAAGAGAAATAGCTAATTTTGTTTCCGATAAATTATCTACTCTTGAAAGTGTTTTAAGCACGGGTACTCACTTTATTCTTAAAAAATATAAGGATTTTGGCACAATATTGGATAAAAAACATGAAGACGGAAGAGAGATAATTTCGCCGTGACAAAAAAATTATCCGAAAAAGTATTAAATATTAAACCTTCAGGGATTAGAAAGTTCTTTGATTTAGTCAGTGAAAGAAAAGATGTAATCTCTTTAGGGGTCGGTGAACCCGATTTTGAAACTCCTTGGCATATAAGGGATGAAGGTATTTATGCGCTTGAGCGGGGCAGGACTTTTTATACTTCTAATTCAGGTTTAAAGGATTTAAAAATTGAAATTTCAAATTACATAAAAAGAACTCAAAATATTTTGTATAATCCCGCTGATGAGATAATAGTTACGGTAGGCGGTTCTGAAGCTATTGATATAGGTTTAAGAGCCTTGGTTAATGACGGTGATGAGGTTATTATTCCCCAGCCCTCTTATGTATCTTATGAACCCTGCACAATGCTTACCAATGCGAAACCTGTTATTATCGATTTAAAACCCGAAAAAGATTTTAAATTAACACCCGAGGATCTTGAACAAGCAATAACAGATAAAACAAAAGTTTTAATTCTGCCCTACCCAAATAACCCGACGGGCGCAATAATGAACAAAGAAGATTTAGAAAAAATTGCCCCAATTATCCAAAAACATGATATTTATGTAATGTCTGATGAAATATATTCGGAATTAACTTATAACGGAAAACACACTTCCATAGCCGCACTTTCAGGCATGAAAGAACGAACGATATTAATTAACGGATTTTCAAAAGCCTATGCTATGACAGGCTGGCGTTTAGGTTATGCCTGCGCTCCGAACGAGATAATAAAACAGATGTTAAAGATACATCAGTATGCAATAATGTGCGCTCCTACAACAAGCCAATATGCAGCTGTTGAAGCCTTAAAAAACGGAGATAAAGACATAGATGAAATGCGAAAATCATATAATCAGAGGCGCAGATTTTTAATAAATGCTTTTAAAGAAATGAAACTTGAATGTTTTGAACCGTTTGGGGCTTTTTATGTATTCCCTTGTATTAAAGAATTCGGACTTTCGAGCGAAGAATTTGCAACAAAGTTTTTAGAAGAACAAAATGTAGCTGCAATTCCGGGGAGCGCCTTTGGCAAAAGCGGTGAAGGGTATTTAAGAATATCCTATGCGTATTCATTAGATAATCTTAAAAAAGCAATGGACAGATTAAATAAATTTGTCACTGATTTGAGAAATAATAAATACGGCAGTATAAACAAGTAAAAGTCATATTTTAAGACTGATATATTCTTTTGATAGGAAACTTTTAAGATGAATACAGTATCTACAATATGATAATGGTTTGTATAATATTATTATAATTGACTATCCGTATTACTGGTGGTAAAATCACAAGTAAGTAGTAATAGGTTAAAAATATGCTTGAGTTTTTAAAAAAAATTAAAAAAGATAATATTCCAAATCCGCCGTATGATTATAGTCTTATTGTAGAACTTCCTGAAAGCGAGTATCCGAAATATTTAAAAAAATTATATAGGATGTATCTTCAAAAAAATTTAAATTTAAAGAACCCTAAGACATTTTCAGAAAAGATACAGTGGCTGAAATTAAATGATACAACTCCTAAAAAAACAGAATTAACAGATAAAGTAAAAGTAAGAGATTTTGTAAAAGAAAAAATTGGTGAACAATACTTAAAACCTTGCTTATGGGTTGGAGATGATTATGATTCAATTCCGTTTGATACTTTACCCGATTCTTTTATTATCAAAGCAAATCATGGCTGTAAGTGGCATTTTATAGTAAAAAATAAAGAAAAACTTATTAACAATCCTGTATTAATGGAAATACTAAAGGCAAGACTTACTGATTGGCTGGGTTTGAAGTTTTATCCTTTTGCCGGATTTGAAATGCAATACAAAGATATAACCCCGAAACTTTTAATTGAACCGTTATTAAGGGATGATAAGAATGAAAAACCTCAAGAAATTGAAGTCTATTGTTTTAACGGTGAAGTTAAAGTTTTTCAAAAAATTAAATATACTTTCCCCAGAGAGGTTAGTGTATTTGATAATAATTTTAATCATATAAATTTAAAATTTATGCCTGAATACAGCTTAATCCAAGAAGATATTGACGATAACTTAAAATTGTCGGTTGAATTGTCAAAAAATTTAGCAGAAGGCTTTAAATTGGCTCGTGTAGACTGGTTAATTTATCATGATAAAATTTATTTTAATGAAATTACATTTACTCCGTTTTCCGGATTTTATAATTTTGAAGATAAAAAATGGGATATTAAACTGGGCGAAATGCTTGATTTAAGAAAGGATTAATATAGATTTAAAGGATGTCAAAAATTTATACAAAAGGTGGTATTATAAATAACTTAAATTAAATGTTATATAGAAAGGAAATATCTTGGCTAATATATTTTTGACAAGGAAGTGTAATTTAAATTGCCCGTATTGTTTTGCTTCGGAGTTTGTTAATAAAGAAAATGAAGAAGTTACACTTGAAAATTTTAATAAAATTTTAAACTTTATAAAAGCAGACGGAACAGAACGGGTCGGGCTTATCGGAGGTGAACCGCTGGTTTATTCTCATTTTAAAGAAATAATAGAAATTTTAATTTCTGATGAACAAATAAAAACAATTGTTATTTATACAAACGGAATAAATCTTGATAAATATTTTGATATTTTAGGACATGAAAAAATCAGCTGTTTAATTAACTGCAATTCCGAAAAGGATATCGGAACTTCACAATATGAAAAGCTTAAAAATAATATATTAAAGTTCAAGGAAATAAATAAAAAATTTAAACTGGGTATTAATTTATACTCTAAGGATATGGATTATTCTTATATTTTTGATTTATTAAAACTTGCGGAGGGTAAAGAACTAAGGTTTTCTACGGCATTACCTAATGATAAAAAAGAAAAAACAAAAAATATTCTCAAAGGTTTTGAAGAAATGCATACAAAATTGTTTGAATTCCTTGAGGATTGTTTAAATAATAATATAGTTCCATATAATGATTGTAATGCAATTCCGGATTGTTTGTTAACAGTTGAAAATAAAAGGTTATTACTAAAATTAGGTGTTTTGGCGAAAAAAAATAACTTGACGGAAAATATGACAATACTTTCTTCAAAAACCTGTCATCCGGTAATAGACATATTGCCTGATTTAAATGCAGTAAGGTGCTTTGGACTTTCAAAATATATGAAAGTCCCAATTACCAACTTCAAATCCTTAACTGGACTTATTAATTACTTCCATAATAAAATAGATTTATACGCAAGATTATCTTTTGTAAATAAAAATTGTGAGGATTGCAAGTCAAGATTTATGGATAAATGCGGAATTTGTTTTACATATAAATTACATAAGATTGAAGATTTAAGAAAGCACGTATATAAACATACTTAAATAAATGTGAAATATTACAATTTAAATTATTTTTTTAGATTTACAATAATTTTTGCAATTTCTGTTATCATTTTTAAAGTTTCATCATCACAATTTAAGATGATTTCACTTAATGCAGTGCGTTTAGTTTCTAAAATATTTTGATTATTAATTCCGAATTCTTCAAGATTTATTTTAAGAACGTCAATAATTCTTAAAAATTTAACGGAATTTAGCATGTTTAGCCCTCGTTCGACCTTACTCAAGTAATTTTCTGATAATTCAATTTTTTCTGCAAGTTCTTCTTGTGTTAATTGATTACGGATACGAGCCTGTTGAATTTTTTTCCCTATAAGTTCTTTAGTAATCATAATTCCACCATTATTAAAAGATAATTTAATTTTGATTAATATTTAAGGTTAAATATGATTAGTAAAATATAAAATTGATTATATTTGACTAGTTATATATTGCGTGTTACAATCAAATATAATCAGACAGTGTTAATTTATCTTGAATTTAAAAATCAAGAAATTTTAAAAAATAAAAGTATTCCGCTTTCTGGACTTTATATTTTTAAATTAAGGCAGAGTGTTGAACAAAAATAATTGATTTAGAAAGGGTTAATATGGATTTTGATGATGTAGAAAATTTACCTGAAGAACAAATCCTTGAAATGTATAAAGACATTGTAGAAGAAGGCGATTTAACGGCAGTTACCGGATATGGTCACGTGGGTGGCGGTTATAGTGACTGTTATACTTGGGGCGCTTGTGATCCTATTTCTCATAACCAGTATAGAAGTTGTGCAGATTATGATAGCAGAGGGAAATTGGTAGGTCATCATACAGAGGGTCAGTATTGTAAATAACTTAAAAGTGAAAATCTTATTTTTTTGAAAAAAATCTAATTCAACCAATATAAGTGCGTACGGATAAAAGCAGTGTATAGATTGCTTAAATAAATTTATTACCGATTAGAGAAATTATAAATAAATAATAATAAGCGGCAGGTGCAGAAAATATAAATGCATCCATTCTGTCTAATATCCCGCCGTAGTCTAAAAATAAATTTCCGCTGTGTTTAATTCCCAAATCTCTTTTAAATGTCGAAACGGTCAAATCACCTAATTGTGCAAATATTGAAATGGTTATTCCAAATCCTATACATATAGGAATTGAAAACCCTAAAAATTGTGTTAATAACAGGCAGAATAAACAACTGAATATAAGATTTGATATACAACCCGCAAGTGTTTTATTTGGACTTATTTCAGGTGCAATATATTTCTTTTTAAATTTTGGCCCAAAGATTGATGCCGAATAATCTCCTGATAATACGGCAAAAAAGTAGATTAATATTAAATACCGGCTGTAATTTTCTTCAAAATAATAGGTGAGTTTTATAACATATAATCCGCAAAATATTAATAAAAATGCTGCCATCGTACTAAAAGAAGTCATTAAATATGGTTTTCGGTTTTTTATTACCGTAAGAATAAAAGATAATATAATTCCCATAAGTAATATCGGAGTTATAAAATAATGAAAGTTAATATTATTATAAAAAGTAAATATATATGCACAAATTATTCCTGTTATTTCAGGTACAAATTTATGAGGATATATTTCTTTTGTTTTCATCATATCCCTGTATTCTTTCATCGCAATAATTATTAAAAATGCGGATACTGTAAATACTGCAAACTTTGAAAAGTAAAATGATGCCAGTATGATTATAAAAAGTATAAATCCCAGAGTGTATCTTATAAATTTTAAATTCATATTTTATTTATCTATATAATGTAATATACTAATTGTAACACATTAAATAATAATAAAAAAACATGAAAAAAATAATGCTGATATACCCTCCGGGGGAAGTATACCAAAGAGCTGAAGACAGGTGTCAGATAAATGTAAAAGCATCTGTTGCAAATTCACTTCGAGCTTGTAATGATTTAGGATATGTCGCTTCAATAATGAAACAGGCAGATTTTTTGGTATTTCTTAAAGATTATTCGGCTCATAAATATTCATTTATTGATTTTGAAAATGATTTAAAAAGAGAAAATCCCGATATAGTATTTATAAGTATTACAAACGGAAGTATTTTTGAAGATATAAATACGGCAAAGAAAATTAAAAGTATTAAAAAAGATACGCTGGTAATCCTTAAAGGTGCATTATTCTTTAACCCCCAGCAGGACTTATTTGAAGAATTAGACTTGTCTGATATTGATTATTTGATTGGCTCAGAGTGTGAATTTATTATAAAACCTTTACTTGAAGCGCATTATAATGATAAAACGGCTCTTTCCAAAATTGAAGGAATTTCATATAAAAATAACGGGCAATGGATAACAAATAAAGTTAATTCATTTAATGAAAATTTGAATTCAATTCCTTTCCCCGACAGAAGTTTAATGGAAAATGAACTTTATATAAATCCTGCTACAAACAGACCAATGGCAACAATATCAACATCAAGAGGTTGTCCTTCTTCTTGTATATATTGTGTATCCCCTGTTATATCAGGGAGGAAAGTTCGTTTTCGCTCACCGCAATCCGTAATGGACGAAATCAAAGAGTGCGTTAATCAATATAATATCCGTGATTTTTTCTTTAAATCCGATACCTTTACTATTAATAAAGAGTGGGTTATTTCTTTATGTGATTTAATAATTTCTTCAGACCTAAAGGGTAAAATCAACTGGGTCGCAAATTCAAGAGTTAATACTGTTGATGATGAAATGCTTATAAAAATGAAACAGGCAGGCTGCAGTGTAATAGCATTAGGCTTGGAATCGGGCAGTGATGATTCTCTTAAGCAAATGAAAAAAGGTACTACCGTAGAACAAAATATTAATGCTGTAAAACTTATAAAAAAATACGGGTTTAAAATTTTCGGATTTTATTTAATCGGTTTTCCATGGGAAACTAAAGAACATTTAAAGAAAACAAAGGACTTAATTTTTAAATTAAATACTGATTTCATAGAATTATCAATTGCAGCACCTTTTAAGGGAAGCGAACTTTATAATATGGTTCTTTCCTCCTCCAATCATAATGATTTGATTTTGGGTAAAGACTCATTTAAGAATGTAACAATGGGAACAAATTTTGTTTCAAGGGAAGAACTTGAAAAATTCAGAAAAGATATAATTTTAAGATATCACTTAAGACCGTCTTATATTTTGAAAAAAATATTTAATAAAGATTTAACCTTCCCTTTATTTATTAATTATGTTAAATACGGTTTAAGGCTTTTGAAAAATGTAATATCTTAAATTTTTGGATATGCATCACAGCATAACTGACAAGCATTTAAAATTTTATATTTTTTCATTAATTTCCTAAATTCTTTTGGCTTTTCACTGTTTAAAACTTGTTGAATATTTTTACCTCTGACATTCCCTATTTTATATGAAATGCAAGGATAAATATCACCATCCGGAGCAATAAATACCGTAGAAAACGGATGATTACACGGGTGATAAATATCAGTTACGGGAGTATTCCCAAGCTGAAAGAACTTTATAATTTTATCTGATTGCCCTGTCGGTTTGAATTTAGGCGCCCATCTTAATTTCGTATATGCTGTTTTTGAAATGCTTTCGAGCTCTTTATACATTTCAATAAACTGTTCTTTATCAAAGTACATCTCTAATGGATATTCCTGCTTATAAAATTCTTCTCCGAAAACTTCAGTCTGTTCTGAGTTTTGCCTTAGAAAATTGTTACGTTTTAATGATAGTGATAAAAACTCGCAATGTAATCTATTTGCTTCTTTATATATTTTCGGAATATCCTCCAAATTATTTTCCAAAACTACTGTTTTTATATCAGTAAGGGGCCGTTTATTTTTATTTTTTTCTTTTAACTTGTTTAATAGTTCAAGATTATTAATAACATTATCCCATAAGCCTTGTTTGTGTCTTATCTCATCGTGATGAGATTTATATCCGTCAAGAGAAACAGATAATAATAAAATATTACTGTTATATAATTTATTGACGGTATCTTCATTTAAAAGAGTTCCGTTTGTAATTATACTAACTTTGCCCATTGTTTGTTTTGAGGCTTTGTTTAATATCTCAAAAAAATCCTCTCTTAACATAACCTCGCCTGCGACAAGTGATATAAAAGAATAAAACGGGACTTGCTCAATTAGTTTAAACCATTCTTCCGTTGTCATTTCATCTCTTTTTCGATTTTTATTTATAAAACAAAAACTGCAATTTAAATTGCATTTGTAAGTTAATTCCATAAAATATCTGACAGGTGCAAACATATACCCTGTAGGATTATAATATGATAAATATGCGTAATACTTCCTTAATTTATCAAACAGGAATGAGCAATCAGCTTTCATCTTTCAATATTCCTAATTTTCTTTAATCAGATTTGTAATAACAGCTGCAATTATAATTGTTACTGCTCCGATAAAGAAAGCATATTCCCAGTGATAATTAATGCCGTTAGCCACACCGTAAGAACATTGGTAAATGAACCAAGCTAATAGTGTGCATACTAAAATTTGCGGGCCTGCTATAAAGATATTGAAAATTCCCATAACAGAGCCTTCTGAACCTTTTTGAATAAATTCCGATAACATTGCAAACGGCAATGCTAAAATACTCGCCCAGCCGATACCTGCTATTGACATACATAATAAGACAAATGAAGGATTTGTAGATAATCCCATACCGACAAATGCAAATGTTAGGGTTATTAATGATATAAAATGTACTTTTCTGTTTCCTAATTTAGTTGATAACAAGCCTATAGGAATAGAAACAAGGAAACAAATTAAGTTTTGGATTGCAAAACAAATGGATGAAAAATTAGTTGCCTGATTGATTGTATTTATATATGAATTTTTAACTTCTTCCGTTGCCGTTGTTAAGTCAGGAACTCCATAGATTGTGTGAATTGCGTATTGAGTAAAGAATATATTTAAACTCATTATCCCAATCCAGGTGAATAATTGCATAATGCAGATTTTGCTGACCTCGGGTGAAGATTTAAAGAATTCAACAACTTTTTTTATAAAAGACGGTTGATTTTCTTTTTCAGCTTTTTGTTCAGTTTGTGTGTTTATTTTTTTAGATTTATGTTCTTGAATTGTTAAGCAAGTCCAAGTCATAGCTAAAGAAAAAGCAAGAGCAGCCATAACAAATTGAGCATTAATACTCATTTGGTAATGAAAGACATATTTTAAAAACGGGGCCGTACCTGCAGCAACAACAGACCCCAGCCCGATAGCAAAGCTTAAATATGCGTTAGCAAGCGAGTGCTGTTCAGGCGGAACCAAGTCAGGAACTAAAGCCCTATATGGACCTTGTGCCGCATTAACGCAGGCATCTATAACCCATATCATAATTGCCGCTATAATTAATCCGCCGAATACGTGTTCTGGTATATGTAATAAATTAGCTATTTTTTGAGATAATAGTGCGGAATTTGGAAATGCCCATAATGCGAGGCTGGCAAATATAGCGCCCGCAAACAAATAGGGACGTCTTTTTCCGAATATTGTATGTGTTTTATCACTCAATTCACCTATAATAGGTTGAACAAGCATTCCGGTAACCGGGCCTGCCAGCCAGATAAGCCCGAATAACAAGGGAGATGCCCCCAAGTTTTCCGTTACTGGCCCTGATAGAATTATTCTCATCTGCCAGGCAAATTGAAGCCCGAAAAATCCCAAACAAAAATTAAGTAACTGTAATGTTGAAAATCTTTTTAATCCATTTTCATTATTTGCTGCTTCACTATTCATCTTTTTCCTCTTTATCTAACTCTTCAATTAATTCCGGTATAATTTGAAATAAATCACCAACAAGTCCTATATCTGCATGTTTAAATATGGGTGCATTTTTATCTTTGTTTATAGCTATTATTGTACCGCTATTTTTAATTCCCGCAATATGCTGAGCCGCACCTGAAATGCCTATAGCTATATATAATTTAGGTGCAACTGTTTTTCCCGTCTGCCCTATTTGCTGGGATTTAATTATATAACCTTTTTCATAAGCCGCTCTTGAGCCTGCAACAGCAGCATTTAATCTTTGTGCAAGCTCATAGATAAGGGTAAACCCGTTATCTTTACAGGCACTTAAACCGCCAGATACTATTATATCAGCGGTATTTATATCTTTTGATGAGATGTTCTTTTTTATAATATTTATTATTTTTGATTTATTTTCAATTTTATCAATATCTATCCAATCAAAAATTGCATTTACATGATTTTCTGTTTTTTCGGCTTTAAATGTATTTTGGTGGACTGTTGCCATTTGCGGGAAGGTTTTGCATAATATATCCGCAGTAAGTTTTCCGCCAAAGGTTGGTCTTGTGGATAATAATAAACCGTTATCCGCTATGTTTAGATTTGTACAATCTGCAGTCAGACCTGTATTAAGCTTAATTGCGGTATACGGCATAATTTCTCTGCCTTGATTTGTTGCTCCTGCAAGTATTATTCGGGGCGGGTATTTTTGAGCTACTTGCGTAAAAATTTCGCCGAAGTATTTTTTATCATACTGTTTTAATCTGTCATCATTAATAATTATAACCTCATCAGCACCGTAGTCCCCAAGAGTTGTAATAATGTTTTCATAATTAATTCTCGGGCCTATTATACAGACCATTATTCTTTGATTCCAAATTTTTTCTTTTAATTCTCTTGCTTTGGTAAGCAGTTCGGTAACTACGGCTGATACACCGCAGTCCTCGTTTAATTCACCGTATATTAATATCCCGTTTGGTTCCATTACTGCTTCCTGATTTTTTCTATTCTGTCTTTTATTGTTTTAGTGTAATCTTTGTTTGATGTTTCAATAAAATTACAGTTTCTGCCTTCAGAATTTTTAAATACCTTTGAAACATAAGTAGGTGAGCCTTTAACTCCCGTTGTATTTTCGCTTATGTTTAAATCGTATAAATTATATGATTTTACAATATAATCTTTTGCTTTTATATACCCTGATATTCTTGGTATTCTTGGTTTTACGCAATAATTATTGATAGCGATAACGGCAGGAAGTTCTGTTTTTGTTGTTATTTTTTCGGTTTCGGTTTCAGAATATGCCGTAATACAATTATCTTCATTTACTTCTATTAAACCGTTTACGTTGGATATATAAGGGTAATTTAACCTTGCTGCGGTAGAAACGCTTGTTTGTGCTGTTTCTCCGTCTATGGCAGTCTGTCCGAATAATATTAAATCGGTATCGGGAAATTTTTGGGTTATTGCAGATGCCAGAACTCTTGAGGTTGCATTGGTATCAGAACCCGCAAATTTAGAATCACAAAGCAGATAAGCCTCATCAACCCCCATAGCTAAAGCTTCTTTTAAAACAGCTTCCGCTTTACTCGGGCCCATTGATACAGCGGTTACTTTGGCATTATTATTTTCCTTTAAATTAAGTGCTGCTTCTATTGCCTGCTTATCTAAAGGATTTAATATGCTTTCCATATTTGTTCGGTCTATATTATTATTTTCAGTCCATTTTACATCATCTGTATCGGGGACTTGCTTTATAAACACGGTAATATTCAATTAATAACCCCTTTATACTTTTATTTTCCTATAAAAAAGTAATTAGTGCAAATGTTTTACATATCAAGTGCAATATCAAGAGTCTTTGCTTTTGCTACGATAGCACTTGATGAGATAACATCAACCCCTGTTTGGGCAATTTGTGAAATGTTATCTAAAGTTACATTTCCGCTGGCTTCAATTATTGCTTTATTATTTATAAGTTCTGCGGATTTTTTCATTGTTTCTATATCCATATTATCAAGCATAATAATGTCAGCGCCTGCGGTTAAAGCTTCTTTTACCTGTTCATAAGTGTCGCATTCAACTTCTATTTTATGTGTGTGAGATAAATTCAAACGAATTTTTTCAACCGCTTTTGTTATAGAACCTGCAAATTGAATGTGATTATCTTTAATCATAACGCAGTCAGAGAGGTTAAACCTATGGAGCCTTGCTCCGCCTGTTGCAACGGCATATTTTTCAAACATTCTGAAATTAGGGGTTGTTTTTCTGGTATCGGTTATTCTTGCTTTACAATTACCGATTGCCTTTTGATATTTATTTGTTTCTGTTGCAATTCCGCTTAATCTTTGAATATAATTTAATGCCGTTCTTTCTCCCGTTAATATTGCTCTTGCGTTTCCGTTTATTACCGCAAGGGTATCGCCTTTTTTAATTTCATCCCCGTCTTTATAGTATTTCTCAATTCTTATATCATCACAAAGAATTTTAAATACTCTTTCAACTATATCTATTCCGCATAAAATACCGTCTTGGCGGGTATTTAATTTGGCTGTCATAGTTTCATCATTATCTACGATACAGTCTGTTGTAATATCTCCAAAACCTATATCTTCTTTCAGCGCATTTTTAATGTGTTCATCTATAATGAAGTTGTGCATAAATTGTGAGGACATATTATTCCTTTCATTTCCGTATTTTTTGATAATTCATATGAGTATGCCGTTAAATCTTTTTGAGGATAGTCGTCACGGTAGTGTGCGCCTCGTGATTCTTTTCTGTTTAGTGCAAAATCAGTTATTAATTCTGCAATGGTAAGCATATTGCGGATTTCATAACTGTTTCTGTCTATACATTTATATGAGTATGGGAATTGCTCTTTTATTTTTAAAATTTCTTCTTTTGCTTTTAAAAGTTTATCGTTGTTCCTGATAATTCCCGCGTTTTCCCACATGATTTTTTTTATTTTGTCAAAAATAGGGGTAATATCCTGTTTATCATAGGTTATTGTATTATTTTCATAAAATCCTATGATTTTAGATATTTGTTCATCTTGGTTAAAGTTATTTTCAAGCTTGAGTGTTTTAAGCAGATTTACAAGTTCAAATGCCGTTACGGCACATTCAAGAATTGAATTTGAGGCAAGTCTGTTTGCCCCATGAAGTCCCGTGCAAGAAGCTTCTCCTATTGCATAAAGTCCTTTAATTGAAGTGGCTCCGTTTACTTTTGTTTTAATTCCGCCCATAAAATAGTGTGCCGAGGGCGATACGGGTATATAGTTTTCCGAAGGATTTATATTATATTCTCTGCAGGCACCATAAATAGTAGGAAATCTTTTTTCAAATTTGAGTTCATTTATATGAGTTGCATCAAGGAATACATTTTTTGCTCCCGTTAATTTCATTTCGTTATATATTGCACGGGTAACAACGTCTCTTGGTGCAAGTTCAAGCCTTTCATCATATTTTTCCATAAAGGTATTGCCGTTTTTATCTACGAGTTTTGCGCCTTCCCCCCGAACAGCTTCCGAGATTAAAAACATTGTGCCTTTATCTTTATCGCCAAGCGCAAATGCTGTCGGATGAAATTGTACAAATTCCATATCTTTTACGATTGCACCGGCTCTGTATGCAAGTGCTATTCCGTCACCTGTTGTAATATCGGGGTTTGTCGTATATCTGTATAACTGTCCTATACCGCCTGTAGCTAGTATTACCGCAGGTGATTCTATTATTTCATATTCATTTTCGCTGTAGTTATAGGCGATTAACCCCCTGTTTATATTTTTTGAATCGGTTAAAAGTTCAACCGCAAGAGTTTGCTCATATACTTTTACCTCTTTTTTACTCATCAGGTATTTAACAAGGGCATTTTCTATACAAAATCCCGTTGCGTCACCGCCGGCATGCAGTATTCTGTTTACACTGTGAGCCGCTTCTTTTGTAAATTTAAGCTTATTATTTTCGTCCCTGTCAAAATCAACACCAAGTTTTTGAAGCTCTGCTACAACTTCGGCGCTTCTTTTTGATATAAATTCCGCTGTGGAAATATCTGTTAATCCCGCTCCTGCTTTTATTGTGTCTTCAATATGAAGTGTGCAGGAATCAAGTTTATTTTCGGGCATTACACATACCATTCCGCCCTGAGCATATTTTGAATTGGATTCTATTAATTGTGATTTTGTAATTATAAGAATGCCATCAGGCAAAGCGGCTTCTTTTTGAAGCTTTATTGCCGCATATAATCCTGCTATACCGCTGCCTACAATTACTGCAGAATATTTTGAATGTTTCATTTTAATACCCTTGTTTATTATATTTTAGTTCAAACATAAAAAAATATAACTTACCAATATGGTAAGTTATATTTTTATAAGTATTAAAAATTAATATAATTTTTTAATATATTTATTAACCTGCAGAGGGCCGTATACAATAGGAACAGCTTCTTCTCCCGTTGTTGTAACAGCGCCCCATTTGCCGTTATGTTTAACTTTTAAATAGTTGCCTCTTGCTGTTTCAATTTTATCGTATTTAGGAGCAATTAAAACTTTTCCGTTTAAATCTACAACACCCCATCTGTCGTAGCTTTCAACCTTAAATAAATCGTTACCGAGTTTTTCAATATCATCATATTGAGGTTTAATTATTACTTTACCTTCAGCGGTTATTAAACCTTTTCTGTCATTTTCTTCAATAGAAAAGTAATTTGAAGTTAATTCGTCGACATCATCATATAATACTTTTACGACTACATGCCCGTTTTTATTAATAACACCGTATTTTCCGTTTAATTTAACTTTAAACAGGTCGTGTTCCATTGTTGAAATATCATCGTATTTAGGCTGGATTATCTGATTTCCGTTAGTATCAATAATTCCCCATTGACCGTTGATTGCGACTTTAATGTATTCGTAGTTTAAACCTTCAATTTCAGTAAATATAGGTGGGAGGTTTATTCTTCCGTTTTCGCTGTAGAAACCCCATTTTCCGTTGGATTTGTAACCTGTAATTGTTTTATAGTGAGTATAGTATGTATCTTCATCCCCGGGTTCTAAGCCTGAAACACCTGCGTTAGGATTATTAATAGGCCCGCCGTTGCCAGATGTATTTGAGGTTGTTGTTGTGTAAGCTAAACTTGGAAGTGCAAATACAGCTAATGTGATAGCAAGAATTAAATTTTTCTTCATAAATCCTCCTTATTTCTTTTATTTTTATAGCCGTATAATATGTATATTGTAAGTCCCATTATAACCCATAGCAGAAAATAAAGTGACGAGTCCCCGCCTGAAAGGCTTTTATATATCATAAAACAGCTGCACATTACAATGCCGAGTATCGGAAATAAAGGACAAAACGGGACTTTAAAGGGTCTATACCTGGTTGGTTCCGTTTTTCTTAAAATTAATACTTCTATACAAATTATTACAAAAGATGCAAATGTTCCGTAATTACAAAGTTCTGCCGAAATATTCAAATCCATAAATAGCGAGCCTAAAATAACTATTATCCCCGATAACCAAGTTATAATATGCGGGGTTTTAAATTTTGGGTGGATTTTCATTATGTTTTTCGGAAGAAAATTATCTCTTGCGATTGCGTAAAAAATTCTTGTAGTCCCAAGCTGGTAAACAAGTAAAACAGAGGTTAAAGCGCATAATGCACCGACGGATATTGCACCTGCATACCAATTTTTGCCTATTGCACGCATTGCATGCGCTAACGGTGCCTGCGTATCAATATTACCGAGAGGTATTACCCCCGTTAATACCAGTGCAACGGATACATATAAAACAGTGCATAATACTAAAGTTCCTATAATAGCAATAGGTAAATCTCTCTGCGGATTTTTTGTTTCCTCGGCCGCTGTTGATATTGCATCAAAACCTATATACGCAAAGAAAATAATGAATGTACCCGCTAAAATTCCTTCAAATCCGTTAGGTGCAAACGGTACCCAGTTTTCAGGCGCTACATATTTAGCACCTACTATAACAAATGATATTATTATTGATAAATTTACAAAAACCATAATGCCTGCAACTCTTGTTGATTCTTTAACTCCTTTAATGAGAAGAATTGTAAGCACAAAAACTATAAAAATTGCGGGAATATTAATTGCTACAGGCATTTCAATGCCAAACGGAAGATTAATAAACGGCATTTTATCATGGACATCCCACCCGTATTTATCGCATATTGCATACATAGAGCGGAAATCATTCCTTAACCACAAAGGATAATTAACCACAAAATCGGGCAAAATATGTTTAAATCCTTTTAACAGCTGTACAAGATATCCCGTCCAGGCCGTCGCAACTGTGATATTACCTATTGCATATTCAAGCATTAAAATCCAGCCGACCATCCAAGCCATAAATTCGCCCATTGTTGCGTAGGTAAATGTATATGCACTACCTGCAACGGGTATCATTGCGGCAATTTCTGAATAAGCAAGTGCTGAAAATAAACTTGCAAGTGCCGCTATCAGCATTGAAAATACTATTGCCGTTCCGGCGCCTAAGCCGTCGGCGCTCCCTGCTATTGCACTTCCTATTATTGTAAATATACCTGTTCCGACTACGGCACTAACTCCGAGGATTAACAAATCAAATATATTTAATGTCTTTTTTAATTCCGTATTTTTACTCTCTGCAATAAAAAGATCGGTTGATTTTTTGCTCAACATATTTTTTATTACATTTATAAGTGTTTGTTTCATTTCTTCCGTCAATTTTGTATGGTCTTATTAATTATAAAACAAACATGACTAAATTATATTTTTTATATAATGTTCGGCGCTGTCACTTAGTTTTAGTCCTTCTAATGCTTTTTGCGCATTGGATTTTATAAGGGCTATTTTTTCATTAGACATTAAAATTATATTTTTTATACATTCTTTCAGCTCTTTTTTATCGGGATTAATTAAGAATGAGTTTTCTTTATCTTTTAAAATGCCGTCTATTCCGTCGCCTTTTTTTGCAATAACAATATTTCCCGCTGATAAAGCTTCTAAATAAACAAGCCCGAAGGTCTCATTATCGCTTATAAGCGCAAAAATATCTGATTTTTTAAGTTCTTCAAGTACTTTTATTCTGCTTAATCTTCCTAAAAATGTAATCCTATCTTTTATTTGCAGTTTATCTGCCAGATTTTTTAAATGTTTTTCTTCTTTCCCTTCACCGATTATTTTTAATTTTATATTGTATTCTTTTAATTCCGCCATTGCTTTTATAAGAATATCAATATTTTTCCTTTTTATTAACGAGCAGGCTGTTGATATTGTTATATCAGCAGGATTAAAAGGTTTGTATCCGCCCTTGTTATTGATTAAATTATCATCAAGCCCCGAGTATGCCGTAAATGTTTTACCCTTTGAAAAGGGCAGAATTTTTTCGATTTTTTCTTTTAATATAGGGCTTCTTGCGGAAATTTTATCCGCTCTTTTATAAGCATTTTTTAATCTTTGCCCGAAAAATAAGGAATATTTTAAATCTTTCAGCACCGTAATATCAGAATTATGAACAGCGCATACATATTTTAAATTTTCGGCATCTTTTCTTTTTAAAAGCTTTTGTGCCATTAATGCACCTGATGGCATATGTGATATTATTACATCGTAATTTTTAAGCGAGAAATCCTTTGGCAGTTTATTGTTTACATTAAAACAAAACGGAGTATGAAAATTTAAATTGTATATTTTTATATTATTTTCAAAATACTCTTTTTCTTTAATAATTTTTCTGCCCCTTATCAGAGTATTAAATATAAAATTTGACCTTATAACCTCAACAAAATGTCCCTGTTTTTGCCATTCTCGGACAAAATAAAACAAAGCCTTTGCTATTTTTTCATCACCTATCGGGTATAAATCCGTTACAAAAAGTATTTTCATATTATTTATAATACTATTATTTTTTATTATTACAAAGTGTAAAAAAATAAATTAATTAAGTAAAATCCGAAATCAGGAGTTTTTAATCAAATGAAATGAATATAAATCCGATTTTTAATTTAAATAATAGCGGTGCGGTATATAAAAATACCGCTAAACTCGTCCAATCGGTTTCTTTTAAAGCCTCCTTAAAATAAAGAAAAGATATCTTTCAAAAAATGTCTAAAGGCGGAGGCTGTGATTCAAATGGAAATAAACAGTATTCTTTTTCAAATATTATGAAAATTGTTTTCAATAATAATCCCGAAAAAGAAGAAGTTTATAAATTGCTTGTAAAACATATAGAAAAAGATAAAAGAGCAGGAGCTTTCAGATTTTATAAAGAGGGGGTAACCAACATTTTAAAGTCTTTAAATAAAAATAATAGTGACATTGAAGAAATTAAATCATTATCAATAAAACAGGAATATTCTAAATCTGATTTTATAAGGTCTGTAAATAGACACATAACGGGACTTCCCGAAACGGAAATCCAAAAAATTTATGATTATTTTGGGTTTGAATTAAAAAAGACAGGCAATTCTTATGAGATTATCGGCTATCCCGTAAACTCGTCAGAAGAATATTCGTATATTAAAAATCCTAAAACAAAATCAACTATAGAAAAATTAAGCCCCGTTATTGTTAAATATACTCAAAATAATCAAATATTATGTAATAACCCCGAAATAGGAGAGTTATTAAATAACATTTTAAATGCTTTCCCTGAATTAAGGGTTAATATCGACGGCAAAAATCAAGTATTAGAGCATATTTTAATACAAATAAGTAATATTACAAAAAGTCCCGAATATGAAAAATTAAATAAACAGGATAAAAAACTTATTTTACTTTCTGCATTTTTCGGTAATATAAATAAGATGCCGGCAGAAAGCGCCTGTGATGCTAACTATATTTTATTAAAAATTACGCAAAAGAAAATGATTTGCCGTTTCTTGTTTTCGGTGATTAAATAGGATAAAGAGATATTAAAATGCAGGAACTTAACATAAAAAATTATGCCCATATAGGTGATAGTGTTTATGAAGTCTTTATTCGTGAGCATACAATAATGATGACTTCAAATTTAAAAAGACTTCATGAGTATACAATACACTTTGTAAATGCTAAATTTCAAACCGAACTTTTAGAAAAACTTACTCCGTATTTTACGGAAAAAGAAAAAGATTTAGCCCGCAGAGCAAGGAATATCCCCACATCTCCCTCCCGCAGAATAGATAGAGCCCTGCATTCCACTGCAACTTCGTTAGAGGTTGTATTAGGCTACAATTATATTCACGACAAAAACAGATTTTTTGAACTCTGTAAAATTATGAATTCAATTATAGATTTTAATTCAATTAATGAAATAAAAATGTAAAATATTATTAATAGTTGTTTAAAATTCCTAAAGTATTTAAAAAAAATTCCGTTAATAAAACTTGTATATTAATCTAGGAGTATTTTAATGCAAATTGATGGAATACGCAAAATCGATAATAACTATTCCTCTAAATTAAATACTGATAATGAAAATGTTATAAATAATATAGAAATTAAGGATGAACAGGAAATAGATACTGTTACTATTGACGGACTTACGGAAGAGGATGGTTTAAGATATTCTGAAATAATTCAAGAAATTGAAAATTTATCCATGCAATTAATAACCAATGACTCTTCAGATGGAAATACAGATTTAAATAGTATTGATTCAGTTTCAAATAAAATTAATGAACTTAAAAATAATGGTGAAATATATAAAAATCAGTTGAATATTTTAAATGACAAACTTTCCGGATTAATAAACGACCAAGGTGAATTAGACACTGATTATGAAAATCAAAAAGCAGTTTTATCTGATTTACAACAGGAGGAAAAGACAGAAAAAGACAAACTTAATAAAGTTATTCAGGAAATAAAAGCTACAGAACTTGATATTGATAAACAAAATTCACAAGTCAAGGCTATTAATAGCACAGAAGTATCTAACCCGGATGAATTATTTAAAGCATTTAAAAACTTATCAGTACTGTTAAATACACTAAATTCATTAAATGATCAAAAAGCAACCATAGAAAACAGAAGGTTAAGTATACAAGAAAAAATTATTTTACAAATGAATGAAATAAACAATACTCAAATAGCTATTTCATCAATGAATAAATTAATAACTAATACGCAAACAAAAAGAGATGGTATAAATGAAAATTTAAAAATTAATGAAAAAGAATATAACCTTTATACTAATGCATTGGCAAATTTAAAAGGACAAGGTGCCGCAGCCGGCAATATATTCATTCAAAATAATGAAAATAAAAATTCGGATATGGCAATGTCAATTATGAATAATAATGCAGGACTTGAAAATAATACCGTATTTTCATTTAACGAAAATAATGATATTTCTCCCGTAAGTAATAAATTATTCAGTTCCATTGATACAGATGATTTTGAAAAAGTTGAATATGATGCAGATATTAAATTTAATGATTATAATACTAAAGTAAATTCTGTTAAAGATTTTGGAATGCCTGAAATTAAAATAGAAGAAACCAACTCTGAAGAAAATGAAGATGATGAAAAGGATAGTCTTAAACTGAATTCACTATTATTTACTATTGATAAAAAATCAACCGAAAATAAAGTAGAATCAACAGCTAAACCATTTTTTGGCAAATTAACGGTAAATAAATTAAACAAATAATTAAGTTATAAATATCTCTTTTTTTCTTCGCCCGTTACCCCTGCATATAATTCAATAAATTGTTTAGCGGGGCTTGAATTTACTTTTGTAAGCAAAACTTCTTCTATTTGGAAAAATCCAACTTCAGCGGACATTTCAACATCTATTTTTATGGGTTTTGTTTCACCGTGCTGAATATTTACTTTAGTAATAGCACTTGCAGAGTATTTATGAATATCTCCGACTTTAGGGGTTGTATTTAAAGCCATGGGTATTCTTGCCCTGCCTTTAGTCATATCACATCCGTCAGCTATTAAAAGTATTCCCGCCTCTATTGAGTGGATTTTTCTTGATGACATATGCCCTATAATAGCTTCTATCGCAAGTGATTTTATTACAACTCTTTTATGGATATCATCAGGAAAAATGGAGTTTAAGGTTTTATCAATTAAAGGCAGAGCAAGCATAACAGACATTTCTTCATGTCCCTGCCTGCCAACCATCATTCCTAAGTCGTGCATTAAACTTGCAATTACAACAGCGCAAAGACTGTCCTCGAATGTCCCGATTTCTTCCTGCTCTAATGATGTCGGAATTTTCGCTTCATTTAATATTTTAAGCATTTTTATTGAATTAATGGCTACCTGCCTCATATGAACAGGCCCATGGTCATTAAATCCAAGCCTTTTTATGGATACATTATTTGCATAGTCCTGCATTTCCTGCAGTTCAACATCATTAAAAAGATATTTTACAAGCTCTTTACATTTTGGGTAGTTCTTTAACTTCTCAAATATTTTTGTTTCCGTTACTGATTCTTTTACTGATTTCATTTGGCTATATCCTTTTTATTATTATACATTAATTAATTTTCAAGGCAATTTTTCATTAAAAATTTTTTTATATATATATTACAAATTTATTGGGGACATAAAATGAAAATAAATAATTCAACCGTTAATTTTAATTTGGGGAATAAAATACACACAATAACTAAATTAGCTCAATATCCTAATGATAAATTTGTATCCTCAAGTAAGAAAAATACAAACCCGAATACTAAAATAAATGTTGTTGATATTATTAAGCGGGAAGCATTAATTTCTTCATTAAAAGAAAAGTATAAATCAAAAATTTCACCTGATTCTGTTGCAGCCATTGTAAGAAACGTGGATTGTGATAAACTTGATGTTTTTATTGAGAAACTAAAGGATTCTCAATTTATGGCATTTAATGTCAAAATAAAAAATAATGAATATGATTTAGAAGACTATTTTCAAAAAACAGCAGACTATGTAAATAGCTATTATGATACAAATATTGCGCAAAAGTTTAATACTGCGGAATATATCTTGGAAGAATACGGAATAGATAAAGTAAATGAATTATTTAATAAATACTATGATGCCAATAATCCTCTTTATAGCTTGAATAAAATAAGGGAGATAGCAGATAAGGAAGAAGAAATTCTTATTGAAAAAGTTAATGTCCCTGAAACTGCTAAAGAACCCGAAATTGTTGCAGAGCCTGAAATTGTTGAAGAACCTGTTATAAAACCATATGATGATAAAGAAAAGTTATTTTCAGAGTTTAAAAGTTATATTATTCCGACAAGCTATGAAGAAAATGATGTATTTGCAAATGAAAAAAGGATTTCTATTAAAGTTAGTTCACTTGCTTTAACCGGGTATTTGGAATTAATAAATACTGATGACATATTAAATAAAATTGAAAACATGCTTGAAAACGGTAATTACAATATGGAAATTTCAGATTACAAAAAATTATTCGGTATTTTTTCGGAAACTTTAAAGTCTTTTTACAATGATAAATCTTCTTGCATTACTGAATATATTTCTTATCCTGGCATTTTAGCAAAAGAAAAAATTATAAATCAGATGTCTGATAAAATTATAAATATTATGAATTCAAATTCAAAAGAAGAAAGTGAAACTTCCCTTGACTACTTTAAACGAGTAAGAAATTTATATAATCAAGAGAAGGAAAATGATGAAAAAATAAAACAAGATAAATTAAATAATCTTGAATATTCGCTGACGGATGAAGTGCCTGTTGAAAAAGTAGAAATAACAGATGAAGAAAGAAGAGAATATGCAAAAGAATTTGATTTGCCTGAAGACACACCTTTAGAAGATATAGCATATAAATGGAAAAAGAGATATATTAGAGGCGGAGGATCAAGAGAAAATCCAAAAATGATTACAGCTTTTCTGCAAACAATGCCGAGATATGACAGTTCAAAATTCTTCTTTAAGGGTGGTCTATATCAACCTGTTGTAAGATGGATGCAATTTATTAATGAACCATATGATGGTTATATGACATTAGATGATTATATAAAATCTATTCCTGAAGAGGGCGAAATATATACTTTTGACAGACAACAATCTTGTTCAAAACAATTTAACTATTGTGAAAATGAATTTGCGGATTATTCTATGGATAAAAATGTAAAATTAATAATTTACCCAAAAAGTCAAGTTTCAAAAGCATATGATTTTGTAGAAGGAAAATATGGAGATAGAGAGGTAATGTACCCTGCGGGAACTCAATTTAAAGTTATTCATAAGGGCTGGGAAGAATTTAGTGTTGAGGAAAGATTTATGCGTAATCCCCAAAAACCCGAAAACGGAGCAAGATATGTAATATATTTACAAGAAGTTTAATAAATCTTTACTTTAAAAAAAATTATATTATGTTATTATAATAATATGTTGATTAGAGAAACGGAAAACCGTTTCTTTTTTATTTAGTTATGTGTAGAAAGGAAGTTTGTATGGCAAAAGATAAATACTCTAAACCTGAAAAAGACGTTCCTTTTGAATACTGTAACAAACGGGAAATTATGGAAAAAATTATGCCCGTTATAGAAAATACTCTTATGCGTTATAACCTTGTCCCCGTTGAAGTGGAACTTGTTAAAGAAAATCACAGGTGGTTTCTTAGAATATTTATTTATTCTATGGAAAAAGAAGTGGGGATTGATGATTGCGAACGAGTTTCAAGAAGTTTATCGGACTTTTTGGAGGAACTTATTCCGTTTAAATATTATCTTGAAGTAAGTTCTCCCGGAATGGAAAGAAAAATTAAATCAGACAGGGAATATTTAATTTTTAAAGGAAAAGACATAAATATAAAACTTAAAGAGAGTATTGATGAATCGGGTGAAAAACAGTTTGTTGCCAAAATAGTTGATTTTGATGAAAATGAAGGATTAACCGTTTATACATACAAAGATAAACAAAATATTTTAATAAAAAAAGAAAATATATTATCGGCAAAATTATACTCGAGTGAAATATAGGAGAAGAAAGATGATTAAAATCGGAACAGCATTATTTGAAGCTTGCGAAGAACTTGAAAGAGAAAAAGGTATATCAAAAGATGTAATTATAGCCTCATTATGTGATGCGATGGTTACTGCATATAAAAAACATATAAAACAAAAAGAAGTACCGAATGTTGAAGCAATACTTGATGAACAAACAGGCGAAATAGGTGTTTTCAGAACAAAATCAGTAGTTAAAAAAGTAGAAGACCCTGATTTGGAAATATCTTTAAAAGATGCAAAAGAAATAGACGAAGAAGTTGAACTTGAAGATGAAGTTAAAATAGAAGTAACCCCTGAAAACTTCGGCCGTATTGCGGCACAAAGCGCAAAACAGGTTATTACTCAAAGAATTAGAGAGGCAGAAAGAAAACTTGTTCTTGATGAATTTATGGAAAAGAAAGGTACTCTTACAACAGGGATTATTCAAAGAGTTGAAAACAGAAACGTTATAGTTAATATCGGAAAAACTGATGCCATAATGCCTCAAAAAGAACAAATCCCGGGTGAATATTATAAACCCGGCAACAGAATCAGAGTTTTTGTACTTAATGTAAAAGAAACATCAAGACTACCGCAGGTTATTGTATCTCATGCCCATGCAGAAATTGTAAGAGAACTCTTTGAACTTGAAGTTCCCGAAATTGAAGACGGAATTGTAGAAATAAAATCAATTTCAAGAGAAGCAGGCTACAGAACAAAAATAGCCGTAACAAGCAATGACCCTGATGTAGATTCCGTCGGCGCATGCATTGGCCCAAGAGGCAGCCGTATCCAAACAATTATAGGTGAATTAAAAAATGAAAAAATAGATATCGTAAGATATTCTGATAATCCTGTTGAATACATCGTTAACGCACTATCACCCGCAAGAATAGTATCGGTTGATATTTTAGCGGATGATGAATATTCAAAAGAAGCTTTTGTTATCGTTCCTGATGATCAATTGAGTTTGGCAATAGGTCGTGACGGACAAAATGTCAGACTTGCTCATAAATTAACAGGCTGGAAGATTGATATTAAAAGCGAAACACAAGCATCAAAAATGGAATATCCGCCTCAAACACAACATAGTGACGATGTTGAAGAAACTTCGGAGGATGAAGTTGATGAAATCGCTGAAGAAATTAGAGAACAGGAAGAATATGCCGTTGATGAAGAAGATATGGCTAATATTGAAGGCGATGAAATATCTCAAGAACAAGAATCTATTGAAGAATAGTACTATTTAAGGAGAATGAAAATGTATAGATGTAAATATTTAGCACATGGATTATATATAGGCTTAAATGAGTTCAGACATTGTTGTTTATATTTTCATTCTCCTGAGGCAAGGGAAGAACAAAATTTTATAATAAATTACTATGGACCCAAAAAAAGTAAAGTTGATTGGGAAGAAGTTTTTTCAAAGAAAAAAAAGTTACTCCAAGATATGAGAGATGGAATTATTCCTGCTTTTTGCAAAGGCTGCAGGTACATTGAAGAATTTGATGAAGATTCCGAAAATCAATATTCATCTGATTTTGATAATTATATTGATATTGTTTGGATTGGACATTCTAATCATTGTAATGCAAGATGTATGTATTGTAATGCTTTTGTTGCGCTTAGTACAAAAATAGATACTAAAGATTACGGGGTTATTAAATTACTGGAAGAAATGCTGAAAAAGAAAATTTATAATTTGGAAAAAGCACCTGATTCAATTATATCTTTTGCGCATGGTGAACCCTTATTGTTAAATAGTTTCGATGGTATCTTAAAATTATTTGAAAAGTATGGTAATCGTAATATTGCATTATATACTAATGGTATAAAATACAGCAGAATGGTTGAAAAATTTTTAAAACATAATGAAAAAGTCAGTATTCGAGTAATTATTTCTCTTGATTCGGGGAGCAGGGAGGTATTTAAAAAAATCAAAATGGTTGATAAGTTTAACAATGTTGTTAAAACAATAAAAAAATATTCTAAAGCCGTTCATGAAGATAACCCTTGCGCTTTAGGAATTAAATATATTATTGTTCCGAAAATTAATGATACAAAAGAAGAAATAGATAAATTTTATGATTTATGCGTGAATAAACTGGGAGTAAAATATCTGATGGCTGATATTGAGGAACACTGGTTTATAAGGCATAACGGAGATGTTCCCGATTACATAAAAGAATTACTGGTTTATTTAAGAGACAGATGTAAAAAAGATAATATTAATTTTGATTTTTTTGACAGGGCTTATGTGCTTGGATTATAAAGTTATTCATCTTCTCTTTTAATCTTGTTTATTAAATTTTGTCTTACATCACTTAAAGGGCCGTTGTTAGGATTTCTTAAGTGTCTGTAATAGTTCCTTGCATATGCAAACGGATACTTCGGAAGCCATGTGAATTTAATTAAAATATTTACTGTATCTGCCCCTTGCGAAAGCATTAATTCATCAATAGTATCTTCGTGTGCAGGCGAAATAGACGATAATAATTTAATTATGTAATCCGTAAATGTAAGTAATGAATACCCTGAGACTACCCCCGTATTTACCATTAAACTTGATACTTTATAATCCGGATTTGCGGAAACCGTTTTTACGTCATCCGGCAGAGTAAGTGTTTTTGCGGAAACCTGCTCAATTTCATACCACTGCCCTTTATAGCAAAGCCTCATTACGTTGGGTTTTGGCATATATATATCTTCAAAAAGATTATCAAGCAATACTTTCCCTTTTGAATCCGTTACCCCGTATTTAAAATTTTTATATGTTAAAAACATCCCGCCGAAAAGTAAATCTATTGAATCATAAACAGGCGGAATAATTGCAAATCCCGTTTCATCATACAGCCCGAAATCAGAATAATTCCCAAGTTTTGCGTATTTGCCCAGAACTCTTTCTACGTGCCTATATTTAATCGGTACAAGGACTTCCCCGTTTTCATTAATAATTCCGAACTTAACTTTCTTTTGAACAAGAAATCCTTTATCGCCAAGTCTTATAATTTTGTTATATACGGGCTTTACAAGGATATTATTATTTTCATCCGAAAGTCCGAATTTATTTTCTTCGCTGATTATCTTAATATCGGCATACGAAATTTCCGCAGAAGCAAAAAATATAATAAAAATAAATATTAATAACTTTTTCATAATTTTATTATATCATGCTGGTATGAAGATAAAATCCGTTATAAAAATATTTTTAAAAATAATAATTGCTCTTTTAATATTATCGGGGCTTATTTTGGCTTTCTGGCTCAAGGGGTTTCCTTTTTTAGTTTCAAATGAATTTATAATATCTTCAGTTGAAAAATCAGCGAAAAAGTATGTCGGTATTGATATAGATTTACAAAATCCGAAATTAAAAACTTACCTTTCTCCAAAAATTGAATTTGGTTTAGATTTAATTTCTTTAAATAAAAATAACAGTAAACTGCTTGAAATATCAAAACTTGACTGCGCTCTTAATTTTAATGAAATATTTAAAAAAGTAATTGTTGTTGACCGCTTTGGGGCTGATAATATTTATGCTGATGTAAATAAATTAATGCAGGCATTTCCAGCAGGGGAAAAGCAAGAGCAAAACAAAAAATCGGATTGGATTATAGATTTATATGATTCCGTTTTGTATTTAAATAAAAGCTTTATTGTTTATTACCCTCAAGAAACTACTAAAATAGAATTAACTGCAAACGATTTAAATGTTGATAACCGTGAAAAAATTGAAAGATTTGTTCATTTTAACCTCAATGCTGATATTTTTAAGGATAGCAAAAAAGTTAATGTATCAATAAAAGACGATAATAAAATAGTTATAAAAAATAAACATATATATGTTGAGAACTGTCCGCTCGTAATAAATTATTCAAAAATGTTTTTTAATGCACAGGCTGACAGAAATGACTATGAAATAAATATTTTTGCAAAAAGGTTTTTTATCCCCGATTTAATAAAACTTTTAGAAACAAATATTGTTGAAAATAACATAAAAGACTCTTTAAGCCCTTTAAAAAATTTAAACGGCGACTTTGATTTTAATATAAAACTGTTAAAATCAGGCATTTCAGGTGATATTAAATTTAATAAAATCAGCGCTAAGCTTATTCCTTTAGCGGAAATGCCCTTTATTGTTAATTCGGGAACGGTTCTTCTAAAAGGTAATGACCTTATTTTACAAAATTTTAAGGGTTATTACGATAATAAAAAATCAAATGAATTGTCTTTAGAGGGAACTGTTAAAGACTACTTAAAAACAATGAAAACAAATATTGTTTTAAGAGCATTGTTAACAAATGACTTTTTCTCTAAATACCTTTCAAAAACTACGGGAGTTAATTTAACACTAAAGGGTAAAAGCCAATCTAAAACAATTATTGATGTTGAAGGCAGCAAAACAGATATAACAGCAATGGGTAAAATCGCAAAAGGCGATGATATCCTTGTGGAAGGCGCTTCTTTAAGCCCCGTAAATTATGACAGAGCCTTAACCGCTAACCTTCATCTAAATGGCGATATTTTAAATATAGAAACAATAAAATATTATATAGCAAAAGAACTGAATAAACAGACAAAGGGTGTAAAACCGATAATTACACTGGACGGCAACTTAAATATAATAAACGGAAAAATTTTGGATTTAGGGTTTCAAATTCCAAACCCTCTGCCTAGTGAGTTCTTAAATGTCTTAATCGGACAAAAGATGTTTAAAAAAGGTAAATTTTACGGTGATATGAGATATGTAAATACCGGCAGAGTTCCCGTAATAGAAGGAAATTTGCAGGCAGATAAAGTATTAATCCCGCCTCAAAGAATGTTTTTAAAATCGGGCAGAATTTATACGGAAAACAATCTTATTAAAGTTGAAGCAAACGGTAAATACAGAAGATGCGGCTGGGAATTTAACGGAAATATTTTAAATGAAATAGTATTCCCGATTATAATTAAAAATACATCTCTTGTCGTTGATGATATAAATATAGCAAGGATAATGAGGGCATTAAACAGCCCCGTTCAAAAGGCCTCTTATAATAATGACGACATAGAATCTGATGATGACAGTAACAATTTAGCTTTCGACCCGACTAATTTAATTATAGAAAATGCCAAAGTAAAAATACAAAAAGGAAGCTATAACGAAATTAATTTTTCAAACGTGGAAGCAAATATGTCGCTGGATAAGCAGGGAATATTTAAACTTACTTCAAATATGTTCGATATAGCAGGCGGGCAGACAAATGCAAAAGTAAACTGCGACTTGAAAAATCATAAATATTATATCCGCCTCGGCATAAAAGAAGTAGATTCTGATATTATGTCAACCGCTATATTAAACTTAAAACGGGAAATAGCAGGAAAAGCAAGCGGGCTTATTGAATTAAATACGGATGATTCCTTGAAACTTAACGGAAATATTAAATTTTTGGTATCAAACGGTGCAATCCAAAAAGTAGGACTGGTTCAATATGTCTTAAATTTTGCCTCGGTATTTAGAAATCCGCTTACTATGATAAGTCCTTCAATATTTTCAGATATTATTAATATCCCCGAAGGTAATTTTGACAAAATAACGGGTGAGTTAAAACTTAAAAATAATGTGATAGAATTAATTAAGATAAAATCATATTCGCCTCAATTAAGTGCATTCATAATAGGAAAATACGACTTGGAAAATTCCGATGCAATATTGAGAATATATACAAAATTCAGCAACAAACATAAAGGAGTCGGAGGATTTTTAAGAAGCTTATCTTTAAATAGTCTTGCAAATAGAATACCGCTAAAATCCAGAAATGACGCAAATTACTATTCGGCAGAACTTGAACAGCTCCCCGATATAGAGGCGGAGGATAAAGATTGTCAGGTCTTTTTAACTAAAGTAGATGGTGACGTGGAACATAATAATTTCATCTCATCTTTAAAGAAAATAAAATAAAAAGGAGTAAAATATGCAGATAAAAGATTATCAAATAGTTGTATTAGGTATAATAATAGCGCTCGGGTGCGTATTTTCAACATATATATTATCCAAATCGGTTATAGAATTTCAAAAACTTCAAAATCAAACAATCAGAGTAACGGGAAGCGCAAGTAAAAATGTAACATCAGACAGCGCCTCTTGGTCTATTAGGTTTGTAGCGGATAAACCGACATTAAAAGAAGGCTATAAACAGCTTGAAGATGATTCTTTAAAAATAAAAAAATTCTTTACCTCTAACGGTATTGATGAAAATGCAATTGAATTTTCAGTAATAGATTCAATGCCAAAATATAAAAGATTTCCCGGCTCATATAACTATTCAAACGAAGTGGAAAGTTATGAAGTAAGCCAAAATGTAACGGTTAAATCAACTGATATAAATAAATTGACTGAAATTTCAAAGAAGGTGAATACACTTATAAATCAGGATATAAATTTAACTTCCTCCCCAATGCAGTATTTTGTTTCAAACCTTGATAATATAAAAGTAGAAACAGCCGAGGAGGCCTCTAAAAACGCAAAAGAAAGAGCAAAGAGCCTTGTTAAAGGAACAAACGGAAAAATCGGTGTAATGACAAGCGCAAAACTGGGAGTTTTCCAAATAGTTCCGGTTGATTCAACAGAAGTTCAAGACTACGGCATAAATGATACCTCAAGCATTGAAAAGAAAGTTGTCGCAACTGTTACTGCAACATTTACGGTTAAATAAAGATTAAAACATAGCCGTTTTTTTAAATCTTCTGATTGAATCAGATAATTTATCGCCTGCTACTGCAAAACTGTCTTGAATTGAATCTAAAGAATTCTTTAATCTTTTATTAAGCGAAAGAGGTAATTTTGTTATATTTTTAACCCTGCCGTCAGTTCCGATTATTACAACTTTTTCAAGTCTTGTATAATTGTCATTATATATATATTTAACTTTACTTCTTCTGCCTAAGTCTTTGTCGTATATTGTGATATCAATAAGTTTTCCTGATTCATAGTTATATTTATATGCACTGGTTTGTTTAATTTTGTTTGTCGAATCGTATATGTTGACCGTAGATAATTTATTATTCGGATGTCTAATTTGTTCTACTCTTCTAACACCGTTAACAGGCTGTTCAAGCACAAAATTTACAATTTTATGAGCTTTGGTATATTGAGTAGTTTTAGTAAGTTTATTGCCGTCTTTAAGTTCAATAACTTCTTCTTTTGTCGGTTTTATTAAATTAGCGGGTTCAATATTTTCAAGTTCTGAAACATGCGGTTCTACTTTAGATTTAACTACTTCATCTATGAAATCTTGAAGTCGTTGTGCTTTTTCTTCATTATCGCCTGTTAATTGTTTGGGGATAGAATAGCTAATATCTGCAGCTTTTTGACTTTGCGGTTTATTTTCATTAGATTTGTTGTCTTTTTCTGTATCAACATCAGGTTTTTTAGTTTCTTGAGGTGTTGAAACAGCCGCTGCTGCTGCAGCTGCCGCAACCGTAGCAGAAACTCCCGCAGCAAACTTGGATACAGTATTATTTCCGTTTTTATCCAGCGGTGATGTTACTTTTTTAAGTATAGCAGTATTTGGAAATTTTTTAGCAATAATCATGCCGGTAATTGCGGCTGCCGTGAGAGCACTTGCCGCTAATATTGTTTTTGCTACTATGTGTTTTTTAGCTTTTGCTGTTTTATGTCCTTTAAAATTAATATTTTGAGGTGTTACATTATAGTTTACGGGTGATATATTCATACTAACTCCTTTTGATGTCTTTTTTAAAAAGTCAACAAAATAAAAATTGTCAAATTTATATAAAAATGTAACAATTGTTAAGAATTAATCAAAAAGAGCATTTAAAAAGTCTTCAGGGTTAAATAATTTTAAATCTTCCAATTTTTCGCCAACACCAATAAGTTTTACGGGCAGATTAAATTCTTTTGCAATAGCAATAATAATTCCGCCTTTTGCACTGCCGTCAAGTTTAGTTAATGCAACTGAGGTTAAATTTACGGCTTCGGAAAATAATTTAGCCTGAGATAAACCGTTTTGCCCCGTATTTGCATCAAGCACAAGTATACTTTCCTGCAAGGAATCAGGGGCTAATTTATCAATAACGGATTTTACTTTATTAAGTTCTTCCATAAGATTTTTTTTGTTATGTAATCTTCCTGCTGTATCAATCAAAAGAACATCATAATTTTCACTTTGAGCTTTTTTTATTGCATCATAAACTACAGCAGCAGAATCAATACCGTCTTTTCTGACTATATCAACCTGCGCCCGTTTTGCCCAAATATCAAGCTGTTCTTCCGCAGCTGCTCTAAAAGTATCACCCGCCGCTAAAAGAACCTTTTTTCCTGATAATCTGAAATTATTGGCAAGCTTCGCTATAAGTGTTGTTTTGCCTGCACCGTTTACTCCGGTTATAAAATAAATATTTAAGTTGCCGTCTTTAAAATTTAACTCTGTACTCCCTGCCGTTTTTAAAATATTTGTAAATTCATCTTTAAGAAATTCTTTAACCTGAGAGGGTTTTATATTTTTTTGTTTCCTTAATTTATCAGTAATTGAGGATGAAAGATTAACTCCTAAATCAGCTTTAATAAGTAAATCCTCCATATCATCAAGGATAAAATCATCAAATTCTTCTTCAGTGCTGATTGTTGAAACAACATTTTCTACAAGGTTTTGAGTTGTATTAGAAATCGTTTTTTTTAAATTTTCAAAAGAAAAATTCCAAAAAGATTTTGAGTTCTCTTTGGTTTCATTGTTATTTTCCGTTTGTTCAGAATTTTTTTTGAAAAAATTAAACATGTATACCTTGAGTTATTTTAAATTATTTTCAATAACAACTTTGCCTAAAATTCCGTTAACAAAAGCACCTGAATCATCGGTTGAATATTTTTTTGCAAGTTCAACCGCTTCATCAATAACAACTTTTATAGGAGCATTATTAACATATAAAAGTTCGCAAATTGCAATTCTTAAAATGTCTTTATCCATTTTAACAAGCCTGTTTATATCCCAGCCCAGGGCATATTTTTTTATTTGTTCGTCAACTTCATCTTTATGTTCTTTAAAGCTGTTTGTAATTTTGGTTATATAATCTTTTACATCGGAATTTTCTTCTAAAGTTGCCATTTCCGCAATTTCTAAAGCGAGCATGGTTTTTTCTGCAATATTTAAAAGTTCCTCCAGTTTGTTTTGCATATCAGAAGTCGTGGGCAAGGGAACTGCAACATTATTTACTTCAATAGGTCTTTCCAAATTTTTAGGATGATTGGATTCATATTCTTCAATATCCTGTTTTAAAGAAAGAATATATGCCGCAGCTGATTTTAAATCATCTGTCGCATTATTTGTAAGTGTCCTCACTGATTTCAAAACGATATCCTGAAAATCAAATTTATTTAAATTTTGGATTGATTCTATTTGAGAAAATAAAATTAAAGCTAATTCTCTTGCGGCTCTACGTGCTTGCATTTTTTTTGTCCTTATAAATGTATTTTATGTCTTCTATTAACCCATAAAAATAAATAAAAGTATATACCTTAAAAATGTCTTGACTTTTGATTGCGGTCTTAATAATATATAATAGTCAAAGGTAATGGGACGTCGCCAAGTGGTAAGGCACCTGGTTTTGGTCCAGGCATTTCGGAGGTTCGAATCCTTCCGTCCCAGCCAATTAAAACTCTCGAAATTTTCGGGAGTTTTATTTATTTTGTCCGAGTAAATTTTTTGTAGTTAATTGATGTTTGTAGTTAATTGAGTAGTTTGCTTTTTTCGGAAAGTTGGCTTCCTGTTTGGGTTTGAGCTGATTATTTCGAAAAAGTCTGTTTTGAAAATTAGCAAAAAATTAACACAAATTTCAGAAAAAGTAACACAAATTTCAGAAATTTTTAATTGATACAAAACAAAAATACATTCATTCTTGGCGAGAAGAATTCGAGCCTTAGAATGATGGATGCAAAATTCTTACATACAAGCAATCTGTTGATTGCATAGTTATGTAAAGAATTTTTGCCAATACTTGGAAGTGGTGTCCCAATGCTTTATTCTTCTACTTGCCAATATCCGTTTTTGTCGGCACCGATACGCTTTATTAATCCGTTTTCTTGGAGTTTTTTCATGTTGGCAATAATATTTTTCCTTGCAATTCCAACAATATCGGCAAGTTCTTCTTGTGTTACATACGGATTGGCCTTAATTGCATCAATAATTTTTTGCTGGTTTACAGTAACTTTTACAGTAACCTTTTGAGTAACTCTTTTTTCTGTCGCAATAATTTCTTCTATTGTATTCAAAATTAAAGAAAGCATAAATTCTATGAATTTGGTGCTGTTTGCTTCGCTATCACTTGTTCCGAGTACTTTATAATATTCTTTTTGATTTTCTTTGATTAAAGTTTCAACAGGTAACCACGCAAAAATTTCTTTCCATTCTTTTAAAATCACAGTTTGCCACAGACGTCCCATTCTGCCATTTCCGTCTTGAAACGGGTGGATAAATTCAAATTCATAATGAAAAACACAACTTTTGATAAGCGGATGAGCATCACTTGTTTTAAGCCATTCAAATAAATCTCCCATAAGCTCGGGAACCCTTTTAGCAGGCGGAGCCATATGAACAACCTTTTTACCGTCAAATATTCCGACACCATCTATTCTGTATTTGCCGTTTCTTTCAACTAAATCCTGCATCATAAGTTTATGAGCTTGTAATAAATCTTTTTCTTTGTAAGGGTTTAGAGATAAAAGCAAATCATATGCCTGGATAGAATTTTTTACTTCTTTTATTTCATTAGGGTTGCCTAAAATGCGTTTACCGTCAATAATATCCGTTATTTGTTTAAGACTTAAACTGTTGTTTTCAATAGCTAAAGACGAATGAATAGTTTTTATCCTGTTTTCTTTGCGTAATTGAATATGATACGGACTATTTTGCAGATAATTTACTTCTCCGATTTTTTCCGAAATATTGGAGATAAGTTCAATTATTTTTGATGTAATTTCAAACGGTGGTGTGTACAACTTTATACATCCTTGTGTTAGGAGTAACTCTTAACATCTTTATTTTACCATAAAAAAGTGCTTAATTTTCAACTAAAACGGAATCTTCAACCGGTAACAAAATTCCTCGTTTGGAGTCATGTTGGGGTATAAATCTTACTTTTGCCATAACCTCTTCTTCGCCTATGATTAGATCAATATTACTCTGCATTCGTGCCAATGCTTCTTCATTGTGGTAATAAATATTTATCAACGCATTGTCATTTGCCAGCAACAAGTGTTTTAGTATAGCACGATCGGTAATATCTAAAGAATGACCAATAATATGAAATATTGGTTTTGAGGCAGATTTCTTAATTTTTTCCAATAAATCTTGATATGGTTCTATTGTTCCATATCTGTGCCTTTGATGATGTTTTTTAAATATATTAAAATCTGCAGGAATGTATTTTTGTTTGTTTGATATTTGACTATTGTCAAAACTATGAGTTCCAAGCACTAAATTACAATCTTCTGTGTTACATATTCTTCCATGAACATAGATAGTTTTTATTTCTAAATTTTGAATTGAGGTATTAAAATCATTCATATAAAGAAGTTCGCAAGTATTGGTGTAGTTAAAACTTAAGGCATAAATCAGATTGTTATTTGAATGAATTGATAGTGTGTATTTGGAATTATTCTTTAGGTGAGAAACTTCTGTTTTTAAATATTCTTCAAATTCTTTGGTGAAAGCTCTAAGCTGGTCATATATAAAATTTATAAGCCCATAAAAATTATCAATATAAATAAATTTCTTTGAAAAATCATTTGTTTCAATTTCTTTGTACTTTTTGTAATCAATATCATAGGGATAATTATTTTGCAGGTTATAAATGAAATTTTCAAAAGTAAAATCATAAATATCCTTGTTGTAAGAAAACATTATATGTTGAAAATATTTATTTTCTCCGCCGTAGTGTTCAAAAACCTGCTCGTTTATATTTTTAATAACTTCAAATATTTCTTCTTCAAGGTTAATCCATGTATCTCCCAGTTTTTGCATCTTATTTACAAAATGTCTAAACCATATATTATCTATAAAATATGAATTATAGTTAACCGCAGGGATTAATCTTTTATTGTTTTTTTCAATACAGTAATTTAAAAAGTCCTTATATGATGTTTTTAGTCCATGTGCTAAATCAAATCCGTTTCCTAAAATTAAAATATCCATATAATTACATCCCTATGCTATCAGCATTTCATATGAGTTCTTTGTCCAAGTAATATAAAAAACTCTATTGTATCGCTTATAAATTTTAGAAATATCAGTTAGCATATCACCCTCTTTTTTACTTTTAAGAAATTACATTTTCTCTTTTGAGCATTTTGTGTAATTCATAAAAAGTTTGATTTATATTATTTCCATTAAATTCTATATATTGTATTCCATCTATATTACTAAATGATTCCACCCCATTTTGCTTTAAAATTGCAACTTTTTCAAAACCTAACTTACCTTGAAAGAATCCAATTTCATGTATGACATTCTGTCTTGTACGTTTCGTATTTTGTGCAGTTTCATCCTCAGCAGTCATTACGATTATTGCAAAATTTGTTTCATTTTGGAAATTCCTCAACGCATCTGCTATAGAACGTCCAACATGTGAATCTCTTTCAAAATAATTTACATTCTCTAATTCTAAGTCATCTCTAAGAAAACGTACAACTTCATTCCATAAATTACTATGTCCATGACCAACAAAAACGCAATTATCAATTTGATTATTTGGCAAATTTTCTTTGTCAAATAAAATAATATTATTTTCAATTGAATTATACAAGCCCTTCAACATACTTATATATTTTTTAGATATTTCATAATTTGTTAACATTCCATTGTGGGTGTTATCGAATTGTTCTTTAGTTGTGCTAAATTTTTCATCGGACGATAGAAAAATTTTTATTTGACATTTCCACTCATTGTATAAATCATCATCTACATAATCGCCAGAAAAAAATTCTAAATTATGGTATTTTTTTGTTTTTAATACTTCCTCCCCTTTTTCTAATAGTAAGTTTATGCTATTTATAATCTGTTCTTTTTTCATAAAATCTCCTTTAATTTTTTATTTTATCAACAATTTTCATAAGTTCTTCGACTTTATCAACAATACGTTGTTGCTCGGCAAGTGGAGGGAGGGGAATAAGCATTTTTTTAAATATATCAAATGGCGGTATATTCTTTATTGCAGAACCTTTACTATATGTTTTAGAATCTTTTTTTAGGATAATATCAAAATATATAAGAAAATATTTTAAGTTAATGTCTTTTGTAATGGTCATTCTCATTAATGCTTGGTTTATAATACCCAATTCAATATTATCTGGCATTACATAGGTTTCTCCTATTGTACCAGCACAGCTAACAATTACGTCACCTGCTGATACTTTAAAATTTTTCATTGATTTTTCATAATATTCCTTTGATATATAATAATTCCCAAGAGTTGCATCTTTTTGTATTGCATTTTTTTGCTCATAGACTTTAATAGTGTTGTTACCCCTTGGAACAAATATCTTTTTTGTTAAAGCACTGCCAAAAGGTCCTTTTTTATATATTCCAATGTCACTTACCCTGCACCATGTCCAAGAATCAGGAATGATAAATGGTTTTTCATCTTCTGTAATCGGTGGAAGAGATTTTTCTTTTTTGATTTTACCTTGTTTTATTAGTTCTTCTTTTTCTGCTTGTATTCTTTTTAAAAGCTCACTTGCGGGTTCGTCGTTCGGGTTTTGAGGAACGAGTTTTCCTTGAACTGCGTGTTGAAGAATTGATTGTTTTATTTTATCGGGCAGAGTTTTATTTAATTTTTCTAATTCTTCTTCGTTTTTGCCGTATTCTTCAATAAGTGGCAAAATTTCTTCCAATTTATCAACAATACGTTGTTGTTCCGCAAGTGGTGGAATAGGAATACATAATTCTTTCAATTTTTCTTTTGAGATATTATAAAATGCTTGTCCGGATTTATTTGTTGTATCTCTCATATATTCTCTTACATAAGGACTAGAAAAAATATATAAGAAAAATTTAGATAAAATATTTGAACTACAGGGTACAAACATTAGAACAAATCCACCAACAATAGTATCAGTATAATTCTCATCTATATAAGCGAATTTTCCAATGTGTTCTAAACTTGTAACAGCAGGGGTTATAAGATAATTTTCTTTCAATAACAGTTCATCTTTTACATATTCGGATGCAATAAAAATATCATCAGATTTGAGTACATACTGTAAATTGTTGATATTTCCACCTCTTAAAATCCTTACCATTTTATTACTTTTTATATCAAGCAATTCTTTTTTATATGATATTCCAGTCTTAAAATCGTATAAATCCGATATACGACAACACTCCCAGCCTTT
>CANQNW010000003.1 GCA_947625305.1 Candidatus Gastranaerophilales bacterium | reverse complement strand
GTAGGACACCACCCGTTCCCATTCCGAACACGGTCGTAAAGACTACTTGCGGTGAAGATACTTGGCGGAGGACCGCCCGGAAAAATAGCTAGTTGCCGGATTCAAGTTTATAAGGAGTTAAACGAAAGTTTAACTCCTTTTTTATAAAGAGGACACCATCCCCTATCGAAAAACTATACTCAATCGTTTTTTTCGACAGAGTCATTCCGAACACGGCCAGTCAGACTACTTGTGGTGAAGATACTTGGCGGAGGACTGCCTGAGTTGGTCTATTAGAAAATATTTAGACAGATATAAGCCGGCTATGCCGGTTGCCGGATTCAAGTTTATAAGGAGTTAAACGAAAGTTTAACTCCTTTAATAACTTTATTTTAATAATTTAACAATTTAACAATTTATTCTACATACATAAGAACTTGACCAAATTCAACACTGTCGCCGTTATTTACGCAAATTTCAGTAATTTTGCCTGAAGTTTCTGCCTCTATTTCGTTCATTAATTTCATAGCTTCAATAATACAAATAACCTGACCTGTGGCAATAGTGTCACCGACTTTTACAAAGGGTGCATCATCAGGCGATGGTGCCGAATAGAATGTTCCTACCATTGGAGCTTTTATAGGTGTACCTTTATGTTGGGTTTCAGATTTTTGTTCGGTTGTTTTTTGAACAGTTGAAGGAAGGATTTGAGAAGTAACTGTTGTGGGCGGTACTATTGGTATTTGAGGCATAACAGCAGTCTGTTTTTCTCGTTTAAAGCTTACCGCCTGTTTCTCATCCTCCAGTGTTATTTCGGATAAGTCATTTTCATATACTATATTGGCTAATTTTTCTAAATATTCTAAATCAAATTTCATTATAAAATCCTTAGACTCTGTCTAAATATTCGTTAGTTCTTGTATCAACTCTTATAATTGTGCCGTTAGTTACGAAGAAAGGAACGTTAACAACTGCGCCTGTTTCAAGAGTTGCAGGTTTTGTTCCGCCTTGTGCCGTATTTCCTTTTTCTGCAGGCGGAGTATCAATAACTTCAAGTTCTACAAAGTTAGGTATATCAACACCTATTATGTTAGAACCGTGAAGAAGAATTGCTACGTTCATATTTTCTTTTAAATATTTAACTCCGTCCCCGATTTTATCAGCTGCAACAGTGATTTGTTCGTATGTTTCCAAATCCATCATTACATAGTCGTTGCCTTCTTTGTAAAGGTATTGCATATCTCTTTTATCTAATGTAGCTTTTGCAACTTTTTCGCCTGCTCTAAAAGTTCTTTCAACAACGTTGCCTGTTTCTGCATTTTTAAGTTTTGTTCTTACAAAAGCTGCTCCTTTTCCGGGCTTTACGTGCATAAATTCAACTACATTCCATAGTCCGCCGTCTATTTCAAGAGTCAGACCCGTTTTTAAATCATTTACTGAAATCATTAATTTTCCCTTTTCTTAGATACTTTATCCGATTATATTTTCAACTATATCATAAAAATTGAAAATATAATATTATTGTAACTATTTCTTAAAACACTTCAGCCAGATAATCAAATACCCCTTTATTTATCTGCCACAAATTTTCGTTTGATTCATCTTCGGGCAGTTCAAGTGTTATTGTAGGTATATTGCGTTCTACTCCCGCATAATTTCCGAAACTTCCGGGGGTCGGGTAGCCTATATCTGCCTGAACAGGGTAGCTTGTTATTTGTGATATTTTTTCTGCAAGCTCTTTTGCAGGCCCATCATAGTTTACTATTTTAAACGGTGCGTGGATTGAAAGTATTGCATCGATTTTGTAATTATCTAAAATATCTATCATAAATTTTGTTTCAATTTCGCTTGCAGGGGATGTACCGCCAAAATATTCTTTATTTTCGCTTATTGTCCAATTTTTTGTCGGAAAATTCCTGTTTAAATCGACTCCGTTTGAGTTTTGGCGCTGATTTTTTTTTATCCCGTCAGGGTTTAAACAGGGAACAATCAGTAATTTATTTTTAATATTGCTAAGGTCTGTTTTTAAAAATTTGTTTATTAAATATTCGCCTTGCGGTTCTTCACCATGGAATACACCGATTATAAGTACGGTTTTGTCATATTTTGTATTTTCGGTTTCAATTAATAAAATCTCATTTTTTTCTTTTGTTAATTCGGTTTTAATTGTTTTGTACATTATCATCCGTAATTTTCTGTTTTATTTTAGTATTTATGCAGGATTATAAGGTTTGAATGACTTAAAATAATAATTTAATTTTCTTAACGAGGTAAATATCAGAGGCAATTCTCTGTTTGAGCCTGATAAGGCGAGTTAGAATTGCTTTTGTGCCGAGTTATAGAAAATAGTTATTATTGAGCGGACTTCAAGACTTATAATCCTGTATTATTTATCTTTTATTCGGTAATATATTTAATCAGACTTCTGATTCCTATACCTGTTGCGCCTTTTATACCTTCTTTATTAGTGCTTTCCACAAAAGCAGTGCCTGCAATATCCAAGTGAATCCAAGGAGTATTTTTTATAAATTTCGATAAAAATACCCCTGCGGCTGAGGCTCCGCCCATTCTTCCGCCTGTATTCTTTGTATCAGCAATATCGCTTTTTAAAGTGTCGCCATATTCTTCATCCATTGGTAATTGCCAGAATTTTTCTCCTGCTTCATCAGCTTTTAAGATAAAATCTTTAATTTTTTTATCATCATTTCCCATAGCGCCTGATGCAACAGTGCCGAGTGCTACCATACAAGCGCCTGTCAGGGTTGCTATATCTATTATTACATCGGGTTTTAATTCCTCTGCATAAGCCAGAGCATCCGCCAGTGTTACCCTGCCTTCTGCGTCAGTATTATCAATTTCAATACTTCTGCCTGTTTTTGAAATGATTACGTCGCCAGGCTTATATGCACTGCCTGAAGGCATATTTTCACATGCCGCAACTATTGCATGCACTTCAACATCAGGTTTTAATTTTGCAATAGCCTGCATTGTGCAGATGACAGCGGCTGCGCCCGACATATCATCACGCATTGTAAGCATTGATGACGGCGGTTTTATGTCTAATCCGCCCGCATCAAAAGTAATACCTTTTCCTATTATTGCGATTTTTCTTTTCGCTTTTTTTTCGGGTTTATATTCCATATGAATGAGTTTGGGCTCATGTACACTGCCTTGCCCGACCGCTAAAAATGCGTTCATCCCCATTTTTTTAATTTGAGTTTTATTGTAAACGGTTGTTTTTACTCCTGAATTTTCTTTTGCATATTCTGCAAGTGTTTCAGGGTAAAGATATTGAGAGGATTCATTAATTAAATCCCTCGCATTATTAACGGATTCGGCTGTTATTAATCCGTATTCAACACCTTTTTTAGCTTTTTTAAATTTTTCGTTGTCTGTTTCCGCAATAATAAATTCTTTAATATTGTTTTCTTTTTTTTCTGTTTTATATTTATCAAATGAATAAGCGCCTGAAATAGCACCTTCTGCTATCATTTGAGCGCATAATTGAGGGCATAATCCTGCAATGCCTGCTCCATGTAATATTGATACTATCTTTTTTGCTGATTTTACCTTAGAAAATATTCTTACTATTTTTGCTGTTAAATTTCTTATTTTTATCGGATTAAATTCTTTTTGTTTGCCTAACCCTGCTATAACAATGGTTTTATTCTCTGATGGAATGGGCAGAGTATATAATTCGCCGTATTTGCCTTCAAATTTATCTCTTTTAATTACATAATTTGAAATTATTCCTTTATATGCTTTATCAACAATGCCTGTTACACCTCCGGGGATTTTTACTCCTTCAAACAAATTTACAATGATTACATCCGCATTTACATCAAGTATTGATTTTTTTTCAATTTTAACCTGCATATATTTCTCCTTATTCATTATAGTTATCATTAAATTTTTTAATCCATCCGAAAATTACCGATAATTCGTAGGGTTTAGGCAGGTATAAATCCGCACCTGCGTTTAGTACCATTTCTTTATCGTGAACGGTTGTTGTAAATATTATATTTGATTTTAAATTTTTTGTTTCAAACTTTAATTTTCTGCAAACTTCCACTCCTTTAAGAGTATCGGAATTTCCCGCATCAAGAATTATAACGGAGGGGTTATATTCAAGCGCAGAGTTTAAAATTTCATCAAATTCCGTTATAACTTTTACATTATAGCCTTGAAGTCTTGCCGTTGCCTCAAGCAGTATAGATAAAGCCTCATCAGGTTCCGCTATTAAAATATTATTATTCGGTTCTTTTTCTTTTACCGCATTATCTGCGCTGATTTTTGGCCGTTCCATTACATAATTAGAGCCTGTTTTGTATTTTGCAAGCTTATGAGTTGAAATTAACGAACTTATTACCTGTTTTACATCGTTATATTTTTTATATTTATTTGTTATAACCCCTATGCTTGTTGATACAAGACTGACTTTATCCTCGGCGGAATCATCGCCATGCATAAATATAAAGCCTCTTGTGGCATCGGATTCGGAATAAAACTTAGATACCACCGTATCAAACGCATAAACTAAATAATTACTAAGCTTTTCGGCTTTCTCAGGGTCGGTTATAATTATAAAATCTTCGTTTGATATCTGACCTATGTAATCCTCTTTATCTATTGCGGATTTTATTATGGCTGAATATGTTTGAAGCAGTTTATCCGTTGCAAGTTCACCGTATATTTCTTTGTAAAACTCTAAATTATCTATGTCAAGGAGCATTATTGCCCACTCTGAACTGCTGTTTAAAACTCTCTTAATCATTTTAAATGTCACTTTGGAGTTAAAAAGCAAAGTGTTTTCATTAAAACAGTTTTCAAAATTGCGCCTTATGTGAGCGCTTATTCTTGCTTTAAACTCTTCGCTGTTGATTGGCTCGCTTAAAAAGTCATCGGCACCTGAGTCTAAAATATCTATTCTGTCTTTTATATCGTCTGATTTTGATACCGTAATTATTGCAGGGCGGGTGTTATAAGTTAAAACTCTTATCTGCCCGAGTGCTTTTTTAAGGTCAAAATCAATGCTGTCTGAGATAACTATTAAATCAGGTTCAAACGCATTTAAAGTATTTAGCGCACCCGCAAAATCCGAAACATTAAATACGGTTATATCGTTATTTTCCAATATTTTTTTATATTTGGTGGATTGCTCTATTCTTTTATCTATAATTAAAACAACTTTTGTAAGCATATAATTACTCTTTTATCTTCTTAATACCGTTATCTTCAGGTGAGGCAGCTTTAAATGTTATATTAAATGTGCTTCCTTTGTCTGAACTTTCGACCGAAATTTCGCCGTTCATTTTTTCCGTTAATGTTTTTGTTATATAAAGCCCCAGCCCGTTCCCGTAAATTTTTCTTGTAAGGGGCGAATCAACTCTTGAAAATTTATTAAATATTCTGCCTAAATCTTCTTCTTTTATTCCTATTCCTTCATCTTTTACGGAAATTGTCAGTGTATTATCACTGAAATTCTGGCTGACTTTTACCGTAATCGTTGAATTATCTGGCGAATACTTTGAAGCATTATCAATAAGATTAAGTAAAATCTGCTGGAATTTATCCGTATCAATAAGTATTTTGGGCAGATTGTTATCATAACTGCAAATATATTTATGTGTTTTGTATTGATTTTTTATAATTTGTACCGCACCTTCAATAAAGGGGGTTACATCAATTGCCTTATAGACCAATAAATCTTTTTCCGCCTGCATTTTAGATACTGTCAGAAGATTTTCAACCAGATTTATAAGTCTGTTTGACTGCTCTTTTATAATTAACAGAAACTTTTCTCTTTGTTGGGGGGAGAGCTTGTCATATGAAGATAAAAGAGTATCCGCAAAACCTCTTATGCTTGTTAAAGGTGTTCTTAACTCATGGCTTATTGTGGATATGAAATCCGTATGCGCCTGTTCAAGTTTATTTATTTCATCTTCTTTTGTATTTTGCATAAATTTATTATATAACTCTTTTCTGATTAAATCCATTTCAATAAACAGATTTTATTGTATAATTTTTTTAGAGGTAGTTATGAGTTCTTATATAAAAGAGTATTTTTTTCTGGCTTTAGGTGCATTGATATATGCATTTGCGATTGAGGGATTTTTAATCCCCAGCCACATTATAGACGGCGGTGTTACAGGTATTTCAATGATATTAAATACGATAACTTCAACCCCATTGGGTGTTTTTATCGTTGGGATAAACATTCCTTTTATTATTCTTGCCCTGCAAAAACTTGGGAAAAGATTTGTTTTTGCCACATTCTTTTCAATTATTGTATTTGCCTCAGGTGTAACATTCTTCGGACAGTTGTTTCACGGACACTGCGTTATAGAAAATTTGGAATTGTTTCTGGTCGCTGTATTCGGAGGTCTGATTTTAGGTGCGGGAGTCGGGCTTATCATAAGAAACGGTGCCTCTGTTGATGGAACGGAAATACTTGCAATTTATGTAACTAAAAAAATAAGCTTTTCCGTCGGCGAAATTATTATGGTTATTAACCTTTTTATATTTACTATTGCAGGTTTTGTCTATGACTGGCAGCATGCTCTTTATTCCATAATTACATACTTTATAGCCTATAAAACCATGGATGTTGTTATTGAAGGTTTGAATGAGTCTAAATCCGTATTTGTTATTACCGATTATTCAAATGAAATTGGTAAAGACATTATGGAAAAAATGGATGTCAGTGTTACTTATGTTGATGCGGAAGGCGGATACTCCGGTATTAAGAAAAGGATTGTATACTGCGTTATATCAAGACTTCAGGTTCAGAAACTAAAAGAAATAGCTAAAAACATTGACCCAAGGGCATTCATTGCCATTGAAAATGTCTATGAGGTTGAAGGTGTCAGGGTTAAGAAAAGAAAAATATAAACTGCTTTTAAAAAATAAATGTTTGAGTTAAATTAAAATATATTAATAGTGAGAAACAGGAAAAAAACATGCTTACAACAACATCAATGAAAACGCACGGATGCGGGGAAGTTACAAAAAATGATATAGGAAAAGAAATTACAATAGCCGGCTGGGTTAGCGCTGTCAGGGACTTGGGCGGAATTATATTTGTCGAAGTAAGAGATAAATCCGGCTTATTCCAGCTTGTATCAGACCCTCAAAAAAATCCTGAAGTTTATGATGTATTTAGAAAATTAAGAGATGAATTTGTTATAAAAGCATCGGGCATGGTTTCTGAAAGACCTGAAGAAACATACAATCCGAGCCTTCCGACAGGCGATATTGAAGTGTACCCCACATCAATAGAAATACTTTCAACTGCTGCCCTCCTGCCCTTCCCGCTTAATGATGAAGGTGTAAATGAAGATTTAAGATTAAAATACAGATATCTTGATATAAGACAAGAACGAGTTTTAAACTGTTTAAAACTTCGTCATAAGATTGTTAAAACAATTCGTGAATATTTGGATAATCATAATTTTATGGAGGTTGAAACCCCGATATTAATTAAAACTACACCTGAAGGTGCAAGAGATTACCTTGTGCCGAGCAGAGTTCAGCCGGGGAAATTTTACGCACTTCCGCAATCGCCTCAAATATTTAAGCAATTACTTATGGTAGGCGGTATTGAAAGATATTACCAGATTGCAAAATGTTTCCGTGATGAAGATTTAAGAGCAGACAGACAGCCCGAGTTCACTCAGGTTGATATCGAAATGTCATTTGTTGAACAGCAGGACATTATGAATATGGTGGAAGGGCTTTTAAGAGAAGTATTCAGGCTTGTTGATTACGAAATGCCCGAAAAACTGCCTGTTATCACCTATAAAGAAGCAATGGATAAATACGGTTCAGACAGGCCCGATTTAAGGTTTGGTCTAGAACTCTTTGATATCGGCGATATTTTAATAAATTCAAACTTTGAAATAATAAAAGAAACACTGAATAAAGGCGGAATAGTCAGGGCAATAAAAATCCCCGGTATCGCAAACTATTCAAGAAAAGAAATAGATGATTTAACAAAACTTGCAATATCCTTCGGGGCTAAAGCGCTTGCAAATATTATGTATTTAGAAGACGGAACGGCTAAATCACCTGTTCTTAAGTTCTTAACGGAAGAACAAGCTGAACAAATTAAGCAAAGAGCAAATGCTCAAGCGGGTGATGTTGTATTCTTCGTTGCCGATAAACCTAAAGTTACATATGATGTAATGGGAAGATTCAGATTGTATTTCGGCGAAAAACTCGGTTTAATAGACCCTAACGCACATTCACTGTTATGGGTTGTTGATTTCCCGATGTTTGAATACTCTGAAGAAGACAACAGATATGTATCCGTTCACCATCCGTTTACAATGCCTAACTTGGAAGATATTGATAAAATGGAATCTGACCCCGAACACTGCCGTTCAATCGCTTATGATATAGTTTATAACGGTAATGAATTGGGCGGAGGAAGTGTAAGAATACATACTTCCGAAATTCAACAGAGAGTATTTAAAGCATTAGGCTTAAGCGATGAAGAAACAAACGAAAAATTCGGGTTTATGATTAATGCATTTAAATACGGTACACCGCCTCATGCAGGTTTGGCGCTCGGTTTGGATAGAGTTGTTGCTCTGCTTGCTAAAACAAACTCAATAAGAGATGTTATAGCATTTCCGAAAAATTCGGCAGCAAAATGCTTGATGACGGATGCACCGGCTCTTGCAACGGAAGATCAATTAAGAGAATTACATTTAAGACTTACTACAAAAGTTAACTAAAATATAATCGGGAAATGGAAGACGAATTAATTAAGCAAACATGGGACAGTGTCCTTGCAATATTAAAGGAAACTATTGTCGCAACAACCTACGAAACGTGGATTTTGCCTTTAGTTCCGCATTCTTTTGAAGATAATTGTTTCTGCACTTTAACAGGGCAGAATTTAGCGGTTCAAATTCTGCAAAAAAATCAAAAGGAAATATCTAAAGCGCTATCGGATGTTTGCGGAAAAGATGTTTATTTTAAAATCGTATACGATGAACAGCTTCATAAACAAATTGAAAAAAATAAGCAGAAACAAAAAAAAGAAGAAGATAAGGAATTTATAAAAAATCTTGAAAATCGTATAACATCCTCCCGTTATGACGGCTTAAAACAAATGCAGTCGGATTGCAGGCTCAACCTTAAATATAAGTTTGATAATTTCGTTGTCGGGGCAAATAATAAGTTTGCATACTCGGTTGCACTTGCTGTTGCAAATGACCCAGGCAGACAGTATAATCCCCTCTTTATATACGGAGGCTCCGGGCTTGGAAAAACTCATCTGCTTCAAGCTATCGGGCATGATATTTTGTTTAAAAAGCCTAAGCTTAAAGTAAAATATATAAAAGCCGAAGAATTTATTAACGATTTGGTCAATTCGCTTGCTAAAGGGCTGGATAAGGCTTCCGATAAAAATAAAAAAATGAATGAATTCAGAAATAAATACCGAAGTGCTGATGTTTTATTAATAGATGATATCCAGCTTATAGAAGGCAAGGAAAGAACGGAAGAAGAAATGTTTAATACATTTGAGGCGCTTCATAATGCGGGAAAACAAATAGTATTTACCTCTGACCGTTCCCCCGATAAATTTGAAAATACTCCCGACCGCTTAAAAACAAGGTTTCAAATGGGATTATTGGCTGATATTCAAGTCCCTGATATTGAAACAAGGATGGCTATTTTAACAAAATTGTCCTTCGATAACAATGTTAAAATGCCTTCGGATGTGATTGAATTTCTTGCAAGTGTTTATAATAAAAATGTCAGAGAACTGGAAGGCGCATTTAATACCGTGAGCGCTTATACTTCAATAAATGAACTTCCTATAACCGTGGATATTGTTAAAAAAATTATAAAATACAGTGAAAAAAGAAAAACAGTATCAATAGACGGAATAATTGACATTGTCGCAGGCTATTATAATGTTTCCGTGGATGATATAAAAAGTCCGAATAGAGCCTCAAAGACAGCGAACGCAAGGCAAACCGCAATATATCTTGCAAGAGAACTTACGGAGGAAAGCTTTCCCTATATCGGAGAATGTTTTAACCGCAAACACACAACAATAATGCATTCATACGAAAAAGTACAATCGGATATTTTAACAAACAGAAATCTGGCAAATGAAATAAACGAACTTAAAGAAAAAATAAATTCATAATTATTTAAATCCGTAAAATTTTATGTCCGTGTGGCGGGTTGAGGGCATATTATTTTAACAGAAAATTAAATTATGAATAAAGAACTGTTAAAAAGATTTGCAAAAAGGTTAAAAACTCTCAGAATTTCCAAAGGTTACACGCAGGACGAATTATCATTCCGAGCAAATATTGCCCGTTCCACTTTAGGTAATATTGAAACGGCACAAAATGATATTACTCTTTCCAAAGTCAATCAGCTTGCAGTTGCACTGGAGATATCTCTTTCAGAACTTTTAGATATATAATTTTTATTTCCAAAACGGCTTAAAATTTTTAATAATTTCAAGTGATTGTTTGAAATTTCCGTTAAAGTTTATTGCTCTGTCATCAAGAATGATACTGGCAAAACTGCTTTTTATATTTGTAACCTCTTCGACAAAATCAATAAGATTATTGGAAATCAGCCATTTTCTTGCAGTGTCTGCGTTCCTTGCCGTAAAAATATTTATTTTGTAATTTTTTGATAATTCTTTTAAAAATTCGTAAGCCCCTTCTCTCATCGGAGATATTACGTTTTCATCAAAATTACCGTTATAGGTATTTAAAACTCCGTCTAAGTCTATTAATATTAGTTTTTTATACATATTTGTCCGTATTACAGTTTGTTGTTTTGTCATTATAGCGGACAATTAAAAAATGGACAAGCGGTTAATGAAAAAACTTTCAAAAAGGGTAAAGTATTTACGAAAACAATATGGATATACTCAAGATGACCTTTCGTTTTTGGCGGGTATTCCTCGTTCAACATTGGGTAATATAGAAACAGCACAAAATGATGTGACTTTTACGAAAATAAATAAAATTGCAAAAGCATTCAAAATGTCACTTTCCGAATTTATTAATTTTTGAGATTTTTTAAATTGGCATGGCAGAAATTTTGTATTAAAATAAATCTGTAGTGATTGGGAATAATTATGTCAGAAAAACCGATAGTCGCAATAGTCGGACGGCCGAATGTAGGGAAATCTACATTCGTAAACAGGCTTTTAGGTGCAAGGCATTCTATAGTTGATGACCAAGCGGGTGTTACTCGTGACAGGATATATTTTGATGTTGAATGGATGGAAAAAGAATTTACCGTAATAGATACGGGCGGAATTATTCCCGGTGATGAAGATGAGATAATGCTTAATATCTTTACACAGGCGAAAGTCGCTTGCGAAGAGGCCGATAAAATTATTTTTATTGTTGACGGTAAAGAGGGGTTAAACCCTATTGACTACGATATTGCGAATGTTTTAAGAAAAAGCGGAAAAGAGATTTTTCTTGCCGTAAATAAATTGGACAGCCCCGATAAATTTATAAATGTTTCTGAATTTTATTCTTTAGCGGTAGGCGAACCTTTTGCAATATCGGCATTGCATGGTTCGGGCGGAGTTGGTGATTTATTGGAGGCATTAACAAAGGATTTTGAATACGGGCATAAAGATGAAGAAAAATCTGAAAATATAAGAATAGCTATAGTCGGAAAGCCTAATGTGGGTAAATCTTCCATAGTAAATGCACTCTTAAATAAAGAAAGAGTAATAGTTTCAGATGTTTCAGGAACAACAAGAGATGCAATTGATTCAAAAGTAAAATATGAGGGTGAAGAATTTATTCTGGTTGATACTGCAGGAATTAGAAAAAAAGCAAAAGTTGATTGGGGTATTGAAAAATTTGCCGTAGATAGGTCAATCAGGGCCATAAGAAACTGCGATATTGCCGTTCTTGTTATTGATGCGACTGAAGGTGTTTCTGATCAGGATAAAAAAATAGCGGGAACTATTGTGGAAGCTGGTAAAGGTATTATTCTTGCAATTAATAAATGGGATTTAATTGAAGATAAAAAGTCCTCAACTATTAACAAATTTGAAAAAGAAATTGAAGCACAAATGCCGTTTTTAAACTATGTTCCAAAAGTATTTATCAGTGCAAAAACAAAACAGAGATTGGTTTATATTTATAAACTTTCTAAAGAAGTATATGAACAGACAACTAAAAGAGTAACGACGGCTCTTTTAAATAAAGTAATTATGGATGCAATTTCAATGAATCCGCCTGTCAGTATACGAGGAAAACGGCTAAAATTGTTTTATGCAACGCAGGTAAAAACAGCACCTCCGGCTTTTGTATTATTTATTAATAATGAAGATTTACTGAAAGATAATTATATTAAGTATCTTGAAAATAAATTAAGAGATGCTTTCGGCTTTAAAGGCAGTCCTATTAAAATATCCGCTAGGGAAAAAGGAGAAAAGAAATGATATTATTAATTTTTAAAATATTAATTGTAATGGTTTTATCGTATTTAATCGGTTCAATACCTACGGGATATTTAATAGTAAAAAAGCTGAAAGGAATTGATATCAGGAAAGTCGGCTCAGGTTCAACAGGCGCAACTAATGTAAAAAGGGTGCTGGGCACAAAATGGTTTTATATTGTAATGTTATTAGATGCCCTAAAGGGTGCAATTCCTGTCATTATTGTTTATAGTAATTTTGATTTACTTTATTTTAAGGGACTGCTTCCGACCGTTTCTGCAATATCAGTTATAATCGGTCATAGCAAATCTGTCTTTTTGCATTTTACAGGGGGAAAATCCGTTGCTACAGGCGTTGGAACTTTAATTGCTTTATGCTGGCCTGTCGGTTTGATTATAGCAGCAATTTGGGGAATTATTACATATACTACAAAGTATGTATCCCTTGGTTCTATAATTGCAGTTTCATTGGCTCCTTTATTGATGACGGCATTTGATCAAAATGTTTATTATATTTGTTTTGCAGGACTTGGTGCAGCTTATGTGGTTTACAGACACAGAGAAAATATTAAACGATTAATAAACGGAACAGAAAATAAAGTGAGATAATAATGGCTAAATATAACGGAATAAAAATTGTTTCAAAAGTAAAAGTTACAAATAAAAATGAGTTAGCAATCGTATATACTCCGGGGGTTGCCGCATCTTGTTTAAAAATAAAAGAAGATAGTGAAAAATCATTTGTTTATACAAACAGGGAAAATTCCGTTGCAGTTCTTTCGTTTGAGTATGAAAAGTCACTTGAACGGGCAATATTTCTAAAAAGCACATTAAATATTGATGCATATCCGTTTGAAATATCTTCAAAACTGCCTGAAAAGATTAAATTTGTTGTTGAAAATATTGAGCCTTCTTTTGGTGCAATTGATTTAAGCATACTTGAAAACGAGGTTAAAGATATTGATTTTAATGTAAATATCCCTGTTTTAAAAGGTAAAACCGACAATTTAAAAGAGTTTTTCTTATGTATATCAAAAAATGTATTTATGTTCGATTATAACACATTAAAAGGCAATACAAGCGAAAAATCACTGCAATTAAGAGAAATGGCAGGCGGAGTTATTGAAACTCAATTAACTGAAGATGTTCAGCAAAAGCCTGTCGGAATTGTATCAGATGGGAGTGCTGTATTAGGCTTGGGCGATATTGGCGGAGTTGCAGGCATGCCTGTTATGGAGGGTAAAGCCGTCTTATTTCAGGAACTTGGCGGAGTAAGCGCAATGCCGTTATGTATAAAGACACAAATTCCTGAAAAAATTATAGAATTAGTTTTATTACTTCAAAATTCGTTTTCGGGTATTAATTTAGAAGATATAAAAGCTCCGAAGTGTTTTGAAGTTGAGGGTAAGTTAATAGAAAAAGCCGATATTCCGATATTTCATGACGACCAGCACGGAACCGCAATTGTAGTTTTGGCAGGACTATTAAATGCTCTTCATCTTGCGGGAAAAAAGATAGAAGATGTAAAAATAATATTTTCAGGTGCAGGTGCTGCAGCTATTGCCGTTTGTAAGTTAATACTCCTTGCGGGTGCTAAAAACATAATACTTTTTGATTCAAAAGGTTCGGTATATAAAGGCAGAGAAAAGAATAATTTTGCACATGATGAAATAACAAAATATACAAATTTAAATAACTTTAAAGGTGATTTAAAAGAAGGCATAAAAGGTGCGGATGTTTTTATAGGTTTAAGCGCTCCGAATTTGGTGGATGAAAAAATGATTAAATCCATGAATAATAAACCTATAGTTTTTGCGCTGGCTAATCCGATTCCCGAAATATTGCCCGATAAGGCAAGAGAGTACGGGGCATATATTACGGCTTCAGGCAGAAGTGATTTTCCTAATCAAATTAATAATTCACTTGTTTTCCCGGGACTTTTTAACGGAGTATTAAAATATAATATTAAGAAAATAACTGATGAAATAAAACTTAATTGTGCTTTAGCTCTTGCCTCAACGGTTAAAGATAGTGAACTTTCAGTTGATTATATTCTTCCTGATGCGCTTGACGTAAGAGTTAGCAGAATTATTTCAGATAATGTTTTAATTGACTGATTCAAAACCTTCATCAAATGCGGTGATATTGCCTTCAAGCATTTCGGCTTTTTTGCCCGTAAGTTTTTCTTTCATAACAGATATAATGCTTTCCTTATTAACCATAGGGAAAGTTTTTATAAATGCACCGAGCGCAACAATATTAGCCATTTTTTCGTGACCTGATTTATGTGCAATATCTGTCATTGGGATAAATTTATAAGTAATATCTTTTCTTGACGGTGCTGATTTTACAAGTGATGAGTTAACAATCATAACACCGCCCGGTTTAATTTTATTTTCAAATCTGTCAAAAGAAGGAGCATTTAAAGCTATGACGTTTTCGGGGGTTTCTACATAAGCACAAGCAACTTCATCATCAGATACGCAAACAGTGCAGTTAACGGTTCCGCCTCTCATCTCGGCGCCGTATGCAGGTGTCCAGGTGCAGTTTAAGCCTTCATTCATTGCGGAATTAGCAAGTAATTGCCCTAAAAATAATACACCTTGACCGCCGTATCCTGAAATTAATACATTAGACTCCATTATTGCGCCTCGCTTACTCTATCTTTATATATACCGGGTTTAAACACTTCAGACATTTCCCCTCTTACTCTTTCGTGGGCTTGCTGTGGTGTCATTTTCCAGTTGGTCGGGCATGTGGCAAGTATTTCAACAAAACCTGTACCCAAGCCTTTTAATTGTGCTTCAAAAGCTTTTTTTATACATTTTTTTGCATTTGTAATAGCTGCGGGGCTGTCGACACTAACTCTTGCAACAAAAGCCGTACCGTCTAATTCTTTTAAGACCTCGCATATTTTTATGGGATAACCTGCAATTTCAGGATTTCTTCCTTTTGTTGTGGTAGTGGTTACCTGCCCTATTAATGTTGTAGGGCCTGCCTGTCCGCCCGTCATGCCGTATGTGGTATTATTTATACAAATAGCCGTGACTTTTTCGCCCCTTGTCATTGCGTGAATTGTTTCACCGATACCGATTGAGGCTAAATCTCCGTCACCTTGATAAGTAAATACCACTTTATCCGGTTTTGACCTTTTAACACCCGTTGCAACAGCCATTGAACGGCCATGCGGAGATTCTACGATATCAACATTAAAAAAGTCGTATGAAAATACACTGCATCCTACAGATGCAATACCTATGGTTTTTTCCCTGACATTAAGTTCATCTAATACTTCAGCCACAAGTTTAACCGCAATCCCATGGTCGCATCCGGGGCAGAAGGATATTTTAAAATCTTCTTTTATTGAGTCGGGTTTATTATATACAAGCTGTTCCATATTTTTTCTCTACTATTTCTTTATATACATTTTCTATTTGTTTATAGATTTCTTCAACGGTCATCATAACACCTGCGGGTCTGCCGTAGAATTTAACGGGAATGCTTGCCGCACCTGCTATGCTTGCTTTAATATCCTGCAGCATTTGACCGCAGTTTAATTCAATATCAAGTATTCCGTCAACTTTTTGAGCTATTTCAGCTACAATCTTTTCAGGGAACGGATTTACAAGAATAGGTCTGAATAAACCTACTTTTAAGCCGTTTTTTCTTGCCATTTTAACGGCAGCCTTTGCTATTCTTGCGATACTTCCGAAAGCGGTTATAACAAGCTTAGCGCCTTCCGTTTCGTATTTTTCAAAAATATTTTCATTTTCTAAGATTTTGTTATATTTTTCAAATATTTTAACAACTCTTTTTCTTAAAGTTTCCTGTTCTCTTTCAATGGAAGCAATAAATCTGGGCTTTCTGTCTTTCGCACCGTCTAAAGCCCAATCTGATTGGTCGATTTCATCGTAAGGATAATGACCTATAACAGCGGGTTCCATTGTCTGTCCTATCATGCCGTCAGCTAAAAGGCATACGGGAGTTCTGTATTTTTGAGATACATGGAAACATTTATAAGTCAAATCAATACATTCCTGAACACTTGAAGGTGCATAGGTAACAATCTTATAATCACCGTTGCCTCCGCCTTTTGTAGCCTGATAATAATCACCTTGAGAAGGATAGATGTAACCGAGCCCGGGGCCGCCTCTCATAACACTGACAAGCACACAAGGTATTTCGTCGCCTGCAATGAAAGATAAACCTTCCTGCATAAGTGCTACAGCGCAAGAAGATGATGATGTCATGGCTTTAACACCTGTTGAACCTGCACCTAATACCATATTTATTGCAGCAACTTCACTTTCAGCCGCAACATATGCTCTGCCGAGTTCAGGCATTTTTGTACTTAAATATTCTCCTATTTCGCTCTGCGGAGTAATCGGATAGCCGAAATAACTTTGACATCCCGCTTCAATTGCCGCTTGTGCGATAGCATAATTGCCTTTTAAAAGTTGTTTTTTGTTATTCATCTGTACACCTTTTCAATAGCTATATCAGGACATACTTTTGCACACATAGCACATCCGATACATTCTTTTTCATTGCTTACTTTCACCGGGTAGTATCCCAATTTATTAACTGTAGTATCAGGTTCTAATACTTTTTTTGGACATGTATCCATGCATAAGTAGCATGCTTTACACCTATCTCTATTTAAAACTATTCTTCCCATATAACAAATCCGTTTATATATTTCTTCTATTATGGTACTACCGATATATTAATAAAACAAGTATTATATAAACTTAGACATGTGGTTATTTTTTAAGACATTTTTGCCCGTATAAAAACTTTATGTTATTATTTAATTATAGGGAGATTTGAGGCAGTGCCGAAGAAAAAATGTATTGAAATAGTTTTGGATGTTGAGACAACAGGTTTAGACTATACAAAAGAAAGAATGGTGGAATTTGCCGCTATCAGGTTAGAAAACGGCAAAATGAAAGATAGATTTGAGACATTAATTAATCCCGAACAGCATATAAGGAAATCAAGTATAGCAGTTCACGGGATTACGGAAGATATGGTAAAAGATGCCCCGACGGAAGCTGAAGTCATGCCGATGATTTTGGATTTTATCGGTGATTATCCGATTGTTGCGCATAATGCGATTTTTGATTATTCATTTATAAATGAGGCAAGTTTAAGGCAGACAGGTAAACCTATTACAAATGCCAGAATAGATTCTCAGATGATGTTTAAAGAAATTTATCCCGAGCTTGAATCTTGCGGACTAGAAAGCTTAATGATTAAGTTTAATGTTGAATTTTCAACCCGTCATCGTGCAATGGCTGATACCGAAGGACTTGCAAAAGCATATCCCGAGTTAAAGAAACTTTATGAAAAAAAATATGCTTGGCAAATTCAACAGCTTGATAATGTTGATTATCTTTTTGAAAGATATTTAAGAATTCAGCAGGCTGTGCAGATTATGCAGTCCGAAATGCAGGATTTAAAGTCGATTTTCAGGCTTTATTTTGAAAAAGGCGGTGAGGATATTCATTCTCCTAACGGGGAAACTCTTATATATCAATCAAAACAAAGTTATGCTTATGATTTTGTTGAAATAAAAGATGTATTAGAGGAAATCGGAGCTTTGCATAAAGCCGTTAAACTTAATAATAATTTTGTGGACAGATTAATTGCTTCAGGCTCAATAAGCAAGGAGAATAAGGAAAAACTTGCAGCTGCAAGGCAAATGCTTTCTGAAACAAGAAATATTCATGTAATTAAAGCGGATAAAAAAGCTGAACACGTTTAATTGTTTTATGGAAAATTATGTTAAATTTCTTAAAAGTGTTGATGAAGATTTAAAGAAAATTTTTGATTACCAAAAAGAATACCTTTTTTGTAAAGAAGGATGCTCCTATTGCTGTAAAAGGGGCGATTACCCCATGACCGGACTTGAATTTAAATATTTAATGTCAGGTTATGAAAAATTGTCTGATGAGACTAAATCCATAATTCAAAAAAATATTGAAAAAGCTAAAAAAAGTGACAGAGAAAATTATATCTGCCCGTTTTTAATTGATGAAAAATGTTCGATTTATCAATATCGCCCGATTGTATGCAGGGCATTTGGCGTGCTTACGGAGGATGCCAAAGGAAACCCGGCATTCCCGTTTTGCGCAACTTTAGGTCTTAATTTCTCTCAAATATATGATAAAGAAAAAAAACATCTTTCTGCTGAATTGGTTGATAAAGGACGGTTTAAGGTTTTTCCCAGAATTTTTCGTTTGAATAACAGAGTATTTATGAATTTGCCTTTAGCTAAAGAGTTAAATCTTGATTTCGGCGAAGATAAAAAAATGATTGAATTTTTTTAAATCTTGTATGGAACTTGCTCTATTTTTCGCCGTCAATTCTCATAACTAAGAGAGTGAGGACTTTTTATGAGTATTCAATATATTGATGAATTGTGTCTTGATGAGGATTTGTTTTTTCCCTCCGAAAATGAGGAGGACGACGAAGAAGAAATTGTCACTTTTAATAATGTTGTTTTTAAAGACGATATCCTGCAAATGTATTTGAAAGATATCGGCAAAACTAAATTATTAAAACGAACCGAAGAAGAAGAATTGGGGAAGGATATCCTTGAAGGGGATGAGCCTGTTATGCTTAAAGCTAAGAAAAAACTTATTCAGGCTAATTTAAGACTGGTTGTAAGTATAGCAAAAAAATATACGGGACAGGGTGTTTTATTTATGGATTTGGTTCAGGAAGGCTCTTTGGGCTTAATTAAAGCGGCTAACAGGTTTGATTACTCTAAAGGTTTTAAGTTTTCCACTTATGCCACATGGTGGATAAGGCAGACCATTGTTAGGGCTATTGCTAATAACTCTAAAGTCATAAGAGTGCCCGTTCATATGATTGATAAAATAAGATTGGTAAAAAAAGCAGTTTTTGAACTTAACTATTCTACGGGCAAAGAACCCTCGGTTGATGATATCGCAGAAAAAACAAAACTCCCCGTAAAACAGGTCGAAATGGCGCTTAATACCATTAAACTTGAGCCTATGAGCCTTGATACCCCTATTGCCGATAACCTCTGCCTTGAAGACTATATTGCTGACGATAACTACATATCCCCCGATATTAAAACTCAAGCTTCCATGTTAAAAAATCATATTAATCATGTTCTTAAACAATTAACCCCGAAAGAGAGAAAAATTATTATTAAAAGATTCGGACTTGATGATTCTAAACCTAAAACACTTGAAGAACTCGGAAAAGAAATGGGTTTTTCAAAAGAAAGAATAAGGCAGATTGAATGTATTGCTCTTAAAAAATTAAGAGCCTCTGATTCCGTTAATCACTTAAAAGATTACTTAATATAATTTTTTTTCTGTTAAAATCCCTTATAATATGCTAGAATAATCACTGTGGAATATAAGGGATTTTTTCATGAATATATTTAGTCTTTTGCTCGGAAAACAATATAATGTGCTTACATTCTTGCCTGAAGCCGTCCTTGTTATGGATGAAACAGGCAAAATTCATTATGCAAACAAAAGCGCATTTAAGCTTTTTGAAACTAAAAAGCTCAGAGGCAAAAATATTAATGATTATTTTATTACCAATTCGGATAATATTATCCGTAACAGCGATGATGAAATTAAACAAATTTTAAAAATTGTTACCGAAGAACAAAATACTAAAATTACCGATGTTAAAATTGTTGATGTTTCATCGGGCAAAAAGAAAAGATATATTTTGACTATTATAGATAACACTCAAGACCATTCTCTGCTGGATGAATTAATAACGGAAAGACAGGAGCAGAAAATCCTTAACCATACAAAAAATGTTCTGCTTTCTAAAATGTCAAATTATTTAAGGTCGCCTTTGCATTCTGTTGTCGGGTTTTCTCAGGCTATGCTTGAAGGCTTGAGCGGTGAAATTAATGATAAACAGGTTAAATACCTTCAAATTATGAATACTAATTCCTCGGAACTGCTTTTGATTTTGGATAAATTAATTGAATTATCTGTTGTTGAATCTGATTTATATAAGTTTGATTATAAAAACTTTGATGTTGCGGCTCTGTTAAGTATTGTCGTTAATGAAGCATTGGTTAAAATAAAAGGCAGAGATATTGCAATAACTGCTAATACGGCAGATTTATCCAAACAAAACTGTTTTTCCGATAAAGAAGCAGTTAAGATGATTATATCTAACCTTATAGAACAGGGGATTTCCGCCATTGAAACAGGCGCAATTCATATTAATGTTTCAAACCCTATCCCTGAATATCTCTTATCTAAAGGCTTTGAGGTAAATAGCGAAACGGGAGAAAAATCTTACCTGCTTTGCGAAGTTATTTTAAAAGGGGTTGATTCGGCTTTATATAACTCTCCTGACATTTTTGACCCATATGTTCAGGTCGAAAAAAATTCTAAAAAATTCATGCTTCAAAGTTTATTGCTCGGAAGCTCAAAAAAATATATTAATAAATTAAAAGGTGAAATCTGGGTTAATAATCAAAGTGCAAATCAGGTTTCTCTTGAATTTATTATTCCTGTTGAAAAAAATTTAATAGAAACCAATCAGGCGGAGTAATATGGCTCAAGTTGAATTAAAAAATGCCGTTAAAATATATGATAAAAAAGTTATAATTAATAATGTCAATTTGACCGTTAAAGATAAAGAGTTTTTAGTATTGGTCGGTTCATCAGGCTGCGGAAAATCAACTCTTTTAAGAATGATTGCCGGACTTGAAGATATTACAAAAGGCGAAATCTTTATTGACGGCAAATGCGTTAATAATGTACATCCTAAAGATAGGGATATCGCTTTTGTATTCCAAAATTACGCATTATATCCGCATATGAGTGTCTATGAAAATATGGCATTCCCCTTAAAAATGCGCAAAATGTCTAAAAAAGATATTGATGAAAAAGTAAAAGAAGCAGCTCAAATTCTTAATCTTACAGACCTTCTTGACCGTAAACCCAAACAGTTATCGGGCGGACAAAGGCAAAGAGTGGCTCTTGGCAGAGCTATTGTAAGAAAACCTAAAGTATTCCTTATGGATGAGCCGTTATCTAATCTGGATGCAAAATTAAGAGTTCAAATGCGCTCAGAGATTAAAAAACTCCATAAAAAACTTGAAACAACTTTTATTTATGTTACCCATGATCAAACGGAAGCCCTGACAATGGGTGACAGAATTGCGGTTATTGATGAGGGGGTTATTCAGCAAATCGGCGTACCCGTTGAGGTATATAATAACCCTGTGAATAAGTTCGTGGGCGGATTTTTAGGGTCGCCTTCCATGAATTTTATTCCTGCTGAAATTCAAGACGGAAAAATATCCGTTAACGGTTCTATATTTGAACTTGATGATGAACAAAAACAAAAAATCGCTCAAAGAAAAAATGTGCTTTTAGGAATCAGACCTGAAATGTTTAATTGCGCTAATCCAAATTTTGAATTTACTGCTCCCGTTGAAATATCGGAAATTCTGGGAAGTTCCGTTCTCGTATACTTTAGTGCAAACGAAACTTCCTCAAGCGCTTTATTAAATATTGACTATAAATTTGATCAGCAAATTAAACTGGGCTTTAATACAAAGCAGTTAATGTTTTTTGATACCGATACTTTGTTAAGACTGTAATTATTCTTTTATAACAATTAAGTTATTGGCTATCTTCATTTTGCAAGTTGGCAGAATAACATCTTGAAGTCCGTTTGCTATACTTATTACACTTCTTGCGTTTAATGTTACATCTTCCCCTTTATATGTAAAAGTATAATCCGTATCTCTGTCAGATCTTATCGTAATTTGACTCATAATTTCTCCTTAATCTATAGTCCTTCGTCCTTCAATAGCCTTCGCCAGTGTAATTTCATCCGCATATTCGAGGTCTGAACCAATCGGAATACCAAATGCAATTCTTGATATTTTTATTTTAAACGGTTTTAACAATTTTGCAATGTATAAACCTGTAGCTTCGCCTTCCACCGAGGGACTTAATGCTAATATTATCTCTTTTATGTTTTCGTCGGCAGCTCTTGTTATAAGTTCTTTTATCCTTATATCCTCAACCCCTATACCGTCTAAGGGCGATAATGTCCCTTGAAGTACATGGTATAATCCCTTATATTCACGGGTTTTTTCAATCGCAATTAAGTCTTTTGTTTCTGCAACAACACATATTATCGACTTATCCCGTCTGTCATCCGTGCATATCTCGCAAGGGTCTGATGCCGACATATTAAAACATATACTGCAGTAATGAATATTTTCTTTCGCATTTACAAGCACCTGCGAAAATTTTTGAACTTCACTTAACGGCATTTTTAATAAGTGAAATGCCATTCTCTGCGCCGATTTTGGTCCGACACCGGGAAACTTTTGAAAAAATTCTATTAACTGCGCTAAAGGTTTTGTGTATTCCATTAGAATAATCCGGGAATATTTATGCCTGCAGGGACTACACCTTTCATTTTATTTTGCATTTTTTCTGCAGCTTCTTTTGTAGCTTGGTTCATTGCAGTTGTGATTAAATCTTCAAGCATTTCAATTGTTTCATCATCTACACTTGCAGGATTTTCCGCATTTATTGCTTCTTTTGTTAATTTAATTGATTTAAATTTACCGTGCCCGTCGCATATAACCGTAACTGCTCCGTCGCCTGCCTGAGAAGTTATTTCTATATTAGCTAAATCTTTTTGTATTGTTTGCAGTTTTGCCTGCATCTGTTGAGCCTGCTTTAACATATTTGCAAAATTCATCATGAAAACTCCATATCTGTAACCTACGCAAATTATTATAAGACAAGCCTTTTTACTTAGCAAGTATAAAAATTATTTTTTATCTGTCCATAAGTTCAGATAATCGCATTTCTGTTTTTCTTTTTTGTTTTACTTCTCTTTTAGGTTTTTCTTCTTGTGTACATTCAAATGAACATAAGCCTACAGGCATTTTTTGAGCTGTCTCAAGCATTAATATATCTTTTACAAAATTCACTATTTCATTCATTTTATATTCCCTCTCGCTTGTTATTAATTTATACTTTTTTTTGTTCAAATTTATCCTCCGATTATGCTATATTTATTGCTATGAATAATTTATATGAAAATAATATGAAAACCTTATCAAAAGCGATTGAATATTGTGATACCGCTTTTTCTCACGAGGAAATTATTAATGTGCTTTCTTCTGACGATGATATTAAAAAACAATTATGTATTTTAAATTTAAATAACTTAAATAATCAATCGGAAGCAGATATACTTGTTAATAATTTAATCCGCCACGCAGGACCTGTCAGAGAAACTGCCTCTTATAAAATTTTTGATTTTATTTCAAATCCTTCTTATAATGCGTTTTTTCAGTCCGAAAATATTATTAATTCATTTATTTCTGCGGTGGCTGATATTAATCCTTCCGTTTCAAGAAATGCCGTTCAAATATTAAAATACGTTCAAAATAAAGACTATATTTATAATTCTTTAATTAAAATTATTAATAATCTCCTTGAAAATATTGATAATGAATCAAAAAACCGATCCTATGTTCAAAATAAAAAAAATTTCAGCCTGTATTGGAATTTAGAAGCGATTATAAGTATATCCGATAAAATAACATCGGGTGATGAACTTATTGAAATTTTAAAAACTACGGCTAAATCTTCGGATTATACAATCAGAGAAAAAACAGCTAAAACCGCTAAAATACTTTCTTTAAAAAATCCTAAATTCTTTTGTGTCATTGATATACTTAAAAATGATGAAAATATTTACGTAAAAAAATATATATAAATTCTTTATGATATAATTTTTTTTGAGAGGGAATTATTATGTTTTTTAGTCGTTTTAACAGGTTTATTAAGTATTTTGGTCAAGGATATAAACTTAAATTGTTAAATATATTATTTATGGCATTTATGAGCAGTTTACTTGAATTTTTAAGTATCGTACTTGTTTTCCCTTTTATAATGATTTTGGTTAATCCTGCAAGGGTTGTTCATAATCCTGTTGCGCTGTATTTCCAAAAAAACTTCGGTATCACCGGAATGACTAATATGATTTTGCTTATCGGATTTCTGATTGCAGGAGTGATTATAGTCAAAAACCTATACAGTATCTTAATTACATATAAACAAAATAAAATGATTAGCCAATGGGGGCTTGAAGTTAAAGAAAAAATGATTAAATTTGTTCTTTATGCTCCTTATGAATCAGATTTAATCCGAGGAAACAGTAATATTATCGAAAAAATAACAAAAATCGTTGATAGTATTATGTTATATTATGTATTTAAAATGATAGCTTTGCTTTCTAATACCCTTGTTATAATATTAATATTTTCCATTTTAATATTCCTTTTACCGATGTATACAATCAGTGCGATATTATTCTTTACTTTTGCAGGCCTTCTGCAGAGCGAAATATTTAGAAAATGGGCTGAAAGTCTTTCAATTAAACAAATTAAGCTGACTCAAGGCCCTTATGATTCTGTTATGAACAGTTTAAAACAACTTAAAGATATAAAGATTAACGGATGCCAGAAATTCTTTTTTGATTTCTTCTCAAATATTTCCCAAAAAATTATCCCTTATAAAGAGAAAATTACTTTAATCCCGTTAATTCCGCAATATATTATCGAAATTATATTTATTATAACGATGACCATACTATGTTTAGGGATTTTAAATAAATACGGTGAAAATCCTTCTAATATCTTGGTTTCGTTTGGTGTTGTCGCAATAGCTATATATAGAGTTGTTCCTCAAATTTATAAAAATCAGGTCTATTTAAATTATATAAATCTTAATACGGTTAAAATGGATCAGCTTTTAAAACTTTATGAAGAATATATAAAATATGAATATCCTTCAAATCCCGACAGCATGGAAAGGATGGCATTTAACAGCCAAATAACCGTAAAGGATTTATCATATTCTTATGATAAAAAAGAAAATGTTATAGACGGAATAAATCTGGAGATTAAAAAAGGTGAATTTATAGGAATAGTAGGACTTTCAGGAGCGGGTAAAACAACATTAGTCGATTGCCTTTTGGGATTATTGGAATATAAAGGCGAGATATATGTTGATAATGTGCTTTTAACAGATGATAACATCAGGACATTTAGGAATATTATTGGTTATGTTCCTCAAAAAATTAATACAATAGAAGGTGATATATATACAAATGTTGCTTGGGGCATAGAACGAAAAGATATTGATAAAGAACGGGTTGATGAAGTATTAAAAACTGCTCAATTATTCAATCAGCTAAAACAAACGGAAAATGGTCTGGGTATTGAACTTAAGCAGGATGGCACCGGGTTATCGGGCGGACAATTGCAAAGAATCGGTATCGCAAGAGCTTTGTACAGAAATCCTGAAATAATACTTCTTGATGAAGCTACCTCTAATCTTGATGTAAAAATTGAAAATAAACTAACGGAAGTAATTTCAGGTATTAAAGGAACTAAGACTATTATTGCAATTGCCCACAGACTCTCTACACTTGTAAATTGCGACAGAATAGTTTATTTGAAAGACGGAAGACTTGTTGATATTGGTACATTCCAAGAACTAAGCGATAAACATGCCGATTTTAAAGAAATACTTAAATTATCAAGAATAAAACTCGAGGATTAATTTATTTCTTCATAAAGAGTTGATGCCTCTTGTACTGAAATGTTATTTAAGGGAATTTTTATAACCTTAATCTTATACTCGTTATCAGCTTGAACTATTGTTATAATATCTCCTTCTTTTAACTGTTTGGCAGGCTTTGCACTCATTCCGTTAACATAAATTCTGCCCTGCTCTGAGACTTTATTAGCAACAGTTCTTCTTTTTATTAATCTTGAAACTTTTAAAAATTTATCTAATCTCATAATTGCATTATATAATAAAAATCCCGCTTATTTAAACGGGACTTTTATTTCTGATTTATTTCTAATTTTTAGCTTTTTCTAATTTTGAAAGTCGTTTTTCAAACTCTGCATTTTGTTTTTTAAGCTGAGCATTTTCTTTTTCCAGTTCGGTTAACCGTTTATCAAGCCCCGTTATTTTAGCGGTTAAATCTTGAATTTTGGCAAATAATTCTTTGATAGAGTTAACCATTGCATAGAATATATCTTCTTGTCTTATTTGCAGGTAACCGTCTTTATCTTTTGTTACTGCATTCGGGAAGATTTTTTGTAACTGCTGAGCTATTACTCCAACGTGTTTAGTTTTTTCTTTATCTTTTTTATAAGTATAATTTTTTACTTCTAAAGCATTAATTTCTTTTAACCCTGAAGTATTTGGTGTTATATTCTCTTTTAAACGGATATCGGAGTATTGTCCTGTTGATTTGTTAAGTACTAAAATTTGATCCCAAATTGAACTTATATTTACAGCTACATCTTTACTGTAACCTTCTTTTATTGAATTAAGGGTTAAGTTACCTTCTATACTTGCATCTTTTTTTACATTAATTTTGTCAATATCTAACATTACCTGAGAAGAACCGCTGTCATTTGATAGAAAAATTGTATTATTTGCATTAAATAATTGTAATTTGCCGGTAGGTGCATTTAATGTTGAAATGCCATCATCACCTACTTTTATTTGTAAACTGTCATATTGATTTGATGTACCATTATATAATATTGAAAATACATTTTTCTTATCTTCAGTTTTAAATTGTGCTACATCATTTATATTTATACCTGTTCCGATACCGCTGATTTTAACAAGTCCCGTTTGGGGGAAAGTAAAGAATAATTTATTGCTTATTATTAAGTTTCTTACGGATTCTTGTTTTGTGGGGTCTCCTTTTGTATCAAGAACTATTTCACCGCCCGATGTACCTGATTGAGGAGTTGCATAAATACTGAGCATTTTAACTGCATTTGGTGTATTATCGGTTAAAAAATTAAATCTGTAATAGTTTTGACTTGCACCTGCAATTCCTAAAGCTTGTTCGCTTGCCGCAATAAAGATGGGTTGTTCATAATTATTTATTCTTTTATTAATTTGAAAAACATCAACAGCAACATTCAAGTTTCTTACTTGTTTAGTTTTGGAGGCATTACTTGTATCATTATCCATGTTTCCATACATAAAAGGTATACCGTTTGAATCACTGCCAAGATAAAAGCCGTTGCTTAAATCTTTAGATTCATTAGAAGCTCCTGCGTTATAACCAATACATATATTATTATTTCCGTTTAAATTTCCGCAAGCACCTGAACCGATTGCCGTGTTATTATTTCCTTTAATTGAGCCGGAACTTGATGCCAAAGCCATATATCCCAATGCTGTATTATTATCACCTTCAGAGTATCTTTGCATTGAATATGCACCGACTGATGTATTATTGGAACTTATAGTACTGCTGCCCGAATTGGATAATGAATAATATCCTAATGCCGTATTGAAATTTCCCGTTGCATTGTGTGTTAAAGATTTTTCTCCAACTGCGGTGTTATACTGCCCGCTGTTATTATGGAATAAAGCATAATGCCCGAGTGCTGTATTAAATCCATGAAATTGAGATGTGCTAAAAGCGGACTTTCCTGATTCCACGGGGAAATTATTTTGTAATGCCCCTATTCCCAGCGCCATGTTATGTTTATCCAGTGCAAGTCTGCCTGCATATATTACTTCTTTTGTTCCTGAAGCTAATTGCGGATCTTCTATATTGTAAAAAGAAATATGTGAGTTGATTAAACTGTCTATACCAGCATTACCTTTAAAACTCGGTTTTATGATGACCAGTTTATCACCGTCCGTTGTAAATCTTTTAGTCATATCACTATCGAGGACTATTTCCGAATCATAAAAAAAGTTTTTTAAGTCTAAAGTTTTATTTGCCCCTGAAGTATTTCCGCTTGTGCCGCCATCTGCATTATAAAATGATTCGTCTTTATATGGTAAATCTTCGGCACCGATTATTATACTTTGATTTGCTCCGACTGCAGAATATAAATTGTTATTATCTGCTGCCCAGCGCCAGGTTTTTTCACCTGATTTTGTATTCTTTTTTGTAATGGTTGGTATTGCAGCAGATAAAACTATACTTATGATTAATAAAGCAATTAATAATTCTGCAAGTGAAAACCCTTTTTTCTTATTCATCATCTTATTCTTTCCATTTTTTATAATCAAACTTTATATCTTTTATTTTAATTCCCATATTTTTTGTTTTTTCATTCATTATATTAATAATTTTTTCTTTTACATAATATAATTCGTTTGCAGTATATGAATCTGAACAAAGCACAGTCAAAATATCATTAGCCGAATATTTATGTACTTTTGATAATCTGCTGATTTTTTCTCCTACTGATTCTTCCCAATATTTGCTTAATAATTCTATATTTTCCGCATTTTCTTCATCATAATTAAAGCTTATATCTTTAATTATATCTTCAATTAATGAAAAATTAGAATTATTTAGTTTTTTCATATTTTTTAATTATAAACTTTTTTTTAAAAAAATTCAAAAATTTAAAGTTTTAGACTTCTAGCAGGTTTTTAACTTCAGAAATTATTTTTTTATGAATATCTTTTATGCTTAATGTACCGTCAATAGAAATAAATCCGTATTCTTTTATCATTTTATGATATTCATCAAGGCATTTGCCCTGATAAATTTGAAAGCTTTTATAAAAATCGCTGCTTAAACCTATATCTCTTCCGGATTCCCAATAATCAAGCCCGGTTGTTCCTATAATTCTTTTTAACAGTATTTCTACGGGAACATCAAGGTAAAATACCATGTCAGGCTCGGGGGCATAATCATATAGGTTTTTAAGCCATTCTATATTGTGTCCTCTTACAACATCACGAGCATATGCGGTATATACATATCTGTCTAAAATGACTACAAACCCTGCTTTTAATGCAGGTATTATAACCTGTTCAAGCCTGTCAGCAAAATCTGCCGCATATAATAAACTGAATGTAGTTGCATTTAATAGGTTTCTATCCTTTGCATCATTAATGGCATCGGCTATGAATTTTGATGTTTTCCATTCGCTTACCATAACACCGTATGATTGGTCTTCTATCCACCTTTTTAATTTCTCAATCTGGGTGGATTTTCCGGAACCATCAGTTCCTTCTATTACTATTAATAAGCCTTCATAGCCGTGTTTTGATTTATATTTTGCCATCTACAGTGTTATTCCTTTTTGAGCAAGAACTTCTTTTACTTTTTCTCTAAAAAATAATTGTTTATTGTGTATGCTGTCATTCGCATCTATTTCTACAAGCGAGTATTCTTTTATCATCTTTTTGTACTCATCATTAACCCGCTTTTGGAAAATTTTATAGCTTTCATAAGGGTCATTGCTTATTTTTAAATCCATTCCCGCTTCATAAAACTTTGGTGAGCGGTTAGCGCAAATTCTCTCTAAGGATACTTCTTCCGTTACATTAAAATATAATGTTAAATCAGGTCTTACGGCAAATCCGTACACCTTTCTGACCCAATCCCTATCAACACCTCTTGCTACATCTCTTGCAAATGCAGTATAAACATATCTGTCGGCAAGCACAATAAAACCAGCCTTTAGAGCGGGAATTATTATCTGCTCCAGTCTGTCAGCAAAATCTACCGCATGCAAGAGTGAAAATGTCCTCGGGCTTAATAAATTCTTTTTCTTTGCCAGCTTTGTTGTCTGGGATATTAAATCCGATGAATTCCATTCCGTAAATATTACATCCTGCTTTAAAGATTTCAGCCAGTCACGTAATATCGCCAGCTGGGTGGATTTGCCTGAACCGTCTATCCCTTCAACACATATCAGTGTGCCGGGTAAATTATGTATTTGATTTAATCTCGATTTGTATTTCATAATGTTTTATATTACCACAAATTTTATAAAATGCCTTAAACTGTTTTATTTTCTTGTATTACCCTTATGAATTAATCCTTAATTGTAAAGAAATGTTACAAGTGTACTTTTTACACGATTAAAATAAAAAATCATGTGGAAGTTTATTTATATAAGGGAATAAATAAGTGTTTTCTTATCCCTGTTCTTCTCTCTGATATATAATGAACTTAACCGATATTTATCGGTTTTTTATTTTGTCATATTTTTGCCTTCGCTTGAGTACATCAACTCTCTTTGCTGTTTAATTTCTTTTATGAGATTGATATCTTGTGTATCTTTTAAATAATTTAAATTTTTAATAATCTCTTTAACGGCTTTTTCTATATTTTCTTTATTATATGTCTGCATATCTCTTATCATTTCAATATTAGACATTGAAAGCCTTGTCATATCTCTAAATCCTGATGAGGCAAGCTTCAGCGCAAGCGGGTTTCCTTGAGCCGTTTTAAATATAGCTCTTGATACGATTGCAGGCATGTGGCTTATTAAAGATACCGCTTCATCATGTTCTTTTGCCGTTGTAATGATTGTTGTTGCTCCTGTCTTTCTTATAATTTTTTCAACAGTTTCAATATCACTTTGAGATATATCCTTAGAGGGAGTTAAAACCCATTTTGCCCCTTCAAACAATTCTTTAAACGAGGCATCATAGCCTGAAAACTCTGTCCCTGCCATAGGATGAGAACCTATAAATTTGTATGGTCTTTGTTTTTGCATTACAAATTCTTTTACACTTGCGCAATCTAAAACAATAGTATTTGGGCTTACTATGTTTTCTAATTTATCAAGTATTTCTGTTGTTTTATTTATAGGTGAAGCTATAAATACTACATCACAGGATGATATTATATTAATATCATCAGATACATTATCAGCCCAATGTTTTGCTTTTTCTATGGAGTCTTTATTGCGTGTTACTCCGTAAATTTCATATTCGGTTCTTGATAAACACTTAAACAAAGAACCACCGATAAGTCCTAAAGATATAATACCTATTTTCATTTATTAAATTCCTTATTTAATTCAAGTCCTATTACTTTTGCTTTGCCGTTAGGTGCAATCTTTACTCTTGCATAAGATTTAGAGTTTGAGTTTATTTTCCGCTCTATTTCACGACCCGTATTTTCTTTTACAAAATAACTTTCAATTCCGTATTTTATTCTGTTTCTTGTTACTGTACCTTTTAAATATAATTCTTTTTCGAGTGATTTGTCATTATCCTGAGTTACAAAAGCAATGTCAGCAACATTATTTTCATCGGTTTTTAATATGACATTTATATCTCTATAGGGCAGACGGTATTGACCGTAATGAGAAATATTAAAATCCAAAGTAACATAGTCCCCTCTTAAAAGGTCTCTGGGGTCAACGGGTCTTATTTCAAGCAAAACTTCTTTCCCCATCAAAAGCGGAAATATATTATAAAGCACTAATACTATTATTACTGCACTCCAGCCGATTATTATACAAAAAATACTTTTACCCATTATTTAATTCCTTTTTTAATTCTTTTCTTTTTCTCTCAAATAAAATTCCCATCGTTATAAGAATAATTCCGCTTAAGAGGAAAAATATTGTTTTATCAAAGAAACTCCAGCCGTACCTGCAAAACATTACAAATAAATATATTCCTATAAAGGCGTGCGCCATACTGATTAATTTTGCATTCTCAAATTTATATCCGTATTGAACGGCATAATAGAACATTGTTATTAAGAATAAATGAGCACCTAATATAACAGGTAAAGCAGGAATTTCATCAGGAGTAATTATTGCCAAAAGTCCTGCAAGTAATAAAAAGAAGTAAATGCCCTCGGTTAAATATAATGAGTCTTTATGTCTGTTCATAATGCCGTTGATAATGTATATAAGCATTAAAACGGCAACAGGAACAATACATTGCCAATGGTTTAAGTCATAAGATGAGTCCCAGCAAGTTAATATTAAAAGAGTTATATAAACTGCTTTTAACCCCAGCAGTTTATAAAAAACCGCAAATTCATGGTATTTTTCATTAATATAATTAATGCCTCCCAAAAGATATAAAAATGCCCCTAAAATTATCGGAATATAAAATATTATGGAATCTTCCCTTACATTAATTTCAGCTAAATATAAAATAAATCCGACTATAAAGACCCCTGTTGCAAGAATATTAACGAATTTTTCTCTGGATATATATGCTAAAGGCACGATTGAAATGCACCAAAGCATCATTAAAAAAGAACTGTGAGCATTAAAATTATAAATTTGCCCTATTAACATATAAGTACAGCCTATAAGAATTGAAGATAAGCATATTAAAGCTTTGCCCAATTTAACAAAATTTTCTTTTACATATGCCATTTTCCAGCCAAAATATAACGATGATAAAGTTAATAAGGAAACCAATAAAATTTTTATTATTTCGTTACGGTTAAGAAAATCAATAATCCAATCATTGGCTGCTATAAAAGATGCAATGCCTAAGCCGAAAAGTATTATCCCTATAATATAAAAAGTAACGGTCAGACCTACTTTTCTTCTGTGTTCCGTTTCTTCTTTAACTTCTTTTAAGAGAATATTATATGTTTCTTCATTTATTAGCTGTTTTTGAAACCAGTTATTCAGCCTTTTTTCCATAATATACAAAAACCTCCGATAGTTTTAAGTATATTATCTTTAATACTTTTAAACACAATGTTAAGAAATGTTAACAAATATGCATTAATTTGCGTACTATACAATATTGTGTAATAATACAAATAAATTAATAGTCTAACCATTCCTTTCTTGACTTATGCGGCTTTATGTCGCATTTTATTTTGCAAATAATACGAAAAGTCCGCTTAATATTAAACGGACTTGAAACTTTTATATCTGATTTATGCTAAATATGTGTTTAATTCATAAGTCGGGAATTCTGCAAAAGGATTATCTTGAACTTGAGGCTCTTGTTCTTTTGCAATATCTCTTTCACTTTTTGTAAGTGGAGAAATAACTTTTCTTACTGCCCAAGAACCTAATAAACCGCATGCAAATCCGCATAAACTTCCGATTACCGTACCAACTCCGGGTGCTACTGCCGTTCCTGTTATTGCTGCTATTTTTGCGGCTGCAAATGCACCTGCTAAACTTCCTGCAGCCGTACCTAATTGACTGCCTGCAACATATCCGAATGTATCACCTAATACTTTTATAGTAGATTTACCTAATTGTTTTAATCCTTTTTTTACACCAAGTTCTTTAAATGCAGGTCTTACTTCGGTGAAAAGTTCAACAACTCCGCTTAATATCAGCATGCCTTTAGCACCGCTGCTCTTCATAAGCTTGCCTAATTTGCTTGTGCTTTTAGCGCCTTTTTCAAGCTTGTCTAAATTCTTTACCGCATTTTTTAATTCAAAAGATTTAAATAATTTTTTAAATCCTGAAGTTTCTTTTAACTCTTTTGTCAAATCTGCAACTGTTTCGGCCGCATATTTTCTGGGATTTATAAATTTGCTGACAGAACCGGATAAATTTTTCTGCGCTGCCTTCACTACATCTTCAGTGCCTTTCGCTGCAATTTTATTTACCGATTTCTGTGCAGATAAAACTTCTTTAAAATTAGAGAAATTTTTTTGATTTTTTTCGGATTGATTAAGAAAATTTAAAAATCTTTGAACAAATGAACCGTCTTTTCCTTTAAATATATTTTTAAATGATTCAAGTATATTTTTATCCATGTTCTGCAATACAGCTTTTGTATTAATATTAATACCGTCTGTAGTTATAACTTCAGGAATTTTAATTGCTCTTTTTATAAAATTAACTAACGGAATTCCTTGGTACATTGCAGTTCCTGTTATTCCGCTTTTTAATGTACTTGAAAATGTTTCAGAAGTTTGTTCTGCTGCTTTAACTCCTGCATTTACCGCTGTTTTTGAAACCGTTTTGCGAATTTGCCCTGATGCTTGATTTACTGCATAATTTGCATCTATTGAATTAATCATTATACTTATGTTCCTTTTCTACACATGTATATAAAGTATTTTTTCAACTCAAAATTTACATTAAAAAAACTTTTATTAAGTTTTTTGTTACAAAAAATTATCTTTAAACATATTGTTAAAACTTGAAATAAAATGTTATTATAATTAAAGAATAAATTTAAATTCAGTGAGGAATTATGAAAAAAATTTGTTTATTAATTATGTTTTTAACATTATTATCATCAATACCGTGTTTTGCCTCTAAAATCATAGTAAATGATGAAAAAGACAGAATTGTTTATTCCCGTTCTTCAAGACCTGATGAAAGAATTGATGATATGGTTTATGATTCAAATTTAAATTCTTATGAACGAAAAAGAGATCCTCAATTAAGTACATATCATTTGACTTTGTTAAGCAAAGAATTTAGAAAAGAATTGGTTGGTAAAAAATGGAATGTAGTTAAAGATACTAAAAAAACTACTAAAAATTATGATGAAAAAAAATATAACAGGGCATCAAGAGAGGCATCTGATTACTATTATGTAGATAAAGACAGTTCTTCTCAACAACTGATACCGTCAGGCTATGCGGAATAATTTCTAAGTATTAAAATTTCTAATACTCCCTTGTAATATTTATGTTAAAATAAATGTATTCAGGGGATAATTATGAAACTTAGTTTAGGTGAGATAATTAAAGCAAGCGGGGCGCAACTTTTAAAAGGGGATGAGGCTATAGATTTATTTGCCTTTTCAACCGATACAAGAACAATAAAAGCGGGCGAAATTTATATTCCGCTTAAGGGTGAGAATTTTGACGGTGAAAATTTTATTCAAAATGCGCTCAATAGCGGTGCCGAAGGGTATTTTACTTCGGATAAAACGAAAATTTTTGATAATTCTAAAATAATTCTTTATGTTAAAGACACTAAAGAAACTTATTTAAAGCTTGCTCATTTTTATAAAAATAAGATTAATCCTTATACAATAGCAGTTACGGGGAGCAGCGGAAAAACAACCGTTAAAGAAATGCTTTTTTGTGTTTTTAAAAATGCGGGTGAAACCGTTAAATCAATATTAAATCATAATAATGAAATAGGCCTATGCCAGACACTTTCTTCTCTTGAACCTTCGACTAAATATTTAATTGTTGAAATGGGAATGAGAGGTTTTGGAGAAATAGATTTACTTTCAAAGTATTCTGAGCCTGATATCGGTATTATTGTTAATGCGGGCAGCGCACATATAGGCAGATTGGGTTCTCTTTTAAATATAGCAAAAGCTAAGTTTGAAATCGCTCACTATATTAAGCAAAACGGGATTTTAATTGCGCATGATAACCCTTTAATCAGGCAGGTGAATGATAATAAGCAAAATACAATTTATTTCAGCCTTAATGATAAAAATTTAAAAATACTTGAAATGACTGCATTTTCTTGCAAATTTAATTATAAAGGATATGAATATAAATTAAATGCAGCGGGCGAGCATAATATTCAAAATGCGCTTGCCGTTATTGAGGCAGGTTTATTTGCAGGGCTTAGTGAAGATATTATTGCAAATGGTCTTGAAGAATTTTCGCCGATAGAAAAAAGATGGGACGTTCAAGAAATAAAAGGGTTTAAAATTATTAATGACAGCTATAATTCAAACCCTGAATCCGTAAAAGCTGCCATAAATACATTTTTATCTTATACCCCTTCGCCTAAATCGTTAGTTTTAGGGGATATGGGTGAACTTGGGTTAAATGAAGAAGAATATCATACAAAAACAGGCGAATTTATTGATAATTACGAATGTGATTATGTTTTAACAACGGGGGAACTTGCGAAATTTATAAATCCCTCTAAGGTTAAAACAATTCATTTTGAAAGTAAAAAAGAGCTTGCGGATTTTATTAAAAATAAACTTCCTAAGAATTCCAATATACTTTTAAAGGCATCAAGATTTATGAAATTTGAAGATATTATTGAGGAGTTAAATAAATAATGGGATTTAATATATTAATAATAGTTGCTCTGCTTGTGGCTTTTGTTTTAACTCTGTTATTCGGGGTTGTTTATATTGATTTTCTTAAGAAAAAAATGTATACCCAGTATATTTTAGAGGATGCTCCTGAAAATCATGCAAAAAAAGCAGGAACACCTACAACGGGCGGAGTTTTTATTGTTGTATCAATTATTATGGCATCACTTGCGGTATTGACTATGAATCAAAGCCTTACACCTTCAGCCATGATAATACTAATGACATTTTTATTCTTTATGCTTGCAGGTTTAAAAGATGATTTGGGAAAAATTAAGCATAAAGAAAATAAAGCGGGTTTAACTCCGAGGAATAAATTATTTTTCCAAATAGCAATCGGGCTTTTGCCTGCCGCATATATGACTGTTACGGGGCAGACTTATTTAAGTTTAGGTCAGTTCAGTTTTGATTTGCATTATTTTTATCCGTTTTTCGCACTGTTTTTTATAACAGGGGTATCTAATGCCGTTAATTTAACGGACGGATTAGACGGGCTTGCCTCTGCAAACTGTGCTGTAGCATTTACCGCTTGTGCAATAGTTTCTGCAATTACGGGTCAGGCTGATTTGGCGATAATATCAGCTGCTACGGTTGGTGCTGTTATCGGCTTTTTATACTTTAACAAGTATCCCGCTAAAGTATTTATGGGTGATACAGGTTCTTTAGCGCTTGGCGGGCTATTGGCAGTGCTTGCTGTTATGGGAAAATTTGAACTTTGGATTTTGTTAATAGGCTTTCTTTTCTTTTGTGAAACAATGTCTGTTATAATTCAAGTTACAAGCTTTAAACTGACGGGGAAAAGAGTGTTTAAAATGAGCCCTATACATCATCATTTTGAGCTTTCGGGGTGGAGCGAGAATAAAATCGTTATTGTATTTTCGCTCGTTAGTTTGATATTCTGTACAATCGCTGTTATTTTATTTAATTACTTATGGTAGGGAATTATGAAAAGAAAATGGATTGACAAAAAAGTTTTAATATTGGGTCTTAGTAAAAGCGGAGTTTCGGCTGCAAAATATTTGAATTCCAAAGGCGCTCAATGCTTTATAACAGAGTTTAAACCGCTTGAAGATAAAGACAGGGAAATGGTTAAAGAACTTGAAAATGAAGGTATAAAAGTAGAAACGGGCGGACACAGTGATGAATTTATTAATGACTCTTATATTGCGATTACAAGCCCCGGAATTCCGCCTAAAAGTGAGATTTTTGCAAGATTAAAAGAAAAAAATATTAATGTAATAGGAGAAGTTGAACTTGCCTATCTTGAGGCTGATTCGCCTTTTATAGCCATTACGGGAACAAACGGAAAAACCACCACAACATATTTAACATCTCACATTCTCTCAAGCGAATATAATGCGCCTGTTTGCGGAAATATCGGTGTTCCGCCCACTTCTTTACTGGATAAAAAACCAGATTATTTTGTTTGCGAAGCAAGTTCTTTTCAGCTTGCCACATCTCCGACATTTCGTCCGCAGATAGCTTGTTTTCTTACTTTTACTCCCGATCATATAGATTGGCACGGCGGACTTGATAAGTATTTCGAGGCAAAAACAAGTCTTTTTAAAGATTATAAACAGCCTATGTATGCGGTATTTAGCGGTGCTGATGAGAAAATATTTGAGTTTTCCAAAACATATTCGGGCGAAAAATATATTTATGCCCGTGAAACGGATAAAAACTGCTGTTATATTAAAAATAATTCGATTTATTTTAAAAGAAATACGGAGGAAGAAATTATTAAACTCTCTGATATTCCGCTTGTCGGCGAACATAATTATCAAAACACAATGTGTGCAATAGTCATAGCAAAATTAATCGGGATATCAAATGAACATATAAAACAGCAAATTATGTCGTTTAAACCTGTAGAACACAGAATTGAATATGTTGCAGACGTCCAAGGGAAAGCTTTTTATAATGATTCCAAAGCTACGAATCCTGAAGCCTCTTTTGTTGCATTAAAAGCTTTTGACGGTAAAAAACTTACTCTTATTGCAGGAGGAAGGGATAAAAATACCGATTTAACCGAATTTTGCACGGACTATGTTAATAAATACGTCTCAACCGTAATCTTAATAGGCGAGGCGGCTCAAAGATTTAAAGAAAATATGCGGAAAAACGGCTTTAATAATATAATTGATGCCGCTTCGCTCCAGCAGGCAGTTGATATTTCCTTAACTTTAAATGACGAGGTTGTTTTATTATCGCCAGCTTGCGCAAGTTATGATATGTTTAACAGCTATGAACACAGAGGAGAAGTGTTTAAAGAATATGTCAAATCCAAATTATAATAATATAAATCAAAATAATTCCATAATGCTTTCAGGGTACGATTCTACCCTTACATTTATTGTTTTATTTTTAATTATAGTAGGATTTTTAGCCATATTTTCTGCAGGTGCTCCAAAATGTATTATGCAGGGAACTCATTCGACTTTCTTTGTATTAAGGCAGTTTATATGGTTTATTCTCGGGTTTATTGCAATGATGATAATAAGCAGAATAAACTATAAAGCACTGGATAGATTGGCTCTGCCGTTTGCGTGGGCTATAATTTTTCTTCTTGTATGCGTGCATTTTTTTGGTACTACAGTTAACGGTGCTACAAGGTGGCTTACATTAGGGCCTGTTCAATTCCAGCCGTCTGAGGCCGCTAAATTATCCGTTATTATGCTGCTTGCAAGTGCGTTTTCCAAAAATGTCAATATTTTTGATTCACGTCAATTTAAGTATTTTATCCCCATAATTATTATGCTGGGGCTGATTTTTAAACAGCCTAATTTAAGTATGGTAATAATTTTAATGCTGTCCTCACTATTTATGTATTTTGCGGCAGGCGGAAGCATTAAATTAATAATAACGGGTGTTTGTATAGGTGCATTAGGTATTAGTGTTGCAATACAATCATTCCAAAAACAAAGAATTCAAACTTGGCTTCACCCTGAGGCTGACCCGTATGGCGCAGGGTATAATATTATTCAATCAATGGTGGCATTTGTTGCAGGCGGGTTTTTCGGAGAAGGCTACGGGAATTCAGTTCAAAAACTCGGGTGGCTCCCTGAAGGTCATACGGACTTTATTTTCGCCGTTTTTGCTGAAGAATTCGGTTTTATCGGATGTCTGTTAATTATCGGCTTATTCCTTGCTTTTCTTCAAAGAGGTTTATTAATTTCCGCTAAATGCGAGGATGTTTTCGGCAAGCTTTTATCGGCGGGTATTACTGTTTCTATTACACTTCAGGCTTTTATTAATATTGCGGTTGCAAGTTCTATGTTCCCCGCAACGGGTGTTCCGCTCCCGTTTATAAGCTATGGAGGTACATCTTTATTTATCACTATGTGCATGATTGGTGTTTTATTAAATATTTCAAAAAAAAGAATAAGAAGGTTCCCAAATGTCAGGTAACAGAGTGTATTTTATATCGGGCGGAGGAACGGGCGGACATATTTACCCCGCTTTTACCATTGTTGATAAGCTTTTAAAGGATGAAGATACCAAAAAAATTTATTTTATCGGCAACCCGAATAATTTAGAATTTGATATCTGCAAAAATTATCCTGAGGTTGAATTTCTTCCCGTTGATGTGACAGGTATGCCGAGAAAACTTAATTTTGCTTTGATTAAATGGGCATTTACTCTTTGTAAAGCTTTTATAAAAGCTCTTTCATATTTAAAAGAATATAACCCAGATGCCGTTTTTACGACAGGCGGATATGTATCTGCTCCGATTGTGCTTGCTTCAATAGTAAAGAAAAAACCTTATATGATTCATGATTGCGACTCCGTGCCGGGGCTTGTATCAAAGCTGGCAGCACCTAAAGCTAAGGTTGTTTCGGTTGCCTTTGAATGTGCTAAAAAAGTATTAAAATCTAAAAATATTCAATTTAACGGAAACCCTGTAAGAGAAGCTTTTTTTACTGTTACAAAAACCGAAGCCAGAAAAAAATTAAATATTGCTGAGGATAAATTGGTTATATTCGCAATGGGCGGTTCGCAGGGCGCTAAAACAATCAATAATGCCATGATTAATATACTTAAGACATTAAATGAAACTTATAATGCTTATATAATCCTTCAAACAGGCAAAAAGAAGTATGATGAAACGATATCGGAACTTGATAAAATTTACCCCGAATATAAAAATAATCCTGATATCTTTGTATGCCCGTATTTTGATGAAATGGTATATTCATTAAAGGCTTCTGATATAGTAATTGCAAGAGCAGGGTCTTTGAGTTTAACCGAAATTATTCAATGCAACCTTGTTTCAATATTAATACCATACCCTTATGCTGCGCAGGATCATCAGAGAAAAAATGCTAAAGAAATGTGCGAAAAAGGTGTTTCTTTATACTTAGAAGATGCGGATTGCACGGGCGAAAATCTTTTAAATACAATTTCTCAGGTATTATCGGATAATGATAAATTAAACAAAATGAGAGAATGCACTGTTGCTTTAGCAAAAACAAATCCCGCAGATACAATAGTTAACCAATTAAAAAGCATAATACAATGAATTTAAATTATACAAAATCAAAAGAACTTTTAACCTCGCAGAGTAAGTTTTATATTAATCTCGGACTTGACAGGATAAGGACTTTGCTAAATTTAATCGGTAATCCGCAGGATAAAATAAAGGTTATTCATATAGCGGGTACTAACGGAAAAGGCTCTGTATCCGCTATTCTTGCAGAAATATTAAAATCTCAAGGGTTTAAAACAGGATTATACACAAGCCCGCATTTGATTGAATACACCGAACGAATAAAAATTAATAATAATGATATTTCTCAAGAAGACTTTGCCTTATATACAAGTGAAATATGCACTTTGGCGGAAAAAAATAATATAGATTTAACGGAATTTGAAATTTTAACAGCAGTCTGTTTTAAATATTTTTATGATAAGAAAGTTGATTATGCAGTAATGGAAACAGGACTTGGCGGAAGGTTTGATGCCGTTAATGTAATTAAAAAAAGCGAATTATCAATAATTACATCAATATCTTTAGACCATACAGACAGACTTGGCGGTACAATCGAACAAATAGCATTTGAGAAAGCGGGAATAATTAAGGATAATTCAGTTGTTATTATTAATGAAAATAACTTGGGACTTGAGGTTATAAAGAAAATTACGGATGAAAAACATTCAAAACTTGTAATTGTTAAAAATATTCCGATAAAATACGAGAATGGCTGTAATACTGCATTAATTGACGGTAAAAGTTATCCGTTTTCTCTTTTGGGATTATATCAGCAAAAAAATCTTCCGCTTGCCGTTAAAGGGGCGCAATTATTGAATATCCCCGAAGATGCCATTTTTCATGCATTAAAAAATGTCAGCTGGGGTGCAAGATTTGAGTATATAAAAGAAAAAAACTTAATAATTGACGGGGCTCATAACCCTGACGGTGCTTTAGAACTCAAAAAAAATCTTGACTTCTATTTTAAAGATAAAAAGAAAATATTTTTATATTCCTCACTTAACACAAAAGATTATTTAACATATGCTAAAAATCTCTTTAAAGAAGATGATGAAATTTATTTTTACGAATTTCATCATAAAAATGCGCTTTCTTATAAAGAGTTTATTTTAAAAAATTCTTGGCTAAAAAAAGTTAAAGTTTTTGACAGAAATGACTTAAAGGCATTTTTGCAAAAAGACTGCCTGAAAGTTGTAACGGGCAGTCTTTATATGATTGGTGAACTGTATACTGATTTAAAAAATTAATTTATCTTTTTTGAACTTACACTGTAGTCAAGGATACTTCCTTCATTAAGTTTAAAGCTTTCATTAAATGTTGATTTTTTTGTTTTAATTTGATTTTCAAAAGCAGATAATGAATCTTTATTAAAATAATATGTATGCTCCTGCTCCATACCTTTAGCCGTTTTCTTTATATATAATATTGTCGGTTCATTAAGGTATTGATATAGTTTTTCTGTTTCATCATCTTGTTTTTTCGTCCATATGGATACTTGTGATACTTTATTATCAGAAGGATTAAAAACATATTCTGTTCCGGAGTCTTTTTTTGTTACTTTAATATTGTTAATTACAATATTTTGTCTGCCCCTTTTATATAAAATAGTTATTGTATCACCGTTTGCTCTTCTTTCCGTTAACAGTTCAGGCTTATTACCGGGCATAATTTTAAACTGTTTTAATCGGCCTTGTGCATATTGCAGCATTTCTTCGGCTTCTTTTTGTTTATTTTTTGCATCGGTCAGATATTTTTCTGAATTTGCTAATATTTGAGGCGCTCTTATTACCTGCAGATTATGAAATCTTGATTTTATGCTTCCTTGTGCAGCTAAACTCATTGCATCAAGCGAAGAGGCATATTCGGAGGGTTCTTGCATTTCTGTTTTAATATTTTGTTTTTCTTTTGTGTTAAACACCTTTTCAATATTGTATGGTTTAACAGATTTTATTTCCATTTTGTTTTCCTTCCTAATAGACTGGCAGATTTGCATGTTATAAAATCAAACATAAAAAAATTTGCGCATAAAAAAAGAGAATTTTTAATTCTCTTTTTTTATTTTATTTCATCGGAACGGAGAGTATAAGTTTATTTCCGTCTTTTATTTTTGAAATATTCGCAATATCTGAGTTTTCGGGAAGTATAAAATCTTGAGAAAAAGCAATATCTTCTTCATAGCCTTTATCTTTTACGTGTGAATTTCCAAAAACGGTTAATTTTCTTCCGTTAACGTTGTAATTAACTTTGTTTTCATCATCTTGGAAGGGTTTTAATCCGATTGTAATATTAAAATGGTTATCTTCAAAATCAGATTTAATTTTAACATCGTCTGTCATAAACATAGGAGGAAACATTAAATCTTTATGTTTTGGTTTATGCATTTTAGGTTGGGGCATTTTTTTGAACATATCATCAAATGCTCTCATATCCTGCCTGTACATCCTATCCATATCATTTAACATTTTTTGTTCAAATCTATCGGGAGCAAAACTTACTGAATTGAGTTTTCGTTCCATTATTTGATCTGCAACAAAATATATAGCCAGAAATCCGCCTAAAAATGCTGCTATTATCATTGCTATACCTGTTTTTTTACAATGGCATTCACTATGTTCATGTATTAATTTTTCTTCATTCATATTGTTGTTTTCTTCCATATTGCTGTCCTTTCTTTTAATCGTTTATACAGTTATTTAAATATTCTATTGTATCAAGTTTATTATCGTACAGAAATTTTAAAAAATACAAATAATTAATATCATGTGAAGATATAGTTAAATTGATTTCAAATCCGTCCGAACAAAACGGCTCGTAATCATAAATAACATAACTGTTATATTTACTTTTCCACTCTTTTTTATCTACCGTACAATTATTTTCAATGGCAGTTTGTTCAAGCCACGGAATAATATCTTTAGATATATTTTTGAATTCTAACTGACTTCTCTGATTTAATCCGTTAATATACTTTTCTACCAGCATTTTCTATACCCCGTAATCAATAATTTACACACTTCCATACCAAGAGCGCAAAATGCGCTTAGGATATAATCAGTGTAAATATATTTTAGTGAGAATAAAATAGACCAAGGTATAATATCTTGGTTAGATTTTCGGGCTATTTTTTATTTATATAAATAAAAATTCATTTAATATATATAATTAAAATACTTATTATTATTGGTTTTTAGCTTGGATATAAAGAATATATTAAAAAAACGGGAATTTGAAAATTTTGCTTTATAATAAAATCGGAAGTTAAATTATATATTAGAAGAGGCACAAAGATGAATGCAGTTTTATTACCGATTAACGAATATTTAAATAAATTAGAAAATGCTGATAATAATGTAAAAAATAAAATTGAAAATGAATTAGTAAATATTGGTGAAGATGCAGTACCTTCTCTTGTAGATTCACTTCAGGTTGTAAAAGGTAAGACAAGAGGAATCGTTGCTATGGTTCTTATCAGAATTGGTGAATCCTCAATTAACTACCTTGAAAAAGCAGCTGAAACAAACAGCGACTTTGAATGGATTGCTAATTATTTAATTAAAGAAATCAAAGGTATTGCTGCATAACATTTATGTTTATAAATAAATTTAAAAGGGCTAATGTAAATCATTAGTTCTTTTTTTGTAAAATTCATTTGTTTTTGCTTGACTTTAATTTTTGTATCAGGATATCATATTGTATAAAGGAAAGGATTGGGGTTTTATAAATGAGAAATTCATCAATATTCAGATCAAATATTTCTGATGAAAAAATAGCTTTTTTATCGGAAGTAAAAAATCAAAAAGAATTTAATCAGGAGGAAACAGTTCCTAAAGCATATAAAAGACAGCAAGGCAAGCAAAAAGAACTTGACCTTTTATGGCAGAGTTTTAAAATAAACCCCAAAGAAGAAAAATCACCGGGTGTTTATCTTTTAACGGGCTTTATTACAGGTGCTTTATGTATGTTTATTATGAATGCTGTTTTAAGTATCGGTTCAAATATGCCTTCAAACGGTGAAGAATCTATGCTCGGCCAGCCTAAATTTGAGAAGAAAATTTCAAGAAAAAGCAAATTGCCCCAAATTAATCAGGTTACTGTTGTTCCTGCTGTTAATACCGCTTCAACGGAAATGAAAATCCCCACTTTTGAAACATATGAAGTTAAAAGCGGTGATTCTATGAGCAGTATTGTTTATCGTTTCTTTGGTAAATATGACCCCGCTAAAGTTGAAAAAATTAAACAAGCTAACAATTTAACAAATGCTCATAAGCTTTCTATCGGTCAAAAACTTGTTATTCCGCTTGATTAGTATAGGTTAAAAATGTTATTTGTTTATTTCCGTAAGTTTTTATTTTATTTACGGTGAATTCATTTGTGTTTATTTTTTTATCAATAGGATGTTCAAGAATTATTATTCCGCTTGGATTTAATATATTATTTTCTTTTATAACCTGCAGTGCTTTTTCGTATAAATCAGAATCATATGGCGGGTCTATAAAAATTACATCGGCTTTGCCCGCTTTTATTATATTTTTTATGGAATCTCCAAAATATAAATCTGCATTTAAATTAAGACTTTTATATATTTCTTTTATTTTAAGAGCTGTTTTTTTATCTTTTTCAAAACATTTTACTATAAACCCTCTTGAAAGAGCTTCAAGCCCCATAATCCCGCTGCCTGAGAACATATCAAAAAATATTTTTCCTTCAAAATCCATCATTGAAGAAAGTGTATTAAATATTCCCTGGCGGGTTTTAGAAAGTGTCGGTTTTATGTTGTCATAATCCGCTGTTTTTATTTTTCTTGAATTATATATTCCGCCTGTTATCTGCATAATTACAATTCTATAACATTATCAGGTATTTTGGTTTGAGTTTCCTCCGGTGTATAAAGTTTTACCGTACTTAAAATATTTGACCATTGCCCGAACATATTTTGCGAGTAATGAGGCATTTTATTTATGTATGAAATAATTATTACCCCGTTATTGCCTTTAATTGCTCTTTCCACTGCACAAGTATTTTTCATTTGACTGCACCAGGTAACCATTGAATCATCGGGGTTTGTTCTTACATATTCGGGGATTATGTCAGGATAATTGGTTCTGTCCTTGCCTAATTGCCTATGTAATATTGTCATTGGGGTTATATCTTTATTTTTTAATATTCTTTCCTGAAAAATTAACATTTCATTATAGTTTTCGGCAGTCTGATTATTTGATACAAAGCATTTTTTTGTTTCTACTCCGTCGGGGCTTGTAACCTTATGCCAGCCGTCATTTGGGAAATTAAATTCTATATAATCTTTTGCCATTACAGTATTAGCTATAAATAATAAACTTAAAATTAATAATAACTTCTTCATTATATTAACTCCCATGCCGGCTTTTCGGTTGCCGGTATTATCTCTACATCTTCGTTTTTTAATATATTTTGAAAAATTTCAGAAACAAATCTTTCGCTGTGGAAATGACCTAAGTCTATAATTGTAATATTATTGGCACTTAATGCCTGATGATGTTTTAAATCGCCTGTTATAAATACGTCAATTCCGATTTTTTCCAGTTCCGGAATAAATTCCGCTCCGCTTCCCGAGCAAAATGCTATTGATTTATATGTTTTCCGCTTGCTGTTTACTACTTTTACACTTGGAAGACCGAATACTGTTTTTATTGTTGATATTAATTTGGAAAAATTCTTTTCTTTATCAAATTGTTTGTATTTTATAAATTCAAAAGCCGTGTCAAGTTCTGTAAATCCGCATTTTTCGGCTAAATATTCGCTTACTCCGCCCTGTGCTATATCTAAATTTGTATGCGCTGAATATATTTGTATATTATTTTTTATTGCTTTTATTATATAAGGTGCTTCTATTGATTTAATGCTGTTAAAAAATACGGGGTGATGCGACAGGATTAAATCACATTTCTTTTTTATTGCTTCATCAACAGCCGATGGGGTTACATCAAGAGCAAGAAGTATTTTTGATGTGTTTTCAATGCCTAAATTTATCTGCCAGCCCGAGTTATCCCACTTCTGGCATGTTGATACGGGGGCAAATTCTTCTATTTTTTTTATGACTTTATTTACTTTTTCCATAAATTTTTTCTAAGACCTTATAAGCTAATATGTTTTTATCTGTTTTTTCAATATGAAAAATTTCGTGTTCTTTATTTATTATATATAATTCGTTGTAATTTGACGAGAACCCCGAATCTTTTTTTGAAATATCGTTAGCGCAAATGTAATCGCAGGATTTTTTATCAATTTTAATTTTAGCATTTTCGATTAAATTTTCACTTTCGGCGCAAAACCCTATTACGGTTTGATTTTGTTTTTTTATTTTGCACATCTCTTGTAAGATATCAGGATTTTCAACAAGTTCAAGGGTAATTGAATTTCCTGTTTTCTTTATTTTATTTTCGGATTTATTTTTTACTCTATAGTCGCTGACAGCTGCCGCCATAATAAGAGAATCCGCATTATTAAATTCTTGTTTTACCGCATTATACATTTCTTCTGCAGTAGTAACATTAATAACTTTATATTGTTTTTTCACTTCAACTGTTGATATTAAAATAACATCAGCTCCCATGTTATAGGCATTATCAGCAAGTGCAGTACCCATTTTGCCGGAGCTGTAATTTCCTATATATCTTGCAATATCAATATTTTCTTTAGTTCCGCCTGCAGTTATTACTATTTTTTTACCTTTTAATATTTGAGGAGGTAAAAGAATTTCTTTTGCCGTTTCAAAGATTTTATTAATATCGGCTAACCTTCCCCTGCCTTCCGTTCCGCAGGCTAAAAATCCTGTTTCAGGCTCTATTACTTTTATTCCTCTTGAGTTTAATATTTCAAGATTTTTTTCCGTTGCAGGGTTTTCCCACATATTGGTATTCATACAAGGCGCAATAATGACAGGTTTTTTATATGCGCAAAATACCGAAGTTAACAAGTTATCGCAAATTCCATGGGTAATTTTTGCTATTGTATTTGCAGTTATGGGTGCTATTACAAAAATATCCGCTTCCTCCGTTAAGGCAATATGCTCAGGTTTATATTCTTTTATATTAAAAGGCTCAATTTCAACGGGATTTTGGCTTAATGTTTCAAGAGTTGTTTTTGTTACAAAATTTAGAGCATTCGGAGTTACTAATACTTTTACATTAGCATTATTCTTTTTAAACAGTCTTATAAGTTCACATACCTTATAAGCTGCGATTGCCCCTGTTATTCCTATTAAAACAGTCTTGCCTTTTAACATTCCTATTTCCCGTCAAATATTTTTTGAAGGTTTTTTAGTGCTTCTTCTATATTATCATTAACAATTTTGTAATCAAAATTTTTACCCGCTTCAATCTCTCTTTTTACTTCATGGAGCCTTGTTTGAATTGCCTCTTCCGTTTCAGTTTTTCTTCCCCTTAACCTTTGCTCTAATTCTTCTATAGAAGGAGGCATTATAAATATACTTATTGCATCAGGCATTTTTTCCTTTACCTGCTTAGCTCCCTGCACTTCAATTTCTAATATTAAATCCGTCCCTTTATTTAAAGTCTTTTCAACAAAACTTTTTTTTGTTCCGTAAAGATGTCCGCTAAATTCTGCCCACTCCAAAAATTCATTGTTATCAATTAAATGTTTAAATTCTTCATTTGTAATAAAAAAATAATTAACTCCGTCAGTTTCGCCTTCACGGGGTAATCTTGTAGTTGCCGATATTGAAAGCTTTACATTGGGATTTTGTTTTAGAAATAAGTTTAATAAAGTACCTTTACCTACTCCCGAACATCCGGCTATTATAAATAATCGACCTTTCATAATCTTCCTTTTTTATGTAGATTTTAAAAGATTATACATGAATTTTATTTAATATGCCAGTATTTTATATTTAGGCACCGGATTATATTTTACCTATAATCCAGCAGTGGATATCATTATAAATTATAAATACCATAAGCACGATTAACAAATAGAAAAAGAAATTGCTTAAAGCCTCTACAAACTTTTTGCTGACGGGTTTGCCCGTTATCTTTTCTATAATTAAAAATAATAAATGACCGCCATCGAGTGCAGGTATCGGCAGTATATTAATTATTGCCAGATTTAAAGATATCATTGCCGTTAATAGAATTCCTTCAAATAAACCTTTATAGGCAATTAACTCCGTTCCGATTTTGGTAATTGCAATAATTCCGTTCATTTCGCTCATCGGGATTTTACCCGTAAACAGCTTACCCAGAGTGTAAACCATAAATCCTAAATTGTAATTTACATACCTGTTTGTCTGTATTATTACATCTTTTAAAGTATTTGTCTGCGCATAATTTTCGCTGTAACTCTGCTGAATACCTACTAATCCTTCTTTTGAGGAATAAACGGTGTTGAGTGTAATTTCATGATTATCCCTTAAAACTACTATTGTTAAAGGTTTTTTAGTATCTGATATTGCTTTAGCTATGTCATTTATTGATGTATCTTCTTCCAAGGTATATTTTTTTTGATAGTTAATTAAATCTCTTAATTTCTTTTGATTATCGGATAAACCGATTTCATCGGGAGTATATTTTTCAAGCCCTAAAATATTGTCAAGAGTTAATTTGACGGGCTGTTCATCGGTGAATTCGGGGATATTAATTGTTGTACCTTTTTTTATTACTTCTCCCGCTTTAAAATTTGGGTTTAATTGTAATAATTCATTAAGTTTTTTATCTGCGGTTTCGGATTTTATAAAGCCGTCAAATTCTTTTGAAAATGTAAAAAACTTATTTATTGTAATAGGATAATCTACTTTTAATCCGTTTATGGAGTATATTATATCGCCTTCTTGTATTCCTGATGTTTTAATAGATTCAACTGCAGACGGCGCAAATTTTTCAAGCCTTACCGTAAAAGTATTTTCAGGCAGATGTTTCCAGATTAATCCCGTTAAAAATATTAAAATATAAGCAAGAATAACATTACAAATTACACCGGCAGAAATAACAATTGCTCTTTGACCTACGGGTTTATTTGAAAATCTTAAAGGAGAGTCTTGAGGCAGGTCGCAATCTTCTTCATCATCAGGGAAGGAAACGTATCCGCCGAGCAAAAAAGCATGGATTAATATTTCCGTTTCGCCAATCTTCTTTTTAAATAAAGTAGGCCCTATGGGAAGCCCAAAACCGAATTTATCCACTCTCATGCCGACCAGTTTTGCCGCAAAAAAATGCCCCGCTTCATGAACTAAAATTAGTAAACTTATTAAAAGTATCATTATTATTGCACTTGAAAACATATGTAAATTCATTTTTAATATTCTCTTTTATCTAATATAATTTGATTATATGATAAAGATTTTAGAAAAACTACTCGACCTTATCTATATTCAGCCCTGCTTGATTTGTCATAGCATAAAAGAGGATAAAATAATCTGTTCAAAATGCTATAAGAAAATCAGATTTATGCCAAAGGGTGTTTTCAGGCAGGAAAAGGGAGTTAATGTTTATGCCTGCACTATTTATGACGGGGTTATAAAACAATTAATTAAAGAATTTAAATATTACAATAAAAAACGGCTCGGAAAATTAATGGCGGAATTAATGTTCCAATACTGGAAGGAACTTAATATTCAGGGCGAGTTTACTGTAATTCCCGTTCCCATTCATAAAAACAGAAGAAAAGAACGCAAATATAACCATATGGATATAACAGGAGAAGAACTATCCAAACTTACAAATTACAAAATTAATAAAAACTTTCTTATAAGGATAAAAGATACTCAAAAACAATATAAACTTCATAAATCTGAAAGAATTAAAAATATTAAAGATGCATTCAGCCTTAATCTATCGGAAAATATTGAACAATCAGAAAATCTTCTTATTATTGATGATATAACTTCAACGGGGATAACCGTAGAAGAAATAGTAAAACTCTTAAAAAATAACGGCTATAACCATATAACCGTTTTAACTCTTTCAACACCCGATATTTGGAATTAACAGTTTTCAATTTGCTTTTTATATTCCTCGGGCCACTGGTATGATATTTCATATGCAAGGTTGTTTTCAACGGCAAGGTTTTTCATTAAAACGGCAAGATTAATCATTTCTTCCGTAATGTGTCCAAAGACAGAATTGGGATTGTTTGCGGTATTTGATTCACAGTCAATTACAATATGTTTAACCCCCGAATTAATACATTTATTGATAAATTCTCTTACATCATTTTCATTTGCACTTAGAGAAAAGAAAATGTACTTTACAAATAACATATCGGGGTATTGTGCATATTTTTTAATATTCTCCCATACCTTCTCAAAATTATTCTGCCGTTTAATTTTTTGATAAGTTTCACTTGTGCCGGAATCGGGACTAATTTGAATACTCATGGAACAATCTTTCAGCCCGTTTAGTATCGTTTGTGAAAATTCTATTCCCGATGAATTAACGGCCTGTCTTATTTTATTTTTATAGAAAAACTCTGCAATTTGTTCAAATTCGGAACAAAGCAGAGGTTCACCTCCGCCCCAATTAATAAGACAGCTTTCATTAAACATTTTTTTATTCATCATTTGCTTTATAATCGGAAACAGTCTGTATTTAATATCTTCCGTTTTCCTTCTTATAGCGCAGTATATACAGTTTGAATTGCATTTTGAAAAATGATTAATCGTAAAAAACTTAATTTGATTTTCATATGGCAGAACGGGGACAATTTGTTTAACCAAAAATTTACATCCTGTGCAAATTCCGTTGGACATTTGATTGGATTGCATAATTCTTTCAATATGGTCGAGATACTCAGAAAAATTAAATTTATAAGGAATATAAGAAATAAAAGGAGGACTATAAGGAACTTTTGTGCAGTGACAGCATTTATGAACACTATTGGGCCAGAACAGAATGTCTTCATATATCTTGGGACAAAACATTAATTCTTTCCCCGCCCATTTTTTATTAAATTGATTAATTTTAAATCTTTTAAACATAAATTGATTATATCAAATTGAATTATAAAAAAAAATAATTAATACATTAAACAGAGTATGTAAAAAATCAGAAAAAATAAGATACTTGTAGATGTAGAATTATTTGCGGATTAAAGTGTAAAAAGGCGGTAAAATTGTATAACACCATATACCCTGCCTATATAAGACCATATCAGGGATTACAACAAAAACAAATAACAAGAAAACAAGATGATGAGAAAAATTCTCAATCATCAAAACATGCTGAAAATAACCCCGAACAGGAAAGAAATCAATCAAATAAGCAGGCATATTTTCCTAACGGTGAAAAAGTTGCAATCGATTATACAAGAAGACAAATCGGCATAGAACAGGTCTTAAAGGATTTTAAAAATACAACTAACGCAATAGGTGCTCCTGATGAAATTAAAGCGGAGGTTGATTCATACTTATCGTTAGTAGAAGGACAATCTCAAAAAAATAATCCTAATGTTCAAATTATTCAATCAAATTTAAAAAATGCCTCTCAAATTTTGGATGAATATATTACAAATACTCTAAAAAAACCCTCCAAAGTCGTTGAAAACTGGGTAGATGCTCTTTTTTTGCAGCATATAAACTATAAAGCAGAACCAAAAGAATTAACAACACCTCCTCAAGATGTAACAGAAAATACAATTGCCGAAGAAAAAACAGAAACAATTCAAACTCACTCTCAAAGTGATATTTATGTTCCTTCTGATGAAAATCTAAAAAGAATGTTTATTCAGGCTAAAAAATACAGCGCTGTTAATAAAAATGAAAAAGCTTTGTATTCTTTCCGGAATGTTATGGACTATGCAAGGCAGATTGGGGATGAGCAGGCATGTGCAATGGTGCATTATGAGCAGGCAAGATTATACGACAGCACTGACATGATAAATGATGCACTCTATAACTATGACAAGGCTGCCAAACAAAGTAAAGATTATAATATAAAGGCAAAATCTCATATATATATGGGTAAAATTTATGATGATTATGTAAAACTTGAACCTGCTATTGAACATTATAATGCAGCTGTATCATATGCGGGTGAAGCCGATAATTTAATGCTCCAATCAAAAGCATTATCAAATCTTGCACAAATCCATACGGAAAAATATGATAAAGACAATGCAATAATGTTTATGAATTTTTCGGAGGTAATAGCAGATGAAACTGATAATCCGAAATTAAAAGCCAGAATATCTTCACAAAATGCTTATAACAGTTCAAGATTAAATGATAATTACAGAGCCCTTCAATACCATAGAAAATCAGCGGAAAATTATTCAAAAACTGATGATAAAGAAAATCTGGCAAAAGAATACCTTGAAGCGGCAGAAATAATGATAAAATACGGTAATAAAGCAAAGGCTAAAAAACTGTTGGGTAAAGCATATGTCGCACTTCAGGGCAGTATAAATCCCGAACTAAAAGATGAAATTATTCAAAAGTTAAATTTAATTTAAAATTGGACAAAAATTTCTTTTTAGTTTATAAGTAATGGGGTAAAACTAAAAGGGATTTTTATGAAAATTGTAATATTCGGTGCAAATGAACTGGCTTGTTTAATTGCAACAAAATTATTTGAAGACCACGATATCATAATTATTGATGATAACCCGAATAACAATAGCGACAGTTTTGAAAAACTTGACTTAGAATATATTCAGGGCTCAGGCTCAAATATAAATGTGTTGGAATCAGTCGGGATAAAGAATGCAGATATATTTATAGCATGCACAAATAATGATGAAGCTAATATCGTTGCATGCCTTACCGTTACAAATATGACAAAACTTAAAACGGTGTGTTTTGTAAGTAAAAAAGAAAATGTTGAGTCGCTTTCTCTTGTCAGAGGGTCAAAATATCAAAAAGGATTAATGATTGATTATGTATTATGGCCTGAAGAACTTATGACACAGGAAATATTCAGAATTATAACCGTGCCTAATGCCGTTGATGTTGAAGATTTTGCAAACGGGAAAGCCAGACTTCTTGAATACAGAGTAGTTGAAACAACGAAATTTCTTAACAAAAAAATCAAAGACTGCAGTTTCCCCGATGAAACTCTTATTGTAGGGATAACAAGAGATAATACTTTGTTTATTCCAAACGGAGATACGGAACTTTTACTCAACGATAAAGTAATATTTATGGGTTCATCATATTCCTTAGATATTTTGGCAAGCAGATTTTTTCAGGAAACAAATGATGTTAATCAGGTTACCATAATAGGCGGGGGAAGTGTCGGTTTAATGCTCGCAAGCAACCTTGAAAAAGCAAATTATAAAATAAAAATTATAGAATTTGATTATAAAAGGTGTGAAGAATTAACCGAACAGCTTAAAAATACCCTTGTAATAAACGGCGACGGGGCTAATTTTGAACTATTGGAGGAGGAAAGAGTAGCTGAATCCGATGTTGTTGTTAGTGTTACAAATAATGATGAAAAAAATCTTTTATGCTCGCTTCTTGCTAAACAGCTTGGGGTAGCAAAAGTAATAACAAGAGTTTCTAAAAATGCCAATGCAAACTTGTTTGAAAAAGTTGGGATTGATGTAGCGATTTCTGAAAACGGCGCTGCAATAGATGATATTGAAAATCATTTAATAAAAACGGATATTGAAATACTTGCAACCGTTGAACGAGGACAGGGAGAAGTTTTGGAAATTTGTGTACCTCACAATTTTAAGCACGATATGATTATGAATTTGAATATTCCCTGCAAGGCAATAATTGCGATAATTCAAAGGCGGAACAGAGTTATAATTCCAAGAGGTACTACTCAAATTATGCCGTTTGATAATCTGATAATTTTTACAACAAAAGATAACTCTAATATAATAAAAGATTTTTTTAAAAGGTGATAAACATTGAATTTAAGATATGTATATAATTCTATAAGTTTAATTTTAAGGTATTTTTCTATATTACTTTTAGTACCTTGTATATGTGCATTGATTTTAAAGGAATATAATTCTCTTCTTCCTTTTCTTGGCGCATTTTTAATCTCTTTTTTGCTGGGTTTAATGCTCCACAGCAAAAATCATAAAAATGAAGAAATAAATAATATAAACAGAACGGAAGCATTTGCTATAGTGCTAATGACTTGGGGGCTTATATGCCTTATAGGAGTAATTCCGTTCTTATATTTCGGATTAAAGCCGATAGATGCTTTATTTGAAAGTGTTTCGGGTATAACAACAACGGGTGCTACAATTTTAAAGGATTTTTCACTTTATCCTAAAACAATGTTTTTCTGGCGTTCCTTCAGCCAATGGCTCGGGGGTTTAGGGATAATAGTTTTATTTGCGGCAATTCTGCCAAAATTTTCAATAGCGGGCAGGCAAATGGTATTTGCCGAAATTCCGGGGTCTAAGGATAGTCAGTTAACACCTCGTATAAGGCAGACAGCGGCAGCCTTATGGAGCATTTACTTCTTTTTGACATTGCTTGAATGCGGAATTTTAATATATTTTAAAATGCCCCTGTTTGATGCAATATGCACCTCTCTATCTACGGTATCGGGCGGAGGGTTTTCACCTAAAGCTGAAAGTCTTATTTATGCTTACGGTATGACTAAAATTGTATGGGTTATTGCTGTTTTTATGTTTATAGCAGGAATTAACTTTACACTCCAATACAAGGTTTTTGTTAAAAGAAAAATTCTTTCTATGTTTAAAGATGAAGAATTCAGGATATATTTTTTAATCGTTGTGCTGTTTACCTTGTTTATTGCCGTAACATTAACAACTCATCATTTTTACGACTTTAAAAACTCAATAAAACCTGCATTTTTCCAAGTTGTAACACTAATATCCACAACGGGGTTTGCCTCAGTTGATTACTCCCAGTGGTGTCTAAGGGCAAAAGTTTTACTTTTTATGCTGATGTTTACGGGTGCTTCCATTGGTTCAGCTTCGGGCGGTGTTAAGCTCTTAAGAATAATTCTGATTTTTAAATACCTTAAAAGACAAATTGCTAAAATCCATCACCCGAACGGGGTTTATCCTATAAAAATTAATAAAGTTATTGTCCATGAAGATGTTGTAAGGCAAATGATATCATTTGTATTTTTCTTTTATGCAATATTTGTTATAACGGCAGTATCTTTAGTATTAATAGAACAAGATGTAATAACGGGATTATCGGCTGCAATTGCAACAATTGGTAATGTAGGGCCTGGGATGGGCAGTGTGGTAGGTCCTATGGGAAGTTATTCGGATTTACATACTTTATCTAAAATAATAACTATTTTTAATATGTTTGTAGGACGTCTGGAATTAATTCCATTTTTAGCCTTGTTACATCCTGATTTTTGGAGTATTAAAAAAATAAATAACTTGCAAAAAAATAAATAAATATGGTAAAATTTTCTTGTTAATAATTAAGTTTAGAGAGTAATATGTTTAGAAGAACGTTAACTTTAGGTATAATTTTAGTATTAGTTGTATATTTAATAAAATTGGTAGCTGTAGGTATAAGTAAAACTGATTTGGCAGAGTTTAAACCTGTCGGTGTTATTTTTTTGCTTGATATATCCGCATCAAGCAGAGGCACCATAGAACAACAGCAAAATACTATTTTAAAAATTGCCAAAAGGCTTGATTCTGATGATAAAGCTATAATATATGTAGTATCTGAAGATGCATATAATGTTTATAACGGGAATCCTCACAGATTGGTTGATATGAAAAAATCAATGAATAAATACGGAGAATTCGATCCTAAAGCATTCGGAACAGCATACGGGCTGGCGCTTAAAAAAGCCGTAAATGATGCGCTCAGATTTAAAGAAGACGGCTATATGCCGGCTATAGTTATTTTAGGCGACCTTGAAAATGAAGGTGATATTACAAAACAGATTAATTGGAATACTTTGCCTAAAAATATTCAAAATACTTTAAAGTATATACCTGATTTAAGTCTTACATTTATGTATGCTCATCCTCAAAAATTAGATGAGGTAAGGCAAATACTTCTGCCTGTAATTGATGAAAAGAGATTTATTATAGCATCAGAAGAAAATGTTGACCAATCAGTCAGAAAATTTATGGAAATTATAGGAAGATAGAGGATAAAAATGAAGGTTACTATTACTTCTAAAACTAATGAAAAAGTATTTGATGATAAAAGTGTTATAAACATTGGTACTGCACCTAATTGTAATTTTAAATTAAATTTAGATTTTGATTTAATCTTGTCTTTGCAAAAATTAGATAACGGTAAATGGCAAGTGGTAAACAATTTCAAGAGTGACAGAGTTCTGTTTAGAGGTCAGCCGATTGGTGATACTTTAGAAATCGGTTCTTTATGCAAATTAATGATTGATGGTGCCGATGAATATGTAAGTATTAAAATAACATCTGCAGGTGCTAATCCTAAAATAGTTGCAGGTTCACTTGAACTTGCTAACAGGAAAAGTGCCGAAAAAATCGGCAGGGCGCAAAATCAAAAAACAATTACCATGATTGAAGATGAAGAGTTAAATGAACAGGATATTGAAACTCTTTACGGTTCAGGTGTCGGCGCTCAAACTAAAATTAAAATCGACAGAAAAAAAGCTGATATTGAAAGAAGAAGAGCACTAATTACAAAAGAAATTGCTTATAAATCAAATTATTTAAGAGCAAAACTCTCTCAAAATGAAATGATACTTGCTTTTCTAAACTTCTTTATAGTATTTGTTCCTTTTGCAATAGCTTATATAGTAAAAGATATCATTAGACTTGATTCATTAAACGGACAATTGCAAAATAGAATTTTATTCCTTATTTCCGTTGCATTTATTATTGTTACCCTGTTATTAAAACAAGGACAATTCTTAGTTCTTCAAGGAAAAGGAAAAACAAGAATAACTCCCTCCGCATTATTGATACAAAGATTAAGTATGTTATCATCCTGCGGTATTTTTGCTTGTATTTTGGTATTTGCCGTTGCAGAATTAACAACACATATATATAATCTGCCTTTGTTAATTCCTCAAATGTTAATACTTTGCTCATTCCTTTGTATATTCCTCGGAATTTTTGCAGGTTTTACAAAAAATATTATCTCTGAGAGCGGTGAAGAATTAGACAGTTACGAAAGCAGAGAAGATTTTCAGGCTATTGTAAAAGATTATCAACAATGGATTACATTATTTGTAAATAACATTACCAAAAAAAGATTGAAAGATATTAAAGAAAAAATATTTAACCTTCAATTAAAATCATACGGTGAATATTTCTTAGGTGTAATAACAGCACCATTCTTAGCATACGCTGTATCTCAAACTTTAGGTGAAATTTTCCCTGAAGCGGCAGGTTTTATAAGACTTGCAGGCGGCGCATTGAAAGTATCTCCCGTATTCCTTAGTTTGGCATCATTCATGATTGTATTTGCTTTCCATTGTTTTGCTACATCTTTTGCGATTACGAAAAGAGTTTATGCATCTAATATTATAAAACAAGATGGTTTTAGTGATTACAATGTGCACGGTGTAACTCTACACGGGGTTGAAAGCAGTAAGAACCTTAAAAAAGAATCTAAAAAATGGCTGTTTGTTGCTATTTGCGTTGTTATTATAGAATATACAATGAACGTTTCATACTTTACCGGTGTAATGGGCGGTGATATTCTTAATATGATTATATGCGCTTTAGGTGCTGCACTTCCTACCGCTATTCTTATTATGGAAACAACAATGCTCGGTAATACCAAATTTGAAATTATGATAAGAGAAGAATTATTAGAAAAAGTTGATAAAGATTTTTAATGAATAATTAAAAGGATTTTAAAATGTACAGATGCACTGAATGTAATAAAGAATTTGAAATATGTCCTGATTTCTGCGATTGCGGAAATGATACATTTGAAGAAATATATGAAGAAACAACAAAGTACTATGAGCCTGAGCCGATAAGACAAGCTCCGAAACGAAAAAAGTTATCTCCTGAAGAGGCAGAAGAACTTTTAAGAGAAGAACAAGACAAGAAAAAAGCTTTAATTGCTCTGGCTGTTTGTTTATTGATATGTATAATCGTATTATTTCTGCCCCCATACAGAGCCAAAAAGATGGATAAAGTTAAGCAAAAAGTACAGCTTGCTAATGTAAAACTTCCTCAAATAGATACATATTGGGATAATACACTTCCTTCTGCTTTTAGAAAAGCAAAAGGACCTGTTATGCCTGTGTTAAATGAAAATTTTGGAAGTATTTCTCCTCAATTAAGAGAGTATTTAGTTAATATCGGAAGTGAATTTAACAGAAAATGGAATTCTGCATTAGTACAAGGTGCAGGTGAATGTAAAATTGAGTTCACTATTAATAAAGAAGGCGGTCTTGATACTAAACATATTGTTGCAAGTACAAAAAATGAATCTTTAGATGATTCTGTCCTGCTTGCTTTATCGAATGTTAACAGTTTTGATGTTCCGCCCAATGATTATAAAGGCGAAAGAATTTATTTATCATTTAAAGTTACGGAAGATAAGGGTTCTAAAGTTTATTATCCTAACAAGTAATTTTGTTAAACAATGATAAAAATTCGGGGAATGAAATATTAACCCATTGAAATTCATTAATTTTAATGGGTTTTTTACATATTAATCCTGCAATATATGCACTCATTGCTATTCTATGATCGTGATAACAGTTGATTTCACAATTGCCAATAAGTTCAGTTTTTCCGTTAATTATAAATCCGTCAGGAGTTTCTTGTATATCAGCGCCAAGTTTGTTAAGTTCGTTTGTAATTGCTTTTATTCTATCTGTTTCTTTATTTCTTAAATCCTGTGCATCTTTTATTATTGTTGTACCTTCCGCTTGAGTTGCTGCGACTGCTATAATCGGTAATTCATCAATAAGCCTCGGAATAATTCCGCCTTCGATTTTTGTTGATTTTAAGTGTGAATATCTTACTTTAATATCTGCAATTTTTTCGTTTGATATTGTTCTTTCATTAAACAGTTCAATATCTGCATTCATTGATTTTAAAACATCTATAATCCCCGAACGTGTTTCATTTATTCCTACATTTGTTAATGTTATTTCAGACTCAGGCACGATTAATCCTGCGATAATAAAAAAGGCGGCAGAAGATATATCACCGCATACGGTAATATCTATCGGATGAAGTTTTGATTTTTTAACAGTAGCTTTATTTGCATTTATTGTAATGTCTGCGCCCATTAATTGAAACATAAGTTCTGTATGATTTCGAGATTTATACGGCTCAGTAAATGATGTTTCACCCTCTGCATTTAATCCTGCTAAAAGAATGCATGATTTTACTTGTGCGGAGGCAAGGGGCGAAATATAATTAATTCCGTTTAAGGTCTTACCTTTTATTTCTATAGGCAGTTTATAATTATTATGTATAATTTCTGCGCCCATAAGTTCTAAAGGTGCGATTACTCTTTTCATAGGTCGATTGGATAAACTTTCATCGCCAAAAAGTTCTGTATTAAAATTTTGACCTGCTAAAATTCCCATTATAAGTCTTGTTGTTGTGCCTGAGTTACCGCAATAAAGTTTTTGAGTTGGGGCTTTTAAAGCATTTTTTGCGTTAATAATAAGTTCTTTATCGTTAATATATTTAATTGTGCATCCCAAGTTTTCAATAATTTTCAGGGTAGACATACAATCAGCGCCTTTAGAAAAGTTTTTAATTTTGCAAATTCCTTTGGTAAGCGCAGAAAACATAAAAGCCCTATGAGTTATTGATTTATCGGAAGGAATTTCGATAACACCTTTAAGCGGTTTTGATTTTTCAACTGTAATATCCATAGTACAATTAGACTATAAATAGTTTATATTTGCAAATCTTACATAAGAAATATTATAAGTATATTTATTAAATTAAAAAAATAAAGTTTTCGACCTGATACTGCGTTTCTGTTTCACTAACCTCAACCAAAGGCTTCGTAATTTGTTCCAAATTATAAAATTATATTAGAAAAAATAATGAACCGGCTATGCCGGCAGACGAAGCCTTGATGTTGTTTCGGTAAGTGAACCTACGAAACTCCGTATATGGTTTTCAAACTTTATTTTTTTTATATTTAAAATTTTGCAAATAATATAAAAATTAAAGTTCCTTGCGTAGTATAGTACAACTTCTTTGCGAAGCAGCGACAAAGCCCCGTCTGTTTGAAGCCGATAGGCAAGTTACGGGGCTTAAAGCTGAGCTTAGAAGTTATCTATACGAAGCATCAGAACGCAATTTTTATATTATTTGCATTAATAAATAATCAAAACCATAACAATAATATTTCTTATGTTAATGACATTTTATGTTTTATAGCTGTTATAAGTTTTTTAGTATCATTAACTAAATCTTTGTAACTTCCTTCATTTTTTATAATATAATCCCAATCAGTAATATTATCTAAGTCTGTTTCTGTTGAATCATTTGAAGAAACAAGCTTGCCCCTTTTACTTCTTACATCTTCCGAGGCTTCAACCCTTATGCAGAATGCCTCGAAAGAACGGAATAAATCAAGTTCATGTTTAACTCTTATATCTGTTACAATAACATTTCCGTCATAATTAATTATTGAATTAAGCCAATAATCAGGATGTTGTGCTCTTCCCCAATCACCTAAGTTTATTAAATCCTGCCTGTATTGTGATTTATTTTTTTCAATCTCCTCAAGACTTAAACCTGTTTTTTTAGAGTATTCCAATTTAATAGCATCGGCAATTCCTATACGTTTAAAGGATTTTAATTCATTTAAAATTATTTGTGCAATAGTATCTTTTCCGGAAAATTGTTTTCCGGAAAAAACAATTATTTTTTTTGAACTATTCTTCATTTTTTATGCTTAGGCTGATTCTTCTGTCATCGGGATTAAATTTAATAATTGTTGTATTAATTTTATCGCCGACTTTTAAAACAGTATTATTTTGGTTTTGATATTCGGTTAATTCATTATTGGGCAAAAGCGCTTCAACTCCTGGGAATACTTCGACAAAAGCACCAAAATGTTTAATTCTTGTAATTACACCTTCAAGTTTATCACCATCGTTGATTTTATCTTTTGCCTCAAGCCAAGGATCTTTTTCAAGGTTCTTAAGACTTAAGCTGATTCTTTGTTTATCGTTATCAATAACAATAACTTCAACATTAACTATATCACCGACTTTAAGGATATCAGAAGGATGATCAACCCATCTCCAAGAGATTTGAGAGAGCGGAAGAAGTGCATCAACTCCGCCTATATCAATAAAGGCACCGAAATCGGTAATTCTAACGACTTCGCCTTTAACAATTTGACCCACTTCGAGAGTAGAGAATAAATCTTTTTTATTTTCATCTTTATCTTCAGAATAAACTTTTCTGTTGGAAAGAATGAAATTACCCTGCTGAATATCCATAGTTAAGATCTTTAATTCAAGTTTGTCGCCTACAGCGCTGTCGCCTGATTTTAATCTTAACTGACTTGAAGGAACAAATCCCCTCACTCCTTTAACTTCAACAAGGATACCGCCTTTAACGATAGAAACAATAGTTCCTTCCACTGTTTCATCATTAGCCTTAATTTGTTCAAGTTCTCTCCAGCTGTACGCAAGGGCCACTTTTTTATATGAAAGCATGAACCTGCCGTCTTCGTCTTCTTCACGAATTATAAGGAATTCGTACTCTTGATTTTTCTTTAAGGTTTCTTCCAAAGGAACATCTTTATCTATAATTGCTTCTTTTTCAGGAACATAAGCGGAGGTTTTTGCGCCTATATCAACAATAACACCTGTTGAATCATAAGAACACACAATCCCTTTAACTAAATCGCCTTTTTGGAAATTGTAATCATAATTGCTAAGTAAAGCCTCAAACTCTGAATCGGTATACTCTTGGCTGTTCATCTCTCTCTTACTCCGTTGGTTATAATAACTATCTTTTTAAAAGTTATTTTACACCTATATCCAGAGTTTGTAAAGACTTACAACTTTTTAATTCTCTAATGCCTTATGATTAGGCTATTTATATAATATAATCCTGATATAGCCCAAAAACGGTATTATTTTTCAATTTATTTAATGCTCTTGTTTCTGTTTGCCTGATACATTCTTTTGTAACACCATAAAGCCTGCCGATTTCTTCCAGAGTTTGCTTTTCTGAATTACCTAATCCAAATCTTAAGGTTAATACTTTTTGTTCTCTTTCTTTTAAAGTATTTAAAATTTTAACAATGTCTTTTTTTAATGACTTATATTCAGTTTCTTCTGAAGCAGAACTTTTTTCATCTTCAAGAATATCAATCAATTTAACTTCAGACCCGTTTTTCATTTCAATATCACCTTCAAGTGAAAGAGTTTTTTTGTAAGCATTTAAATAATTATTGATTTTATAGCTTTCTATATTCATTTTTTCGGCAACATCTTCCGGTTTTACTTCACTTATACCGGAATTTTCCATTTCCGATTTGATTTTTGAATATCTTGATAAGGTTTCTTGAATATAGACAGGAATTTTTACGGAATGCGATTGTTCTGATATTGCTTTAAACATAGCCTGTTTTATCCACCAAGCTGCATATGTCGCAAATCTGTAACCGAATTTCCAATTAAATTTATCTACTGCGGTCATTAAGCCGATATTACCTTCCTGAATTAAATCCTGCATTGGAATTTTACTTGTTTGAATAACCTTTTTTGCAATCATAATGACCAATTTTAAATTAGATTTTATTAATTCTTTTTTAGCTTTTTTATCGCCCTCTTTAGCTCTTCTTGCTAAGTCTTGCTCATCTTCAGCAGATAAATTTCTGTATTTGTAGACTTCTTTAATGTATTGGGCTAATTTTAAGTCTGAATACATCGAATTTTCTGAAACAACATCCGAATTAAAAGTACAATTTAATGCCATAATAATCTCCTGATTTAATATTAATACACACCGAAATAACCCGCATAAATATGCATGGGAATACTAACCGACCGTAAGGGAAAGAGAATAATTTTAGTGCCTTACGAAAATTTATTATATATCTTTCGTATATCTTTAATATATCACATTGTATATCCAAATTCAATCATGTTGTTAAGAAATATTAAGATGAATTTCAAAACGGGAACTTTTTCTTAATAATGCGTAACATTAATTTATGACTAATATTACCAAAATTGTTATACAATAAATAATATGTTAATTCAGGGATGTTACGGAAAAGAGCGGACGAATATATTAATTAAGAATTACCTTGAACTTATTAAAAACGGGGTAATTCCAAGCTGTATTTTATTTTTGGTATTAAATTCATACAAAAAATTACGGATTATTGAGGAATTAAAAACCTTAATGCCCGAAATATCCGAAAAAGATTTAAAAGTATATACACCTGCGGGACTTTGTTATAATGCACTCCTTGATAATTGGAAATATATCTCAAAGGTTGCAGGCAATCCTGATGAAGCTAAACCCAATTTATGCGGGCTTGAGGTATCGCAATATATATTTAAACAGTGCATAAAGGAAGCCGATTTCAGTGACTATATATCAAAAGTAAATTTGCTCCATCAATTATTCAGAAGGTATTCGCTTATTGTTCAAAATGATTTATCGATAAAAGAAGTGATCGAGAAATCAAAAATATTAAAAGAATCTTTTTATAAGGATGCTCAAAAAGCCATAGACAGTTATAAAAAGAAAACCATTGAACTTAACAGTTTTGATTATTTAAGGCAGATGGCAGTTTTTCCGTTAATTTATAAAAATACAAATTATTTTAAGTCTTATAAATATTTATTTGTTGATGACGGGGATGAATTCTCTTATTTAATGTGGGAATTTATTAATAATCTTGTGCCTGATATGCAGGATTATCATATTGCTTATGATATAAAAGGCTCAGCCAGAAGCGGATATTTGTGCGCTTATAAATCAGGAGTTACGGAGTTTAAGAAAAAATATAATCCGAAAAAAACGGTTGTTAAGGAATCAAACTCATATACAAATACTGCGGATTTAATATATCAAAATTTAAAAAACGGAGAAAAGACTTTATTAAAGGACATAAAAATCAGCCAAAAATCAACAAGATTTGAAATGGCTGATGAAGTTATTAAGGATATAAATAAACTTATCAATTCAGGGGTTAAAGCAAATGAAATAGCTGTAATTACTCCGCTTATTGATGATGTACTTATAAATACTTTAAAAGAAAAAGCGGTTAATATAAAATTCCAAATGCTTTCAGGCAGTGAAAAATTATCCGATTGCGACGATATTAAATATATAATTACAATTCTAAAAGCCGTTAATGATATTAAATTAAAAGATTATGAAATAAAAAATGTTTTAATTAATTTATTAAATATTCCTTTAAAAAATTACACTCTGCGAGATAATGACTTTGACAATATAGAGTTTATAAACGAGGGATATGAAAATAAATATATAAAATTACAAAGCATAATAAAATCTTTAAAAAAGACAAAACCGCAAGTCAGTGAGCAAATAAAGATTATATATAATAATTTAATCAAAGAATTTAAATCAAATACGGATACAAAAAAATATGAATTTCTTGTAAAAGAGGCTCAAAGCTTTGAAACGGCTTTTTCAGGCGAAAACATTGCAAAAGAATTTATCCTTCAAATCGAAAACAGCATAATAAGCGAAAATCCGACAGAGGGTATAAAAATAAACAAGGATTCTGTTATTGTAGCTACAGCCCAAAAAATTACCGATTATTCACTCCAAACAAAATACCAATTATGGCTTGATACATCAAACAGCGAATGGTTTAAAGAAGATACGGGGACATTATATAATTCCTGGGTATTAAATAGGGACTGGACAAAAAACGAATATACTTTAGAAGATAATATTGCGCTGACAAGAGAAAAAACGGCATCAGTTCTAAGAAAATTAATGTTATGCGCCAAAAAGGAAATTTGGTTATATTCAAGCATATATGATAACAACGGAAACGAAAATTTTTCGGGGCTTAATGAATACATATATACAGATATAAAAGAAGAGAAAAAAGAATATAAAATTATCCCGAGAGATGACCAAAAAGCGGTTTTAGAGTATAAAAGCGGGAAAATGGGGATAATGGCAGTACCGGGTGCGGGGAAAACCACAATACTTCTTGCCTTAATTATAAAGCTTATGAAAGAAAGCATAAAAGGCTCTAACATATTTGTTTTAACATATATGGAATCTGCTGCCAAAAATTTTAAAGAAAGAATTCAAAATGCTTTAGGGCAAACGGCAGAACTTCCTAACATATCAACTATACACGGGCTTGCACTGAGAATTATTAAAGAAAATGCAAACTATACCAAAGCGGGGCTTGATGAGAATTTTCAAATTTGTGATGACATTCAAAAAGAGAAAATAGTAAAAGAACTCTTAAATACAAATAAAATCAATGAGGACAATTTTGAAAATTATTTACGATGTATTTCCATAGTAAAACTTTCGCAAAATAATGAAAATATAACCTCAAAATATAAGGAAATTAAGGAGTTTTTCAATTTTTACAAGGAATATAATAACTACTTAAAGCGGAATAATCTTATTGATTATGATGATATGCTCTATTATGCGGTAAAAATTTTGAAAGAAAATAAGGATATATTAAGCTCCTATCAGGAAATATGCAGATACATAATAGAAGATGAAGCGCAGGATTCAACGCAAATTCAGCAGGTGCTGTTAAATTTATTAAGCGGGAAACATAAAAATATTGTAAGGTGCGGGGATATAAATCAGGCAATAACATCAACCTTTACAAACAGCGACACGGAAGGCTTTAAGGAGTTTATAAGAACAAATAAAAAAGTTGAAATGAGTTCATCTCAAAGATGTTCTGTTCCTATATACACTTATGCAAACGAACTTGTAAAAAAATCCCTTCAAAAAGAAGAATTAAAGCCTGCATTTTATGATATTCAAATAAAAGGCACAAAAAATAATCCCGATAACAAAAAACCGCCCGAATATTTAATTTTTGAAACCGAAAAGGATGAAAAACAATTTATAGTAAACAAAATTAAATCAATAAAAAAAGATGACCCGAATGCTTCAATAGGTGTACTTTTAAGGCTAAACTCGCAGGTGAATGAATATAATGAACTCTTGCTTGCAAATGATATAAAAACCTCTGTCAGAACAGATACAATGGGGCAGAAAAGGATATATAAATGTATATATTCCGTACTAAAATTGTTGGAAAATCCCGTAAATAAAGAGAATATTATAAATCTTGCTCAAAATTATACCAATTTAATAACAAAAGAAGATATTGAATATATAAAATCAACAAAAATACCTTTTATAAACCTCAACCCCGATGAGCTTCAAACGGAGGGACTAAATCAATTATATTGGGATATAGAATACTGGCTGAATAATTCAACGGAAAGTATAGAAATAACGGCATTAAAGGCGGGGTTATATTATTCAAAAACTGAAATTGAGAGGGCAAACACATACATAATATCAACATATATAAAAAAATTATCCGATAATACAGATTCTGCGCAAAGTATAATAAATCAGCTTGAATACAGCGCAAATAAACCAATGAGCATGTATAAATTTTTTGAAGAAGAAAAAGATAATTCGGAAGTTGAAATAATGACCGCTCATAAATCAAAGGGAGATGAATTTGATTATGTATTTATTGCTCAAATGAATGAAGATAATTATCCGCTTGAAATAGAGAATGTAAAAATTAAGAATTCAGGGCATTTCACGGAAACAATAAAAGCCTTGGTAAACAGAACAAAAATAAAAACTCCCGATGAAATAAAACAAGAACAGCTTTATGAAACCCTAAGACTGTTGTATGTAGCAATAACAAGGGCAAAATCCGAACTTTATATAACAAGCGCAAAGGCATACAAAAGAAATAAAAAAACTAAATTAAGTAATTTTATTAATAATTTTTCACAAAGTAATGTAATTTAAATTAACAAGTGCTATAATAGTAGTAATAAAAAGTTTACAATTTATTTTTACATATAAACAACTAAATAAAAGGAAGGAATAAATGTCATTTACACACGGAACTCTTGAAAATGAAATACTTAATGCTGTTTGGTTAATGGAAGAAAACGGAATAAATTCCAAGGATATATCGGTAAGCGAAGTATTATCCCAAATAAATAAAAACGGCAATATAAGAGCATATACAACAGTAAAAACAGTGATGGACAGATTAGTTGATAAACACTTATTAAAAAGACAAAAAAGCGGAAAAAAATTCTGTTATAAATCGGTTGAGAGCCGTGAGGAAATGGCTGCAAGCGCTATAGATAAACTTGCAGGTCAGTATTTTAATAATGATATCCGCTCATTAATGAAAGCTTTAGAAAAACAATGCACAAGAATGAAGGTATAACAGACTATACCGAACAAAGGAAAAAAGTTGCAAGATTGTATAAATATGCACTTACGAATAGAATATCCGTAAGAGATGCATTAGCACAGTATCCTGCTGATTGCGAAGATGAAACAATAATAGCAAGCTGGCATGCTCTTTGCCATTTGGAGGCTGATGAAGATATAAGGGCAAAGGATGAATTATACAGAAATGAACAGGATGAATTTTTAAATTTTATAGCTGAAACATTGATAAAAGGTGATAGTCTTCCGGAGAATATAATAAAAGAATATCTTCCTTATCATCCTGAGTCGTTAATATCAGGTACAACAAGGGTTAGAAGTGTAATAAATAAATTAAAAAGATTTCTGTGCTGTTAAAAGTATTCCCTAAAAAAATTAAATTTGGTACAATTTAAATACAAATAACGGGGAGAGTGAATATGAGGAAACTTACATATTTAGGGCACAGTGCTTTTTTTATAGAAAATGACTGGGACGGAATACTTATAGATCCTTTTATTACAGGCAACCCGTTTGCTGATTTTGATTATAAGAAAAAAAGAATAACTCATATATTTGTTACGCATGCACATCTTGACCATTTAGGAGATGCAATAGCTATATCAAAGCATACAGGAGCAATAATATATGCGGTAGTTGAACTTGCAACATATTGTATGGAAAAGGGAGCAAAAGCTATTGGAATAAATGTAGGTGCAAATTTAAAATTCAATTGGGGAAACGTAAAAGTATTTAACGCAGTCCACTCAAGTTCAAATCCTGATTTGCCATACGGCGGAGTTGCAGTAAGTTATATGTTTGATATAGAAGGAACAAGAATATACCACGCAGGTGATACAGGTTTAATGCCTGATTTCAGGATGATAGGCGAGATGTGTAATCCTTATTATGCACTATTACCTATAGGCGGACATTATACAATGGATATGGAGGATGCTGCCACTGCCGCTAAAATGTTATATGCAATGGAGGTAATTCCTATGCATTACAATACATTTTCTAATATAAAAGCAGATATAACTAAATTTGTGGACTTATTGGAGGCTCAAGGACAAAAATGTTTACCGTTAAAGGCAAACGAATATGTTGAGTTATGATAAAAGTAAACCTTTAATAGCATTTGTTGTGCCAACGGGTATAGGTGCATCAATAGGCGGATATGCAGGCGATGTTTCAAATTATGCAAGAAAGTTTACAAAGGATTTTAATGTAATAGTAAATCCCAATGTAGTTAATGCCGCTTGTTTTTCAGGGATAAGCGATAATATGCTTTATACGGAGGGCTGGAGTTTATCGCAGTTTATAAAAGGGAATATATTTTTAAAACCTTCAGAGCATAATAAAATAGGGATTATTTTTGATAAAGGGATATCAAAAGGCATTTTAAATGTACATTTAAATACAATAAATGCAGTTAAAACCGTATACGGAATAAATATAATCGGATATGAAATAACAAATGAACCTTGCTGTGTTGAATTTTTTAAGACAGAAAGCGGAATTTCTTCAGGAAGTGTTTTAAATAATAAAACTTTATTAAATGCAGGTAAAAAACTAATTGAAAAAGGCGCTGAAGCAATCGCAGTTGTATGTGCATTTCCTGAGCCTCCCGAGGATAATTATATAAACGGAGATGATGTAGATATAGTGGGCGGAGTAGAAGCTGTAATATCGCATTATTTAACAAGAGAACTTTTAGTGCCCGCAGTTCATTCTCCTGCATTTGAAGATATAACAATAACCCAGGAACTTGTAAATGCAAAATGCTCGGCAGAATATATAACCCCGACATTTTTGCCATGTTTATTAATCGGGTTAAACAATGCCCCGTTAATTTCAGATAAAAAAGGGGAACAATATTTAAGTAAAGATGAATTACAAGCATTGATAATGCCTTATAATTCCTTGGGTTCTTCTATAGTTGCGGATACAGTAAAAAATAATATTAAAATAATATCCGTAAAAGAGAATAAAACTGTACTTAATATCACTAAAAATATTCTAACAAAAAATGATATAATAGAAACAGATACCTATGAAAGCTGTTATAAATATTTAAAGGAAGAATTGAATGAAAAAGTGTAAAAATGGGTTTACTCTGGCAGAAGTTTTAATATGCATGGTAATAATAGGTTTTATAGTAGCCATGTCAATACAAACTTTAAAAATAATAAAAACGTCATATGCCTCATTAGCATATTTTGAATTTAATAATATAAAACAAATGGCAGGAGAATTAATTGCAGGTAATTCACCTGCTGATGATAAAAAACCGTCAATAGAATTTAAAGAAGATTTAATGCAATATATTATAACAACTGATGATAAATTTTTTTGTGATTCAATTTTTAGTTTGGTCAATGCATCAGGAAAAAATAATTGTGGAAATTTTGCGGACACAGATACAGATCCTGATTCGGGACATCCTATTATCAAGGCAGACGGAATGGCTCCGGCTTTTATTGCAACAAACGGGCACAGATATTTTATTTCAAAAAGACAGACGAATAGTAATGTATCTAATCTTTACGGCTATAGAATAATCGGGGTTGATTTAAACGGGCCTCAAAAGCCTAATATAAGTGCTAAAAGCGGTTCTAAAATACCTGATATAGTATCGTTTTTAATATTAGATAACGGCGAAGTATATCCTGTAGGTGTTGCAGCTAATAATATAGATATGGGCGAAGGAAGATGGGTAATATATCTCAATTCCACAGTAAAAGGATATTATTATAATACTTATGAAATATCTGAAGACGGAACAAAAAAACATTATAAACAGTTCCGTAATCAGGAAACAATACCTTCCGAATGTAATTTAAAACAAAAGGACGGAAAAACTAAAGAGATTTGTAATTTTGGGGTAATAAATGTTCCAAAGTTAAATAAAGAAGACGGGCTTGCTGTATATACATATAGAGAGGCATTTTGTACCGCACTCGGACAAAAGAAAAAACCAACATATACTAAATATTGTGACGGGCTTACGGGAGATTTAAATTGTCCTCCGTCAACATCAGATAAAAGATTTGATTTATGTATTCCAGAAACAATAAAACCAATGTTTAGATATAATTTTAATTAATTTTTAATAAAAATTAATATAATGACAAAAAATTTTATATTCAATATTTATAACAATCAAATAAAATTTAAGGAATATAAAATGGAAGTTAATGCAATAAATACGGCTTTAAATACACATCCAAATAAAAAAGAAATACAAGCATTATTAAATAAAAAAGAATATGAAGATAAAAATGTAATACCTTCAGGCTTATTAGAGGATGAATTTTTCCGCAGAGAAAAAACTATAGACGATTTAGAATTAAGAACAACTCTTGAAAAAGCCGTAAAAGATGCTAATCTTAATGTTACGGAAAGACTGGCATTAAATGAAACATTTTTCCCAAATGGCGGAGGTTTTGAACTGTTCCCGCCTGATATTCATGAATATGAATCTACTTTGTATTATGTGCCTAATATGCCTCCTGAGTCTGATACTTTTATAACAAAAGCATTAAATATAGATACTCCGAATAGTGTCTGTATACATAAATACATAACCAGAAAAAGTAAAAAACCTTCATTGGTTGTTAATTTAGAAACAGCTCTGGAAAAATTAAAAAAGGCTATATGTTAATAAAAAAACCGCCGAAGCGGTTTTTTTATTCTGAAATTGCCTCATAGCATTCATCGCAGATAGTTTCATGCCCGATGTGTCTGCCTAAAGGTCTATATTTCCAGCATCTTTCACATTTTTCGCCGATTGCTTTTGTAACATAAATTGTATAATCATCTTCACAATATTCATTCATAACATCATCAGGTTTAACGTCAGTCACAAAAGCCTGAGAAGTTATAAAGATGTTACATAATTCATTTTCATATTTTTTAAGTAATTCCTTATTCCCGCCTAAGATATAAACGGCAGTTTCAAGAGAACTCCCTATTTTTTTATCGGCTCTTAACGGTTCTATTGCCTTAGTAACAATTTCTCTGACTTTAAGAATTTGAGTAAACTCTTCTTCAAGTTCAGGGTTATTCCATTCATTATGGATTGTGGGCCAATCTGAAAGCAGAATACTTTCAAGTCCGTTTCTTTGATTTTCAGGGGTATTCTGCCAAATATCTTCAGCCTGATGAGGCATAACGGGAACAAGTATTGTTGTCAATGCCTGCAAAATTTCATATAATACACTCTGGCATGCTCTGCGCGAGAGCGACTTTTTACCGCTGGTATAGAGCCTGTCTTTTACTATATCCAGGTAAAATGCGCTTAAATCGACAGCCGCAAAGTTTTGCAGATATTGAAAATATCTGTAAAATTCGTATGCTTCAAAAGCTTCCGTAACATTTTCAATTAATACGTTTAACTTATGGAGCGCAAATTTATCAATATCTTTTAAATCTTCATATTTAACATAATCTTTAGCGGGGTCAAAGTCAAACAGATTACCTAGCAGAAATCTTGCGGTATTCCTTGTTTTCTTAAAGATTTCCGTAAGCTGTTTTACAATGTTATCACCGATTTTAGTATCATTTCTGTAATCGACTGAAGCTGCCCATAATCTTAAAATATCAGCGCCATAGTTTTTAATGATATCATCAGGTCTTATGTAGTTGCCTAAAGATTTAGACATTTTTCTTCCGTCTTCGCCGAAAACAAACCCGTGGGTTAAAACGGTTTTATATGGAGCAATACCTTTTGTGGCAACAGCAGTTAAAAGAGAGGATTGGAACCAGCCCCTATGCTGGTCAGAACCTTCTAAGTACATATCAACGGGCAAAGTGCCGAGTTCATCACTTCTTTTTTCAACAACTGCTCTATGAGTAACACCTGAATCAAACCAAACATCCATAATGTCTGTTTCTTTTCTGAAATGAGTGCCGCCGCATTTAGGGCATTTATATCCTTTCGGCATAAGTTCTTCGACCGAATGGTTAACCCAAGCATCAGAGCTTTCTTTTTCAAATAAATCGGCAATATGGTTAATTGTTTCATCGTTAACAATAACTTCTCCGCAGTCCTCGCAGTAAAATACGGGGATTGGAACACCCCATGCTCTCTGGCGGGAAATACACCAATCCGAGCGGTTTTCTACCATATTGGATATCCTTGTTTCGCCTGCTGCGGGTATCCAATTAACTTTTTTAATTTCCTCCAATGTTTTATCTTTAAACATATCGACTTTAACAAACCACTGGTCTGTTGCCCTGTATATAACGGGGTTTTTACATCTCCAGCAATGAGGATAGCTGTGTGTAATATCAGCTTTAGCTATTAGGGCATTAGCATTTTCAAGTTTTTGAATAACTATTTCATTACCCTTATAATAAGGCACTCCGATTAAGTCCGTATCATCAAACATATCGGATTTTTGCCAGATACCTTTTGAATTTAAAGGTGAAAATGTCGGGATTGAATATTTTTGGCAGACTTCCCAGTCCTCAAGCCCGTGACCGGGGGCAGTATGAACACACCCTGTACCTGCATCAAGAGTAACATGGTCGCCTAAGATTATTTTGCTTTCTCTGTTATATAACGGATGGAAAGCGCTCATATTCTCAAGCTCAGCACCCCTAAGAGTTCCTATAACTTTTATATCGTTTTCATCCCATTCAACATCTTTTAAGAAGTTATTTAACAGTTCTGTTGCAACTATATAACAGTCATTTTTATATTCAAATATTGAATATTCAAGCCTTGCATTTAAGCAAACTGCCAAATTAGAAGGAATTGTCCAGGGGGTTGTTGTCCAAATAATTGCATATAAATCATTTTGGGCAGTTGAGTTTATCTTATCAAAGACCTTCTTTTTATCGTTTTCGTCAAATTTAAAGCGCACATAAATACTTGTTGAAGTGTGGTCGGCATATTCAACTTCGGCTTCAGCAAGAGCCGTCTCGCAAGATGCACACCAGTAAACGGGTTTTAATCCTTTTTGAATGTAACCTTTTTTATACATTTCGCCGAATACTCTTATTTGTTCGGCTTCAAATTCGGGTTTTATTGTAAGGTAAGGATTAGCCCAGTTACCCCAGACTCCGAGTCTTTTAAATTCAGCCTCCTGCCCTTTTAAGTTTTTAAGTGCAAATTCTCTGCATTTAGCCCTTAATTCTCCGGGGGTTAAAGCATCCCGTCCGCCTTTAATTGTTTTAACAACTGCATTTTCAATAGGAAGCCCATGGGCATCATACCCCGGTACATAAGGCGCATAGTAGCCTCTTTGAGCTTTATATTTAGTTATTATATCTTTTAATATTTTATTTAAGGCAGTACCTACGTGAATTTTTTCGGAACTCAAATATGGAGGCCCGTCATGGAGTACAAATTTATTTGCTTTATCTCTTTGAGCGAGATTTTTTTCATAAATTTTATTATCTTCCCAAAACTTTTGAGTTAAAGGTTCTTTTTGAACTGCATTTGCCCTCATCTCAAGTGTAGTTTTAGGTAAATTTATACTGTTTTTATAGTCATTTTTTGTACTCTCTGCCATAATTTCCACCTGCTTAAATACTCACAAACAATATTGTAATATAAAAAAAATTAATCGTAAAAGGCAATTTTTAGTTTGTTCTTTTTTTATAACAGTAAAATTATGAAAATAAATTTTAATAATCACATTTCGTATAATAGTTCAATAATCTGCAATAAATTCGCTACTAAGCAAGTATTTAAAGGCGGATTAACAAGAGATGTTTTTGAAAAAAATAATAAACCCAAACAAATTCAACAGGCAAAAGAAAGAATAATAAAAGCATTAACGGATAAAAACAGTGAATTACTTGTTGTAATTAATCCCGATGGAAGCATATATGAAAGTATGGGAGATAATAAAAAGTGCGAAATTAGTTCAAATTCAATAAAAATGAATGCAATATTAATACACGGACACCCCGAAGAATTACCGTTATCTCCTGATGACGTTGCAACACTTCTTTTAACCGATGCCAAAAGCCAAGAAGCAATAACAAAAGACGGCAAGTATTCCAAATTAACAAAAAAACAAAATTTTAAACTAAATTGTAATCCTTTAGAACTTTCTGAAGAACTATCATTAATGCTGTATAAAGAAGTAATGGATAAACTTGGTATAGATTACAATTACACTGAAGAAGATATTATAAAAATGCTAAAAGATGCTCTGCAATGCGAACAAATTAATTTAACATATGAAGAAACTCTTGAAATATTAAACCATAAGGGAATAAAAATACCTGATGATATTAATAAAACGGCAGAAGAGATTAAGAAAAATCTTCTTAAATATCAAATGCAATATTATCCGAGACAATACGATAATATATATAAAGCCTGGAGAAAAAATTTTAATGTAATAAATAAATATCTTCAAAGCGATGAATACAAAAAATGTGCAGATAATTTTTTAAAGAATGCGGCTGAAAAATATAATTTAGAATATGAAACAAATATGAAAATATAGACATCTTTTATTTTTATATTATTTCTTTTATTTAGTTTTTTCTAATTTTTTTTTAAGAATTTAAAATAAATAATTAATTTCGCCCCGGTACTACGTATAGAAAACTTCTAAATTCGGCTCAAGCTCGGGAACTCCTCCCTTCGGTCGTCAAACAGCCCTCGCTCTGCCAATGCCTCATTAAGAAATTTTTACTATACTCCGTAATGGGGCTTTAATTAATTATTTATTTTAAAAAATTAAAATATTTAATGTAAAGATAAAAAGTTTAAAAACCATATACGCAGTATCGGTTAAAAACTTTCTATCTTTACATTATTTTATCTTGTATAAAAAAGCCCCTTATTCGGGGGCTTTTTTTGTAACATTATAGGATTTTATTAGTTTTTAGCTATATATTTTCTCTCGCCTGTGGAGTTAGCATGTTTAGGTGTATATTTGTCGCCTAAAGTAATTCTGACACCTGCCTGCAAGCCTACACCGTTTCTTCCGCCCGAAGTAAAGAAGGTCTGGAAAAATCCTGTTAACCTTTCGCCCCATGTCTTTCTTATACCTATACCGTATTTAGCAAACGGTTTAACACTTAACTCGGGCAGTGTTGCATCCGATGCTTGGAACTGTGTTTTATCCATAACATTCCATACAACACTAACACCTGCATAAGGCTGCCAGCCGTTATTTAAGTTTCCGATAAACTTTAACCCCGGTTCAAATGCTATAGCATGCAACGGGTCTCCGTTTACTCTTATTCCTGCAGTATTAGTATAATCAAATGTATTTACAAATGAATATGACATCATATAGCTTGGCTGGATAATAAATTTACCGTCAGCAAGTTCCCAGTTATACCCTGTTTTTGCTGCGATACCTGACATTAGTAATGTAAAATCATCACTTCCGTATAATGTATCTGCATTAGCTATATTAGAACCCACGTTAGCGGTTAATCCTGCAAAGTAGTTATCTTTATATGCCATACCTACTAACCCTAATGTAGCTCCGTTTTGATAGATACCAACACCGTCATATGCTTGGTGTGAACCGTTATAACCCACATATGCACCGAACATAGCATCCCATCCGTTACCTAAGTCAATTAGTTCACTATCAGCTCCAAAGAAAGAACCCCAAGCAACGTTAGATACTTTAGGTCCTTTTTTAAGTTCTACATTTTCAAATGTTGCATATGGTCTAAACCAAGCGGAGGTATTTTCATAAGGAGTATTTGTCGGGTCAAATACAAGATTAGAGTCAGAGGCTGCATATTTGTTTCTGTTCTTTAATGCTTGTCTTTGAGATTTAGTCATTAACATATACATATCCATATTACGGAAGGCTTCATCATATGAATTTAATTGGTTTAAATAACCGCCAATTTGAGCCGCAACGGGTGCTGCCATTACTGACGGGTTAAAATCATGGTATGTGTTGCCTCTTGGCGCAATATGAATTGAATCTTTTGAGGTAGTCCCTCTAAACCATCTTAAAGGAGATAATACGTCTGCGGTTGTCCCTTCTTCAATTATTTTGCCCATACCGCTGTTTCCAAATTCACTGACCGGAATTGTATAACTCGGGCTGGTAAGAGTATCAGGTATAATATTGAAATCTGTTATAGCACTGTCGCCACTTTGACTATATCCTGCACTGGTAACAGTTTCCCCGGGATCTTGACTTTGTGTACCTGTTGACAAATAAATATCTGCATTTCTTGCATAAGATTTTGATGTTACTGCATATAAGCACATTGCTGAAACAAACAGCAATGCTGCCAATAATACTTTTCTCTTTTTCATACTTAATTCCTTTTTTTAATTTGTGTTCTCTTATAGTTTATTACTCAATATATAACTTGTCAAGCATGACGAATTAATTATTATTAATTAGTTAAATGTGCAGTGTTTTATATTGTTAATTTTATTAACAATTAATTTAAAGAGGTGTTATGAATAAAGAAAATAATATCGGCAGAAAAATAAAAGAAGCAAGGCAATTAATGGGATATACCCAAGAAGAACTTGCCGAAAAAGCTGAAATGGATTCTAAGCACCTTTCTAAAATTGAAAACGGACTTCATCTGCCAAGTTATAATACATTAAAAAAATTATCTGCAATCTTAAATTTTAACCTTGAAAATTCCGAAATTATTTCAGGCAATAAAAAAATTGATAAATCTATTTATTTAAGATCCATTAAAATTTTAAACTCCGCAAAAAATGACGAAGAAATGAAATATTATTATATGCTCCTTAAAATCGGGCAAAAGGGATTATCATTAAAATAACTCTTGTTATATTTTTTTATGTTTAGTATCATAATTAAAGAATTTTTAAGGGGATATTAATGAACAGTCAAACATTAGAACAAGAGTTATATAAATCGGTCGAAAAAAATACACCTGATTATATAAAAAACAATAAATATATTGATACAGATAATAAAAATGAATTTACATTTACACTAAAAAAAGAACACTTAATGCCCTATGATGAAAAAGATAATCCATTAGGGCTTAATCTTGATAATTGGCTGAAAAACTATGAAAAGGAAGCTGCCGTTTCAACAGCAGGGATTAGAGGCCCGCAGAATATTTTATATCCTTATGATGTAAGGTTTCCTATTAATATAATGGGAATTATGCTTGCGACATACGCAAAAGCACTTGTTGCAAAAGAAAAATACAAGGGTAAAAAGCTTTTAAAACTTGTAGGACGAGAAGTAAGATACAACTCTGATAAATTTCTTGATTTAATTGCAAGAGTTCAGGCTGCTCAAGGTATTGAAACCCTTACAACATACAAAAGAAAAACTATGCCGATTTGGCTTGCATCATTTTTGTGCTTTAAGCTTGATTTACTGGGCGGTGAATATATAACCTCAAGCCATGGAATAAGTGTAAAAAATGCCACGAAAGACCTAAACTCGCAAGGGAGCCAATATCTGCCCGAAGAATCCATGGAATTTGTCAATAAAATAAAAGAAATCTTTGAACTGGTCAGAAAAAACGGCTCATATGATATAAAAATAGCTAAAGCGGATGACCCGTTAATTAATGAAAGTTTTATGAAAACAATTAATAACGGAATTGATTTATATCGTGAATACCTTGAACAGGGCGTTGCGAATAAAGAAAATCTTGATTTAATCCGCAATTTAAAAGAAAAAATTATTATAGAAAATGTCGGCGGGAGCGCTTATAACACTTTAAGCAAACTTCTTGAAGCTTTTAAAATAAGTGATAAATTTGTTTGGATGAATATTGAAGAAGACCCGTTTTTCCACGGGATAGGTAAATATGACACAGACCCTAAGGGTAATAAATGTTTTTATGATTACTCGGTGGATGCAACGGTAATCGCAAAGGATAAAGACGGTAAAGCCTTTTTCCCGGTTATTGATACTTTAAATTACAGCGACAAGCTTAAAGAATACAAGGCGGGTACGGTAGTTTTAATAACAGACCCTGACCACGACCGTTTAACTGTCTGCCAGATTGAAAATAAAGAACAAATACCGTTTTTGGATAAAACGGGAATAAATTATACTCCGCTTGATGACGGCAGAATTTTATGCGTGTATAGTGCAAATCAAGCCTTTTTATTAATTATGGATTTTTGGGCAAAACAATTAAAATCGTCAAACAGATGGAACACTCACCCAAGATTCATAATAAAAACAACAGCAAGCGCTAAAGCTTGGGATGAATGGGCAGAATTTAACGGAGTTAAAGTAGTTAATGTCCCCGTCGGCTTTAAAGAAATAGCTAACATAATGAAAAAAGTCGAATGGCAGATAATTAACAGCCCTGAAAAAGATGTTGTTATAACAGATGTTCTCGGGAAAAATATCAACCTCGGCAAAAAACCAAGAATGCTCTTTGGCGGTGAAGAATCAGGCGGAATGATTATAGGGAGCGAGGATTTAATAAAATCCAAATCAGGCAGAATAGCAATAGCAATGCGTGAAAAGAGCGCATCAGAAGCCATAATTGTTGCATCAGCTCTTGCTGCTGACTTGGAGAAAAATGGTAAAACCTTATCTAAAGCACTTGATGAAATATTTAACTCTAACAACATTATCGCTAAATATGATATAAGAGAAGATATTGCATACTATAATGAATCTGAACCCGATATAGTAAAGCTTACTCAGGCAAAAAAAGACGGCGAGGAATTAAGAACCAAAAATGATTTATTTTATTTAACAATGGCTCTGGCGCATTTTGAAGGCAAAATAACTTTAGAGCAAATAAAATCAATATTAAAATCATCTTTTAAAACTTTAAACTTTGATAATTTAACGGATATAAAATTTGTCGGAGACGGAACCTACCTTCAATTCAGCGATAAATTTATAGAAATCCGCCCATCAGGCACGGATGCTAAAACAAAAGCCTACGGGGCAGGCAGCAATAAAGAAAATATAGCGGAATTTGCCCGTATTTTAGGTAATTATTCGGGCGATTTGAATAATGAATATCTTGCAATAATATCTAAAGATTATTACAATAATGCTAAAGAAAAATCCATGGAGGAATATCTTAAATTTACCGATAAAGATGCGGATAAAAGAAGTTTTGAAATCCCGAATTATAATAAAACACCAGGTATATAAAGGAGAGAAAAAATGGCAGATGATGCAAAAATATTGGCGACAATTCCAAGAAACGCAACGGAACAATTACAAATAAGCATTAATTCATACAAAGAAAAAAAATACCTTGATTTAAGAATTTATTATACAACCGATGACGGAGCAAATTGGCTTCCGACAAAAAAAGGTGTTACAGTATCACCTGATAACTTAATGACATTAAAAGATGCAGTAGAAACAGCAATGCAGGAGCTTCTAACCGTTGAAGAAGAATAAATGAACAAAGTTATAAGAATTGTATTTATTAATATTGTAATATTGACTGTTATTTTTGCAGTTTTGAATTTTATAATTGATAAAAATACTGAAAAAATATTTAACTTGCTTAAGAACTCTAATAATGTTTTTAATTACATGAGTGATGCTGCATTAAGTTTAAATAAAGAAATTACCGAAAAATATATCGGTAAAACTCTTGAAATTTCAGAGGAAAATTGTAAGAAATTTTGCGGTGAACAAAGATTTATTTTTGGAGAAAATTATAAGAACAACCCTATAATAATTTTAGGCTGCTCTTATACATATGGCCACGGAATAAAAAAAGAAGAAACCTTTCCATATTTATTATCCGAACTAACAAAACGGCCTGTATACAGTTTTAGTCTTTGCGGGTCAGATGGACTTTCAAGTTTAGCAAGAATGAAGTCTTATAATGAAGAACAACCTATAAAAAATGCAGATTATATTATTTATTTGTATATGTTAGATCATATAAACAGGTATATGGATGCATCTGTAGTTTATAACAATTATAATATTATATTTAGTTCATCTGAAAATCAATTTATCAAAAAAATAACAAATATACCTCTTATAAAATTAATATTATCTCATTTCCAAATTAATAAAATAATAACTTCAGGTACATATACAGATAATTACAAAAAATATTTCACAAATAGTGAAAATTATCTAAAGAAAGTTATATTATCAATAAAAAGAGAAATAAGTAATGAATATCCTAATGCTAAAATTATAATCATTGTTTATAATGAAAAAGTTGCAGATTTATGGGGAATATTAAAAACCAAGTTTGACTCGGAAATGCTTTATTCGCATATTTGGGAGGAACTAAAAGATGAACCCGGTTTAACGATTGTAAAAACTAAAGATATAACAGGATTTTTATTCGATAATGATTATAAAATCAAGGAAGATATAGCTCCCTGCCATCCGAATGCAAAGGCTTGGGAAGTATTTACTCCTAAATTTGCAAAGGAATACATTAAATAATAAAAAATTGAGTGGAAATTAAATGAAAAAAATTATAAAAATTGTATTTATTAATATTGTAATATTTGCAATTATTCTTACAGTTTTAAATTTTATAATTAATAAAAATACTGAAAAAATATTTAACTTAATAGGTAAACATAATAATATTTTTTTACATATTGATTATTCAAAATTAAGTTTAAATAAAGAAATTACTGAAAAGTTTACAGGAAAAACAATTGAAAGTTCTGAAGAAAATTTTAAGAAATTTTGCGGTGAACCAAGAGATATTTTTGGGGAAAATTATAATAACAATCCTATAATAATTTTGGGATGTTCTTATACGTACGGTCACGGGTTAAAAACAGAAGAAACCTTTCCATATTTATTAGCCGAACTAACAAAACGTCCCGTATATAATTTTAGTTCCTGCGGAGCAGATGGACTTTCAAGTTTAGCAAAAATGAAGTCTTATAATGAAGGACAACCTATAAAAAATGCAGATTATGTTATTTATTTATATATGGCTGATCACATAAGCAGGTATATGGATATAAACTTAATTTATAACAATTATAATATTATATTTAGCTCATCTAAAAATAAATTTATAACAAAAATAACGGATATACCTGTCATAAAATTGATATTATCATATTATCAATTAAATAAAATATTAACATCAGGTAAATATCCGGATAATTATACAAGATATTTCACTAATAGTGAAAATTATCTTAAGAAAGTTATATTATCAATGCGAAATGAAATAAGTAATGAATATCCGAATGCTAAAATAATAATCATCGTTTATAATGAAAAAGTTACAGATTTGTGGGGAATATTAAAAACCAAGTTTGACTCCGAATTGCTTTATTCGGATGTTTGGGAGGAATTAAAAGAAGAACCGGGGTTGACAGTAGTAAAAACTAAAGATATAACAGGATTTTTGTTTGATAAAGATTATAAATTAAAAGAAGATATAGCTGATTGGCATCCGAATGCAAAGGCTTGGGAAGTATTTACTCCTAAATTTGCAAAGGAATACATTAAATAATAAAAAGCTGAGTGGAAACTAAATGAAAAAAATTATAAAAATTGTATTTATTAATATTATAATTATTTCTTTAATTCTTATAATAAGCAATATAATCATAAGTAGAAATGTTGTTAATATAAGTAATTTTTACAGAGATCATAATATTTCTAATAAAATGGATACCTCAAAAATTAATATAGAAAATTGTGAAACAGAAAAGTATACAGCTGAACGTCTCAGTACAACAGATAAATTATACAATCAATTCTGCGGAGAGGATAGGGTAAAATTTGGAATAAACTATACAAAAAAACCGATTGTAATTTTTGGATGTTCTTATGCATACGGGCATGGACTAAAACGTGAAGAAACGTTTCCCTATAAATTATCTGAGATAACGAAAAGACCGGTATATAGTTTTGCCTCTTGCGGCAGTAATGCTATTAGAAATCTTATAGAAGTTGAAAAATTTATTAAAAATGATGAACAAAATAAAAAAGTAATTAATGAGGCAGAATATTATATATATTTATATATGCATGACCATATAGACAGATATTTAGAAATAGATAATCTTATGGAAGGTTATTATAAAATATTTTCGATTAAAAATAAATATTTAAAACAATTTATAGATATCCCGATAATCAGGCTGATATTTTGCTTGTATCAAATACACAAAATATCAATGGGGGGGGTAATAAGGAGGATTATTATAATAAATTCCTTGAAAACAGTGAAAAATATTTAAAAAATATTATGCTTTTAATGCCTGACGAAATAAGAAAATATAGTCCTAATGCAAAAATTATAGTAATTTTATATGATCAAAAAATTGCACGAATATACAATAATTTAAAAATAAGATATGATTTTGACATCCAGAACTCTAAAATATGGGACGAATTAAATAACGAAACAGGTATGACAATAGTTCATTCTAAAGATATTACAGGCTTTTTCTTTGATAAAAATTATAAATTAGAAAAAGATATAGCAGACTGGCACCCGAATGCAAAGGCTTGGGAAGTATTTACTCCTAAATTTGCAGAAAAATACATTAATAATTAACAAATAATGCTATAATAAAATAATGGGTGAGAGAATTGACAAAATAAACAGCACTATAGAAAAAGGGACTAAACAAAAATATGCCCTCTGTCTTGTAGATGTAAAAAATCTGGGGACGAGAACATTTTCATATCTTATCCCCGAACATATGAAAGAAAAAATCAAAATAGGGCAGGCAGTATCCGTACCGTTTGGAAACAGAAGACAAAGTATAATAGCATTTGTTACGGGATTTAGCGATTATCTTGAGGAAGGAATTAAAGCAAAAGAAATAATAAAAATAATAGACAGGCGTGCCGTATTCAGCCTTGAATATTTAAAGTTTCTTGATTGGATAAGCAATTATTACTGCTGTGATATAAATGCGGTAATTCAGGCAGCCATACCGATGAAATTTTTAAAAGAGAACTCCGGTAAAAAAATAAAAGAAAAAACAGAGAAATATATAATTTTTAAAACAAAAGAAGGGGCATCGGGCAGACAAAAAGAAATATTGGAAATTCTTGGAAAAAACAAAGAATATCCTCTTATAAATTTTGAAAAAGAAGTAAAAACAACAAGGGCAACAATTTTAAAATTAAAAGAATCAGGATTTATAGATATAATTGAAAAGCAGATATACCGTAATCCTTTAGCAGTTTTTAAGAATACTGAGAAAGATGAATTCCCGCCGTTATCTGAGGAACAACAAAAAGTATATGATGAAATTATTAAAAAACAAGAAAAAGGGCAAACAGAGCCGATATTAATAAACGGGATAACAGGTTCAGGGAAAACTGAGATATATTTCAGATTAATCCAAAAAACACTTGAGGAAGGAAGGAATGTTCTTTTTCTGGCACCTGAAATAGCACTTGCCTCGCAATTAACATTAAGATTAATCCGCCGTTTTGCCCCTGAAACAATTGCTATATGGCATAGCAGTATATCGGAAGGCGAAAAATTTGATGTATGGAATAAATTAAGAGATAATAAAATCCGCATAATAATCGGTGCAAGATCATCAATATTTGCACCTTTAAAAAATATAGGACTTATTATAATAGATGAAGAACACGAAAATTCTTATAAACAGACTTCGCCTGCTCCAAGGTACGATGCAAGAACTGCTGCGGAAAAAATTAGCGAAATCCATTCGGCATTGCTTGTAAAAGGGAGTGCCACTCCTGACATAAGTTCTTATTATAGAGCATATTCTTCTTTCAATTTATTTAATTTAGAAAAAAGATATAATAATGCAAATCTGGCAAAAGTTACTCTTGTCGATATGAGAGAGGAATTTTACCGTGAAGCAAGAACAACATTTTCTAAAACTCTCGTAAACGCAATAAGAGAAAATTTAGACAAGAAAAATCAAACAATACTGCTTATGAACAGACGCGGTTACAATACAACAGTCCAATGCCAGACCTGCGGAGAAGTAATAAAATGTAAAAATTGCGATATTCCTATGGTGTATCATTCGGATGATAACAGTTTAAAATGTCACTGGTGCAATACCTCAATCAAATTACCCGAGTTATGTCCTAATTGCGGGTCGCCTGAATTATCAAAATTTGGAATAGGTACACAAAAAGTTGAAAGCATAGCAAAAAAATTATTTCCTGAAGCAGTTATTGAAAGAATTGATTCAGATGTGCTTAATTCAAAATCAAAATACATTGAAATATTAGACAGATTTCAAAAGGGTGAAACTGATATTTTAATCGGCACTCAAATGATAGCAAAAGGGCTGGATAATAAGAATGTTACTTTGGTCGGAGTAATAGATACAGATGTAAGCTTTACTCTGCCTGATTACAGAGCAAGCGAAAGAGGCTTTCAACTGTTAATGCAGGTTGCAGGCAGGGCAGGCAGAGGTGAATACGAAGGAAAAGTTATTTTTCAAACTTATAATCCTGATTTATATGCTATAAAAAATGCAAAATCTCAAAATTATAAAGATTTTTATAAAAATGAGATTGAACGGCGGGAAATATTTGATTATCCTCCTTTCTGTCAAATAATTAAAGTCGTATTTTCTTCAACCGATGAAATAAGAGCTGCAGTTTGCGCTAATGAAGTAGCAGAAAGATTAAAAGAACGGATTGAAAAATTATCCGTATCCGAATATATAGAAATAACAAGTTCCATGAAATGTATTATGCATAAAATTAAATCAGAATACAGATATCAAATAATTATTAAAAATAAAATGGGAAAAAAAGGTCAATATTTAATATCGACCTTTATAAAAAATACTTCTTGTGCTGAAGATATCAAAATGATAATAGATATTGACCCTGTTGATATCTTATAATTATCTTCTCATTTCTTTTTTTAATACTTTTTCAGCTTCATCAATATCCGTAAGTTTGATAAAATCAGTTACATTTTGGCTTATACCGATTAAAGAACTCCAAGTTTTTTTCATAAATTTAGCATCTTTAGTATCTTTTTTACCTGTGATAAAAAACATAATACTATCACCCATAGATGCAGCTTTGGCACAAATTGTTTTACTGTCTGAATAAGTATTTTTGTATAAACTTGTAGCATCATAAGTAACAAGTTTACCCTTTGCTTTAGCCAATCTTTGAGATAATTCATCAACACCTGCTTTAGAACCTGCAACAGCATATACTCTGCCGAATGATACATTTGAAGAAAGATTTGACACTTGCATATTAAATACACTCCTATGTTTTCTCATATGAAAAACAAAGATAAAATTTTTTGCTATTTTTTAATAAAAATTAATTATTAATTTTTATTTATAATTAAAGTTTTTTTGGCAATTATAATTATCTTTTGGTTTAATAAAAATATGAAAATAGTAAGTAATAATCCTTCCTTTGGAAGTCTGTATAAATATAATATTTCAGGCGCAAATTCCTCAAAAGTGTCTCATTTTGAAGATGAAATATATAGGGAACTTAATTGTGAGTCTGATAAAATGTATTCTGATTTTTCTGAAATTTCTAAAACAGGCATATATGCAAAAGCAAATTTATATGTAGATGGTAAGTATGATGATTATATTGAATCTTTTCTGAAACAGCAAAACATTCAATATACAAAAGTAACAAAAGATGAGGCACTAAATCATAAAAATATAAATAACAGAATAGTTATTCCTTCGGAATATAAATACGGGTATGAACTTTTTGGTATCAATGTCAAAAAGCTGGATAAATTATTACAAAAAGATGAATCTTATTATATAGCCTCGCAAGGTAAAACAGGTGCTATAGATGACAGATATAATAAGGCTTTTGAATATATTTCAACGGGCAAAGATATAAATGCATCTATCTTGATTTTAACTGAAGATAAAAACGGTATTCGTGCAAGTATTACGGATGGCAGGCACAGATATGCCGTTATGCGTGATATGGGTATGAAAACCATAAATTTTGCAATGGATTCAAATTCTATAAAATTGGCTCAAAAATATAAATTATTTGCCTGATTAAATTCTGTTTTCCCGGACACCGCAGTCTCTATCAACAACAGCATCATAGCAAGACCAAATTCTAAATACACCTGTTAAACCAAGCAGAGCATGTGTCCAGTTTTTTCTGGTTTTTGCCCGTTAACTGCTTGTCCGATACCTATCCAAACAAGAAGTGATAATGCACCTGCACCAATAGATTTTGCGGTAACTTTTCCGTTAGTACCATATGTTCCTGCTAATACAGGTGTTTGTATAAATAATAATGCAATGACAGATAATATAATTAAACTCTTTTTCATTTTATAACTACATTTTTGTTATTATTTTTTCAAGAATATTATATTAAAATCAGTTTCAGAAAAAGTCAGATTTTATATTATCTTTTGTTAAATGTAAATTTAACCTCTTATATTACCTTTCTCGATAATACAAATACTTTTATAAAAAAGTATTATAAAAATGATTAAACAAAGGAGAATATTATGAAAAAATTTGTTGTTAAATTCGGCGGAATTATTGTAGACATCATGGCGGTTTTAACTCTTGTAGGACTTGTTATCTCAACGGTTATGATGGTTGGCTCGCAAGGACTTTGGGCAGGATTAAGTGTTTTATGGGCAGGACTTGTAAGTTTTATCTTTGTTTTCTTCTTAATTTATCTTGTTATGTCGATTAACGATAAATTATCAAAAATTGAAGATGAAAATTATAACAGATAATATTCTGAAATTATAAAATATAAGCCCCGCCATTTGACGGGGCTTTTTGTTCTCAGAACTGTACCAAAGTTGTTATTTTTGTGTATCGTCTTTCATTTTGAAAGAGCATATAAAATTGATTTGCAGTTTATCGCCGGTTGGTGCTAATTTTGCAACTTCTCCTACTTTATCGCCATTATCATCAACCAAGTCAAAAATGTTGTTGGAATTGCTGCCATTATCTTTTATTGTATATGTAGCCGGATATATAACAGGCAGGTTGCCTGAATTTTTTAATATAGTGTCTGTATCATCTATCATATTTTCAGTCCAATTTATTGCAAATACAGGTTTTTCATCTCCCATACCTTCTATAGCACCAACGTCATAGTGCCTGTTTGGGTCTAAGTTATTAAATTCAACTTGCCCATCTGTGCCTTTTTTAAACCCTGTAACTTGTGTGCCTGTCTCTGAATCAAAAAGTCCGTATGCTCTTTGGGCATAAGCATGAGTTATTCCAATTTTTCTCGGGTTGGGAGTTAAAACAACTTGTTCAGTGTAGTCATTTAATAATTTATTTTCGTTCATAATAATTGTCCTTTGTGTTAACTTTATTTTATTATTTCAAATTTTTTCGGGTTTGATATTAATTTTACAATTTTTTTACATTGATTTTATTTAAAAACAAAAAATTTATATTGGTATGTAGTCTGATTGGATATAAAAAAATTTATTAATGTATTTTATTTAAAATTTAATTTGAGTAAATGATACATTCATATTTGTAAAATCATATTTAACAAATAATTATATTGGGTGTACAAAGTGCGTACAATATGTTATGATATTTATATGAATTGTAAATATCTTATTAAAAAAGTTGGTAACTATACATTTAAGTTTAAATTAGACTTAAATCCAATAAATAACCAATATGAACCACATATATGGCATAGACATTTAATAACCCTAAATGAAGCTATTCGTGCATTCTTCACTATAACAGAAGAAGAATGGAATGAAGAATATAAAAGATATGAAGCATATTCAGCTGATTGTGATATTACACTATATTATATGAAATTAAAAGAAAAAGACTCTTATATATTTATAATAACTGCTTTTTCAGATTGGAGATAATTATGAAAGAAAAATTTAGCAAAGAACAAATTGAAGAAATGCTTGCAAATTCAACAGAACAAATTGTTGAAGAAACATCTGAATTGATTGATGAATTTGGTAATATTCATAACATTGATGAAGTTATCACCAAAGCAGAGGCAGATGTAAAGAAAAAATATCCTAAAGTTAATTTTAGGTGGTCTGAATTTGAAATTGCAAGAGCAAAAAAAATCGCAAAAGAATTAGGTATGCCTTATCAAACTTATATTAAATCTTTATTAAAACAAGGCATGGATAATGATGAAAAAAGATTAAAACAAATGTAAGTTTAGTTTTAAATTATTTAAAAATGAAAAATTTATATTCGGGTATATTGAGTGCGGAAGAAATATTGAATAATAAATCCATACTCATATTTCTTCTTGCGGTTTCAACTTTAGCAATATGTTCTCTTGAAACATCAACCAATTCTGCAAGCTGATTTTGAGAAAGATTTTTTTGTTTTCTGTATTTGGCAATATTGGTGCCAAGTAATTTCTTTTTAGCATTCTTATTTAACATAGCCATATTGTGAACTAAAAAGTTATATTTGTATGTAGTCTTATTGGGTACAAATAATAATTTTTTAAATTTGCTTTTTTTGCGCTGGGGGGGGGTAAAAGTGGTATAATTACTTTATTTATAAATTCAGGTGTTTTTATGAGTAATGATAAAGAGAATATAGAACAAGAAAAGAAAAATAAAAGTTGGTTAAATTTGTTGAAAAAAGATAGGGATTAATGATGATGAGTAACAAAATAATAAATTTAAAAAAAATATTTATATGTTTATTTATAATTTGTTTATTTTTTTTAATTACAAGTTTAAATGATACTTTTGCAATAGAAAATGGATTTAGAAATATTAAAATAACAAAATTAAAAGTATTAAAACCGAGACAAGAACAAAATGGAATTCTATTACCTACTGGAGAAGTATTAATTACTGGAGGAATTCAACAAGAGCCTTATGTATTTGGGGAAATTTATAACCCTAAAACCAATACATTTCGAGAGCCAAAAGGTAATATTAAATATGGGGAAGTTGGTGGACAAAGAGTATTAATGAATGATATGCAAAATCATGCATCGGTTATTTTAAATAATGGTGATGTATTTTTAGTAGGCGGTTATCGCTGTACTCCAACTATTTATAATTATAAAACTGAGACTTTTAACAAGATTGAAAATGCTCCTACCAATTTTGGACATAATGTATCAATGAAAAAATTGAAAGATGGAAGTGTATTAATTGTTGATGAATACAAGAGTTATAGATTTTATCCTGATAAAATGGAGTTTTATAAACTTGAGTTTTGTGATGATATAGTAAAAAATGGTAAAAATCGTGCTTTAATCGAACTTGAAGATGGAGATATCCTTATATTTGGCAATGGAACTAGAAATCGCAATCAAAAAAATATTAATAATAACTCGGGAATTGATTTTAGTAGAATATATAAATTTAATATTAATGCAAATAAATTTTCATATATTGGTAATCTTAAAAATGGGAGAGTAGATAAAGTTCAAGCAAAAAAAATTGATAGTGAAAATATTCTTGTTTGGGGTGGTTTAAATAAAAATAATAATCCCGTAAAAACAATAGAAAAATATAATGTTAGAACTAATACTTCACAAATTATTTGTACATTAACAAATACAAATCCAAGTTATAATATTGAACTTAATAATGAAAATATAATAATTGGTACTGTAAGATGGGAAGGATACAATGAAGATTATAGTGCAATAGAAGTATTCAATATTAAGACAAATCAATCATATATTATTAATAATAAAATTCCATTATATTTGCCATATAGATTTATTAAATTAGAAGATAACAGTATTTTAATACTTTGTGGTTCACAATATAAAAAACATTCATTATCTAATTTTAGTGAATATGCATATAGATTACAGTTTTAACAAAGTTAATTAAGTGGAAAAGGAAGCAAGGTTGGGTTAGCGGAGCATAACCAACAATAAAAGTAACAAAAGAAGAAAGATAGGAATTTGATTATGAGTATAAAAAAAATAAATTTAAAAAACATATTTATCGGATTATTGATAGTCAGTTTTTTATTTATAAGTGGGAAATTCAGTATTTCAATTGCAGAAGATATGAAATTACAACAGGGGAAAATAGTTAAAAATCAAAAACAAGGTTTATACAGAGTCGGTAATTCTACCGGATATTTCTTTCAAACAATTGCAAACGGTATATTACCGGATGGAAATGTTTTATTGGCAAGTAATCATGGTGAAATATTCGATACAAAGACAAATAAATTCAAATCCATATCGCCTTTAAATATATACATGGATGCAAAACAGATTTATAGATTAGACGACGGAAATATGCTAATAATAACTCCAAAGATCTTAGATCCTCAAGTGAACATATTAAATATGTTTCAAATATATAATCTAAAGAACAAGACAATACAAACAGTATTGGAACGATATAATTTTGAAAAAAAAGGACAAAAACCATTCCATTATGCTAATTCAATAAAACTAAAGGATGGAAATATTTTTATTTATTCCTGTGGAAAAGAAAAGGAATTTTATATTTTTGATACAAAAAACTACAAATTATCGGAACCAATTAAGATGGTAGATAAAACTTTATCATATAGATTAAGTTGTGCACATTCTTCATGTATAGATACAAAAAGTGACAAAGTAGGATTGATTGAAAAAGAAGACGGAAATATTTTAATATTCGGTATGGGATTAGGCGATAAAGACGGGAAAAAAGATGAATTTAACTACGTTTTTGAATATAATCGTGAATTAAATAATTTTAAAATTGTCGGACAATTAGTTGAGTCAAGGTTTGATAAAATATATGCACATAAACTTGATAAAAATAATGTAATAGTTATCGGCGGAATTAGATATGGCTATGGCAGTGGTTTTACTCCGGAAACAGTAATTAAATCGGTTGAAAAATATAATATTACGACAGGAAAATCTGAAATCATCGGGTATCTTGACAGAGGTGTGGGTTTTATGACCATTCCTTTATTTATTGATAATAAAGGAATATTTTTTACAGGTGGTGCATATTTTGACTATAAAACATATAAAATGCAAAAATTAAACGGATTTGAAAAAATCGGACTGAACAGTTTAAATCCTGTTTTGTTAGAAGACGGTAGTATTTTGTATTACGGAGGTTCAGAAAGAATGGTACATAGTAATAAATCTTATAGATATTATTTTTAATAAAAAAAGGGTAAAAGCAAGTAGGTTGGGTTTTAACCAAACAACAAAAGTAACAAAAGAAAAAAGATAGGAATTTGATTATGAGTAACAAAAAAAATAAGAAAATATATGATAAAATAAACGGTTTTGTTAAAACTATTCTTTCCATTTTTATTCTTATTTTGATTTCAAATAATATATGTTTTGCGGGTGTTGTACCTAAATTTAATCCCAAAAATCCAAATCAAAAACCGGGATTGTATAGATTACAAGATATGAATCATTGCTATGATTCAGGAGTTGCCGGGCACTTTATTGATAATTCCAAAATAATATTTTTTACTACAAATTATTCAAACTCACGGCATATCGATATTTTAGATTTAAAAACATTTAAGTTCTCAAAATTACCGGAACTTAAAAAACACTTAATTGAAAAAGCTTATGGTGTTAGAGATATTATATCCGATGGGGATAATCTTTATGTTTTAGCCAGAGACATACTTAAAAAAGAAGAGCAATATTTATTTAAATATAATCTTGCTTCCAAGAATAGTGAAGATTTAGACTTTTATTTGGATAAAAATTGTTACCAAATATATAAACAAGGTGATGATATCAATATATTTTGCACTTCTAATACAATGTATAAATATAATTTAAAGACTAAAAACATTTCAGATGCATACAGTTCAGATTCAATAGAATATAAGACGATAAAAGAAAAAGCAGAAAAACAAAATATTTCATATAAAAATATTCCTTTTATAGACAATATAAATTACAAAATGTTGAATGAGAAAGATGAGTTTAAGAAAAAAATAGTTGTTAAAAGAGATGAAGTTGATTATGGAGTAAGTGTTGAATCGGTTATACATACTAATAGGTATCCGAGTTGGTTTAGCCCGTTATATGAATATGATGTAGAAACTAAAGAATTAAAGCCTTTAAATGAATTTGTTCGTTCATATTTACCTAATTATATTAAAATTCCAAATAAAAATATGGTTTTGATAGTTGGTGGAAGTACTTCAATTTATCCAAGTTTTCATAATGCAGATCCAAAGGATGTTCCATTAGTTAAAAGAATTAATGGACCAACTGACTCTTCAAACCGTGCATACATATATATTTATAAAAAAAATTATAGGAGTAAATAATTATGATTTCAGAAAAATGCAAATAATTGTAAATTAATCCAAAATTAATTACATCTTATTGTAATTCAAACAGGTATTAACCAACTGTTAAATATTTCTGTATTGCCAAAAACCATATTTTATGCTCTTATTTATATATTAATTTATAGGTGTTTATGATTAAAAAATTTATAATATTATTCCTTATTGTTTTACTTATTGCCTTGTCTTTTTTGTTTTTCAAGAAAGATGATAAATATAAACTTCCAAGACAATACAAAATTGAAATCCAAAAAGTAATTGAAAATGAAGCTCCGAAAACAAAAAAAGAAATTGATGAAATTGTTGAAGATGTAAAAATTAACGTTGAAAAATATAAAAATAATCCTTCAAGTTTTACAAGAGATGAACTTATTGATTTAGTTTCAATTCCAGATGATTATATATACTCACCTTTATTTTATTATTATTTAAGATTAGTTGAAATAACCGAAAAATACACTAAAAAAGAATCTGATTTAGCAACAGATTTTTATATTGATTTACTTGAATACGTATATCCTTATTTAATTACTAACAAAATAGACCTGAAAAAAATTAATGAAGTAGATGATTATACTGAATATCAAAGAAAAATAATTAAAAACTATTTAAAAAATGTAAAAATCTCTGATACAGAAGAATAAAAAAATTATATTTAATATCTCAAATCATTTATAAATTTTGCAGGATCGTCAGCGAGTAGGACATCTTATTATTATTTAATAGTACATATTTTTGATTTTTTATCCCAATTCCAATTATATTTTAAACAATTTTCTTCATTAATTTTAATTATTCCGTATTTTGTATTAACTTTAAGACCTTCTCGGCATATAGAATTATCAAGGCAAAAATCTTTGTCAAAAATATTATTAAAAATCGGAATATTATTAAAAATAATCAAGTAACAAAATATTATAATTAATACTTTAAATATTTCTGCTTTTTTTATAAACGTATAATATAAAATAAAAAGTGTAAATATAATAGAAATAATACTATATAATATTAACTTGTTTTGTTCTGAAGTTTCTGTTGAAATAATCAGATTTAAATAAATGATATAAAGTACAAATATTATTGCAATTATAGTTTTAATTATTAATTTAATTTTATTCATATATGTATTTTACCCTAATATTTGTCGTCAAGACCATTTGGACGTCTATCGTTCAATAAATATTTACAATTAATATTCGGATTTAGTTTCCCTAAATTTCTTCCTTCATTGTTAGCTTGAATATCTTCTCTTGCATCTTGTAGCTGTTCAAACAAATTTTCTCCTCTAAATACTACTTTTCTTGTTCCTTCTTCCAATTCCCTATAGGTACTTAAAACATAAGAAATAATTTCTCCATTACGACCTCGTTGAGCTGCCTGACAATTTGCTTTTGCATGTAAATACTTATCTCCACCTATTGTATTAGCATCTATCATATCCTCATAATTTCTTGCAAAATCTCCAAGTGCATTATTCCATTTTTGAGCTTCATTTAGCACTTTTTGAGATTGATTAGAATAAATCATTCCAGGATGACTTAATTTTCTTATAATATTATTTAGTTTTTCTTTCAAATCATCTATTTTATTTACTGTAACTTGAATTATTTTATTTTCCAATTCTGATATATTTGAGTATAATATTTCTTCTCTTTCTAAATTATCTCCTAAGAAATCAAGTAATTTGTTTCTATAATTTGATAGATTATCTTTAAAAGAATTATCATTATAGAGAATATCTTCTCTGTTTTCTTTTTTTTCGTTATATTGAACCCCGCCCAAAAGCAGAGGATTTGAATTAGAACTTCCCCCGTTTTTATAAGTAAATTTTCCCTCATCATCACTGTCTTGGATTTTGCTTACTCTCTGCCCTGTCATTCGCCACACTGCCGTGTCTGCTCATTCCGGGCATTCACTTCTTCAAGTTTCGCTCCGCTCCACTCTACGCAAAATCCGCTGGGTGTTCTGCCTCATTCCAAACAGCCATAACCAATTCCCTTCCTTAATTTATTTTTCTACAGCGAATTAACTAATAATAATCTTACCTAATCCCCATTTTATTATTAATAGTTTATCTAACTTGTTGTTTCTTTATATTTTCAGTATAAATCTTTTTCATAACATTTCAAGATGTATCGAATAAAAATATTATTTTACTCAATTTCAAATACAGCCGAAAACATGATGAATACATGATTTCAGGTATATGTAAATAATTGTAAATTAATCAAAAACTAATTACATCTTATTGTAATTAGTTATTCTTTTTTATTTTCATAAAAAATGCAGCGGGGATTAGAATGAATGCTAGCATTGCAACTATTGCGAAGGTATCAACATAAGCAAATAATGTGGATTGCGCAATCATTTGTTTATAAGCATAGGCATTTGCCTTATTTACGGCAAATGCATAGGATGCTCCCTGAATAAATGTGCTTGTCCAACCCGCCATTTTATTTTGAAATACCAAGTTAAAATTAGAAAGATTATCAACCAGATATCCCTGATGAATTTGAGAGTGCCTTGCAACAAGTGTTGATGACATTGAAACAATTACAGCAACACCTACGGTCTTACAAAAATTATGCAGACTGGCACCGTTTGCAAGCTGTTCCTTCGGTAAAGTCCCTAATGCTAATGCCGATATCGGAATAAAGGTTAAAATTACTCCGATACCTAATAAAACATTTGGTATTGATACATACAAAAATGAAACCGCCAAATTAACATTGGTATATACAAAAGTTGCAAGTCCTAAGAAGAAAAACCCTATTGCAATTAATATTCTGCTGTCATAAAGCTTCATTAATTTAGGAATAACGGCAAGCATAACTAAACAGGATATAACTCTGGGTGCCATTGTATATCCGCTTAAAAGTGCCGTATATCCTAATACATTCTGTAAAAACTGAGGCGCAAGATACATTGTTGTAAATACAACCATACTTACCGCCGTTGAAATTATAGTTCCGATTAAAAAATTTCTGTCTTTAAATAACCTTAAATTAATAAACGAATTTTTATTTTCAATTTCCCAAATAACAAGAAAAGACAATACAACAAGCGAAAATCCGCTAAGCCACGAAATCCACGCAGAATCAAACCAATTATACTGCTGACCTTTATCAAGAACTATCTGCATAGATAAAAGCCAGATAATTAATGCGCTCATTCCGATAAAATCAACATGTTTTTTCTCTTTTGAAGGCTCGGTATTTTCAATATTCTTACAAATAAGCATATATGAAACTATTCCGACAGGAATATTAACGGAATAAATGTAATGCCAGTTAAAGTTATCAACCAAAAATCCGCCGAAGGACGGCCCTAATATGGCGCAAACCATAACCGCCAGACCAAAAAGCGACATCGCAACACCTTTTTTATCTTCAGGAAATGCCGATAGTAGCACTGTTTGAGATATCGGTGTCATAGGGCCTCCGCCAATTCCCTGGATTAACCTTCCAATCACCATTATATTTAATGAGGGAGCAATCGTACAGATTAAAGCGCCCAAAGTAAATATAAAAATACAAACTTTTATAAGCTGTTTGCGTCCCAAAACATGCTCAAGCCATCCTGTAAGCATTATCATGCAGGCATTTGCAACCATATAAGAGGTTACTATCCATTTTGATTCGTCTGCTGTTGCCGCAAAATATCCTGATATATGAGGAATAGCCACATTTGTTGCCGTAGTTGCCAAGGCGGCAAATGATGTAGGCATTAATATTGATATTGCAATTAACCAAATCGGAACTTTATTATACTGCAACTCCTGAGCCATTTTATTTTACCTTTACGGTAGGAACTGCACTCATGCCGGGGATTATGTTATACCCCGAGATATCATCTGTAAACAAGATTTTAACGGGGATTCTTTGAACAATCTTAACGTAGCTTCCGACAGCATTTTCAGGCGGAAAAAGGCTTGCCTTAGCGCCAGATGCCATTTGCAGACTGTCTACCACACCGTTAAATTTCTTATTACCATAGGCATCAATTTTAATTTTTACTTTTTGCCCCTTTTTCATGTTAGCTATTTGAGTTTCTTTAAAATTAGCTACGACCCAAACATCATCCTGTGCTATGGCAAATAAAGGCTGTGCAATTTGAACGTAATTGCCTTCTTCAACTGTTCTATGTGTTACTTTGCCGTCTTGAACCGCATATATTTTAGTATAAGAAAGATTTAATTCATCCTGTTCAACTTCCGCTTCCAGTTTTTTAATTGAAGCAGTTATTTCGTCATATTTTGCTTTTGCACTGCTGTTGTTTGATTTTGCCTGAGTTAATTTTGTTTGGCTTGCTTCATAATCCTGAGTTGAAGTAATTCCTTTTGCGTGCATTTTAGAATATCTGTCATATTCGTTTTGAGCAAATTCCAATTCCGACAATGTTTTAATAACATCGTTATCGGCACTTATAAGACTTGCTTTAGCCTCCTCCAGTTTAGCCTGCGATTGTTTTAATTTTGCTTCGTAGTCTTTAGAATCAATTTCCAAAAGTAAGTCGCCTTTTTTAACAATCTGATTATCTTCAACATTCAGCTTAATAACAGGCCCGAATACCCTCGGTGCAACGGTAACTATATGCCCTTCCACAAATGCGTCATCAGTTGACTTGTAAAATACAGAGTTTATGGAAATAATAATTCCCAATACCAATATGACAAGTGCGGTAATTGCAGGCACAATTACACGTTTTTTTTCGTAAATGTGTCTTTTATCTTCCTCGCTTATTAATGATTCGGTTATTTTGTGTTCCATTTTTTTTAATATAAAATATTCTTGTGCTTAAATTATAGCACAAGGAAATTCTTGGGAATATGAATATGAGAAAATTTTGTATAATACTATTTATTGTTTTTTCAATATGCCTGCCGTCCATAGCGAAAAAGGAAATTCCAAACGGCGAAAAAACTATAGAATACCTGAATATTAAATGGTGGGATAACTATAAAGACGAGTATTTAAAAGATAATTTAATTACAGTTTATAAAAATAATTATGACCTTAAAAATACGGCATTAAAAATTCAGGAAAATGAAAAACTTGTAAAAATGCAATTTGCAAATGAACTGCCATTTGTCGGATTTTCGGGTGATTTAAACAGAGATTTACAAGCACCCCGCCAGCAGTTCGGCGATATGCAAATCCCTAAATATTCTCAATATAACTATCTTTTACCTTTAACTGCGGGGTATGAAATAGATATTTGGGGATTAAACAGATTTAAAACAAAAAGCATGGAACAACAGCTGGAAATGGTTAAACAGGCGCAAAGAGCGACTTATATTTCTTTAACCTCTGATTTTGCTTCCGATTATTTTAATTTGATTAAGGCGGATAAATTATCTCAAATTCAAGAGGAGTTAATTAAAACTCAGGAAAAAATCCTTTCAATGACGCAGGATAAGTATGAAACAGGACTTTGCACAATTAACGAAGTGCTTGCGGAAGAAAAATATCTTACAAGTTTAAAAGAAGAAAAAAATAAACACGATTTAACCAAAAATCTGCTGAAAGAAAGTTTAAAAGTTTATCTTGCCGATAATGAAGATGAAATCAAGTATAACAGCTATGACAAAGTAACCGTTTTAAATGATTTGCCAAAGGAATACTCTTCCGCCGTTATATCCAACAGACCTGATTTTAAACAGCAGGAAGCTAACATCAAAAGAATAGGATTTGATGTAAAAGCGGCGAAAAGGGAATTTCTGCCTAAGTTTACCATAGTCGGTCAGGTCGGATTAAATGCATATCACTTAAATGAACTGTTTCATGGAGCTTCTCAATTCTTAAATCTAGGTGTTCTTCCTTCGATGGATTTATTTTCGGGCGGAAGAAAAACGGCTTTTTTAAAACTTAAAAAAATTCAGTATGAAGAAGCTTTAAACGATTATCAAAAAACAATTTTGGAAGGTGTAAAAGAAGTTAATTCGGGGCTTTTAGAATATAAAACCGCAAACGATAACTATAATGAAAGTACAAACAGGCTAAAAACCCAAACAAAAATATACTCTCTTGCAAAAGAAAAAAATGAAATCGGGGCTTCTGCCGATATTGACACTCTCTATGCAAAAGAGGCATATTTATTAACTCAAAAAGAAGAAGTTTCAAATAAAATCAATTTAATAATATCAACGATAGGGCTGTATAAAGCGGCAGGCGGTGTTGATTTATATAAAGCGGAAGAAAATCTTTAAAAAATCTTTAACAGCCTAAAGATAATCCCGCACAAATGTTTATGGATTGCCCCGTTATAGTTTTTGCTTTATCGGATATTAAAAATTCGCAAGCGGAAGCTATTTCATCGGGAGTTACAAACCTTCGCTGAGGAATGGTTTCCATAATTTCGTCTTTTGAAAAATCATCTTCAAGGTTGTCATTATTGATTAATTCCGTATCCACCCATCCCGGATTAATTATATTAACGGTAATATCATCTTGTGCAAGTTCAAGCGCAAGCGATTTTGTTAATCCGATTAAAGATGCCTTTGTCATAGAATATATAGAAGCATTCGCTTCGCCCATAACACCTGAAATTGAGCCTATATTAATTATCCTGCCCCATTTTTGCTTTTTCATATAAGGCACAACCCGTTTTATTAATTCATAAGGAGTTAAAGAGTTCAAAACCATTGAATTTACGGTTTCTATGGGTGACATTTTTTCAATCGGATTATAAATATACATACCTGCATTATTTATTAAGATATCAAAATCCGTATTTAAGCCCGATATAAGATTTTCAGCCCCATCCGTCAAAGATAAATCACAAGGATAATACCCTTTAAATCCGTATTGTTTAGCAAGCATTTCAAGTTTTTGTTCATCTCTGCCCGTTATAAAAACATTATAATCTAAAGCAAAATGCCTTGCGATTTCAAGACCTATACCTCTTGATGAGCCTGTAATTAATATATTTTTTTTATTCATCATCTACATTCGTTATAAAGCTTACAAGTGACATTATGAAAGATTTAATTAAATCTTCCTTTTCATTATCGTTCAGAGTTTTAATAAATTCAATACAGGTATGAAGGTCGTAATTTTCATCATACCACCTTAAATAACGGGGCGGAGCATTTTCGCTCATCTGCCTAATGGCATCATCAAACCTGTCAGAGTATTTATCCAAAATTATTTGAAGAAAATCCTGCGCAATAACATCAAGATATTGTGAATCAACCTTTTCTAAAAGCTGAAGCAATGATTTTAATTCGGGATAACTATCATACCAACGGTTATACATAACTTAACCTGCGGGCCAATTAAACTTTCTGCCTGCCATAACGTGGACATGGATATGGAAAACGGTCTGCCCTGCGCTTTCACCCGTATTTACAACCGTTCTATACTCTTTTATACCGAGTTTTGCTGTAATTTTAGGAATGGCAGAAAAAATATCCGCAAATGCCTCTTTTGAATCTATATCATTTAACGAAACATAGTGCTTTCTGGGAATAACCAGAAAATGAACGGGTGCTTGCGGGTTTAAATCATTAAAAGCAACAACCTTTTCATCTTCGTAAATAAAATCGGAAGGGATTTCACCGTTTGCGATTTTGCAAAAAATACAATCTGACATAATTACCTCATAACCTTTTTTAATAATTCTATAACAAGGTAAAGCTTTAATGCAATTAATCAGATGTAAAAAATTAAATATTGATAAAAAAATTTATACAGCTTTGATGTTGGGTTAGGGAAATCGGATATTTCACACAAAAGCTTAAAAATGTTGGGTAACACTCCGCTAACCAAACCTCAGACTTGTTAGTTTATAATATGGCTATGTTAAATAAGGATGTTAAAAATAAATATGTGCATGAATTAGTTATTGAAAACATAAGATTTAGCCGATTGTATTTTGAATCATTTTAAGTCTAGTTTTTTAATTATTAACGGAGTTAGCAAATCCCAAGCTTTTTCTGTTGGATGTCCGTTATCAATGTCAAGATATTCTTTAGAAACTAAATTTTCATCTGTCAGTTCATTTGTCTCAATTACAGTAAAATTATTCTCTTCCAGTTTTTTTTTGAAAATCATGGCATATTTATCATCACCAACAGTATAAAAAATAACAGTAAATCTGATATCCTTTTTCCAATGTTCTTGAAGGATTTTTCTTGTATATATAAAGTATTGCAATATAATATCCGTAACTTTATCAATATTTTTATCGCTAAGAAGATATTTTTCTACATATAAATGATTTAAAAGCTTAGTTATATAAAAAGATTTTAGAAGATTAAAAAATTTATTATTGTAATTATCAAGATAAAAAGTTTTATTTTTATACGAATAATGTAATCTTCGCCAAGTATTGCAAATATCAAGAACAAAAAGAAATGACCGTCTAAAATGATCGGGAAGATAAATATAAATAACTTCATCTGACGGCGGAACATCACTAAAGAAAAAAGGAGAATTAATTTTATCAACAACTTGATAATACATAAACTCAAAACCCTCGTCAAAAAAAGCTCTGTTATATACAGTTCGATTTAACAAATGAGCCAATTTATAACTAAAAGTTTGATTGTAGTTTAAATAATGCCCATATGCAAAAGAACAGCCAAAAATAACAATCGGAGCTCTATTTTTAAATTCAAGACCGTCAGGACTTCGACCGTAACTTTCTTCATTCCCTCTTTCTACACTATTTTCCTTAAAAAAATCTTTAAGGTAATAATAATTATCAGGGCATTTAATAGCATATTTAAATTTTATATTATTATTAAAATTAAAATAATATTTAGATTCAATATTATGATATACCCTATATATAGAATATTCCATCAAAAAAAATAATCCTATAAAAATAAATAAATTAAATAAAATAATAAAAATATAATATTTAAATTTATCTAAGTATTTCATATTTTTTATAGACCTCAAAAATTTAAGCTTATAGATATTTTTCTTTAATATTAAGGAGAATACCTGTTTACTTTTCTCATAATTTTATAACAAAGCAAAGCTTTAATGCAATTAATTAAACATAATAGTCCGTTAACTGCAACTGCATAACCGTATTTAGATCCCCCCCCCCTGAATTTAAAAAAGCACAAATACTTTCAATAGCAAGCCAAATTGCAAAAGTTATTACTGCAAACCTGTAATATAAACTCTCCGTCAAATTAAATTCAATTATTTTATGTATTTCATCTTCACTGATAAAATCATCTAAACTTGCAACCAAAATAATTATACCGTTTTTACCCTCCCCACCCCCACCCGAGGCAAATTTAGAAACTTCATCAAATCAATATAATCCAGCAAATAATAAATAATAATTTAATCATTTTTGTATACTTGGCAAAAAGAAAGGAGAACAACCAATGTATACAAAGGAAGAAAAAGAAGTTATGAAAGTGTTGGTTCAAAATATCAGAAATTTTAGAAGTGAAAATAATCACTCGCAAAATGTATTTGGTGAGAAAATTAATTATGAACGTGAACACATTGCAAAGGTAGAAACAGGAAAAAGAAATTTGACCCTGAAATACATTATAAGAACAAGTATTGCTTATAAAATCCCGATTAAAGCTTTGTTTAAAGATGTTTGAAGTTAAATTATATTAAATTTAGTTAATGGTCAAAAATATACCGATATACAAAAACACCCCGTTACGGGTGTTTTTTATTTTGTCCGCACAAAATTTACGATAAGCCCCGAAGTGTTGTTACAAAGCGAACATGTGAGAAATGCGAAGATTGTGAGCCTGTATGCGGAACTATGTGGAGCTGAGGGTGAAACGAGATGGCAATATGCAGGAACTTCAATATTCGGGTACTCGCTATAACGGATATGCATATTGGACTTATAATGATATTTTGTTAACAAATTTGAGCAGAAAGAAATAAAATATTTTTTTCTAAGAGGCAAATTCGGGAAAAAACAGAAATGTAACAAAAGTTTAATATTGATGTTTAAAATTTCAAAAAAACGGGCAATATATTATTACGTTGGTTTGTGCCTAAAATTAATTTGAATATAATTTATAAATTTTATAAAAAACTAAGAATATTTTACAAAACTGCATAAAAATTGCAGTGTAAATATTTTTGCTACTAAAAAATGCGGTTAAAATCAATTTTTTTAACCACAATACAGTTACGACGCCCAAAAGACGCCAATATTTTGGTGCAAAAAAAGCAGAAAGGAAGTTCATTATGAAAAACAATAATTCATTAAAAGAAAACAAATTACAAATTTCAAATGCTTACCCCGAAAAAGCAATTCGAAGTGATGACAAAAAAGCAATAGCAATAGCTTGGGCTTTGCCGGCAAGAGATTATGCCCTTTTTGATGCAAAAACAGGAAAACAAGAAACTCCTTTTGTAAAAGGAGAAAAAGGTTATGTTGAATTTAAAAATTTAGACCCTAATAAAAAATATGAAGTTAGAGGCGGAGAAGTTTCAACCGGAGATAAACCTCAAATCCTACGTATTTGGACTTTACCTCTTTATAATGATGAACACAAAAATACTTAATTAAAAGAAAGGACATATTATGGAACAAAATACTTCTTTAAATCAACCGCAAGAACAAGTTGTTGTAACCCCTACCCCAAGAACAATCAGAATAAATAGTGCACATCCAGCAAGAGCATACGGGCTTTTTGACTCTGCAACAGGAACACAAGTCAATGATTTTAAAAAAGGCACAGAGGGGCAAGTGGAATTTAGCGGCTTAGACCCAAGCAGACACTATGACGTCGGAGCCATAGAAGGTATGGGTGATGAAAAACCTCAATTTGCATTAATTTGGACTGTACGTATGAAAGATGACACAGATGAAATACTAAAAAATTCAGGGAACTTGCCTGTAGAATATCCTAATGTCTACTTCATAAAAGATAACGGCAATAACAATGTATTGGATATGGTAGATTCTAAAGGCGAAAAAGTTGGGGAAATTGCAAACCTAACCTCGACAGGCGATAAACCTAAAATCCATTATATTTGGTCTTTCAAAATGAAAGATGACACAAAGAAATAAAAAACTTGGCACAAAACTAATAAGAAGCACCCAATGGTGCTTCTTAGTTTTATGAATTTACAATTTTTTGTATTTTTATAAGGAAAAGTTATTGTGTTACACTTCGCTAACCCAACAACTTGCTCATTATTAATATTTATAAATTTCCCATCCATTGTAATTATGAATTAGTATTTTATTATCTGAAATTTTCTCTACAAAGAATGCCCATCTTTCAAGTTTAGTTGATGATATTAATTCAAATTTATTAGTTTCGGGATCAAACAACTCTGCTTTTCTTGTTTCTCTATCAGTTGCTCCACCGGGTCCTTTTGCTCCATTAACAATTAATACTTTCCCATTTGAAAGTAATATTGATGAATGATAGCATCTTTTTACATTCAAAGAACCTACAGAAGTATAAGAATTTGTTTTTTGGTCATATATTTCTGCATTTCCTTCATCAGATGGTTTAAATTTTCTTTTTTTTATATCATAAATTTGTGCGGGAATTGGAATTTGATCATGTAAACCTGTTTTTAGGTTTAAAACTTCATCGAAATGTGATGGTAAAAATATTTCATTTTCATTTAGAACTACGGCTTCTGAACCGTATGAACCTTTTAAATATTCAAAAAATATTATTATGACATATAAAAGCCAATATTAACAATATTTGACATGATATTTGCTTTAAACCCAACAACTTCTTCCACCAACTTTGTTTATTAACTTTTTCTTGTTCTATATTCTCTTTATCATTACTCATAAAAACCACCTAAATTCGTAAACAAAATCATTATACCACTTTTACCCCCCCCCGAAGCAAATTTAAAAATTTAGTATCTTTGTTACCAAACAGACTACATACAAATATAACTTTTTAGTTCACAATATGGCTATGTTAAATAAGAATGCTAAAAAGAAATTACTTGGCACCAATATTGCCAAATACAGAAAACAAAAAAATCTTTCTCAAAATCAGCTTGCAGAATTGGTTGATGTTTCAAGAGAACATATTGCTAAAGTTGAAACCGCAAGAAGAAATATGAGTATGGATTTATTATTTAATATTTCTTCTGCCCTAGATATCCCCGAATATAAATTTTTCATTTTTGAATAAAATCAATGTAAAAAAACTGTAAAATTAATATAAAAATCGGAAGTATTTGAAATAATAAAATAAAGTTAACGGAAAGGACTTTTATTATGAATGAAAATAAATTTATAAACAAAACACCTGAACAGGTTGTTTTAACTCCTAACCCGAGAAAAATTGAAATAAATGGTGCTTGTGCCCAAAGAGCATATGGGCTTTTTGACTCTGAAACAGGTACGCAAGTCACGGGGTTTAAAAAAGGCACAGATGGGCAAGTGGAATTTAATAACTTAGACCCAAACAGGCACTATGACGTCGGAGCTATTGAAGGCATGGGAGATGATAAACCTTATTTCGCAATTACCTATACTCAGCCTATGCGAGATGATACAGACGATATTTTAAATAATTCCGGTAACTTGCCTGTAGATTTTCCACGAACATACTACATAAAAAATAACGGGAATAACTCTAACAACATTTTTGACTTGGTTGATAATAACGGCGATAAGGTAGGAGAAGTTGCAAAATTATCCCCGACAGGAGATAAACCGAGATTTGATATGGTTTGGACTTTCAAAATGAAAGACGACACAAAAGAATAAAAAAACTTGGCACAAGTCAGATAAAAAGCACCTTTAGGGGTGCTTTTTGTTTTTATTAATCTACAATTTTGGGTATTTTATGAGTAATAGACTATACTCCGCTAATCAAACCTACTTGCTTTTACCCCCCCCCCGGTGCAAATAAAAAAGACTGCCTTTAATAAGGCAGTCTTTTTTATAGATTAAATTGTTATACTGCTTGTTTAGTCATATTTAAGCATTTAACAACGGTATCAACTACTGTTTGCTGTTCTTCGGGTGTTATTTCAGGGAACATAGGAAGCGACATAACAAGTTTTGTATCTTTTTCCGTCAACGGAAGGTCGCCTTCTTTGTAGCCTAAATCTTTATGTAATTTTTGCAGATGCAATGGAACGGGGTAATAAATCATTGCGCCGATACCGTTTTCCTGTAAAAGCTGATGAACTTTATCTCGATTTTCAATTCTTATCGTATATTGGTGATATACGCAGTAAGAATTTTCAACTTCTTTAGGAGTTAAGATTTCAGGATATTTAGAGAACATTTCATTATATCTGTAAGCATTTTCTCTTCTTTTTGCGTTCCATTCATTTACATATGGCATTTTAACTCTTAAGATAGCTGCTTGGATTTCGTCAAGTCTTGAGTTTACACCTAATTCATCATGATAATATCTGATGGCACCGCCATGGTTTCTTAATGCGATAACTCTGTTATAAAGATTTTCATCATTGCAGGTAATCATACCGCCATCGCCCATACCGCCTAAATTTTTTGTCGGATAAAAACTAAAACATCCGAAATCGCCGAATGAACCGACTTTTTGTCCTTTAAATTCCGCACCGATAGCCTGACAGCAATCTTCAACAACTTTTAAGTTATGTCTTTTTGCTATATCCATTATTTTATCCATTTCTGCAGGCTGTCCGTATAAATGAACGGGAATGATAGCTTTTGTTTTCGGAGTAATAGCCGCTTCAATTTTATTTGCGTCAATATTAAATGTATCAGGGTTAATATCAACAAATACGGGAGTTGCACCTGCAAGACCTATTGCGCTTGCTGTTGCTACAAATGTAAATGCTGTTGTTATAACTTCATCGCCTCTGCCGATATTTAATGCTCTTAATGCTAAGTGCAGTGCGTCAGTTCCCGAGTTTAAGCCTACGGAATACTTTGTGCCTACAAAGTCTGCAAATTCCGTTTGAAAAGCTTTATTGTGCTTTCCTAAAATATATGAGCCTGAAGCCAAGACTTCAAGAACTTCTTTTTCAATTTCTTTGCCTATTTTTGCATATTGTCTTTTTGAATCTAAAATCGGAATCATAATTTTTCTCCTGTACTTCTTATCCCCTATAATATAAGTTTAGCACAGAGTTATAGTGCCTTTATATAATCTTAATAAGTTCCGATAATAAGTTTTTAAAGTTTTCTTTAACTTTATTTGCTGTTTCAATGACCTCTTGATGATTTAAGGGGGTATTTGAAACACCTGCGGCATAATTGGTAAGACAGCTTATTCCAAGAACTTTCATGCCAGCATAATTTGCAACAATAGCTTCGGGAGCGGTAGACATACCGACTGCGCTTGCTCCTAAGATTTTGTACATATTAATTTCTGCGGGAGTTTCATAACTCGGCCCTGTTGTTGCCGCATATATTCCTTTTTGGTATTTAATATTCAGGTTTTCTGCGGTTTGGACGGCTTTATTTATTAACTCTTTTGAGTATATTTCGCTCATATCGGGGAAACGAGTTCCTAAAGTATCATCGTTTTTACCTATTAGAGGATTTGTTCCCATAAAATTTATATGGTCTGTTATAAACATTAAATCTCCGGGGGTAAAATCAGGATTAACTGCACCTGCCGCATTGGTTATGATTAATGTTTTTACTCCGAGTTTTTTCATTACTTTAACGGGGAAAGTTACCGTCTGCATTGAATAGCCTTCATAAAAATGGTATCTTCCCTGCATCATAACAACATTTTTCCCTTGGATTTGAGCAAAAACCAATAATCCTTTATGCCCTTGTACGTGGGATGTTTCAAAATTCGGGATTTCATTATATGGAATTGCAATGGTTCTATGTTCATCAGCAAATTCACCTAAGCCTGAACCAAGTATTATACCTATTTCAGGTATAAAATTTCCCGTTTTTTCGTTAATATATTCAATTGTTTTATTCATTTTATAACCCCATTGAAATAAACATAAAAAATGCAGATGTTAATATCCCTATAATTATACAATAATATCCGAAAAATCCTAACGAATATTTTGAAACAAACTTTAAAAAGTATTTAATACAAATATAACCGACAAAAGCGGAACATATTGTTCCTATTATTATAGCCGTCCAGTTAAATTGTGCCAATTCATTAACATTAATCTTTAATAAAGGATAGAACATTGAAGCTCCGAGAATAATCGGTATACTTAACAAAAATGAATATTTAGCGGATGCAAATCTGGTTTTTTTGCTGAACAATCCTGATGCTATAGTAAGCCCTGACCTTGAAAACCCCGGGAGTGCCGCTAAACCTTGTGCTGCGGCTATTATTATTGACGTTTTTAAATCCATATTTTCAGATTTTGTTTCAATTCTTTTTGAATAAAATTCGCTTGATAAAAGAAATATTCCTGTAAAAATAAGTAATATCCCTACTTTTACGGGGTCAAATACTAACTCTTCCGCAACATGGTGCAGAGGAAATGCAATTAGAACTGTTACAATCGTACCCAGTATTATATATAGTCCTGTTTTACAATCTTCGTTTTTATAGTCTTTTGTTTTTAGTCCGTTAAAAATTGCTTTAAAAATATTTAAAATATCTTTTCTGAAGAATATTAAAACGGCAATCAAAGTGCCTAAATGAAGCATAATATCAAGAAAAATTTCTTCAGGCGAATTATTTGATAAGTCGTCTCCGACAAAAACTTTATACAAGTTAGATGCAATAACCAGATGAGCCGAGCTTGAAATCGGCAGAAATTCGCTTAAGCCTTGTACTATCCCCAATATAACCGCTTGAATTATCCCCATCTTTATTCCTCAAAATAGCTTGCGCATGCCTTCTCTGTTTCCCAGACCGATACTTTATATGTTTGCGGAAATTTTTCTTTAAGTTTTTTATAAATATATTTTGAAATAATTTCGCTTGAAGGGCTTATTCCCTCAAATTCTTTAAGTGTATTAATATCTTTGTGGTCAAGTGTGTCTAAGATATTGTTAAGTTCTTTTTTTAAAACTTTAAAATCTATCAAAAGGTTGGATTTATCAAGTTCCGATCCTCTAAAATATGCTTCTGTCTTCCAGTTATGTCCGTGCTGATTTTCGCATTCTCCGTTATAATTCAAGAGATGATGCGCAGCCGAAAATGAACATTCCACCTTTAACTCGTGCATTTAAACTCCTTAAATTAATTCTTCAAGCTTTTTAATTGTATCTTGATGCAATGAGCTGAATTCATGCCCTCTTGCTTCAATCGCAAGTTTTAAAATCAACGGCAGATTTAATGCTTTGCCTGATTTTAAGTTTTCATTATAGATTTCTTCATAATTATCGGGAATTCTTAAAGACCAGTTTTGATCGCCTGATGTTCCGGGGCGGTTATATACATCGTAAAGCCCTAAGAAATCCGTAAAGAATATTTGAATATTTTCTGCTTTGCACGCAAACAGTTCAACAAATTTTGTCTGTGTTAAAAATGGTGCATCTTTTGAAATCCTTACTGCAATTTGTTCTTTTTCTTCATCATTTGCATCAGGCCATAAGTCTTCTGCAAGATTTTTCCCGTTTAAGTAACCTGCTTCCGTATTAACCGTTTGGTCAGCCCACATGGCAATAGGTTCATTATCGTGAGTACCAACCATTGCCCAGCTTCTTGGAGTAATATTTTTACATCTGTAAGGGTGTTCGGGGTTTTCGGGTACTACAAACTGAATTAACTTCATTCCCTGAAGGTCATATTCTTTCATAACATTAACAACGGGATAAGTTAAAGTTCCAAGGTCTTCGCAGACGATGGAGTCTTTATCTAAGCCAACCTCTTTAGCTGCACCTATAACAATTTTTTCAACAAGTGCGCCGTATTTTCTAATCTGTTCGGGTGTAAGTTTTAAAATTCTTTCTTCTTTATCCGCTTCAACTTCGTAGTTTAAATCGTCGGTTGTAGCTATTGCATATCTTGATAAAACGGGGTGTTCGGGTGATGAATACAGCCTGCCTGCACCTTCTTCGATTTTTGGTTTTTTACCTGATACATAAACCCAAGGGTCAATTAGGCCTACCATATGGTCAATTCTTACACCGCCCGGGTTTTCGGTGAACATCTTTTTATAGAGTTCTTTCATTAAAATTCCGCCTTCGCCGAGCGAGCCGTCAGGATTAAATAATTTTTCGGGATCCATAACGGGGAAGCCCCACATTTGACCGTCTTCCGAGAAGTAATCAGGCGGACAGCCCAAGCACCAGCCTTTTAAAAATAGTGATTGATATGCCCAGTTGTCACGATCAGAGAAGGCAACCTGCCTGTCTGCAATCATTTTCATACCTTTAGACTGTGCGTATTCTCTTGATTTATTATTCTGCTTATATATTACAAATTGGCAGAACGAGTAATAATTTATTACATCCGAGTATTTTTGTTTAAGTTCTTCAATTCTTTTAGCATATTGAACTTTTTGTTCTTCATTTTGCGGATTATAAAGCGATTTATCTTCTTCACTGTGCCACATGGGCCAGTAGTCATTGCCGTGTTCAATAGTTAATGCTTCATATAACGAGTCTTTTTCCAGCCAGAATTTATTATTTTCTTTATAGTTTTCAAACTCTGCTTTTAATTCGGGGCAGTTAAGATTTTTAAAGTTTTCCCAAGCTTCTTTTAAAGCAGTTTCCTGTTCTTGGAATATATAAGAATATGCGGTTCTGTTTGTATTTTTATTGGGATTATTTTCGGTTATCTTATTATAAGTTTCAATCGAAAGAATATTATGCCATTCGGTGGTTGTTAATTGTTCTAAGTCAATAAATAAAGGGTTATTTGAAAAAATTGTACCCGTATAAGGTGATGCATCAATAGATTTAGTTTTACCTGCAGGTCCAAGCTGAATATCCGTAAATACACCTGATAAAAAGTCTATTAATTTTTTTGCGGAATTTGAATTAACAGTTCCAAACCCTGTATTTTTACCTGTTTCGGCAGGAAAACTGTTTGCATGTGATATAAATGCAAGATGTTTTTTGCCTAAAACTTTTAATGCTTCTTTTATAACTGATTTAGCTTGTTCGTTTGAGAACGGTGATTTTTTGTGTTCATCGCAATATGTCATAATTTTACAACCCCTTGAAAACTAACTGTAATTTTATTTTATAATCCTAAATAAGATTTTACAAGCATAATTTGTTTAGTAAAAACTTAACCACATAGTTTCGTACGGACGAAGTTTTATAATTAATTTTTTATTATCTATTTCAAATTTTTTTTCTTGTTTTGTTAATAATTCCTGCATTTTTATAAAAGTTCTGTCTGATGAAAAGTTAAATAACGAGCTGTCTAATTCCGCATAAACTTTATTATCGGAAAGGTTATTAACTATTAATATTTTATCTGATTTCCCCGTTCTTAAGTATGAAAATACTTCTTTTTTGTTTGATTTAACTTCAATAAAATCACCCCTTGAAAGTGTTTTATAATTTTTTCTTACTTCAATTAATCTTTTAACGTTTTTATAAATTTTGTTTTTAAAAGAATTGGAAGGCTCCATTGCTTTATAAAACGTTTCCCGTTTTATTGCGTTTCTATGAATGTCCCTGCTGTCAAAGTATGAAAGCATATCATCTTTTTGAGATTTTTTATTTTTTCTTTCTCTTATTTTTGCCCATCTTTGAGCATAAGAAAAATTATTTCTAATCCCGATTTCATCGCCGTAGTATATTATCGGAATACCTTTCATGGAAAGTAAAACGGCAAATGCCATTGTTATTCTGTCTGGATTATTATCAAGAAAATCTGCCAGTCTTCCGCTTACACCGTAGCCTTTTCGAAACTCTGCACCTTTATCCGCCAGATTTTCATATATTAATTCTCTTGTTTTTTGGTTTACCATTTCAAGGGTTAATTCATCGTGAACTCTTAAAAATACTGCCCAGCTTGCACTTTCAGGAATATCAGGTGTCTGTTTTTTTGTCTGCCAAAAATATGAACTGTCGCCCGATACTATTGTTGCCCATATTGCAGGCATGTAGGGAAAATGATATGCAATTTGAACTTCGTTTGTTCTTGTTAATTCTTTTGTTTTACCGTCAATATCTATGTCAATTTTTCGTTCACTGCCGAAATAACTTAATATTTTCTTGGGCGGCTGGCATGCTTCCGCTTGTATAACAGAACGGGGTGCTGTTTCTTGTAAAAAGGTACTGAGTATTTTAATTATTTCGTGAGTTTTAGGATCGTTTTCGCCTGTTGTTCCCTCTTCTTTTATTAAATATGGAATGGCATCCATTCTAAATATATCAATACCGAGGTTTGCCCAGAATGATATTGTTTCTAAGTTATAGTATAAAACTTCAGGGTTTTCCCAATTTATATCGAGTTGAAACGGATAAAATGTATGATAAAAAAAGTAATCTTTTCCTTGAATATTGACTTTTCTGTAATGAGTATCAGTGATATCGGGAAAAATCAGTCTTCTTTTGGAAATTTTTCCGTCAGGTTCTTTATATTCGGCGACGTAACCGAGTTTTTCATCTTTATAAACAATTCTTTCAGGCTCTTGTTCCGTTACAACAAAATAATTAAGTTTTGATAAATCACCGTTTTGCAATTCTTTGAACCACTCGTGCTGCTCGGAAAAATGATTTAAAACTAAATCGGCTTTTATTTTAAACCCCTGCCGTTTTGCTTCAGTTATAAATTGAATAAATTCACTCATTCCGCCTAAATCTTTTCTTACGTCTCTGGGGTCTTTGACGTCAAAACCCGCATCGCCCATGGGTGATTCCGCAAACGGAAGCATATATATTGTTGTTATCCCTAAATCTTTTAAATAGCGGAGCATTTTAACTGATTCTTTAAAAGTATTCGGCTTCATTTCGTTATTTGTGCCGAACCTGTCCACATAAAACATATATATTACTTCATCTTTATACCAATCATTTGTGCGGGATAAGTCCTCCTGCTTTAATTTTGGGTCTCTTTTTGCTCTTGCTTCTTTTATTATTTTTAGTATATTTACATATATTTCATTTGTATTTTTTTCACCGTATACTTTGGAAATAGCTGATTTAAGCCTTCTTTCAACATCGAGGGTAACAATATTCTCGGTTTGGATTACATCAATTATGTTTTGATTTGTTATAAAATGCCCGCTGAACGCAAAAACAGGCATGGTAGAGTTCATTAATACCATAAAAGTTAAAATTGATATAAAAAGTTTTTTCATTTTTTATCCCTTAGTTTTTGAGTAAAGGTTTTCAATAATGTTTAACCCGTTGAAAATAGCTTTGATATTGGCTTTTACTGTGCTTTCATCAAGTCCTCTCGAAATAACGGAGTCACCGTTCGGAGTTTTAAAATGCATAATACTCATAGCTGTTGCGCCTGACCCCATAATTTCTTCATTTAATGCCTGCTGTTCGTAGTGTAAAAGTTCACAGTTAAAACCTGCTTTTTGAATAGCTTTAATGCAGGCATCAACAGGCCCGTTACCCGATAATTTAATATCGTATTCTTTATCATTATATTTAAAATGCAGGCTTATATTGTCTTGAAGTTTTTCCATACTGCAGAGAGTGAAAGCGCCTTGAACATTAAATACCTGATTAAAGTAAATATCGATAATGTTTTTCGTTGAAAGTTCTCCGATTTTTTCCGCCGTTTCTTTAGCAAACGGAGCAATTCTTTGAGCCTCCTGCAGAGTAATCGGATAGCCTGCCTCTGTGATAATTTCATATATGGCTGTTTTGCCTGATTGAGAAGTAAATCCCAGTTTTTCATCATCTTTTCTTCCTATTAAAGAAGGATGAATAGGTCTATATGCACCTTTTTGCATATCTTTTGTTTTAACTGCACCGTCTTGGTGGATACCGCTTCTGTGTGCCAAAGCATCAGGCCCTATCAATGGGGCTTTTTCGTATATTTTAACTTTTGACATATCAGAGATGGTAAGTGCCAGTTCGTATATTTTAGATAGGTTTAATGGAACCTCCACCCCCGAATTATAAAGAGCAACAGCGACTTCATACATATTTGTATTGCCTGCCCTTTCGCCTAATCCGTTTAAAGCGCACTCCAGCTGAACTGCTCCCGCAAAATAACTTTCAACGGTTACAGCTGTAGCCATTCCGAGGTCATTATGATTATGAACCGAAATTGTAACCTCCTTAGGTAGTGCATTATATACTTTTTCTACCAGTTCTATAAAAGTTTTAGGCCTTGTTCTTTCAACGGTATTAGGCAGATTTATAACATTTGCGCCTGCTTTAACTATTTCTTGAAGAGTATCTATAACAAAATCTATATTTTCACGGCAATCTCCGAAATGTTCAACGGAAAATTGTACTTCCCCGTTATCACCCATAAGATTTTTAGCAAAACTAACGGCCTCTATTGCCTGTTTTCTGACTTGTTCTGGTGTTTTATTTAAAACATACTCCATATTAAAGGGGCTCATGGCAATAAAAGTATGAATTCTCTTTTTTTGTGCCTGTTTAATAGATTCATAAGCTTTTAAGATATCATTTTCAACACATCTTGCGAGTGCTGAAATAACAACATTATCAGGGGCTATTGATGCCAGATGAGAGCATGCTTCATAATCCATATCTGAGGCGGCGGCAAAACCAACCTCTACCCCTTGTACTCCGAGTTCCGTAAGGTGTTTAAAAATAATTTCTTTTTCATATGTATTCCAAGGCTTTTTTAATGACTGATTACCATCTCTTAAAGTAATATCATAGAAAAAGGGCGCTCTATTCATAATATACCTTTCTTGAACTCTTTATGCACTTATTGTAAAATAAAAAAGTTGAAAAAGGAAGTTTTATGATTGACAGATACTCAAGAGATGAAATGAAAAAAATTTGGGAGTTAAACACTAAATTTCAGTATTATCTTGATGTCGAGCTTGCCGTATGCAAGGCATATAACAAGTTTGGTGTTATATCTGATGAAGTTTTAAAAGATATAACAAGTAAAGCTTCTTTTACCGTTGAAAGCATAGATGAAATAGAAAAAGAAGTTCATCACGATTTAATTGCTTTTTTAACTAACGTAAATGAAAATGTAGGAGATAATTCCCGTTATATTCATATGGGAATGACAAGTTCGGATGTTATAGATACCGCATTAGCCCTTCAAATGAAAGATGCGGGGGAAATAATTTTAAATGATATCGATGAACTTATAAAAACAATAAAGGAAAAAGCAAAAGAACATAAAAAAACCGTATGTATAGGCAGGTCTCATGGTGTTCATGCAGAGCCGATGACCTTTGGGGTAAAGCTTTGCGGGTGGATTGATTTATTTGAAAGAAATAAAAGAAATTTTGAAAATGCTTTAAATGAAGCAAATGTCGGTCAAATTTCAGGCCCTGTCGGTACTTACAGTAATATTAATCCCGAGATAGAAAAACTTGCCTGTGAATACCTTGGGTTAAAACCCGCTAAATTTTCAACTCAGGTAATTGCCCGTGATATCCACGCAAGATACCTGCAGGCATTAGCTTTGATTGCATGCGTAATAGAACAGGTTGCAGTTGAATTAAGACACCTTCAAAGAACGGAAGTATTAGAAGTTGAAGAAGGTTTTTCGTCAGGTCAAAAAGGTTCCTCCGCTATGCCCCATAAAAAAAATCCTATTTCGGGCGAAAATCTTTCGGGACTTGCCAGAATTGTCCGCTCGAACTCTATTGCAGCTATGGAAAATATTGCGCTCTGGCATGAAAGAGATATTTCCCACTCAAGCGCAGAAAGAATAATCCTCCCTGATTCAACAATCCTTATTGATTATATGCTTTCAAGGCTTAATAAAACCGTTAAAAATCTTGTAGTACATAAGGATAATATGCTTAAAAATACAAAATTATTCGGGGGAATTGTGTTTTCGCAAAAAGTTCTTTTAAAACTCTGCGACAAAGGACTTTTAAGAGAAGATGCATATAAACTCGTACAAAAAAATGCACTCGATGCGTTCAATAATAACGGTAATTTTGAAAAAAATCTTTTAAACGATAAAGAGATTTTAATTCATCTTTCAAAAGAAGAAATAAAAGAATGCTTTAATACACAAGATTATCTTAAAAATATTGACGAAATTTATAAAAGATTTGATATTTAATTATAAATTCAAAGCCTTGATTAATTTAGGAGTTAATAAATCCCATGTATATTCTGTCGGATGACCGTTATCTGCCAAATATTTTGGTAAAGTTAAATCTTCTTTAAAAATATCATTTGTAGATATAACAATAAAACCTTTATCTTGTAATTTTTTGATTAAAAGTTTTTTATGTGGTATTTCCCAGCTTTCATATAATATAATACAAAATTTAATATGTTTATTATAATGTTTTTCAAGTTTATTTCTTGTTAATTCAAAGTATCTAACGGCGGTATCGGTCAGTATTTCCGCATGATTGGGATTAAGAACATAATTATCTGCATATATACGATTTAAACTTTTAAATGTGTAACTAGATTTCAACAAATTAATAAATTTATTATTATTAATTTTAAATCTGCCGTTTTTATATGAATAAGTAAGTTGTCTGCCTAAATCAGGTATATTAAAATAATCTAAAACAGTTCTTCTGTAATGATCTCTTATCATTATATATATAACGGTATCTGTATCTTTAATATCATTAAAAAAAGCTTTTCTGCCAAAATCTGCGGATTGAAAATACATATGTTGAAATCCGCCGCCTACTATTGCTCTGTTATAAACAGGTCTTTTTAGTAAATGAGCCAATTTGTAACTAAAAGTTTGATTAAAATTTAAATATTGACCATAAGCAAAAGAACACCCAAAAACAACAATTGGTATTTTATTTTTATATTCTAACCCGTCAGGTTTTCTTCCCCAATATTTATTATCTTTGCCGTTAAAGAAATCTTTTAAGTTGTATACGTAAATTGGTAAATTTGTATTATAACCGAACTTTTCAATTCTGTAACTTTTGTCATTTTTTAAAATATTTAAATAATATTTATAAGTAAAAATATCGCTTATAAAAATTAATAAAGAAAAAATAAAAATATTAATAAGAATAATTTTAATAAATTTTATCAACTTTCCTCCTTTATTTTTTTTGCAATTAAAGGAGTAAGTAAATCCCAAGCAGCTTCTGTCGGGTGTAAATTATCCTGCAACATATATTTTGGAGAATTTAAATCTTCATTTGTTAAATCTTTAGTTGATATAACAATAAAACCTTTATCTTGTAATTTTTTGGTTAAAAGTTTATTATGTGGTATTTCCCAGCTTTCATATAATATAATACAAAATTTAATATGTTTATTATAATGTTTTTCAAGTTCGTTTCTTGTTAATTCAAAGTATCTAACGGCGGTATCGGTCAGTATTTCCGCATGATTGGGATTAAGAACATAATTATCTGCATATATACGATTTAAACTTTTAAATGTGTAACTAGATTTCAACAAATTAAAAAATTTATTATCATTCATTTTAAACTTACTATTTTTATATGAATAAGTAAGAAGAATATCTTTATCGGGTATATTAAAATAATTTAATATGGTTCTTCTGTAATGATCATTTATCATTATATATATAACGATATCTGTATCTTTAATATCGTTGAAATAGTCTTTATTGCCGTAATCAACAGTTTGGAAATACATATGTTGAAATCCGCCGCCTACTATTGACCTGTTATAAACAGGTCTTTTTAGTAAATGAGCCAATTTGTAACTAAAAGTCTGATTAAAATTTAAATATTGACCATAAGCAAAAGAACATCCAAAAACAACAATTGGTATTTTATTCTTATATTCCAAACCGTCAGGTTTTCTTCCCCAATATATATTTCCTCTGCCGTTAAAGAAACTTTTTAAGTCATTTGTATAAATTGGTAATCTTATATTATATCCAAACTTGTCAATTCCGTAATTTCTTTTGTTCTTTAATATATTTGCATAATACTTATAAGTAAAAATATCACTTATAAAAATTAATAAAGAAAAAATAAAAATATTAATAAGAATAATCTTAATAAATTTTATCAACTTTCCTCCTTTATTTTTTTTGCAATTAAAGGAGCAAGTAAATCCCATACTTCTTTAGTCGGATGAAATGTATTTTGTGAAAAATATTTTTTATCTTTAAGATTTTCTTTTGTTATATTACTTGTTTCAATGATATTAAAATTGTTTTCTTTTAGTTTTTTTACTAAAAGGTCTTTATATTTAATTTTATCAAAAATTATAACCGTAAATTTAAACTTTTTATGCCATTTTTTTTCAAGGTTTTCTCTTGTTTTAATAAAGAACCAGAGAACTTCATCAGTTATTTTTTCTGCATTTTTAGGGTTATTAACATAAAAATCCGCATATTTCATATTTAAAAACTTAAAAGTATAAGAAGATTTTAAAATATTTAAAAAACTGTTATTTGTATTATCAAGTATAAAATCATTATGTTTTTTAGAATAATGAATATTAAAATGATGATCTAAAATATCCATAAAATAAGTATGCATACGAAAGTAGTGATCATCAATCAGAATAAAAATAACGTCATCGGCAGGCGGGACAGATTTATAAAAATTATTAAAAGTTGTTTGCCAGTACATTTGTTGAATACCATGTCCGGCAATGCCTCGGTTATAAACAGGTCTTTTTAATATATGAGCAAGTTTGTAGCTTATGGTTTGGTCATAATTTAAAAATTGCCCCTGAACTATAGAACAGCCGAATATAATAATGGGTTTGTTTTTAGAGTATTCCAGTCCGTCGGGTTTTCTTCCCCGGTATATATCGCTTGACCCGTCAAAATAGGTATTTATATCAATTAAATAGTCTGTTTTTTTTAAGTACTTAAAGCTTAATTTTTTATATAATTTGTTGTAATTTCTATAATTATAATTGTAAATAAATACATCGCAAACAAAGATTAAAGATGCAAAGACTGCGATATTGATAAATATGATAAGAATAAAACTTAAAAACTTTTTCATAATTAAAATAATAGCATGTAATTCTTAAAGAAATATTATTTATTTTTTTTATAATAATACAAAACATTAATCATGTTAAGAAAAATTTACATTTCGTTGAAAAAATAGTAAAAGTAAGTGATTAAGATAGTCGCAAAATCAGGGTTTATTTCGTAATATTAAAAAAACAACAAGAGAAATTCCAAATAAAAAAGCTAAAAAATAAAACAGTATAAGAAAAAAAGGCTTGATTTGAAAAATTTAACATGTACGATATTTTTATTGACAAATTTAAAAATGAGGAAAATATGTCAAAAGACGTAATAGAATTCGAAGGAACGATATTGGAATCACTGCCGAATGCTATGTTTAGAGTAGGGCTTGAAAATGGGCATGAAATACTGGCACACATATCAGGGAAAATAAGAAAAAACTTCATAAAGATATTACCCGGAGATAAAGTCAAAGTAGAAATGACCCCCTATGATTTAACAAGAGGCAGAATAACATACAGATTAAAGTAAAAACTTCATAAAGTCGGTGCAGGCAGAATAATTGGGCAGAATGTCAAAAAGCAGGCACAAAGTCAAAAAGAAAATGAAGTGTTATAAAAAACGATTAACAGATAATAAAATAAAGGAAAAAGTCATGAAAGTTAGAGCATCAGTAAAACCGCTTTGCGATAAATGCAAAGTAATAAAAAGAAAAGGCAGAGTAGCAATAATTTGCGAAAACCCGAAACATAAACAAAGACAAGGCTGAGCGAAATTGCGGACGGATGATAATCCGGGTAGCGAAAGCCGAAGTGAGGACAGCCAAAGGCGAACGAACGACAGGCTTGAGCGGGAAACAATTTCAAGACGATTTTCGCTAGGGTGAAGCGAAGCGAAACCCGTAACAAAGCGAAGTCCCGATGGAGCGACAGGAATGAAATTCCGAAGCGGAATGAAGGGGCGAGCAGGGCGAATAATCAGGACAGCGAAGTTGGTGACAACGGAGTGAAGCCAACGACAGGCTTGAGCGGGAAGCAATTTCAGGACAGCGAAATTGCGGACGGGTGGAGTGAAACGAAGCGGTTTTTACGTAGAGCAAAGCTCGAATATGTGAGGGGCGAAACGACGACAGCAGAGCGTAGGAGTGACAGCCCCGAGAGGGAGTAAAAACCAAGACAGCCGAACGAGCCCGACCACAAAAGCAAAACAAACCTAACCAAAAACAATCAAAGTAAAACATAAACAAAAGGAGAAATTATGGCAAGACTTGCCGGGGTAGATTTACCTCGTAATAAGAGAATGGTAGTTGCACTTACCTATATCTACGGAATAGGACCAACCAGAAGTGCAAAAATATTGGCAGCATGCGGAATCTCTGAAGACTTAAGAACAGACGATTTAACAGATGACAATATTAAACAATTAAGAGATGAATTATCTCATTACACAATCGAAGGTGATTTAAGAAGAGAAGAATCAGTAAACATCAAGAGATTGAGTGAAATCAATTCTTACAGAGGAATGCGTCACAGACGTAAACTTCCTGCAAGAGGACAAAGAACAAAAACAAATGCAAGAACAAGACGTGGTAAGAAATCAGGCCCAATCGCCAACAAGAAAACAATTTAAGGAGTAATATAAACAATGGCTAGACCGGTAAAAACAAAAAAGAAAGAAAAAAAGAATGTATTACAAGGTGTTGTACATATACAATCAACCTTTAATAATACAATCGTAACTTCAACGGATACTCAAGGTAATGCTATTGCTTGGGCATCAGCAGGCGGATGCGGATTTAAAGGCGCAAGAAAAGGTACACCGTTTGCAGCACAATCTGCAGCAGAAAAAGTTGCAAAACAATCAATAGACCAAGGTATGAAAAAAGTTGAAGTTTATATCAAAGGACCCGGGTCAGGCAGAGAAACAGCTATAAGAGCTATTCAAGCTGCAGGACTCGAAATCACATTAATTAAGGACGTTACACCTATTCCTCATAACGGCTGCCGTCCTCCAAAAAAACGTAGAGTATAACAAGAAAAGTAAGGAGTCATAAATTGGCTAAGTATACAGGACCATCAAATAAATTATTTCGTAACTACGGAGTTACGGATTTATCAAACAGAAAGCTGGTTTCGTCCTTAAGACAAAACGCTTCCGGTCAGCATGGTGCCGCAAGAAAAAAGCTTTCGGAATATGCTATTCACTTGAATGAAAAGCAAAAAATCCGCTTAACATATTTATTAAGCGAAAAACAATTCGTTAGATATTACAACGAAGCAAGCAGAAGTAAAGGTGTTACAGGTACGGTTCTTTTACAATTATTAGAATCAAGACTTGATAACATTATTTTCAGAACAGGTTATGCTATTTCAAGAAAACAAGCAAGACAAATCGTTAACCACGGGCATGTGCTTGTAAACGGTAAAAGAGTTGATATTCCTTCTTATACCGTAAAACCCGGTGAAGTTATAACATTTAAATCAGGCAGTGCTGATTTTATTAAATCAGTAGCTGAATCAATTGATTTAGCATTAGCTCCTCAGTGGATTACTATAGATAAAGATGCTATGAAAGTAACTTTTGACAGAATCCCCGAACGTGAAGAGTTAGACCCTGAAATAAAAGAACAGCTTGTAATCGAGTATTATTCTAAATAATTGTAGGAGATAAAATACAATGGAATTAAAAATTAAATGTATAAATACAACAACATCTTCAGATGGTTCACAGTACGGTAAATTCGTAGTTGAACCGTTGGAAAAAGGTTTTGGTACAACAATCGGTAATGCTTTAAGAAGAGTATTATTATCATCACTGGAAGGTGCCGCTGTTACATCAATCAGAATTGAAGGTATTACTCACGAATATACTTCAATCCCCGGAATTGTTGAAGATGCAATAGACATTATGTTAAACTTAAAAGGTTTAACGGTAAAAACAGAAGATAAAGATCCTCAGCATTTAAGATTGGATATTGATAGACCCGGACCTGTACTTGCAAGCGACCTTCAATTGCCTGCAGGTGTTAAGGTTGTAAATCCTGACTGGTTAATATGTACTATTTCGGAAGGCGGAAGCATTTCTGCTGATATTACCGTTGAAACAGGTAAAGGATACAGAACCGTTGATGTATTAAAAGAAAATAAAGGTAATATTCCTATAGATTTATTACCTATAGATGCATCATTCATGCCTATAAAGAGAGTAAGCTACAATGTAGAAAATACTCGTGTAGGCGACGTAGTTGACTATGATAAATTAACACTTGAAATCTGGTCAAACGGAAGTATTGATGTATCAAGTGCTTTAAGTCAGGCAGCTAACTTATTAATTGAACACTTTATGCAAATAGCTTCAATAACAGGTCAGCCGGCTGTTCTTCCAAGCCATCAGGTAGTAGAAGAAGTTGAAGAGGAAGCACAAGCACCAAGTATTTCAATTGAAGATTTGGAATTGTCCGTAAGAGCATATAACTGCTTAAAAAGAGCAAGTATCAATTCTTTAGCTGAACTGCTTAAAAAATCGGAACATGATTTATTGAATATTAAAAATTTCGGTAAAAAATCTTCCGATGAAGTAATAGAAAAATTACACCAAGTAGGTTTGGAACTTCAACCGAACCCAGAAGGTGTTGAACTTGAGGAAGTTTAATTAAAAGGATAAATAAAAATGAGACACCAATGCACAAGAAACAGACTCTCAAGACCGCAAGACCAAAGAAATGCCTTGTTGAGATCTTTAGCAACAGAACTGTTCTTACATGGCGAAATCAAAACAACTATTTCAAAAGCAAAAGCACTTAAACCTTATGCCGAAGAAATAATAACTCTCGCAAAAAGAGGCGATTTACATGCAAGAAGACAGGCTGCTAAGTTCATATTTGATGTTGAAACATCAAAATTTGTCGACAGCAAAACAGGTGAAATATTTGACAGCCTTCAAGAAGGTAAAAAGTTAATACCTCAAACTGTTTTAAAGAAATTATTTTCTGAAATCGGCAAACAATATGAAAGCAGAAACGGCGGATATACAAGAATATTTCACTTACCGCCAAGACGCGGCGACGGCGTAGAAATGGCATTAATCCAGTTAGTATAATGCAAAGATACTTAATAACAATTGAGTATATAGGTACAGACTATCAGGGCAGCCAAAAGCAGCCGCAAAACATGCCTAACACGAATAAATCCGTTAAAACAATACAAACGGAAGTGGAAAAAGCAATCAGTACGTTGACAAAAACAAAAACCAAAACAATTTTCTCAGGCAGAACCGATGCCGGTGTTCATGCTAAAGGGCAGACCGCCCACTTTGATACTGAGTTTGAACTAAATCCGAGTAAGTTCGTTAATTCTTTAAACGGGATTTTACCTAAAACAATCAGTGTAAAAGAATTAATAAAAGTAGAAAAGCCGTTTCACGCACAAAAGAGTGCTAAAGCAAGACATTACAGATATACGATTGTGAACAGAACTCAACGAAGTGCGTGGGACGAAAATTGTTTATTAGTCAAATATCCTTTGGATGTTGAAAGTATGAATAAAGCACTTTCATATCTGGTAGGTGAGCATGATTTTACTTCATTTAAGAAAGTAAAAACAGCTAATCCGGCTAAAATATGCAAAATGTATAAAGCGCATGCCGTAAAAGACGGCGAATTTATATACATTGACTTTATTGCAGACAGGTTTTTGTACAATATGATCAGATCGATCGTCGGAACTCTCCTGATGATTCAAAGAAAATCTTTAGCCCCTGAAACACTTAAAGATATCTTAGACTCGAAGGATAAAACAAAAGCAGGTTCGACCATAAGCCCCGAGGGCTTAACATTAGTAAAAGTAATATATAATGATATAAATGGAGAAAGCTTATGAAAACTTATTCAGCTAAACCTCTTGAAGTAGAAAGGAAATGGTATTTGCTTGATGCCGAAGGTCAAACTTTAGGCAGATTGGCAGTATTAGCTGCAAATATTTTAAGAGGCAAGAACAAACCGCAATACACACCTAACGTTGATACAGGTGACTTTGTAATTATTATCAATGCGGATAAAATTACCGTAACGGGTAAAAAAGAAACAGGTAAAATTTATTATCACCACACAGGTTATCCGGGCGGATTAAAATCAGCATCATTTAAGGAATTAATGGAAAAAGATTCAACTAAAGTTATTGAAAAAGCAATAAAAGGTATGTTGCCTCACAACACTTTAGGACAGGAACAATTCAATAAATTAAAAGTATATGCAGGCTCAGAGCATCCTCATGCTGCTCAAAAACCTGTTGTTTATAACGAAACGGAGGCTAAATAATGGCAGATAAAGAAATTATGGCAACCGGAAGAAGAAAAACTGCTATTGCAGTTGTAAAACTTGTAAAAGGTAAAGGCAGAGTTTTTGTTAACGGAAAAACTTTTGCTGATTACTTTGGAAATCGTGCAGCTTTAGAAATGATGGTTTATAAACCGCTTGCTTTAACTGATAATCAGGAAAAATTTGATGTAAGAGTTAAAACGGTAGGCGGTGGTGTAACTGCTCAAGCTGGCGCTATTAAACACGGTATTTCAAGAGCTTTATTAAAATATAACGAAGAATATAAATCAGTATTAAAAGCTGAAGGTTTATTAACTCGTGATGCAAGAGTTAAAGAACGTAAAAAATACGGACGCAAGAGAGCAAGAAAAAGATTTCAATTCTCAAAACGTTAATATTTTTCAAATATATTTCAAAAAGAACTTCCAATTTTGGGAGTTCTTTTTATTTGTTTTGGAAACTCATTAATAAATTTTTATAAGTCCTTCGCAGAGCAAAAATCTGCCCATGGGAATAACCTCGCAGTAATTTGAAAGCGATTTTATAAAGCATTCATTTTCGCAAAAACCGCCTGATAAATATATTTTATCGGGCTTTTTTGCAAAGTTCCAGGCATTAAAAGCAATTCCGTGGATGAATTTAGAAATGGCGGTTTTTGCGTCGTTTCCTTTTGCTATATCATCCATTATTTTTTCTAAGCCGAATATACCGCAGGTTATTATGTATTTTTCATTATTAAATTCCAAATCTTTTGCATTTACGGAATAGAATTTTAAAAGCATTTCAATGGTTGCCCCGGTTGAACTTGAGCAGGAATTATTCCAATCTAAGTCTTTAAATTTGCCGTTTTTATACAAGGCCCATTTTGAATCTCTGCTTCCCATATCAAGGATAAGCCCGTCATTATTTACTTTTTTTCTGAAACCTTCAATTAAGGCAATAACCTCATTTTCATAGTCGCTATCAGAGTTCAGCATTGATTTTGACATATGCCCCGTTGCTTTATCAAATTTAAAATCAATATCTTTTAAATTGCTTGAAGGGATAACATAATAATTAAAACCGTTTTCGCATTTTACAAGATTGGAGGAAAACTTATTCATCTTATTTTCATTATCACTTTCAACTATTTTAGACCAAGTTGTGCCCGCATCAAGTACAATCATCTTAACCTCAAAAATGCTTCTATTTTGGCTCTTGTAGAATTTGTCGCAACATCATCTATATCTATATAAAGCCCGTTGTATTTATCAGCTAAATATTTAGCAAGCTGGGCTTTTGAGCAGAATGACTGCGAATAAAATACAGTCGGGACATCCTTATCCACAAACATTTCAAGTTCAATATCAGCAGGAGTCATAGCCTCAACACATCTGCTCCAGCCGTATACATGTGTTTCATTTGGAAATAACTCTAATAATGAAAGGTCATTAGGCGGTACACCCCAAAATCCGAAATTTGCTTTACATGGCGTTAAATCAATATTTTGAGGCTCATAAATATTTTTTGTTATAAGTTCGATTTTTTGCCTTAAAGGCAGGTTTGACGTTGAAATTTTAACTTCACATCTGTAAGAAGACTCTTCAAAAATACTTTTTATAATATTAAACCCTAAATCTTTTAATATTTCATATGCGAACCACCCGCTGTCACACTTATCTTTTCCGATAGGCGCTAAAATAACAAGAAGTTCATCTTTATAATGAAATGCCGAATTTATAATATTTTTTATAATTGCGCAGTATGAATCGGGCAGAATATCAGTTTTTTCAAACCCGTAATCTATATCAAAATCCACCCAAATCGCATTGGGGAATTTTTGTTTATGTTCTTTTATCAACTCGGGATGAGGATATCCCCAAAACCCTATTACATTTTTTACATTCATAATTAAATTATATTATAAAAGGACAAATTTATATTATAATTAACTTATGGAAAAATTATTTGAGAAAACCATAAATTCTGAAGAAATCTATAACGGCAGAGTTTTTATAATTACTCGGGATAATGTTGAATTATCGAACGGTTATAAAACAATAAGAGAAGTTGTACACCACAAGGGCGGAGTTGTAATAGCAAGCGAAAAAGACGGCAAAATACTAATGGTAAAACAATTTCGCTACCCGACAAAAGAAGTATTATATGAACTGCCCGCAGGAAAATTAGATAAAGAAGAAGAAGAAATTCTTGATGCGGCAAAACGTGAGCTTGAAGAAGAAACGGGACACACTGCAAACACTTGGGAACCATTAGGTTTTATCTGGACATCACCGGGGTTTTGCTCTGAAAAATTGTATCTTTTTAAGGCTTCAGATTTAACACAAACACATCAACATCTTGATGAGGGCGAAGTTTTAGACTATATTGCAATTGATAGAGAAGAAGTCTTTAAAATGGTAAAAGACGGCAGAATAAATGATTCCAAAACCATATCAGCGCTTATGAAGGCATATAAACTATGATTAAAATGGTTGTAACTGATATAGACGGAACAATATATTCCCCCGAAAACGGTATAAGCACTAAAGTAAAAGAGTGTATGCAAAATCTTATAAAAGAAGGAATTTATGTTGCAATTGCAACAGGAAGAACATACGGAAGCGCTAAGTCCGTTGCGGATAAAATAGGAATAAAATGCCCGTTAATCTGCTATCAAGGCGGACTAATTAATTCATATGAAGGCGAAATTCTTGATGTTAAATACTTAAACCCTGATATTGCCCGTGAAATTATCACTGATTGCAGAAAAAGAAATATTCATCTGAATGTTTATATTGAAGATACACTCTATGTTGAAGATGACGATCAATATATAAAAGATTATATCGGCGATAAAGGGATTGATTATTTTAAGGTAAATTCTTTTGATGAACTTGATTTTTCTAAATTAAATAAACTTCTTGCAATAAAATATGATGTTAATTTTATAAACAGTTTTATAGAAGAATTAAGAAGAAAGTATCCTCAAATTTATGTAGTTAAATCCTTTGACTATTTCTGCGAAATAGCAAATAAAGAGGCAACAAAAGGCAATGCCATAAAATTTTTGGCAAAGAAACTCGGCTTTACCGAAAAAGAAGTAATGGCAATAGGCGATCAAAATAACGATATTGAAATGGTAAAAACTGCAGGGATAGGAGTTGCCATGGCAAACGGAACCGATGAAATTAAAGCAGAAGCGGATTATATAACAGATACCGTTCAAAATGACGGTTTTGTAAAAGCAATTAATAAATTTGTATGGGAGATAAATGATGTATAGAATAGGGCAGGGATTTGATATTCATAAACTTGCTACAGGCAGGAAATTAATTCTCGGCGGAGTAGAAATCCCGCATACAAAAGGACTTTTGGGACACTCTGATGCCGATGCCTTAATCCATGCCATAATTGATGCTTTATTCGGAGCTTTGGCTCTTGGCGATATCGGTACGCATTTCCCTGATAATGACCCTAAATATAAAGATATAGACAGCACAATTTTACTAAAAGAAGCATATAAAATAATTTTAGAAAACGGTTACAAAATAAATAACTTGGATAATACAATAATAATTGAAGAACCCAAAATGAAACCTTATATAAAATTAATGCAAAAAAAATTATCTTCAATTTTTAATATTGAAGAAAATAAAATTTCAATAAAAGCAAAAACGATGGAAAAAATGGATTCTATCGGAGAAAAACAAGCAGTGGCAGTGTATTCAACAGTTTTACTAATAAAGGAATAAAAATTGAGAGTTCAATCTGTAAATAGCGCTATAAACTTTGGAAGAGTAATAGAAATCAAATCTGTAACTAATCCTGAATTATCAGCAGACAGAATGAAATTGGATAATTTCACATATAAAATAAATGATATTTTAAATTCCAGCGATGTAACAGGATATTCAAGAGGAGAAAGAAAAGCAATAAGAAGATTTTTTAAAGATGTCCTTGAAGATTATAACGGTTATAACGGAATTTTAATCAGAAGATTTGGCAAAAACAGGATTGCGCTGATTTCAGGAAAAGATTTTGAATATTTTAATAAAATGGAAAAAAATTATAAAAACGATATTTATAATCTTTACAGTACTGATGAAGCAAAAATAAAAAAAAGAAAATCCGAATTTTATAAAGAATTTGACAGAGCAATAATGCATAGGTTAGAAAACGGAAAAAGTAAAAAAGCTGAGGCAATAATACAATTTGATTCAAGCCAATTGCAAGAAAAGAAAGACAATCAGCAAACGAAACAATCCGCAGTAAAAGCAAAAATTGACAGGTTTAAATATACTGTATTTAGTCAAATATATCAATATGGTGATAACGGACATACCGATGATTACGGAGTAATAACAAAAAAAGACAACGATAAAAATGCCTATGCGGTTGTTAAATACTACGAAAAAGAATTAAATCTTTAATATTCGGTGATGGAAATATTGGTAACACCTGAATTTCTTGCCTCATCCATCAATTTAACAACAGCCCCGTGAGTAGCATCAGGCTGAGTAATAATTAATAACCCGTCAGGATTTTGCACTGCCTCGTCTTTTACCATGTTTGAAAGGTCATTAACAGGGATTTCAACATCATTTAACATATATTTATTATCATTAGTTACAACAACTTTAATAAGTTTGGAATCTTTAATTTCATCTTGAACTTCAATCATATTAGGAACGGCAAGATTTAAACCCTGCTGGTCAAGCAAGGGGGCTATAACCATCATTATAATAAGAAGTACCAAAAAGATATCGGTTAAAGGAGTAATATTAATTTCGTTAAAAGTTTTTCTTTGTGATGCCATTTTTAAATTCCTTACTCATCCCAGTTGTAATCCTGAGGTTTATTTTGAGCCTTTACTTTAGGTTTATAAGTATTTTCAAGCTTTTTTTGTTCTTTTTTCGTTAAAGGTTCACCTGCTAAAACAAGTTTAGCAAATTCAGCTTCCTGAGCAGCTTTCATAATTTTTTGAATTTCACTGCTCTTTGTTAAAGTATCAGCCTTAACAACTACTTCAGGCTTTTCTAAAGTCGGTTTTAAATTGGTTAATTCCGTAACCAGATTATCAGATGAAATTGCCCTTCCGTTAAGATAATATTGACCTGACTTGGTTACGGCAATTTCCGCATTTTTTTGTTCTATTGAAATACCTGAATTTATTTCAGGGATATTAATATTATTATCAACCGATTGAAAAGAAGGAGCTATAACCATCATTATGATAAGCAATACCAAAAAGATATCGGTTAAAGGAGTAATATTAATTTCGGTAAATAAACCTTTTTTATTATCTGAACTTGAAAATGCCATTTTAAAATCCTATACAAATGCTTTTGACTGAACTTTTTCTTCCGAATCCGTAAAGCTTAAGAATAACAATTTAATAAGCTGAAAATCGTCTTCATATCTTTTAACTGTAGATTGAAAAAGGTTATATAAAACAACCGCAACGATAGCAACGCCTAACCCGAATGCGGTAGCAATCAAAGCTGAACCTATACCCATAGCAACCGCTGCAGATTGATTACCTTGTGATGCTAAATCTTGGAAGGTATAAAGTATTCTTACAACCGTACCGAATAAACCTAAGAACGGGCAAACACCGCCTACCGTACCTAAAATAGTTAAATATTTTTCCAATTTTCTTGTTGCTAAATTAGCTGAAATATCAAAAGAACGGGAAAACCCTTGTTTTTGTTCTGAAAATATTCTTACTGCTTCTTCAGCTACTTCCCCGATAACACCGCCTAATTGAATACTTAAATTTTTAGCTGCCTCAAGTCTGTTATTAACCAATTCTGATTTTAAAGCTCTTATAAATTTTACAACATCTCTTTTGTTTTTGTTATAAAAGCTGAACCTGTTAATAGCTACGGCAACAGTTAAGATTGAACATAAAAGTATCGGCAGAAGTACCGGCCAGTCCATTTGAATTGAATGTAATAATAATTCCATAATTTATTTCCTCTTTTCTAATTAATTTTTATCTTATCCCGATACTCCAAATACATTGTAATCAAATGTAAATTGAATATCTACACTGTTTCCTTTAAATTCAGGGGGCAGTGGTCTGAATGGAGCCGTCAGCTTGACTGCATCAATAGCTGCATTATCGGCTGCAGGCAAGCCTGATGAACGGTGAACTTTAACATTTAACAGTCTGCCGTCACGAGCAATCGAGAATAAAAGAATAACTCGTTTGCTTTCGTTACCCTTAGGGGGATCCCAATTCATTTTAATTCTTCTTTGAAGTTCCTTCATATAAGGCCCGAAATCAGGTTCTTTAATTGCATCAATGCCCGGGGCACCTTTAGGATTGCCGGGGCCCGGGTTACCTACATTTCCGCTGCCTGAACCCGTAGCATTACTAAATCTTCCGCCGCCGCCAGCGCCTGTTCCTGTTCCTCCTGCGCCGCCTTTACTACCCGTGGTCGGCGAGAAACTCGGAGCAGGTGAAGTACTTTTGCCTGCACTGCCCGTACCGGAGCCTCCAATTTTTGGTGCCGATGTAACAGGAGCGCCTGAAGGCTGAGCTACCTGCGGAATATTTGATTTTGGTATTGGTATATTAAAATTAGATTGCGGTTTTACTGTCGGTTTTGGAACTGAAACAGGAGCCGGAGCAGGTCTTGGAGCAGGCGCTTTAGGTGCAGGTGTCTGCGGTTGAGGTGCAGGCGTTTGCGGTGCTGGCTTTTGAACTTGCGGTTTTTGGGGAGCAGGCTGGGGTTTCACTGCCGGCTGCGGTTTCACTGCAGGTTTATTTGGTGCAGGTGAAGTCGGCTTTTTAGCAGGCGCTTTCGGCGCAGATGTCTGCGGAAGTGAAACAGGCCGTTTGGGGTCATGCTTTCCGCCTGCTTGCGAATTTTTATCCGCTCTGTTTTTAGTATTTTTATCAATGGGCGGAGCCTCTTTTTCTACAAGTACAAACTCTATATCTTTCGGCTTTAGTTCCGGTTTTTTAAATAAGTCAAAATCTATCCCCAGTAATTTTAAGATAAATGATGATAAAAGTAATATTAATATAATTGCAGGGTGCAATATTATTGCAATAAATAAAGCCTTTTCAAAAGAAATTTCATTTTTTTCTTTTCTTATAACGGCAGGAACTTCATAAACAGCATTTCTGTTTGATAAACCCCCTGATTTTATATTGTCATCATTTTTTATTACTGACATTCCCTAACTTCCCATTTGTAAGTTATTCTATCAAAAAATTATTAATAAAACAAATAGCCTGTTTACTAACTAAAAAGGAGTATTAGATAAAACAGTAACAGGCTGATTTAAAATTATATTTACCTGCGTATTCTGCGGTATTATTACATTCCCGTTTTCGGTTTTCAAATGTTTATTAATATTAAAAACAGCTCCCGTTTGTGAAGTATATTGCTTTGATTTAGAGGTATTATTATCTTCAACATTTTTAATATTTTCTGCTTTTAAAATCCCCGAGCCGTCCTCTGTTTGTATTTGGGCTGAAACAGGAATAATCTGCCCCGTGGAGGTTGTGATATTGGTAAATTTTATTAATAATTCATCTTCTTTATCTGAAAGCACAGTTCCGTTTATTTTACTGCCTGAAGGGGCTACCAAAGCAGATTTATAATAAAAATCAGATACAAAGTAAAAAGAAACTCTATCCCCGATTTTTGCCGTTTTTGAACTTACAGGAGTTATGGCATTAACTGAAAAAACGGTATTTATAGGAATTAAAATAAATTTATCTTCAATATTATTATAATTTATACCTTGATAATCTTGAATTTTATAATTGTTTACAGGGACAGGATAAGTTACGTTTTGTACAGGAATAAAACTTTCCTGTTTTTTATCATTTTTTTTGGCCAGTACACAGTCATTTGAAATTATAAAAAACGTAAATATAAAAATAAGAAATACGGATATTTTTTTCATATATTCTCCCAAATTACTTAGCAATAATATCTTCCTCTATAATAACAAAAAGTTCTTCTCCCGGTTTAATAACTGTATGTTTTCCTTCTTCTAAAACACTTAAGGGTACTGCCTTTAATATAGGTCTTATTCTCTGCTGAAAATGAGGAACTTTTCTGTAATAAACGGGCAGGGTTTCTTCTCCTCCAAAGTAATTATCATTGTCTGAATATAAGTGTCCCTTTACTTTATAGACCTTTTTATCAGGAGTAATCATTTTTGTTATTAATATTTTTATCGCCCCGTTTCGTCCCTGAACAGGTTCTAAGACATCCTCTACTTCCCCAAATATTTGTGTTTCAGCTGGAAGCACATTTGTTTCATATACATACATATCATTAATATTTAAAAATTTAACTTCATCACCTATATCAGAAACTAAAGTTGATATTTCATTCAGGTTCATTACTTTTATAAATGTACCTGCACGAACTTTGATATTATTATTTTCCGCATCAGATTCATCGGCATGTAAAACATTTATACACGCAAAAAAGATAAATATTAATAATAATATTTTAAAAAAATTTTTCATAAATACAGTTTACCACATTAAATAAGCTTTTACACCTTATGAAGGAAGATTAAGGAATAATATTTGATATAATTTTGTTATGAATAATATTTTTGTAACAAGTTTAAATCAAGAAGACGGCAAAACTGTAATATCAGCGGGGATTGCAGCGGTTATGCAGTCACTCGGCTATAAATCAGGTGTATATAAACCAATTCAAACAAATGCAATAGATAAAGGAAAATATTTGATTTCGCCCGATTTAACCTTTGTAAAAATGCTTGACCCATATATAACAACACATTCAACATATATGTTCACGGGCGATGTTATTCCTTTAATAGGCAGTAAATTGCAAAAAGTTAATATTGATTTTGATGATATAAAAAAGGATTATTCGGTTTTATCAAAAAAAACGGATACATTAATGATAGAATCAACGGGCGGATTAATGACCCCTGTTACTGATGAACTTTATAATTATCATCTTCCGCTTAAACTTAATATTCCGGTATTATTTGTTGTAAATCCTTCCAATAATTCCGTAAATCAGTATTTTAATGAAATAAATACCGCTAAAACTCTGGGGATTAATATTTTAGGTGTAATCATTAATAAATTTCAGGTATATTCGGAAAGTCCCGAAATAAAATATTTTCCCGAATTAATTGAAAATTACTGCGATGTCAAAGTTTTAGGATTAATAAGAAATTTTAGAGGCAAAAGTGTAAAAGCAAATACACTTATAAATGAAATTTTAAACGGCATTGACCTTGAAGAAGTATTTAAGATGAAAATACCGAAATTAAACGGAATTTAATTTTCATTTTGAGTTTCGGTTTTATTTGCGTTTATAATTTTATCATTTAGTTGAACGGGAATACTGTTAAAACTCTCTTTTACTTTTGAAGGAGGCGAAGGCAGAGGAATTACACCGTTTTGCGGCTGATTTTCCGTATTAGTGGTGTCGCTTTCCGCATCTTCTTCCGCATTTTCATCATCATTACTTGATGTTTCGGTATAATGTACTTCCATATCAACAGGGTCATAATCAAATTCGGGTTTCCCGTATTTTTCTGTTGCAACAATCATCATGTCTTTCCAAATTCTGGCTGGGGCGCTTCCGCCTGTCAAACCTGTACTTGTATTATCATCATTACCTACAAAAACACCCGTAACAATATCCGGAGTATATCCTATAAACCAAGCATCTTTGTTATCGTTTGTTGTACCTGTTTTCCCGCCCATTGGTTTACCTATATCAGCGCCTCTGCCTGTTCCTGAAGTAATAACCTTCCTGAGCATAGCAGTCATAATACCTGCGGTATTTTTATCAAGAACTTTTGTTATTTTTGTTCTTTTCGCTTGGTATATTATTTTTCCTCTTTGGGTTTCTATTTTTTCAATTGCGTAGGGCTGAACTTTATATCCGCCGTTAGCAAAGTTTCCGTATGCAACAACCATATCATATAGTTTTACACCGTTAGAACCGAGTGATATTGTATAATCGTTTGTTAAAGGAGTTGTAATTCCAAGTGCTTTAGCAGTACTAATAACCGCATCAATTCCTACATCTTTAATTAATCTTACCGCTGCAACGTTTGATGAAATTGCAAGCGCTTTATATAAAGGCATTCTGCCTCTATATTTATTGCCATAGTTATGAGGACTCCATTTCCCTATAGTTATGGGGCTGTCATCTATCATATCAGTGGGCAGATAACCTTTTTCTATGGCTGCCGTATATACAAATGGTTTAAACGAAGAACCCGGAGGTCTTATTGCTTGAGTAACTCTGTCATATTGTGATTCTCTGTAATTTTTGCCTCCACAATAAGCAATAATAGCTCCTGTAGTAGGTGAAAAGCTGAATAATGCAGCCTGCTGTTTTGCTTTTGTTAAATGCCATGCATTCATATTCTTTTCAATTGCTTTATTTGCAGCAACCTGAGATTTATAATCCAATGTAGTAGTTATTTTATAACCGCCTTCAGATATTTCTCTTTCATCAAACCCGAGCATTTCAAGTTCTTTAAAGACATAATCAATAAAATAAGGAGCTGCATTTGTCCATGTTAATCCGGGGTCTTTATTTAAAACAATCTTCTCTTTTAATGCGGCATCATACTGTTTCTTTGTTATGGTTTTCATTATGTACATTCTTTTAAGAACTTTATTTCTGCGCTTTTCTGCCTTTTTTATATTTTTATAAGGCGAGTATACCGAAGGCGCTTGAGGAAGCCCCGCAATTAATGCACATTCTGCCAATGTTAATTTAGATAAATCCTTATTAAAATAAGTAGCAGCCGCAGCCCCGACACCGTATGCTCCGGAACCTAAATATACATTATTTAAGTACATCTCAAGTATTTTATCTTTTGATATTGTTTTTTCTATTCTTGCAGCAATTTGAATTTCTTTTATTTTTCTTACAAATGTTTTTTCGTTAGATAAAAACATAATCCTTGCAAGCTGTTGAGTAATTGTACTTGCACCTTGTGATGCTCGTTTATTAATTAAATTAACTATAACAGAACGAAAAATTCCGAATATATCATATCCGCTGTGAGTATAAAAATTTTTATCCTCAGTTGAAATAATTGCATCCTTCATAAATTGAGGTATTTCTTTTATTGATACTTCTTTATAATGAAATGTTTGAAATGTCTTAATTAACTGATTATCAGAGGAATAAACCTGAGTAACTATATTTCTGTTATATTTTTCAAGATTTGGAATTGGCGGAAGTTCATCTAAATACATCTTTATTGAAAAATATCCCGCAAGTATAAAAGCAGACACAACAATAAATACTACTTTTATAAATGCAATAAAAGGATTATTTTTATTCTTTTTTTTCGCCATTTTTTCCTCGTTAATTCTTATGCTATTATTTTACCAGATAAATATTTTTTGAACCGAGTTTGTTAACAAATGTCTATTGATTTAATAAAATCTATATATTTTGAAATTCTTTCATATTTTATTCCTCAAAAAATAAAATATAAAATAGAGGGAAACTGCAATAAATGCGGAAATTGCTGTCGTGAGATAAGAGCTTACGGGCTTAAAAATGAAAAAGAATTAAGATTTATGCAGTTTATTTTCCCGCACTATAAAAGATTTTTTATATCGGGGGCGGATGAAAATAATGATATTATTTTAAGCTGTAAATATTTAAACATTAACGGAGAATGCAATGTTTATAACAACAGACCTAAATTATGCAGAGATTATCCTAAAAAATCAATATCTCTTAATTTAAATATGCCCGATGGCTGCGGTTATAAAGTTATAAAAAAAGAATTTAAGGACTATTTGTAAAATCAAGCCAAATTTTTCTGAAATTATCTTCTAAATCTTTTGTAAATTCTTCTGCACCTTTTATAATTTCAGAATTTTCAATTTTTTCCCGAAGGGATTTTTTTAATTCTTTTAGTTTTTCTTTGTCATTAGCAAGATTAACGGCTTTATTAATATATTCTTCTCCGTTGTCGGCATTTAATAATTCTTCAAGTCCTAAAACTTTATTAAGTCTGCCGACCCCTCTTGATTGAATGCCGTCGCCTAATAATGTTATACTTGGAACTCCCATCATAGATGATTCAAGCGCTATTGACATTCCGCTAAACGGATACGGATCAAGAGAAATATCTGCCTGCGAGTATGCTTTATAATGAGGAGAATATTTTTGATTTGAAAAAATTATTCTATCAGCACTTATGCCCAATTTAGCAAATTTAGATTTAAATACATTTATGCGATTTTTATTTAATTGAGTTCTGTATATTAAAAGTTTGGAGGTTTTATCCTTTTCAAGTATTTTTGACCAGATGAATAAAATAGTATCTGTTAATTTAGAAGTACAATTAAAACTGCCGTATGTAATATAACCGTTTTCTGTAAAAGGACATTCTCCTGTTTCGGGAAAGGGTTTTTTAGCAAATATTGTATAACCTGCTTTATTATATAAAGGTTTTTCGGTATATAAATATGCTTTATCTTCGGGGATAACAAATTTATCCGCTAATATATAATCCACTTCTTTAATACCCAAAGTATTTAAGTAACCTAAATACGAAATAATTATCGGTGCAGGTTTATACAGGGCGGAAAAAGATTTTAAATGAGTATAACCGCCTAAATCTATTAAAATATCAATATCATTTTCATAAATAAGTTTGGCTACATCTGTATCATTCATTTTTGGGCAAGGTATAACTTGAAAACCCAACCCCTCAACCTGTTCTGTTGTTTTGTCATGTTTTTCGGCACCGTTGAATACAAAAAAGTTAAATTCATTTTTATTATGATTTTGCCAAATCGGAAGTATATAGTTCATCATTGTATGAGTATAAACATCAGAGGATAAATATGCTATATTCAGCTTTTTATCAGGCATTTTTTTCTTTTTTGAATGGTCGTATTTTTTTATATCTTTACAGATTGTATTTTTTAAATTATCAATTTCATTTTCCGATTCCTCTTTTACATCCTGCTGGCTGTAGAATGAGGATTTTGTCATTGCAAAGAGTTTATTTTCAATGTCATATTTGCTTATCTTTAAATTTAAAGCTTTATTATAATAATCAACACACTTATCGGCATCTGTATAATAATAAGCGCTTGCAAGCCTTGAAAAAACACTTGCCTGTCCATCAGGAAAAAGTTCTAAATATTTTTCATAATAATATGCGGATTTATCTTTGTCGTTTAGGCTGTAATAAGCATTACCAAGCTTGATATATAAAGACCCTAAACTGTTATTGTCAATTTTTGTAGCCTTCATAACAAAAGCAAGTTTATATAATTTAATGGCTTCTTTATATTTACCTTCATCTTGAAGTTTTTGACCTTCCTCCAGCAATTCTTTAAATGAATTTTTATCGGACATTTATATCTCCTAATTTAATCTTCGTGTTTAAGTTTTCTGTTCATAAGCTTATTTAGAACTTCTTCAGGGGTAATATCCGTATAGACAGCTTCATATATAGCAGACGAAACAGGAACTGAAAGCCCCAGTTTTTGAGCGAGTTCGCATAAAGCTTTAGAAGTTTTTACTCCTTCTGCAACAGATCCGAGTTCATTTAAGATATCATTTATTTTTTTACCATGCCCGAGCATTGAACCTACCGTGAAGTTACGGCTGAAAGGGCTTGAACAGGTTGCAATTAAATCTCCCATGCCTGATAATCCGTAAAGAGTTGATGGTTTTGCTCCTAAAGCTGTACTAACTCTAACTATTTCCGCCATTCCTCTTGTTAAAAGAGTTCCTCTGCAATTATCGCCAAGCTTCATTGCATCCGCAAATCCCGATGCTATTGCAATAACATTTTTTAAACTCCCGCCGAGTTCTACTCCGATAACATCAGAATTTGTATATAACCTGAATTTAGAAGGAACATTTAAATGTTTTTGCACAAATTCAGCAGTTTGCAAATCATCACTTGCTACGCAAGCCGCAGTCGGGCACCCGTTTAAAATTTCTTTTGCGAGGGTAGGTCCTGACAGAATTACAAGTCTTGACTCGGGCAGTTCTTCTTTTATAACCTCAGACATCCTTTTTAAAGAGGGCAGTTCCAGCCCTTTAGAGAGATTAACTAAAATTTGATTATTTTTTAAGCCTGCCTCTTTTAATTGTTTACATACAGGTCTTATGCCTGACGTTGCGACAACAAGAAGTATAATATCGGCATTATCTATTGCTTCTTTAAGATTATCGGTTATTTGAACCTTATTATCCAGTTGAACGGTTAGGGGTTTTGTAGTTCTTTTAAATTGTCTGAGCTCCTCCGAGATATCACTTGTTCTGCCCCAAACGGTTATATCTTCAAAATTATTGTTTAACATCCATGCAAGAGTTAACCCCCAGCACCCTGGGCCTAAAACCGTTAATTTCATACTCTGCCTCCTAATTCAACAAACACTTTTCTTGCTTCTTCTCTGTCATCAAAATGAATTGTTTCATTTTTTAATATTTGATAATCTTCATGTCCTTTCCCCGCAATAACAATTACATCTTCAGGATTTGAAATCGTTTTTAGAAACTGTATTGCCCTGCGCCTATCCGGTTCTACAAAAATTCTTTTTGTATCAACCGTTTTAATCCCCGTCATAATGTCCGAAATAATTAATTGAGGATCTTCACTTCTGGGATTATCAGATGTTACAACCACTTTATCGGATAAATTATCTGCTATTTTACCCATTTTAGGACGTTTGGTCGCATCTCTATCTCCTCCGCAGCCAAACAGACATATTAATTTTGAAGTCTGCGGAGTTAACTCTCTTGCGGTTTTCAGAACATTTTCAAGCCCATCGGGGGTATGTGCATAATCTACAATAACAAGCGGTTTTTTACTTACTATTTCAAATCTGCCCGCAACGCTTTTTGTATTTTCAAGCGCTTTTATTATTGTCTTATAATCTATACCCATTGCAAGCCCTGCAGTAAATGCAGCTAAGGCATTATAAACACTGAACATTCCGTTCAAATGCAAGTTTAAATTTTCTTTTCCAGCATTAAATTCAACGGTTAATTTAGCCCCGTCTATTGAAAAATCAATATTTTCAGCCTTTATATCGGCTTTATTTTTAACTCCGTAAGTATATGTTCTTACTCCTTTTGGTATAATATTTAAAAAATCTTTTGCATATTCATCATCGGCATTAATTACTGCAAAATCACCCTCTTTAAGCATTTCAAAGAGCATTGCTTTTGCCTTAAAATAATTGCCCATTGTAATATGATAATCAAGATGGTCTTGAGTAAGGTTTGTAAATACTGCCCCGTTAAACTCACAGCAGCCGACTCTTTTTTGTTCCAAAGAGTGCGAACTAACTTCCATTACAACATTATTAATACCGCTATCAGCCATTAATCTTAAATCTCTTTGAAGTTCAGGCGGCTGCGGTGTTGTATGTTTTGCCTCTTTATATTCATCACTGCTTGAAAGTTTATAGCCTAAAGTGCCTATTAATGCACATTTTTCATTATTTTCCTCCAATATTCTTTGGATTAAATGAGTAACCGTAGTTTTGCCGTTTGTACCCGTTACACCTATTAAATTAATATCTTTTGATGGTTCAGAATAAAATGCTGCTGCAATATTTGCCATTGTTCTTTTTGTATCGTTAACAATTATTTGCGCTACATTGATATTAAGTTTTTCCTCGCAAAATAATGCGATTGCACCCTTATCTACCGCATTTTGAGCATATTTATGACCGTCAGAAGCTTCACCTCTGATGCAAATGAATATATCTCCTTTTTTTGTAGTCATTGAGTTATATGAAATCCCTGTTATATCAACATTATCAAAGTTTTCTGTTTTATAATCATCCAGTAATTTTAATAAATCTTTTAAATACATATTTTTTACCTTTTTAACTAGTTTACAACATTTTTATCGGGAGGGATATTTAAAATTCTTGCGCACTGATTTGCCACTTCTTTAAATATAGGGCCTGCAACAGTATTACCCCAAATTCCGAAAGTAGAAGGAACATCGACAACAACATAAACCAGCATTTGAGGGTCTTTTGCCGGAAGATATCCGACTACTGACGCATATAAAGAATTTGAATATCCTTTAGAATGCTCTTTAGGCTTTTTCGAAGTACCTGTTTTACCAGCTACTGTATATTTTTCAAGATTTATAACCCCTCTTGAGTTACTTATACTTTGTGCAAGAAGATTTGTAACTGCTTGAGCCGTTTCAGGCTTAAGTACCTGAATTTTTTGAATTTTCTGTTCTTCTTCTTCGGGCGAATATTTAATAACATGCGGAGTTACTCTCACTCCTTTATTTGCAAGGGCGCTTACGGCGCTTACCATTTGAATGGAAGTAACAGAAGCCCCGTAGCCGTAACCCATTGTAGCTTGTCTTGATTTATCCCATTTAAACGGTTTTGGCAGAAGTCCTGACGATTCACCGGGCAGGTCAATACCTGTTTTTTTACCTATTCCGAAATTTGAAAGTATATTATAATATTCAGATGGCTGCATCATAAGTGCGATATTGGCACTTCCGACATTGCTTGAATGTTCAAGCAGATATACAAGATTAATCATCCCGGGGTATGGATGTTTATTGTAGTCATAGTTTTGAATAGTCCAGTTGCCGAGCTGCATTTTCCCCGTATCCAGTACTTTTGAATACGGAGTAATTTTTCCGCTTTCTAAACCCGCTGCCACGGTAAGAGTTTTAAATGTAGAACCCGGCGGATAAACATCGGATAATGTCCAATTTTTCAGCCTTATTGCGGGTACTTTTTTATAATTATTCGGGTTATATCTAGGGTAAACAGCATATCCTAATATTTCACCGTTTTTAGGATTCATAACAATAACAGCGCCTCGGGTGGCATTTTTGGAATTGACCATATTTAAAAGTTCTCGCTCGCAAACATGCTGAATAGCCGAATCTATTGTTAATGTAACGGTTTTACCCACCTGCGGGGTTGATGCAAGAACAGGGTCTGTAGTTGTTTCATATATAATATCGCCTCTTGGAGTTCTTTGAACTTTAACATCATTTTCAACATCCTCCAATTTATCTTTAGCTGTTAATTCCACACCTGCAGCCGTATCCGCATCGGGATTATAATACCCTATAACATGAGCGGCGAGTTCATCCTGCGGATATACTCTTTCATTTTTCTTATCAAGACTTATTTCTCTAAGCCCCAGTTTTTTTATCTTATCTGCAGTTTGTCTATTTACATCCTTCTTTAATAATATTACCGTTGAACCTTTATTTATTGAGTTAATTATTGACTGCTTGGAAACTTTTAACTCGGGAGCAAGCATTTGAGCAATTTCTTCGGGAGTATGGTCAAAATATTCTCTATGAGCATATAAATTATATGAGGTTTGGTCTGTTGCAAGTCTTAAACCGTTTCTATCAAGAATCTGCCCACGCATAATAAAATTTTTGCTGTATCTTTGATTTACCGCTCTTGACTTATAATGCCTGATATCTACTATTTGAAGCAAAAACAAGTATATAACGGCAAGCATAAAAAATCCCAAAATAAATATATGCGCAATTTTTATACGCAATTCCACCTGTTTTATTTTGTTTTTGTCATCACTTTGTCTCATACAACAAATCCCTATAAATAGGGTATCACAATTATATTAAAGAGAAAATAATTTAACTAAAATTAATAACCCATTGACCATTTATAATTAACGGGAATAGAAGGTAATTTCGGATTAACTGCGGAATTTACGGCAGGAACTTCTATAACTTGTTTTGCGGTATCAAGAAAAGTATTTCCTTGTATTATCGCATCAACTTTATTAAAAGAATTCATGTTATCAATTTTATTTTGAAGTTCAATATTTTCGTTACTTAAAGCAACAATTTCTCTTCCTAAGTTATTCATTGTTTTTTCACTGTCGGAAACGAAATAATAACTGACAAGTGATAACATAACCAACCCTAAAAGGATTGTAGAAAAAATTTTGTTTATCTTTTGAACGGGAGATTTAACATTATTTTGTTTAGGAAACCTGCCGTAAATAACGGGATTAGACACGGGAGCGCTGACAGGTACTTGTTGCCCGTATAAATAAGTTTTATCTACATATTTTATTGAAGCTCTGCTCAATGATGTCTCCCCTGAAATTTAGTTTTTGTTTATTCTTTTTGCGACTCTTAATTTAGCTGATCTTGAAGGCGGATTGATTTTTATTTCTTCCTCTGTTGCTTGAATAGGTTTTTTATTAATTAATTCAAGCAAAGGCGGATTATACTTTTCTGCCTCAGGATATATAACGGCATGCTCCTGACCCCAAGGTGAAATCCATTCTTTTGAATAGTGTTTGAAAAATTGTTTAACTATTCTGTCCTCAAGTGAATGGAATGTCACTATTGATAGTATAGCATTATTTGATAATAATGTAAGCACATCATTTAATGTATTTTTAATATTGTCAAGTTCATGATTAACTTCTATCCTGATTGCTTGAAAAACTCTTGTAGCAGGATGAATTTTGGATTTTATTCTCGGAGCTGCCTCAAATATAATATTAACAAGGTCTTTAGTTGTTTCAATTTTATTATTTTTTCTTGTTTCAACTATTTTTTTTGCAATCCTTTTAGAAAACCTTTCTTCCCCGTATTCACTAAATATTCGGACAAGTTCATCCTCTTTATAATCATTAACAACATCATAAGCGGATAAATCGCCGAACTGATTAAACCGCATGTCTAATTTAGACTCGCTTAAAAAACTGAAACCTCTTTCTTTAGAAGTTAATTGAGGTACAGATGCACCTAAATCAAAAACAATACCGCCTGTTATTTCTTTAATATTATTTTCATCTAAATATTTCTTAATATTTGTGTAAGAATCGTTAACAATCGTTAAATTTTCGTAACTTTTTAATTTTTGTTTGGAAAAATTAATTGCGTCAATATCAACATCAAAAGAAATTAACCTGCCATTGGGGGAAATTTTTTTTAAAATAAGTTCGCTGTAACTTCCACCGCCAAGTGTTGCATCTATATATAGTTTACCATCCGTGCATTCAAGAGCATTAACTGCCTCATTGAGCATTACGGGATAATGCTTATATTCCCCCATCCCCTTTTTCCTTTAGTTAATTTCTGCTAATTTTTCCAATTTTAATTTTTGGTCATGCATCATTAACAGATTAATAAGTTCCTCCAAATCTCCGTCTATAACAGTCCACACATTAAGATTTTGACCTATTCGGTGGTCTGTTAATCTGCCTTGAGGAAAATTATACGTTCTGATACGTTCAGAGCGGTCGCCAGTACCAACTTGAGAACGTCTTAAATCCGTAACTTCCTTCATTTGTTTTTGGACTTCCATATCATATAATTTAGCTTTTAAGATTTGCAATGCTCTTTCTTTATTTTGAAGCTGAGACCGTTCTTCCGTACAAAATATCATAATTCCCGTCGGCTTATGGAAAACTCTTGCCGCAGTTTCAACTTTATTAACATTCTGACCGCCTGCACCGCCTGAACGAGCTGTTGTTATTTCAATATCATTCATATTAAGTTCAATTTCAACATCATCAACTTCAGGCATAACAGCAACAGTCGCCGTTGATGTATGAACTCTGCCTTGAGATTCCGTTGCGGGAACTCTTTGAACCCTGTGTACACCCGATTCATACTTTAATTTAGAATAAATACTGTCGCCTTTAATTGAGATGATGACTTCAGATACTCCGCCTGCTTCGCAATCCGTTTTACTTAATATTTGAGTCTGCCAGCCTTGTTTATCGGCATATCTTAAATACATTCTCATAAGGTCGCCCGCAAATATATTTGCTTCATCTCCGCCTGCAGAACCTCTTATTTCAAGCATAATATCTTTATCATCCATAGGATCTCGAGGCAGAAGCAATACTCTCATTCTTTCTTCAAGCTCTGACATTTTATTTTCGTTGTCGGTTATTTCATTATGAAGAAATTCTCTCATTGATTCATCAGTTTCGTTTTTTAAAAGTTCCTGAGCATCTTTAACCGCCTGCTCGGAATCTTTCCAATTATGATATACTTCAACGGTTTCCTCCATTGCTTTTCTCTGCTTTGAAAGGGTTTTAAATCTGTTATAATCCTGAATAACTTCGGGGTCTGATAAAATCTGCCCCAATTCCATATATTTACTTTCAATTTGTAATATTTTATCTAACATTTCTTTCATAAATTACTGCTTTCTGGTTTCTTTTCTTCCGCAAGATTTATCTTCGTCACAATACCCTAATCTTTCGCATTTAGGAACTAAATACTCTTTTAACCAGGGTTCTTCTTTAATAAGTTCATCACACATTCTTTTAACAAGAATTCTAATTTCTTTTTGCGCCCTTGTGCATAACCTTAAATTGGCAAGGTGAATCAATTCTCTTAAATTTAAACTTGCGACCATAGATGTTGATGCTGCATTAGGCAGAACTGCCCTTGCATCTTCAGCGGGGATACCGCTTTGAGTTAATTCAAGATAAAAATCCGATATTTTCCCCATAAAATCTTCAAATTTAGACTTTAATTCGGGATTATTTTCAATTGTATCAGGGATTAAATATTCAAACTGTTCTTTTTCTTTAACATATCTTTGAGATTTTTGAGAAAAAGACATGTGTCTGTGTCTGACTAATTGATGAGAGCATGCTCTTGATATATGGCTTATTGCAAAGCTTACCTGTATATGTTCTATCGTGCTGTAATGCCCTGAAGATATAACACGATTTATCAGTTTAAGCATTTTTTCGTTATCCTGAGCGGACTCACAATCATATATATTAAGGGGGGAGTCGGCGCTGTAGCAGGTTCTGCAGGCCGTATATATTGTTTTCAGCATATTTTCAGGCTTTGATATTAACCTGACTTTTGCAAATTTATCTTCCTGTGCCATATAATCCCTCCATTCAAATAAAAAACCCGCATTTTACGGGTATAAAAAAGCAGTGCTTTATTAAAGCACTGCATAAAGCTATTTTGTATTTTTTTGATAACGTTTTTTGAATTTTTCAATACGGCCTTCGGTATCAACAATTTTTTGATTGCCTGTATAATACGGATGGCAGTGATTGCAAATTTCAACCGTAATATTATCAAGTACCGAACCTGTTTCAATTTCATTACCGCATACACATTTTATAACTGTTTTTTTGTATTCGGGATGTATGTCTTTTTTCATTTTATTCACCTCTATTAATAATATTATGTAGCTATTGAATTATAAACAGCTAAAAAATTAATATCAAGTATATATTAAAAAGTTGAAATAAAATGTAAATAATTATATTATATTTTTACGGCAAATAATAGGCATAATAAGTGAGATATGAAAAAAGCATTTACTCTGGCTGAAGTTTTGGTAACTCTTACGATAATAGGTATCGTAGCAGCTGTTGCAATACCCGTATTAAATCATACAAGACCCGAAAAAGACCCTATATTTTATAAGAAAGGAATTCAATCTATACAATCTGCGATGCTAAAAATAATGGATGAGGATACAATTGTTAATAATGTGGATGCGGAAGGAAGAGGCTTATATTTGAAAGGAATAAATGTTTGTAATTATTTTATCGAGTATTTAAATATATCAGGTAAAAGTAATTGCAATTCAGAATCATCATATACTTCACCAAACTTCATAACAACAGACGGAATAAGGTTCTGGGGATTTGAAAAAGAATTTTCTGATGCGGATGACAAAATAACAGTTAAATTTGACAGAAAATTTACAAAAAATGAATTAAAAGACGGAATATTAACAAAACCGAGAGATGACAACCATAAAAGCCCCGGGCTTGCTATCGATATCAGATATGACGGAAAAGTATCTATTCCCAATGAAAATGTGTATAAATATGAAAATAGCCTTACAGAATAATGTTAAAAATAAAAAGGAGTTGAAATTATTAAATTGTGGTATTATTATATTAAGTAGTACTAATTTTATGAGTATAAGGGACAAAATATGAAAAAAGCATTTACTCTATCAGAAGCATTGGTTACATTGGCAATAATAGGTGTATTAGCGGCAATATTAATTCCTGTTATCAATAATGTAAGACCCGATAAAGATAAAGTAACTTATAAGAAAGCTTTGTACAGCATGCAAAGTGCTGTATCAAACGCAATGGATTCAACAGTATATTCAATAGCCGCAAATTCGGCTGCATATTGGGCAGATAAAAATATTGCAGCGGATGCTTTTTGTAGATCAATTGCTGATGCTTTAAATACCTCAGGAGAAGTTGATTGTGACGGACCTTCAAATTATGAACATCCTAACTTCAAGACAACTGACGGTATAAGATATTGGGGTTTAGAAGGTAATAAATTTACAACAACGGGTGATACAAGAAATCGTACAATTTATGTAAGCCGTGCACTTTCTGGCCGTGAATTGGACAAGCTTAAGGACGATACTACAAGAGATGTCGGACTTAGAATTCAAGTTTCTTATGACGGTAAAATCGGTACTCCTGATTCGGGTGATTTTACCTACGAAGATGAACTTATTGAAAATTCTCTTGATATTACACAAAGCGACAAGAAATAATAGAATTATTTAAATTAATAATAAAAGAAATGCTTAAAATAATAAGCATTTCTTTTTTTATTGTAATAACTTCATTTCTGTGATAAATATAACATATCAGAGTTTAGGAGATTTTTATGAGCGAATTAAAAAGTGCGCAAATTGGTATAATAGGCGGAAGCGGATTTTACAGTTTTTTTGAAAATTCAGGCATGCCGTTTGAGGAAATAACAATAGATACCCCTTATGGAAGCCCTTCTGATGCAATAACAATAGGTGAAATATACGGAAAAAAAGTTGCATTTATCCCCCGTCACGGCAGAGACCACAGATTTTTACCGCATTTAGTAAATTATAGAGCTAATGTTTGGGCTTTAAAATCTTTAGGTGTTACAAGAGTTATATCACCTTGTGCGGCAGGCAGTCTGCAAAAACACGTAAAACCGGGGGATTTTGTAATATGCGATCAATTTATTGATTGGACTGACGGAAGAAAAAATACATTTTTTGAAGGTCCGAATTGTATTCATCCTTCTGCAGCAGACCCTTATTGCCCTGAATTAAGGCAGATTGCAATAGAACAAGCTAAAAAACAAGGTATAACGGTTCATGAAACAGGTACTGTTGTTATTATTAACGGCCCTAGATTTACAACAAAAGCGGAATCTAAATTCTTTACAAATCAAGGCTGGGAAGTTATCAATATGAGCCAGTATCCTGAAGTACATTTAGTTCGTGAACTGGATATGTGTCCTTTAACAATAGCCTTAATAACGGATTATGATGCGGGTTTAGTAGGTGATGTGCCTCCCGTTACTCATCAGGAAGTAATCCATGTATTTAAAAACAATATAAGCAGATTAAAACAATTATTATTATCAATTATAGAAAATGTTCCTATTGAAAGAAATAATTGCGAATGTTATAACACTTCACAAACATCATAAAAGGTTTTAAAATGATATCTTACATTGTTTCAATAATTTTTAGATTAATTTACTTAATAATACTGATAGTTGTTTTATTAAGCTGGATACCTATTTTTGATGTTAGAAAAGAACCTGTTGCATCACTTGTAAGATTTTATAATATAATAATGGCGCCTTTCCGCTCTGTTATACCGCCAATAGGAATGATAGATATCTCGCCTTTAATAGCATTTATAGTCCTTCAAATTATTGAACAGTTACTTGTGAGAATATTATCTTCCTTCGGCTTATAACTAACTCATGAAAAACCACATAATTCTTTTGCAGGATTTTGCAATGATTAATGCAATTGTTGAAAAAACTATATCGTATAAAATTTTAGAAAGTGATTGATAATAAATCCAATTAGCAATGAAATCAAGCCCATCATGCCTGATTAATGCCGCTATTATCATATAAATTATTCCTATTACATGAATAGAGAGTACTCCGTATAAAACAGCAAAAATGATATTTAATAAAGAGTTTCCTTTGTTAAGTTCTTTTGAGGTTAATATAACGGCAAATATATATGCAAAAATATATCCGAAGTTATACTGGAAAACATATCCTAAACCTCCGCCTAAGGCAAATATAGGAAACCAGGGAGTAAGTCCCAGAATAATATATATTAAAATGCAGGCTAAACCCCAGCTCTCACCTAATAATCCCGCAATAAAAAGCACAATCGGTATTTGAGGAATATACTCAAACATCAAATATGTACCTGCAGAACTTTCATGCGGATTTAAGTTAATTTTAATTTGAGTAAATGTTGAAATTATAAGTAAAAGAAAACAAACACAAAGGATTGCAAGCGCACCCAAACAAAATTTAATCTTTTTATCGGGCTTATGAAAGCTTTTTATTCCTTCTTTTAATCGTCTGTTAATCATTTAAAAAGTTCAACCTTATTAATATTTTCTTTTAGTGTTTTTATATTTTCTTTAAATTTATCATACCAAATATTTTGAGTAAACATTATAATTGCATTTTCTCCGTTATCCTGATAATAATTCTTTCTCACCCCGATTGATTCAAACAAAAACTTTTCATATAAAGAGATGGCAGGAATATTACTCTCACGAACTTCAAGAGTTATATATTTAATCATATCGCTATAGCATTCCTCTATTGCTTTTAATAAAAGCATTTGAGCTAATTGAAGCCTTCTAAAGTCAGGATGAATAGCAAGTGTTGTAATGTGTGATTCTTCAAATATCTGCCAAAATCCTATAAAACCTAAGATTTTGTCATTTTCATCTTTAACACAAAAATACTTAGCCAGCTTATTTGAAAGCTCATTATAAAATGAGTCTTTAGACCAATGATGATTAGGATGCACCATTTCTTCAATTTTGTAAACAGCATCCACATCGCTCGTTGTCATTTGTAATATTTTTACTTTTTTCATTTTTCCCGTAATTGAATTTTAACATATAATAACAATTATGACAGAACATGCTTATATTCATATTCCTTTTTGCATAAGAAAATGTAAATACTGCGCTTTTGTATCGGGCTTTGATATAAAAAATAAAGATATTTACATCAATTCTTTGTTAAAAGAAATAAAAAGTAATTATAAAAACGAAGAATTAAAAACTCTCTATATAGGGGGCGGAACTCCGTCTTTATTAGACTTTAAAGATATTGAAAAATTATTATCTCAATTTAATTACTGTCAAAGTGCTGAAATAACACTTGAAACTAACCCTGAAACTGTTGAAGCGGAAAAGTTCAAAGGATATAAAGATATTGGAATAAACAGAATTTCATTAGGAGTTCAAACTTTTAACGATAAAATATTAAAATTAATAGGCAGAAACCATTCGGAGCAAACAATTTATAAAGCCGTAGATATAATAAAAAATGCAGGATTTAACAATATTAGCATTGACTTAATATACGGATTAATTAATCAAGATTTGGATTTATTAAATACGGATATAGATAAATCCTTAAAACTTGATATAGTGCATATTTCCACTTACGGCTTAAAAATAGAAGAAAACTCATACTTTGCAAAACATACCCCCAAAAATCTCCCTGACGATGAACTCCAAGCAAAAATGTTTCTTCAAATATGTGAAAAATTAAAGGAAAACGGATTTGAACATTATGAAATAAGTAATTTTTCAAAACCCGATTATAATTCAAAACATAACTGTGCATACTGGAAGAATAAAAACTATTACGGCTTCGGGGTTAATGCTTCAGGTTATGAAAGTAATATCAGATATAAAAATCTATCAGATTTTGAAGAATACATTAAAAATCCTTTAAAAAAAGAAGAAGAAACAATACTTTCCAAGGAAAATATTTTAGAAGAAGAAATATTTTTAGGATTAAGATTAAAAAAAGGCATAAATATAAAAAACATAAATGAAAAATTTAAAATTAATTTTATAAAAAACTACGGAGAAATTATAAAAAAGTACAGTAGATATAATCTTTTAGAATTAAAAAATGATAACTTAAAATTAACGGAAAAAGGAATTCTATTAAGTAATGAAATACTTTGTGAATTTATAAATTAATCGTTTTTCTGCATGCCTGTTTTAGAGCCCGCAACAATAAAGGTCAAAGGAAGAAGTTTAGATGTAACTGCGGAGATTGATTTAAAATCTTTTAAAACCATATTAGCGGTTAAGCATAAATCATCGGCATGAACGAGGTAATCTTCAGGTTCAACATCGTGTTTAACTTCCTCTTTAAAGATTTTATTATTAACTTTGTTCATAACTTTGTTGCCAAGTTCCATACCGCCAACTAAAGAGGCTATACAAACTGCTGTTTTAAGAAGTATTCCCTGCCAAGTAGTCGGGGTGGCAGAAGTTTTAAATACATATTTTTCCAAAATTTTATTAGCACAAGCAAGAATAGAAACGGGGAAAACCATATTCCCTATATATTGCTGGGAGGCTTCTCTTAATTTAGGTTTAACATTTTTTTTGTTTTTATCGGCAATCAATCCGCCTATAAGCCCGCCTAAGACAGAGCCTAAACCAACCAAAAGAACGTCGCCTTCAGAGTATGTTAAATTTTTTAAAGAGGTTAAAGGGTTGCCTTTTTTAGCAAGTGAATAAACAGCCCCGACCCCGGCGGCAATACCTATTGCACTGCCTGCTATTGAAGAAACCGTAACCTTATTTATACGTCTGTTCTTCTTAACTGCAGGCTGTTGAACTGCGCTATATCTTTGAGGTTCAATTACCAAATCAGAAAAACTCACTTTTTACCCTTTATTATACTTTTCATTCGGCTTAAAACATGTAAATAAATTTTTTTGTTATATTAGAATAGAATAAATTAAATACTAAGGCAAATAATTAATGATTGATACACACTCACATATTAATTTTGAAGAATATAAAGCAGATTTTGATAACTTTTTAAACGACTTAAAAGCTAATGAAATTGAAAAAGTAATAATCCCCGGGGTTGAGCCTGCAACATTCAAGGAAATATCCGATTTAACAAATAAATATGAAATGTTATATGGCGCAATAGGAGTACATCCCTCCGAAGCTAAAACATACACCTCTCAAACAACAATTGGGATAAAAGAGTATCTGAAAAACAAAAAAATAATTGCAATAGGTGAAATCGGGCTTGATTATTATTGGGAAACAGAAACAAAAGAACTCCAAAAAGAAATATTCAGGGCTCAACTTGAAATTGGGCAGGAATTAAATGTGCCCGTTTTAATCCACGATAGAGAAGCCCACGAAGATACTTTTGAAATTCTTAAGGATTACAATTTAAAAACGGTTGTATATCATTGCTTTTCAGGGACAAAAGATTATGCGCTGAAATGTATTGATAAAGGGTACTATATAGCAGTGGGCGGAATAGTTACATTTAAAAATGCAAAAGATTTAAAAGAAACGGTAAAAGCCGTTCCTTTAGACAGATTACTGCTTGAGACTGATGCACCATATTTAGCGCCCGTTCCGTATAGAGGGAAATTGAATTCTCCAAAGTATTTAAAATATATCGCTCAAGAGATTGCTAATTTGAAAAATACCAACGTAGAAGAAATTAAAAATATTACAACCCAAAACGCAAAAAGGATATTTAATTTTTAATATGACAAAAGAACGATTAGATAAAATACTTTTAGAAAAAGGATATTTTGAAACAAAAAGCAAGGCGCAGTCTGCAATAATGGCAGGCGACGTGAAAGTAAACGGCGAAACAATAACAAAAGCAGGGTATCTTCTTGAAGTAAAAGAAGATACAAATTTTGAAATAAAATCCATGCCTTTTGTATCAAGGGGCGGATATAAGCTTGATAAGGCCATAAAAGAATTTAAAATAAATTTAACAGATAAAATATGCTTGGATGCAGGAGCATCAACAGGCGGGTTTACCGATTGTATGCTCCAAAACGGAGCAAAAAAAGTGTACTCTGTAGATGTAGGCTACGGTCAAATCGCTTGGAAATTAAGAACTGATAACAGAGTTAAAGTCATTGAACGAGTAAATATTAAAAACTGCTCATTAACGGATATATACGATAAAACAGATGAAAAAGCAGAATTTGTAACAATGGATTTATCTTTTATATCAATAAAAAAAGTACTTCCAAATATTTTAAATTTAGTAAATTCCGATAATTTTGAAATTGTATCTTTAATAAAACCTCAATTTGAAGCGGGGAAAGCCGAGGTCGGAAAAAACGGAATAGTTAAAGATAAAAAAATTCATTTAGAAATAATAAACAGTATAATTAAATACTGCGGGGAACTAAATTTATACCCTAAAAATTTAACCTATTCGCCGATAAAAGGTGCAAAAGGCAACATTGAATATCTGATATATTTATCAAATAAAGATGAAAAGGCTGAAATAAACGCAGAAGAAATTGTAAATCAAGCTCATACAGGGCTTATTGATTAACGGCAAGATTTAACTTCTTCTGAACAGGTTCTGATTCAAATAAATCGCCTACACTGCAGCCTATTGTTTCGCATAGCCTGTCCATATTTTCATAAGAAGGTTGAGTTCTTCCGTTTGCCCAAGAATATATTGTCTGCTGAGGAAGGTCTAAAACTTTAGCCAATTTGTAAAGGCTCCAGCCTCTTTTAGCCTTAACCGTTTCTTTTATTTTAATTTTCATTTTTCCTCCACAAATTGTTTACTCAACATATTTATATAACATTATACTATTGTTACAAAAGTTAATATAGTATTATAAAAATTATTTCAATTAAAAAGATGAAATAAAATTATAAAATTAATGTAAATAAATTAGGTTTTTTATGAAAATGGGTATATAATTTATATAAAAGATTATTTACGAGGATTTTATATGAAAAAATTATTAATTTGCGCTTTGATTATGTCTGTAATAAGTATCTTCTGCTTTGCTCCTGATACTAAAGCTGCCGAAAATGATAAACAAGTAATCAAAGAAGCAATAGCAAAATACAAAGCAAAAAACTATTTGGGCTGTATATCTGATTTAAAGATGTATACGGCAAAAGAAACTAATAATGCGGTTGCCTGGTATTATTTAGGTACTTCTTATATGAATATAGCTATGTTAGGTGAGGCTCAAGATGCATTTGATAAAGTAATTGAACTTAACACAGTACCTCAGTTAACCTCATATTCAATACAAGCTAAACTTTGTATGGAAAATCAAGAAAAATGTAAATATCAAGATTTTACTTATGATGAAATAAAACAATTAAAATCGGATCCCGTAAAATTTTTAGATAGTTTCTTAGCAAAACAGCAGACAATGCAAGATGTAAATGCTCCTGATGCGGATATAAGTAAATTAATTAACGGAAAATATCCAAATAATATACACGATGATGCAAGAGCATTTATAAATCAGCAAAGAGCAAGCATGCAAAAGGATGCAATTAATACTCATTAGATATAAATGAACACAGATAATATTGTCAGCGGGAAAACCGCATTACAAAATTTAAATCCTGATGAGGCTTTTGAATGCTTTAACAAGGCTGAAAATATTTTAGGTTGTGCCTATTGTAAATTTTTAACGGGCGAAATAGAAGAATCAAAGGTTTTATTAACGTTAATAAAAAACCAATATTCTTTTGCTAACTGGCTTTTAGCTTTAATTGATATTTTATTAAATAAAAATGACTACTATCCGACATATTTTCAAATAAGAAATTTTTATGAACAGGATTTAGGAATGTTATTTTTGTATAAACAATACAAGATGATAGAGAAAATATTAAATAAAAATACTTATTTGGAAAATTTTAATAAAGAAGTATATAAATACAGTGCAAGGGTATTAAACAATAATAATTATCCTGCTCAAGCCGAAAAATTTATAAAGAAAAGCTTGGATATTTGGTATAAAGACCCTGAAAGCCACTTTATATTGGGCGAAATTTATTTAAAAGGAAATGAAACGGAAAAAGCAAAAAATGCCTTTAAAAAAGCACTGGAAACGGAAAAGAACTATTATCCTGCCGAATTAAAATTAAAGAGTATAAGTTAATGATTGTATAATTTGTATTATGGTGTAAAATAAATAATAGAGAAGTCTTATTAGGAGAAAGTAAAGCAATGTTTGAACGTTTTACCGAAAAGGCTATAAAAGTAATAATGCTTGCACAAGAAGAAGCAAGAAGACTGGGTCATAATTTTGTAGGTACAGAGCAGGTGCTTTTGGGGTTAATCGGAGAAGGCACCGGTGTTGCAGCAAAAACATTGAAAACAATGGGTGTAACACTAAAAGATGCAAGAGTAGAAGTAGAAAAAATTATAGGCAGAGGTTCAGGCTTTGTTGCAGTAGAAATTCCTTTTACGCCTAGAGCAAAAAGAGTTTTAGAATTATCTTGGGATGAAGCAAGACAGCTGGGACACAATTATATAGGAACAGAACATCTTCTTTTAGGTTTGATTAGGGAGGGTGAAGGTGTCGCAGCCAGAGTACTTGAAAATCTCGGAGTTGATTTAAATAAAGTAAGAAGTAACGTAATAAAAATGCTTGGTGAAACAAAGCCAACGGCAGCAGCGACAGCCAGCACAGCCACCTCCGGCAAAACAAAAACACCGAGCCTTGACGAATTCGGTACTGATTTAACACTGGCAGCGCAGGAGCAAAGACTTGACCCTGTTGTCGGCAGAGAAAAAGAAATTGAACGTGTTATACAAATTCTTGCAAGAAGAACAAAAAATAATCCCGTTCTGTTAGGTGAACCCGGTGTAGGTAAAACTGCAGTAGTTGAAGGCTTAGCTGCAAGAATTGTAAATTCCGAAGTACCTGATATTTTAGAGGGCAAAAAAGTAATTCAACTTGATATGGGGTTACTGGTTGCAGGTACTAAATACAGAGGCGAATTTGAAGAACGTCTTAAAAAAATTATGGATGAAATCCGCCAAGCGGGGAATATAATACTAATCATAGATGAAATGCACACTTTAATAGGGGCAGGCGCAGCTGAAGGTGCTATAGATGCGGCAAATATTTTAAAACCCGCACTATCAAGAGGTGAAATTCAGGTTATTGGTGCAACTACACTTGATGAATACAGAAAATACGTAGAAAAAGACCCCGCCCTTGAAAGAAGATTTCAATCTATTATTATAGAAGAACCTTCTGTGGAGGATACTATTGAAATCATAAAAGGCTTAAAGCCTAAATATGAAGAACATCATAAATTAAATATTTCTGATGAGGCAATAGTTGCAGCTACGGAATTATCTTATAAATATATAACCGACAGATTTTTACCCGATAAGGCTATAGATATTATAGATGAAGCAGCCTCAAAACTTCGTATACAAAAAAGTGCGCTTCCTCCTGAAGGTAAAGAACTTGAAAAGGAATTAAAATCTATAATTAAGCAAAAAGAAGAGGCAATAAGAAATCAGGAATTTGAAACAGCTTCTAATCTAAGAGAAGATGAGGCTGATTTAAAAGAAAAAATCCGTGAAATGTCATTGCAATGGCGAGAAGATAATGAAGGCAATAAACCGACTGTTACGGCAGAACAGGTAGCAGAGGTTGTAAGCCAAATGACGGGTATCCCTACAACAAAAATAACCGAAGGTGAAAGCGAAAGACTTTTAAAACTTGAAGAAACACTTCATAAAAGAGTTATCGGTCAGGAACAAGCAGTTGTTGCTCTGTCTAAAGCAATAAGAAGAGCAAGAGTAGGTTTGAAATCACCTAATAGACCAATCGGAAGCTTTATATTCTCAGGACCTACGGGTGTAGGTAAAACCGAACTTGCAAAAGCATTAGCAGAAGCTGTATTCGGCAGTGAAGATAATATGATTCGTGTTGATATGTCAGAATTTATGGAAAAACATTCAACCGCAAAATTAATAGGCTCACCTCCAGGGTATGTAGGTTACGACGATGGCGGACACTTAACCGAAATCATAAGAAAGAAACCATATAGTGTAATTCTTTTTGATGAAATCGAAAAAGCACACCCCGATGTATTTAACATAATGCTGCAAATACTGGATGACGGCCGCCTGACCGATTCAAAAGGCAGACATATTAACTTTAAAAACACAATTATCATTATGACCAGCAACGTTGGGGCAAGCATGATTACAAATACCAGCAAGCTTGGTTTCAGTGTTGCTGAAGATGAACAAAAAGATAAATACGAAAAATTAAAAGATACGGTAATGGAAGAAATGAAAAAATCCTTCCGTCCCGAATTCTTAAACAGAATTGATGATATTATTGTATTTGCTCATCTGTCTAAACCTGAAATTCGTCAGATTGTTGACTTAATGTTAAATGATTTATTTAAACGATTAGAAGCACAAAATTTAACAATAGAAGTAACTGACGAAGTAAAAGATTACTTGGGCGAGGCCGGATACTCCGAAGCATACGGAGCAAGACCTTTAAGACGGTTAATCCAAAAGCGGATAGAAGACGGTTTAGCGGAAGAAATCTTATCGGGCAAATATAAAGAAGGCAATAAAATAGTTCTTAAACTAAAAGATGAAAAAATTGTCTTTGAATGTGAAAAAGAATAATTAAGAAATTAAAAGCTCCCAAAAACGGGGGCTTTTTTTTTGTCGAAAAAAATGTTATAATCAAGGCATGAGAAAAATTTTATTAAACTGTTTATCTTCTTATTCCTCCGACACCTGAAGTGAGTGTTCTATTTTTTAGTGTCATATTTTATTTTTAAGAAGGAAGAAAAGGCGGTTTTATATGCATAAATTTGCTACTTATTTTTCGGTAATATTTTTATTACTTGCTTTAAGCTTGATGTTTAGTGCTTTATTTTTTAATATGCCCTTACTGTTAAGCGGTAATAAAATTGTATTATTTGTACTATTAAATTCCATAATACTCGTAGGTGTTGCTTTATTCTTTATTGCTTTTAAAGATAGAGTAATGCTCTATTTAGAAAATTACAGAAGAGAAAAACAAATTTAATTCTCGCTGAAAACCTCGACAGCTTTATATGAACTTCTTGCAAGAGGTGAAAAGAAAGTGTGTTTTATACCCATTTTCTTTGCAATGTCCGTTAATTCGTCATACTCATATGGTTCATAATACTTTATGACAGGAAGATGAGATTTTGAAGGCTGAATATACTGACCTATCGTAACAATATCGCATTTAATTTTAACCAAATCTTTAAATACTTTAATAAGTTCCTCTTTAGTTTCGCCAAGACCAAGCATTAATCCTGTTTTAGTCAGAATATTAGAATGTTTTTTTACATAATCCAAAAAATCAAGCGATTGATTATAATCCGCCTGAGGTCTTGCTTTTTTATACAAAGAAGGAACTGTTTCAATATTATGATTAAATACATCAGGTTTAGCTTTAATTACGGTATCAATAGCTTTTTTGTTCCCTTTAAAGTCGGGAGTTAAGACCTCCACCTTAACAGAGGGGGTTAATTTTTTTATTTTGTATATTATATCGGCAAAATGAGATGCACCGCCATCCGATAAATCATCTCTTGTAACAGAGGTTATAACGGCATATTTAAGCCCTAATTTTAATACGGCATCAGCTATTTTTTTGGGTTCTTCGGGATTTAATATTTCGGGTTTACCCGCTGAAACATTACAAAATCTGCAATTACGGGTGCAGATATTGCCCATAATCAAAAAAGTAGCGGTATTTTTAGAGTAACATTCATTTTTATTCGGACACCTTGCGGCTTCGCAGACCGTATTTAAGCAATTAGATTTTAAAATCTGCCTTACAGACTTAGTTTTTTCCGTATCTATTATCCCTCTTTTAAGATATGAAGGTAATCTCTTAAAACTTTCTTTCATTTAAACCATATCTTTTAAATTTTTGCTGATTATAAAGTCCGCATCAGTTGAATTTTTAATATCTTCAACGGTAAACATAGGGTTAATTTCCGTTAGAATAAGACCTTCTTTAGATACTTCAAAAACGCACCTTTCGGTAACAATCATATCAACTTCTTTATATGCGGTTAAGGGATATGTACATTTTTTAACTATTTTAGGAACATCATTAGCGGTATGCGTCATCGCAACAATAACTCTTTTAGAACCGACAATTAAATCCATGGAACCGCCTATACCGGGGACAAACTTACCCGGAATCTGCCAGCTGGCTATACTGCCTTCAGAATCTACCTGCAAAGCGCCTAAAACCGTAGCATCAATATGCCCGCCTCGCATAATTGTAAATGCCATTTGCGAATCATAAAAGCTTGCGCCTTCAACTACATTAACATAAGCCCCGCCTGCATTTACTACTTTTTTATTAAAATCAGGGCCTTTTTGGTTTTTTCCCAATCCTAAAATACCGTTTTCAGACTGAAAAATAATATTCATGCCGTCTTTAACATATTTAACGGCCTCTGTCGGAAGTCCTATTCCTAAAGTTACAATATCATTTTCTTTAAATTCTTTGGCAATTCTTTTTGCAATGATTTCTTTTATCTTATCTTTTGTTAATTCCTGAAGTATAGGGGACATTAATTTTCCTCCCTTATAACAATATAATCAATGAAAATTCCGGGGATGACAACTTCATCAGGGTTTATTTCTTCAACTATTTCATCGGCCTGAAGTATAACAACATCAGCCGCTGTTGCCATTGATGTGTTAAAGTTTCTTGTTGTACCTTCAAATTTAACATTGCCGTATTTATCCGCTTTTGTGCCGTATATAATTGCAAAATCAGCACCTAAAGGTTCTTCAAAGATATATTTTTTACCTTTTATTTCAACGATTTTTTTACCTTCTTCAAGAATAGTGCCAATTCCTGTAGGAGTAAGAACTCCGCCCAAGCCCGAGCCTTTTGCGTGAATTTTTTCAACTAAAGTTCCCATCGGGTAAAATTCAACTTCAAGTTCACCATCGTGCATTTTCTTACCTGTTATGGGATTTGTACCTATATGTGTTGTAATAACTTTTTTTACTTTCCCGTATTCAATGAGTTTTCCCTTATCTGCGTGTTCAGTGGATGTATCATTTGCAATCATAGTAAGATTTTTAACATCAGTTTTAACAAGTTCGTCAATAATTTTATCGGGCGCACCGCAGCTTAAAAACCCGCCCACCATAATTGTAGAGTTATCTTTTATTAATGCTGCCGCCTCTTTTGCCGATATAAATTTTTTCAAAATAAAGTCCTTATATTTTTTTGTAGTTTTATAATATCATAAATTTTATTTAAAAAATTAAATTAATGTAAAACTTATATAAAGATTTGACTTTATTTTTTAAAAAAATTATAATTGTGTGCTATACTCAAAAAACAAAAGAAAACATAAAGTCAGGTGTTCATGCCGTAAACATGGATTAGGGGAGATGTTAAAATGTTAAATTCTTGTGGAACGGAAATTTCCGAGCGGGTTGATTTTAACCCCGGGAAATGGCAGACACAAATAGATGTAAGAGATTTTATACAAAATAATTATACCGAATATACAGGTGATGCAAGCTTTTTGGCACCTCCCACGGATGCTACTATAAAACTATGGGCAAAATGTCTTAACCTGTTTAAGGAGGAAAGAGAAAAAGGCGGTGTTCTCGATATGGATACCGATATTATATCAACGATAACTTCCCATGGCGCAGGCTACATAGATAAAGACCTTGAAAAAATAACGGGTTTACAGACAGATAAGCCCTTAAAAAGGTCATTACAGCCATTTGGCGGAATAAGAATGGCAGAAACCTCCTGCAGTTCATACGGTTATAAAGTTAATCCCGAAATTTCGGAAATATTTAAAAAGTACAGAAAAACCCATAATCAGGGAGTATTTGATGTTTATACTCCCGAAATGAAAGCCGCAAGACACTCTGCAATTATAACAGGACTTCCTGACGCATACGGCAGAGGCAGAATAATAGGCGACTACCGCCGTGTAGCTTTATACGGAATAAACAGACTTATTCAAGATAAACAAGAACAGTTTAAATCGCTTGAAGGAGAGATGACTCCCGACAGAATTCAACTCAGAGAAGAAATAACAGACCAGATAAATGCTCTTAAAGAAATGATAGAGCTTGGTAAAATATACGGATACGACATTTCTCGACCTGCTCAAAATGCTCAAGAGGCTATACAATGGCTGTATTTAGGCTATTTATCGGCCGTAAAAGAACAAAACGGCGCCGCAATGAGTATTGGCAGGACTTCAACCTTCTTAGATATTTATATTGAAAGAGATTTAAAAAACGGAATTCTGACAGAAGAACAGGCTCAAGAATTAATTGACCACTTTATAATGAAATTAAGACTTGTAAAATTTGCAAGAACACCGGAATATAACGAACTGTTCTCTGGCGACCCTACATGGGTAACAGAGTCTATCGCAGGCATGGGTGTTGACGGAAGAAGCCTTGTTACAAAAAATTCATTCAGGTATCTGCACACACTTGAAAATTTAGGCACTGCGCCTGAACCGAATTTAACCGTTTTATGGTCAACGAAACTTCCGCACTCGTTTAAAGAATATTGCGCAAAAATTTCAATAAAAACATCCTCAATACAGTATGAAAATGATGATTTGATGAGAGTTATCCATGGTGATGATTATGCTATTGCCTGCTGTGTTTCATCTATGGTCGTAGGTAAAGAAATGCAGTTTTTCGGGGCAAGAGCAAACCTTGCAAAATGTTTACTTTATGCAATAAACGGCGGAGTTGATGAAAGACTTAAAGAGCAGGTAGGGCCTAAATATCAGCCTATCACCTCAGAGTATCTGGACTATAGAGAAGTAATGCAGAAATACGACGATATGATGGAATGGCTCGCAGGGCTGTATGTTAATACCTTAAATGTAATTCACTATATGCACGATAAATACTGCTATGAAAAAGCGCAATTAGCCCTGATGGATAGGGATGTAAAAAGGTATTTTGCAACAGGCATAGCAGGGTTATCGGTTGTAGCGGATTCGCTTTCGGCAATTAAATTTGCAAAAGTAAAAACAATAAGGGATGAAAACGGAATTGTCATTGATTATCAGGTGGAAGGCGATTTCCCGAAATACGGAAACAACGATGACAGAGTTGATGAAATTGCCGTAAACATCGTTAAAACATTTATGGCAAAAATAAGAAAACACTACACATACAGAAATTCAATACCAACAATGTCAATATTAACAATAACATCAAATGTCGTTTACGGTAAAAAGACAGGCAACACACCTGACGGCAGGAAAGAAGGAGTGCCTCTTGCCCCCGGAGCAAACCCTATGCACGGAAGGGATAAAAACGGGGCAGTAGCTTCGCTTGCTTCGGTTGCAAAACTTCCGTTTAATGATGCACAAGACGGAATTTCCAATACCTTCTCAATTATACCTGATGCACTGGGTAAAGACGAAGTATTCATGGGAGATTTGGCAGTTAATCTTGATGAGGGCTGCTGCGAAGGACGATTTATTTTTTAACGGGGAGATGAAAGTATGACTACCATTCAGGAAGAAAATTTAATTAATTTACTTGACGGTTATGTTGAAAAGGGCGGACATCACTTAAATGTAAATGTTTTCAATCGTGAAACATTAATTGATGCACAAAATCATCCCGAGAAATATCCTCAATTAACCGTAAGGGTTTCAGGCTATGCTGTTAACTTTAATAAGCTGACAAAAGAACAGCAGGATGACGTTATTTCAAGGACTTTCCATTCTTCGCTCGGTTCATAGATTATGAATACGGTTTACGGAAATATTCATTCCGTTGAAACCTTCGGAACTGTTGACGGTCCTGGGATTAGAACGGTAATCTTTATGCAGGGCTGTCCTATGCGCTGTAAGTATTGTCATAACCCCGATACTTGGCAGATTTCTGACAATAAAAAAATGTCTGTTGATGAAATCTTAAATAAATATGACAGCATAAAGGAGTTCTTAAAAAACGGAGGGATAACCGTTTCGGGCGGTGAACCGCTTTTGCAGATTGATTTTTTAATTGAACTTTTTAAAAAAGCTAAAGAAAAAAATATCCATACTGCGCTTGATACCTCGGGAATTTTATTTGATAACTCAAATAAATATGATGAGTTGATAAAATACACAGACCTTGTTCTGCTTGATATTAAGCACATTAATGATGATGAGCATAAAAAGCTGACGGGGCATTCAAATAAATCCGTACTGGAATTTGCAAAATACCTTTCATTAAAGGCTATTCCAATGCAAATACGGCACGTTGTTGTCCCTGATATAACGGATAAAGAAAATTATTTAACCGAACTGGGACAGTTTTTAGCCCGCTTAAAAACGGTCAAAACCCTTGAAGTACTTCCGTATCACGATATGGCAAAGAAAAAATATAAAGAATTAAATATCCCCTATCCGCTTGAAAATACACTGCCCGCAACAAAAGAACAGACGGTAAAAGCAAAAGAAATTATTCTTAATGCCTATAAATCTGCGAAATCAGCCAAGAGGACAATATAAAAATTTTTTAAGTCATATTAATCTTATGGTATGAAAAATATGGAATGGTTTCACAGTTTAAATAAACCTTTTTTAAGCCCGCCCGATTGGCTTTTCATGCCCGTCTGGACTGTCTTATATATAATGATTATTCTTTCTTTCATCTTTTTTATAAGAGGAGGGATGAATAAATCAAAAAGACTGCCTTTAGCTTTTTTCATTACGCAATTAATGCTTAACTTTGCCTGGACACCCGTCTTTTTTTGGATGAAAAATATAAGCCTGGCGCTGATTATTATAATTTTTATGTGGATATTCCTGTTATTAACGGTAATATTCTTTTTCAGACATTCAAAAATCGCCTCTGTTTTGCTTGTACCATATTTAATCTGGGTAAGTTTCGCATTCTACTTAAACTTTAGCTATTTTGTACTGAATTAATATTAAAAATTAAAATAAATAAACTCAGAACCTTTTGTTATTGATAATGCAGAAATTATAAATACTATAGCTAAAACTAATGTTAAAAATATATTTTTTGATTCCGCATACTTTGGTGCAAGTTCGTTTGAATTTTTAAAGCAAAATACGATTATAAAGCTTGCAATAAATAGTATAATATTAAGTTTTAACTGCGGATTTGAAAAAACAAAATTAAAATTATCAATTGTGGCAGGGATAAAAGAAGTATTTATTGCAAGCATTGATTTTACTGATAAAAAATATTGATGAACATGTTTTATCATAACTAAAGGTGCAATAAATACCATAGTTATAAAGGTAATAAATATCGCAAGTTTATCATTTATTTGTATATTTGTCTTTTTCCATAATTTATTAATGCTTACAAATATACCGTTAATTGTACCGTATAAAATGCAGGGCCAGTTTGCGCCATGCCAGATACCTGTTATTAAAAAGACGAAAAACAAATTCCAATAAGTTCTTAATTCACCTCGTCTGCTGCCGCCCATCGGAATATACACGTGATATTTTAAAAATCTGCCCATTGTAATATGCCATCTGCGCCAGTAATCTGAAATATCCTTTGATTTATAAGGCGAATCAAAGTTTATAGGTAATTCTATATTAAATAATGCACCAATACCAAGTGCCATATCACAATATCCCGAAAAATCAAAATACCCTTGCAGAGCTATTGAAAATGAAAATGCCCACGATGTATAAAATTCCGTCATTGCCTCAAAGTGCATTACATCTTGTATAAAATTTGTGAAATTATCAGCCAATATTACTTTTTTAAATAATCCTATTGTAATTAAGAATATGCCCCTGTATATATTTTCACGAGTAATAACTTTTTTTGCGATATCTTGAAATTGGGGTATTAACTCCTTATACATACAGATAGGCCCTGCTATTAACTGCGGGAAAAACGATACAAACAATGAATAATCTATTATATTAGTTTGTTTTGCCTCTCCTTTATAAGTATCTGTTATGTATGAAATTTGCTGGAAGGTAAAAAAGCTTATTCCTAAAGGCAGTAAGATTTTCATTGTGTCAAAATGAGTAAAATTAAAGCTGTTTATTGTTTCCAGCACAAAATTAAAATACTTGTAATAACATAACAAGCTTAAGTTCCCGACAACCGCAAATATAAGCAGAAGTTTTTTTATCCTTTGCGAAAAATCTTTTTGAATAAAATATCCCATTGTATAGTTAAATAAAATTGAAATTATTATTAAAGGAAGATATTCAATTTTATAATAAGCATAAAAATATAATGATGCGATTAAAAGCCATAAATTAGAGAATTTAATTAATTTTGTTTTACTTAAGAGAAAATATACTGCAAAAACAATCGGTAAAAATATAAAAAGAAATTCCAGTGAATTAAAAAGCATTTTCCCTCTCTATAACTATTCTTTTCGGCACCTTTTTATAATAGCATAAAGACTTATAATCATAACAATAATTCCAAGCACCTCTGCGATAGGAAGGCTTAAATTCAAGCCTATTTTAGCATTAAATATAAATGATGAAATTATAAATATGTAGAATAACCCGGGAATTAAAGTTAACAAGAAGTTCTTTTTATTTTTATATAAAATAATTGTTGCTATTAAGAAGGTCGGAATAACAAGTAACTGGTTAAATAACATTACATACTGCCAAAGTGCCGCAAATTGATCTTGATAGGCTTTAGCATAAAATAAGCATAAGAAAACACCAAGCATAGCGGGAACAATAATAACAAGCCTGTTTTGAATGGGTTTTTGGTCTAAATCAAGAGCATCGGCAACAACCATTCTTAGCGAGCGAAGTGCAGTATCTCCTGAAGTTAAAGGCAGGCATAATACTGCAGCAACTACAACCAAAGAAAGATTAAACGGGGTAAATTGTTTAGCTACTACATTTACAATATTTACCGTACCAAACATACTCTCATCCACAAGACCGTTATGATAAACATATAAAGCACCTGCCGCCCAAATCATAACTATTAAACTTTCAAAACACATTGTTTTAAAAAATACTTTTCTGCCTTCATATTCGTTTTTCATTGTTCTTGCAACAATTGCGGTTTGTGTTGCGTGTGACCCCGATAACAGCCCGCAGCTAACTGTCATAAAGAAAAACGGTATTAAAGGTAAATTCTTATAATGCCAATTAAGATGATGAATATCAAATTCAGGAAGGCTCAAGCCTTTTGATACATAACCTATTAAAAGCAAAATTGAACCTATAACAAACAAAAGCCCTATAAACGGATATATTTTTGCCATTAATTTATTTATAGGAAATAATGCAGCAACAAAGAAGTATATTCCGACAATAATATATGTAACCACGGCAACGGGGTTATGAAACGTAAAATCTGTTTCATTAAGTATTTTACCCAGATATAAATCACCTGCTGAATATATAAATACTGTTATCCACAATATCGACATTATTGAAACTATAACGGTAAAAGTATTAAAGAAGGTTTTGCCAAAGTATTTTTTTGTAATTTGAGTTATTTGATAACCTTTATTTCTGATTGAAATCATTCCGCTGAAATAATCGTGAACACATCCCATTAAAATACATCCGATAGGAACGATAAGAAAAAATATCGGACCGAATACAACACCTTGGAGTGCTGATAAAATAGGCCCCATGCCTGCTATATTTAAAAGATTAATAAGCTGATTGCGCCAAGAAGGCAGGGGAACATAATCAACACCGTTATATAAATCCTTAGAAGGCACACTCCTTTCATCAGGCGAAAATTGTCTTTCTATATATTTTGAATAAGTTAAATAACCGATAAGTAATATAAATAAGCCTATAAAGAATGTAATCATTAATGTTTTTCCTCATCCTCGCAGTATAAATACATAGAGCATTTTGCGCAGTCAAACTCAACCTTAAATTTATTTCCGTTTTCTAATTGTTCCAAGTGCCACGGTAAAGGCGGAAGGTTTTGCGGATTTGTTTTTGAGCAAATGCCAAGTTCATTTCTTAAACAGTATCTTGAAGAAAATACTCTTTTACCTTCAAGAGGAATACCTGTTTCAAGTCCTGCTTCTATTTTTTCAACTCCGTGTCTTTCATAAAAAGCTTTGGTCATATTATTTGTTACGTTTGCAAGATATGTGAGTTCTTTTTTGTAATACGGATGATTGTTTTTTTCTATTTGAACTCTTCTTATGGGTCTATTTTTGGCTCTTTCATTTCTTAAAAGTGCAAAAATATTTTCTTTAATCTCTTCAATGTTATCAAGCATAACATCTGATTGGGCTTTTACATTATCAACTGCAAACTCGCAATCAATATCAAGCTTATACAGATTTTTTTGAAGTTCCTCGGCACTATATTTAGTATTTCCTTTAAGAACGATTGTTTCAATCTTATTATTATCTTCATCAACCGCTATAACCTTATATTTGCCGTTTTGCTCATTAAAATTAAGTTCAACCGAAATAACACGGTAGTTAACGGAATTTTCAACTTCTTTAAATCCTTTTACATCAATATATCTGTATAATTCAAGCCCCGTTATGTCGTCATTTATTCCGTCAGCAAAGTATCTTCCGTTTTTAATATCGGTTATTGCAATTGTTTGAACCTGTTTATTGTCTTTTTGATATCTTAATTTATCGCCGATATTAAGTTCTAACCCGTTTTTAAGTTTAAAAGAATTGTCTTTAAAATCTTCAACAATCCCTGCAAAAGTACCTACAAGATGATACTTAGAATACATCTCCTTTTTTCTGCCGTTAAAGAAAAAGTCTGTGAAACCTTTATTAAAGTTTTTGGATAAATCGGGTTCAAAACCTAAAATTGTTCTGCCCGATGAAATTCTTTTAAGTCCTTTTTCTTTGACAAGTTTATCTGCGATTTGTGAAAATATTGCGGTAGAATTTTTAACGTGTTTTAAATCTTTTTCCCTGCCTGCGATTTTAAAGGAGTCAACTCCTATATCAACAAGCCTTTCAATTTCTTTATCAAGACTTAAAAATCTTAAATTAAACAATCTGTCGTTTTCTCTGATTATGTTGCCGTTATTGTCTTTTAAAGTCCAATTCCCCATACATCTTTCAGGGCAAACACCGTGGTTTGAAGCTAAATAATGCGCCTTATCCGAAGATTGTGTCTTTTTTAGGTTTTCAACATAAGACAAATAACAATTTCCGCTGTAACCCACGCATAAAAATCCGTAACAGAAGGTTTCTATTTCAATATTTGAATTATCCGTTATATCTTTAATTTCTTCAAAAGTAAGTTCACGGGGAAGAACTATCCTTGTTACTCCGCATTTTTCAAAAAACTGTGCATCTTCTTTTTTAAAGCACATTGCATTTGTGCTTAATATAATCGGTATCGGAGGCAGATCAAGTTCAAGTATTCCTATATCCTGAACAATAAGCCCGTCTATTCCCATTTCATAGAACTCATTTATCATTTGTTTTGCAAGTTTAATATCGTCATCCGTAAACAATAAACAGTTAAGAGGAATATATATTTTAACCCAGTATTTATGAGCATATTCAACAAGTGCTCTAATATCTTCCATTGTATTGCCCTGCTCATGGCGCAGTGAAAATTTCGGAGCGCCTATATAGATTGAGTCTGCCCCGCACCTTATTGCTTGTTTTGCATATTCTAAATTTTTCCCCGGGGATAAAATCTCTATTGTACTGCTTTTGCCTCTTGCCACTTATTTCTCCTCGTATAATTTTTCAATTTCTTTTGTGTATTTACTTATTACTTTTTGATATTTAACTTTTAATGTACTTGTCAAAAGCCCGTTTTCAACGGTGAACTGGTCATTTATAAAATAAACTTTTTTAAGTTTTTCGTAATATTTCCAGTCATTTTTTCTTTTTATTTTTTCGTTTAAATTTTCTATAAGAAATGTTTTAAACTTATCATTTTTGTTTGCGTCAATTCCATTTAAAGAGTTTTTTATACACCAGGATTGATATTCATCTTTATTCAAAACAATAACAGCCGTTAAATAGGGTTTGCCGTGTCCTGCTATTGCAATCTGGTTGACATATTCAGAATCTTTAGCTTCATTTTCCAGTAAAGGAGTATAAATATTATATCCGTTTGACATTACTATAACATCGTCATACCTTGATAAAACAACAAGATAACCCTCTTTATCAACGTATCCCAAATCTCCGGTGTTTAGAAAATGTTCTTCAAGTATGGCTTTTTTAGTAGCTTCTTCGTTTTTATAATACTCTTTTAATATTTCAATTCCGCCCAAAGTAATTAAACCGACCTTTCCTATGGGCATTTCTTTATGCGTTTCAGGGTCAATAATTCTTATTGTAGTACCTTCAAATGCAATGCCTACAGTATATGGGTGTTTTTTCTGACTTTCAAGAGTGTTGCTGACAGCTAGCCCTGTTGTTTCAGTTAACCCGTAATGCTGGATGAGCGGAATTCCGATTATATCAAAATAATCTTCTAACGGTTTTGCCAAGTGAGCGGAACCCACAAATACCGTTGTTTCATCGGTTAAAAGAGTATTTCTGATTTGTTTGTATATTTTTTCATCAAGCAGTTTTTTTATGGGTTTGAGTATTTTTGTACATATATAGCATCTTCTTTCTGCGCTTTGAATAAACTTAGAAATAAAAAATGCCGTATTATAAATATGTTGAAAATATACCCCTTTATTTTTTACCGCCGTCATTAATTTTTCGTGCATGGTTTGCATAATTTTAGGAGCGCAATGCAGGTATTCTGGCTTATATTTATCAATGACTTCATAAAATTCTTTGTATGGTGTATACATAACCCTGCAGCCTTGAGAAAAACACAATAAATTAAAGCTTTTACCGCCTGCACTTGATAGCGGAAAGGTTACTACAAAGGTTTTACCTTCTTTTATATCATTGAATTTTTGAAGTTCCTCCACGACATAAGACATGCCGATATTAGGGAGCATAGCGCCCTTTGGAAAGGAGGAGGTACCTGAAGTATAATTTATATATGCGATGTCAAAAGGTTCTTCTTTCCAATCCGTTTTAATAGGAGTTTCATCCGTTAATCCTTTTAGAATGTCATATAAATTATATATTTTAAAATCATTTACACTATTGTATTCACCATTTCCTATGTAAATTACAAATTTAACCTTTTTCTTGAAATCCTCAGATTCAACGAAATGACTGATTATCTCTTTTTTATCGGTTATTAAAGCTATAGAATCGCTGTTATTATATACATAGTCCAATTCTTTTATATCTATTTCAGAGGTTTTAGACACACATACAGCACCAAGTGTAATTATTGCCTGTTCTATTATGAGCCAATAAGGTGAATTAGAGGCAAATAAACAGACATGGTCATATCTGGTTAAATTAAGTTTCTGAAATATTTCAGTAATATAACATAATTTTCTAAAAGCTTCTTTATAAGTAATTTGAATTGTTTCTTTATTATCAGAAAAAGCAACTAAACTATCATACTTTTTACAACTTTGTTTCCATACATCAAATAATGATTTATATTTCATATCTATAACTTAACCCTGTGTTATTTATTTTTATGATATTATGATAAAAACAAATAGTAAAGTAAAAATTATACAAATCGGGAAGTAATATCTTGACGAAAAAAAACGGCAAAAATCCACATAATGACATTTTATTTGTAATTATATTAGTAGGGTTAATATTAAGTATTGCATTGTTTAATTTTTTTGTAGATCCTTATTATATTTTTAGAGATTCTGCCGTAACAGGATTAAATAACGTAAAAACACATAAATATTCTAACAAAAGGACTATTATATATTCTGATATAAAATTAAACAGTAAAAATAAAGATATTGCATTTACGGGGAATTGCCTGCTTTCCCATTATGGTTCAGGGCTTGATAATGTAGTATTTTTTACTATCCCCATGGCAAAAGTATATGAAATATCAGAAGTAATAAAATCTATTCATACACTGGCTCCGAATATAAAAAAAATTTATTGGGGAATGTTTTATGATGATTTTTGGAATGATAAAAATAATGAAGTTAACGATACCCTGCCTCAATTAACAGACAAATTCTTTAATTTTCAAGATTTTATCAATTTATTTTTTTCTTACAACACTACAAAATTCAGTGTTGAAACCATAAGAGATTCAGTTAAAAATAAAGGACAGGATATTATATATGTTTATCCATATAGAGAAATTGCAAAAAAACACTACGATACCGAATTTAATTTTGATTCATTGAAAACAGTTAAAGACATTAAACAATATGCCGATGAAAACAACATTGAACTTGTAATTTATTATTCCCCAATTCATATAACCAAAAAAATTCATATTTATGAAAAAGGAATGTGGAATTCTAATCAGGAACTTAAAAGGAAATTAGCAGAAATTACTCCGTTTTATGACTATTCTTTTGCAAATGAATATAACACAACAGCCTTAGATGAAAATAATTTTAATTTTGTTGATAACATTCATCCGTCTAATACCTATAATAACTTAATTGTTAATGATTTATTGGCAGATGATAAAAAACAGGGAACTCTTTTAAATAAAGACAATATTGAAAATTACCTAAAGAAAGACACGGAAGAACTGAAAAAATATATAAGTGAAAATAAAGAAACTGCCGAAAAAATTAAAAATGTAAAAACAGAAGATGCAAATATTGCAATAAGGAGAAATAATGCTGTTTAACTCTGTTGAATATTTATTATTATTTCTTCCTATAGTTTTTATATTATATTTTCTTTTAAATAAGTTTAAATTATATACAATTGCTACAATATTCTTACTTGTTTCTTCATTATATTTTTACGGTTCATATAAAATCGAGTATGTTTATATATTGATAGTTTCTATACTTTTAAATTATTTTATAAGTTATTTATTTAAATTTAATCTGAAAGAAACCGTAAAAAAAATAATCCTTATTCTGGGACTAATAGTAAATATAGCTATATTAACAGGGTTTAAGTATTTTGTATTTTTATATGAAATATATACAAATCTTGTTCATCAACCCTTTAATGCAATGGAATATATAATGCCGCTTGGTATAAGCTTTTTTACCTTACAGCAGATTTCATATTTAATAGATTGTTACAAAGGGGAGGTAAAGCATTATAATATTATTGATTATGCACTATTTGTTTCTTTTTTCCCTCAGTTAGTTGCCGGCCCGATTGTAAGACATCAGGAAATGATTCCGCAATTCAATGACAAAGCTAAACGAATAATAAATCAGGAGAATATATTTATAGGTATTTTTTTAATTACGGTCGGTTTACTTAAAAAAACCGTTCTCGCAGACGGATTTTCCACGTTTATAGACAATGTATACAGGTACAATATGTACACAGATTTTTATACTTCATGGTTTTTTGGAATTTCCAAAGTTTTACAAGGATATTTTGATTTTTCGGGTTATTGTGACATGGCATTAGGTTCTGCATTTTTATTTAACATAAGTCTGCCTTGGAACTTTAATTCCCCTTATAAATCACAAAGTATAATTGATTACTGGTCAAGATGGAATATGACATTAGTAAGATTTTTAAAAGATTATATATATTATCCGCTGGAAAAGGGAGCTAAAAATATTACCGCAACATGCTTTAATATTATGATAGTTTTCTTTATATACGGACTATGGAAAGGAAGTAATCCCGTTAATGTTGTTTATGGTTTATTAAACGGTGTTCTGGTTTGTATAAATAAAATCTTAATGAAATATAATTTTAAATTACCTAAAGTTATTTCAATTTTTATTACCTTTATAACACTTATTTTTTTAACTCCTTTTATCAGTATAGATAATTTTTCAAAGACTTTTACCGTATTAAAATCTATGGTCGGAATTACTCCCGTATTTAAACCGATTGTTATAAACGGTTGTAATCTTATATTTTTTAGTGATATATATAATTTAAAACTAAATATATTATTGCTTATAGTTTGTTTTTATCTGGTATTTATAAGTAAAAATTCAAACGAATTAGCAATAATTTTTGCAAACAAGAATAATACTTTTTATACTATAATTTTGGCTGTTTTGTTTTTATTCAGCGCATTATTTATAACAAAATCTTCGGAATTTCTATATTTTATTTTTTAAAGGAGCCTAAATGAAAAAAACATTTAATATAATTTGTTTTATAGTTGTAGTAATAATTTTGGGAGTTTTTATTTTCATATTTAATAAAAAAGTTGACCCGTATTCTTTGGAAATAATGGAATATAAAAGAGATGTAAGTGATTATGACAGGGATTTTTTATATACCTTTATTAATCTTACGGCAAAATACAAATATGATTATATCTATATGTGCGCTTCTTGCGGAAACAGTTCAATGGTGCCTTATATTTTTGAAGAGTATACAAAGAAAAAAATATTTATGATAAATACACCCGGTATTTCACCTTTTGAACAATATAATTTATTAAAACACTTTTTGGAACTTCATCCCGAAACTAAAACAATAATTATATCTTTAGAATTTAATACTTATGTAAATTGCTATAGCAAATATACATTACCAAAAAATCCTACAAATAAATTGTATGATATTTTCCGTGTTTATTTTTCAATAAGTTCTGTTATGGACTCATTTGAAAAATTAAAAAACAGGATAATGGAAAAAGAAGGGGAACCAATTGAAGAAGGGCCTCAATTTCATTATAATAGAAAAATTAAATATTATTATTGGGAATTTTGTGAATTTGATAATCTTGCAATTTTAAAAAAAATTAACAACTTAGCTAAAGAATATAAAATAAATACAATTTACTTTATTCCGCCGACAAATGCGCTATATTTATCTCATATATATAAAAAAGACAATTATTATAAGCATTTTGAAAACTATAAAAGAGGAATTGCAGATATTGTTTCATATTATGATATGGCTTTTGTTAATGAATATACCAAAAAACCTGTAAGGCTTTATTTTGCGGATGTTATGCATCCTAATCCCGATATATTTACCGTTAAAGTTGTTGATTGCCTTATATATCATAAATGTAATTCCAATCTTGTTCAATATGTTACAAAAGATAATGCAGAAGAAGTTTTAAAATCTCAAAGACAACTTATAATAAACTATATAAATAATAATAAGAGTTATGTAGAAGAATATATTAATTTCGATGATAATGTAGAAAAACAAAAGGAAACTGAAGAAATATTATATATAGATAAGCTTCCTTCTGCCGAAAAAAAATTATTATATAAACCTTAAGAATGAAAATCCTTATTTATTTTTGGAAAGTTATCCAAAATAAAAGTCAAGTCTTTATCCCCTCTGCCTGAAAGATTTACCAGTATATTTTTATTTTTTACTTTTTCTGACAGTTTAATTGCATAAGCTAGTGCATGTGAACTTTCAAGTGCGGGAATAATTCCTTCCGTTTCCGAAAGCTCATAAAAGGCATTAACGGCCTCAATATCATTAACCGTAACATATTTTACCCGTTTAATTTCATTAAGATAACAATGCTTAGGGCCTACCCCGGGGTAATCCAGTCCGCTAGCGACACTGTAAGCATTTAATACATTACCATTAGCATCCTGCAAAAGTTTACACTTAAACCCATGAAGTATTCCGTCTTTTCCGTAGGTAATGCTTGCTGCATTCTGTCCTGCTTTTTCACCTTTTCCCAAAGGTTCAACACCATAAATTTCAACTTCATTATCCTCTAAAAAACCGTTAAATAACCCTATAGAATTAGACCCGCCTCCAACACAGGCAAGCACCATATTCGGCAAAACTCCGGTTTGTTTCATAAATTGTTCACTGGCTTCCCTGCCTACTATTGATTGAAAATACTCTACTATCATAGGAAAAGGATGCGGGCCTACAACAGAACCTATTGCATACATTGTATTTTTATAATCCTTCATATATGCAATAAATGCTTCATCAACAGCCTCTTTTAAAGTTCTTGCACCGCTTTTAACCGTTATTATATTTGCTTTTAATATCCGCATTCTGTCTACATTTGGTTTTTCTTTGATAACATCAACTTCGCCCATATAAATATCACACTCAAGTCCTAATAGCGCAGCTGCCGTAGCCAGTGCTACACCGTGCTGCCCGGCTCCCGTTTCCGCTATTACTTTTTTCTTGCCCATTCTCTTTGCAAGAAGAACCTCTCCTAAACAATGATTAATCTTATGTGCGCCCGTGTGATTTAAATCTTCCCGCTTTAAATATATATTATTCCCGTATTTTTTTGATAAATTTTTTGCAAAATATACAGGGCTTGGTCTGCCTACATAATTTTTCAACAGGTAATTAAGTTCTTTATTAAACTCACTATCATTTTTTGCTTCTAAAAATGCTTTTTCTATTCTGTTAAATTCTTCTTTTAGTTCTTGAGGAATATATTGTCCGCCGTATGCACCATAAAATCCGTCCTTATCAGGCATTATTGTTAATTTCATCGTTATTCTCCTTCATAAAATATCTGTAAACTACTGACTTTTTATTTTTAAGTATTTTAGAACCTCTCGTAATCTTACATAAACTTACATTCAGTTTTTCTGCAATCTTACGCTGGGTTTCTCCTTTGGCTAACATACTTAAAATACGCCATCGTTTAGATATAACGGATATTTCATCCGGAGTAAAAATTTCCTGAAAAAGTTTTACCGTCTCTTTTTCATTCCCATTTTTTATTATTAAATTTGCAATTTCTTTTATGTTTTCCATGATTTTTGTTTCTATTGATAGAAACATTATAAACTAAATGTTAAAAAAAGCAAGCTGAATATAGCTTGCTTTTTATATCAATTATAAAATTGTTAATTTCTTACAAAATTAGTAAAAGTAATATCTTCTTCTTTAGGAGGTAAAATACCTGCATTATGCCCTGCTTCTTTACACTTTAAGAAATAAGCCATATTTCTTGCAAGAAATCTTAAATTTTGCAAGCCCTCTAAATCCTGATTAACTTCGCCTTGGGTCTGCCCATGGACATCGTTCCAATATCTGCCCGAGATAACAGGCATTTGAGATATTCCAAAATATTTATTTAATTGGTCTAAAGTAGAGCTTGTGCCTGCTCTTCTTGCTACTGCGACCGCAGCAGCAGGCTTAAGCCTGAATACATTTTTACCCGAGCGCCAGCCGGAGAAAAAGGCTCTGCCTAAAAATGCCGTTACTGCCCCTGTTGCTCCCGCATAATGTACGGGTGAACCGACAATAAGAGCATCAGCCTCCGCCATTTTATTTACAAATTCATTAACTTTATCTTTATCAAATACGCACCTTTGAAGTTTGGAGCAAGCCCCGCATCCCACGCATGATGCAATGGGGTCTTTTCCTATATAAAATATCTCAAAATCAATTCCTTCTTCTTTTAATGTTTTTGCAATTTCTTCTAATGATAAATATGTATTTCCTTTTTCATGGGGTGAACCGTTTAATAATAATACTTTCATAATATCTCCTTTTATTTTGTCCGAGTAAATTTTTACGATAAGCCGAAGGTGTGATTAAATTTTATTCATCGGATTCCAAGTATCTTTTGAGTTATTTTTTATAAGCTCATTATAATAGTTTTCTTTAAAATCCAAAAGCTCAAATTGTTTTTTAAGTTCCTTCATTTGTTTTTGAGCTTTTTCTCTTGTTTTTTTTATAATATCATATCTTTCTTTAATGGTGGAATCCCCTTTTATACAAAGTTCAATATATTTTTTTATTGATTTATTATCAATACCGACACCTCTTAAGCATTTAACAATTCTTACCCACTCCAAATCACTTTCTTCAAACTGTCTTATATTATTGGAATTCCGTTTAACAAACGGGAAAAAACCGCTTTTTGCCCAAAACCTGATTGTATGCTCACAGACCTCCATCTTTTTTGCAACTTCTTTTACGGTATACATATTTTATCCTCCAAATTATACATTACAAAGATTTCAAGTTTTTTCAATATCTTCAGCTATCAGTTTTTTCGTTAAATAATAGCGGTTATAAAGTTCTTTCGTTGAAACTCTGTCTAAAATCATAATTCTCCTATATTTTAACAAGTTTATTTTATGACCTTAGAGTTACTCTAAGTCAAGTATTTTATAGCATAAAAAAACTTCCTTAATACAATTAAGGAAGAAAAATTAGTAAAAGAGACATCAATAATATTATTACCTTGAATGAATTTTTCTTCCATAATAAAGAGTAAATGTAAAGCAAATTTAATAATAATAAGGTTTCAGACTTGAAGAAAAAATAAAAATTAAGTATACTAAATACACTTATTAAACTTTTGTAAAAAAATATGAAAAATTAGGGAAAAATACGCAAATTTTTTTATTAATAGACCTTTAAAAGAAAGGTAAGAAAGTAAGTTAATAATTTATATAAATTATGCAAGTCAACAAAATCAATACAAACATTCCCGTTAATATACATAAAAGGGAAGTAGATAGCAGAAGAAACATTAATAATGGCAAACAAAACAGTTTATCATACAAGATGAACCATGCTCCTTCGTTTAAAAGCGGAGGCGCCGGCTTATTTTCATTTATCCCGGAACAACTTACCCGCTTTGCATTATGGATTACAAACAAGATTGAAACAGGCGGTTTATTCGTATCTTTTACATTGCAGGATATGATTGGAACAAATATTCCAAGACCTGTAATGGGATTAATGCGTAATAAAAAAGAAAATCACGGACAGACAAACAAAAAATTTGCACTAAAAGAACTTACAAGGGAAATGATGACAGGCCCGAGCATGTTCTTAATTCCTTTAGGATGTTTAACCGCTGCAAAGAAAACAGTTAATAAATCAGCAGAAATCCCAAGAATGATAATGAAAAGTTTCGGCGAGATACATGCCGAAAATCCGCTTAACAGTTCTAATGCTGCATTAACTTCAAAAGATTTCTTCACAAAAGTATTTGAAGAAATGATAAAAAATGCAAAACATGAAGATTCTGTTTCAAAGGAAACAGCAGATAAAGCTAAAGATTTTGCAAAAAGATTTTTTGATTCCGTTTCGGGTTCAAATGCCCAAAAAGTAATAAATACAGCACAAGAAGTTAACGGACTTAAAGCTTTATCGGAAAAAAGTACTAAATTATTCGGTAAAGCAACGAGTTCTGTAAAAAATGATGTTGTACAAGATATTGCATATGAAATTGCCGATATAACAAAACAATATGCCGATGATATAGCTCATACCGATTTTCTGCAGTCAACAATAAAAGGTACACAAGCATCAAATAAAGATATAATGAACTTTATGCAAACTTATGCGGATGATGTAATTGAAAAAGCAAAAACACAGCTTGATAACATCAAAAAAACAAATTCTACTGATATAATCGGTGATTTAACAAAGTTTATTAAAGAAAAAGTGAATAATAGGATAGTAGGCAGAGTTGCATTAAACTTCTTAATGTACGGATTAGTTATAGGGTTCCTGCAAATAATCCCGAAATTGTATAATAAGGCAGAAGGCAAAGGTAATGCCGGGTTAAAAGGTTTAGTTAAAGAAGAACCTTCGGCACCAAAAGAGGAAACAGATAAAAAATCTAAAAAAGCTAATCCTTCATTTGGTAAAGGGAAACAAAACTCTCCTTCATTCGGTTCTATAGAAACTTTAGCGGAAAAATTAACTACCGGTTCCGCAACGGGATTAAAAAACAAAATATTAAATGCCTTTGAATTTGAAGGATGTAATGTTACATTTCCTTTATTACTTGGAATAATGGGTTTAGGTATATTATGGCCGAGAACTCGTCAGGCAAAAGATAAATACGATAAAACCGAAATCTTAAGAAGAGATTTAATTACCTGTGTAGTAATGTGTTTCGGTGAAAAAATTTTTAGAAAATTATTTTCTATTGCAACTGAAAGTAAAACAGGTCTTGTTTTTGCCCGTAAACCTCAAAATTTGAAAAAATTTGACTATATAAGACCTATTAAAGGGGTAAGACTTTTAAATACCCCGCAAATTGTTAATACATACAGCAATATCCATAATTATAAAAACGGAATAGAAGGGTTCTGCGATTTCATTACTCAAAATAAAGGTAATTTAAGCAAATTATTCAGTTTAGATAAGGAATCAGAAAAATTATTAAATGAACTTCTTAAAGGAAGCAATAGAACATTAGAAACTGCTTCTAACGAAGAAATTAGAAGTGTTCTTAGTAATGCTAAAGATTCTGAAGCAGTTAAAAAAATTATGCAATTATTTGAATCAAGAAATAATCCTTGGATTAAAAAAATAAAAACCATTAATGCACAAATATCAGCCGCTGTAATATGTTTATTTATTCCGATAATTCTTGGATTTGGACTTCCGGCAATAAATTCGCTTTTAACTAAGAAAAAAGTTAAAGAAGAAAATATGCTGAAAGAAGGTATGAATAATAATCATTATAATTATTCTGACTTTATATTAAAAGATGAAAAAGCAAAGAATATATTCGGCGAATTTATACAATAATTTCAACTTCATTTTTATAAGTAACAAAAGCTAATTTATTGTTTGCTTTTTTAACATATTTTCTTTTTGTATATATAACGGAAGTTTTAGAATTATCTTTTTGTAAGGAAAATTCTTTTGTTAATTGAGCTGCTTTTAAAATAACATTACTTGGAACTTGTTCTTTTGTTTTATCGATTTTAATAACAACATGCGCTCCCGGTGCATTTAAAGGATGAAACCATAAATCTTCAGCTGAAGACAGTTTTGATAAAATATAATCATTTTGTTTTTTGTTTTTTCCGATATAAATTTTATAGCCGTCTAAATCAATAAAATCAATTTTTTCTTGGGATTTTTCGGGATTATTTTTATTATTGCAAATTTCATTATATATATCTTCTAAGTCCACAATGGAATCAGTTTTTGCCGTATAAAATTTTATTTCATCAAAATATAAGATTTGTTTTCTTGTTTCTTGAATTAAGTTATTAGCATGCTCATATGCTGATTTAGCTTTTTTATACATTTTATAGTATTTATTCGCATTATCAATAACGGAAAGATTTTCCTCTAATTCAATCAATAAATCATTATTTTCAAAATCTTTTAAAGTTACAACTTGGGGGCAGGTTTTAAGGAAATAAGAATTTGCCATAAGTACATCTGCCTTGGTTTTATATTCCTCAGCTTTATCAAGCTTTTTTATTTGAAACAGCTGATTTTCTTCAAGCGCCCTTAGTTTTTTAAGATTATTTTCAATAACTTTATTAACTTTTGAACGAATATTTTCAATTAAATAGTTCATTTGATGATAAGAAAAATAGTTATCAATCATCTCGTTAATACTGCCAGAAAGGGTATAACCGTTATATTTTTTAACCGAATAATATAAAAAATCATCTTTAATACAAGGCTCAACTGCATTTAATGAAATAAAATCCCGTAAAGCATTGTATAAATTTAAAATTGAAAAATTGTTCAGGTTGTCAATTATTTGATTAACAATACATTTTGTAATGTAGTAATATTTTTGAGAAATTTCATCTGCATAATTTTCTGAAACAATATTATTTTTAAAATCCTCAAAAGATGTCTTTAATATGTTTATTTTTCTTTGTTTTTTAGGATATGTATAAGGTAAAAGCCCCGAGAGCTCTCTATCCTTACTTTTTTCGGAACTTACATTATGCGCACAGCCTATAATTACATTTGTATCATAATTATATAAAATAACATTGCTGTATTTTCCCATAAGTTCTATTGCAAGACATAATACAGATTTTTCATTTAGTTCATCATGGTATTCAAAATAAATTTCAAATATTCTTTCGTATTTAGGAACATCAACTTTAATAATTTTGGCATTTAAAATATATTTTCTTAAAAGCATACAAAACATCGGAGCTGATTTTGGCACGGAAAGATTTCTTTTTTTCTCATTTTCCTCCGACATAAAACAAAGATGATAAAGAGCAGGATTAAAATTTATATAAAATTTACGGCTAACTCCGTTATTTCTTATAAAAAGAATAAGTTCATTTCTGCCGGGCTGCTGGATTTTTTGTATTTTTGCCCCAATAAAATAACTTTTATTTTCCTCCAAAAATAATTTTAAAGTTAATGAATCAAAGTTAATCATAATATAATTTAATAACATAAAAGGTATTGTTAATACAACAATACCTTTTATGATTAGTTATAAATTGGGGAAGTAAATTTATTATCCTGCAATACTGCGAATTCTGTCATTAGTAATTTTATATGAAGCAGTACAAGCTGAATTAGCAACAACATCGGAGTCAGCTGCATGCAAAATACCTGACGATCTTAAAGTACCGTTAATACCGCCCATTATACAGCCGACAGTACCGCCTACAAGAGTACTTTCAACAGTAGTTCCTGTAAAATCTTTTATATTAAAATCTTTATTTTCATCAAAAGCAGTATCAATTAAGTAATTAGAAGAACCAGAAACAGCGCCTGTAATTAAACCTGTTCTTGTACATTTAGCCATACAAGCTGCTCTTCCTTTAAAGCTGTGACCTGCAATAGAAAAACCGTTTTTATATGTATTAGCGCTCGTACCTGCAGTTGCGACGGCAATACCACCCGTTACAGCCCCTGACAAAGCATCTTTTGCGATAGTCTTAGCATCAACTGCGTCACCTTTAACTTCGTTTGTGGCTCTATCTGTTAACTTAAATGCAACTTTTGTTGCACCGCCTGCAGCTGCACCAATCCCAACGGTAGCAAGAACAGGCAATGCTGCTCCTCCTGTTAATACCGTAGCCGCCGCAACTGCACCAAGTGCAACAATACTGGTTGCAATATTAGCAAACAAATTTAAACTGCTGTCTTGTTTTTTATCAAATTTATCTAATTCAGCCATGGCTTCTTCAAAAGAGATTTCACCATTTTTATATTTATTAATAAATTCTTCACATTTTTCACTGCTTGTTCCAATACCGATTAAGCCTTTAAAATTATCCCAACCGTCAGATATAGTCCCGCCTTCATTTTGAACAGTTTGAAGTTTTTCTTCCAAAAGAAATATACTTTTGTCTTCTTTAGAATTATTTGATAAACTCTTTGGATAAGTTCCCGAGAACATAATATTGTTATCAATTTCAAAACTTGCTTTACTAACCATTAAATTCTGCCTACCTAAAGTCTAAATACCTTCACATAGATATAAAGTATTTTTAGAATAAAAAATTTACTCATGTTAAAAAAAAGTTTACATTTGTAACACATTAATAACAAAAATATTTACAAAGCTTATTCTTAACTATAATTTAAGCTTTTTTATCAACTCGGGAACGATAATATCCCAAGCTTTTTCGCTCGGGTGAAAATCCTTTTCCGAAATATGATAATCAATGTCAGATAATATTACATCGGTTAAATCATTAGTATGCACTATTTGTATAGAATTATCCAAAGAAGATAAATCCAGTCCGAAATTATCTTTTCTGTCATTGTACATTAATATTATAAATTTAGAATCAGGATATTGTTTTTTTATTTCGTTATTTATTGAATTAAAATATGCAGAAATAAGTTTTGAATGGTGTTTTAAATTATAAGAATATTTATAAAAATAATACATATTATTAAAAAAATAATATGTATAAAACTGTTTATACATCGGATAATAATCTTTTTTTAAATGCATTAATCCGTCCTTGCCAAGCTTATATAAAGGGAATCCGCTATAATCGTGGAAACAAACGGTAGAATAAAGCCTTCTTATTTGATCAGACATAAAAACATATATAATATATTCGGGATTTTTTATATTTTTATCTAACATTTTATTTTCAAGTAAAAATAAAGTATTTTGTAATCCTTTACCCGGGAGAGAATAGTTATATACGGGTCTTTTTGTCATATTAGAGAGTTTAAACCCTAATGTTTGATTACGATTTAACCCCTGACCATAAGCATAAGAACAGCCTAATAATAATATTGGTCTTTTAGTATAAAATTCTCCTTCAACAGGAGAAAGCCTGTACAAAGATAAAATATTATTATAATGAACCTTTTTAATCTTATATGAAACATCAGGGTAATGTTTTTTATGACTATTATATAAATAAAGTTCTAAACAGCCTAAAAATATGAATATAAGGACTAAATTTATTATGAGTATATAAAAAATTTTTTTCATTATGTTTCCAACATTTTAATATTATCTTATCATAAAAAATTAACCCTTATGCTCATATTAAATTCTTGATTTAGTATACTTATTGTTTTTATGTATTTTTTAAATATAATTTTTTTATGAAAAATAAATTTAAACTCATTTTTTGGTGTTTTGCCGTATTAATTGTATGTGGGGGGGGGTAATATTCAGAGAATTATATTATCTGAAAGGTATGCCTTTTTGGCTTGATGAAATGTTGTTAGGTCAATCTTTATTTAAAACCGATATAGCAGATTTATTTTCTCCTTTAGAAAATTATCAAAAATGTCCTCCTTTATTTTGTGTAATTACATTTATTATATTAAAAATCTTTGGATACAGCTGTTATAGTTTTCGTCTTCTTCCCTTTATGTCTTCCATTATGTCCATTTTTTTATTCTCTATTATTTCTCTTAAATTATTTAAAACAAAAATCCCAGTGTTAATGGGACTATTAATTTTCTCTGTCTGCCCTGTTTTAATTTATTATTCACAAGAATATAAACCTTATTCAACTGATGTTTTGGTATGTTTATTTTTGATATTTATATATGATTATTTGCATTTTAAAAATATAAACACGAAAAACTTGATTATATATTCAATTTCGGCATTTATACTTCCGATTTTCTCATTTTCTGCCATATTTATAATACCTGCAGTGATTATTGCAAAAACTATTGAGGAAAAATATATTACAAAAAAAATTCTAATTGTTTTTTCTAGTTATATTCTGGCAAATATTTATTTATTTTTTCTATATAGCAATATTTACTCGGCGGAAATTGAAGCATTGGAATGGAAAAACGGATTTTTAAATTTATCATTCAGTTCTTTTTATAAAATAATATTAAATTTTTTTCATTTTTGTATTTATTCATTTAATGATAATTATTTTATTCCGGTTATTTTATTTCTGGTTTTTGGATTTATAATTTTATTTAAAAATAACAGAAAATACGCAATATTAATAGCTTTAATAATATTTTTTCTACTTGTAGCATCTTTCCTTAAATTTTATCCGTTTCATGAGAGATTAATATTATTTACAATACCAATATTTATTTTATTAATTGTTACCCCGTTAGATGATTCAAGGTTTTTTTATATTAAAACGATTATATTATCAGTAATAATATTCTTAATATTGAATTTAAAATATTTACCTTATATAACCTATCCTGAAAATTATCTTAACAGAAGAGTAAACGAAAAATACAGAACAGTAATGACTAATTCTATAAGTACTTTGTTATCCCAAATACCGAATAACACCAAAATTATTACAACGGAAGAATTAAGGGTATATATGGAATTTTATAATAAGTTATTAAAATATAATAAAACATTTGAAGTTGACTTATATTTTATCAATTCGGATTTTCAAAAAACTATGGAAGATTTAATTAATAAAACTTTTGAAAATAACCAAAACAAAAATTTATTAATTTTATGCAAAAATTTAAACAATGATGAACTGAATATTTTAGATGAGGACTCTATAAAAAAAATAATTGAAAATATCATAAATAAAAAGAATTATGAATATACCACCGGTAAAGACAAATATATGTTTTGGTATTTAATAAAAGTTTAACAAATCTTTTGTGTAGTATAATAAAAAAGGGGGACATTATGCGATTTGAAACAATAGCAACACAAGGGTTTACGGATTTAAAAAAACAAAATCATGCCATATCAATGCCTATATATGCAACAACTGCATACAGTTTTGACAGTGTAGAACATGCGGTAAATTTATTTGATTTAAAAGTAGAAGGCGATATTTACTCAAGATTAACAAACCCTTCTTGTGAAATTATAGAAAAAAGGATTGCCCTGCTTGAAGGAGGAGTAGGCGCATTATGTGTATCTTCGGGGCAGTCTGCTATTTTAATTGCAATACTTAATATTGCTGAATGCGGGGATGAAGTTGTAACTTCCTCAAAAATATACGGCGGAACATACAATTTGTTTGCCAAAACATTTAAACAAATGGGGATAAATGTTAAATTTATAGATTCTGATAATTTAGAAGACTATGAACAAGCAATAACGGATAAAACAAAATGTATTTATGCGGAATCTATAGGCAACCCCAGCATAAAAGTTGCGGACATTAAAAATCTTGCCAAATTAGCCCATAAGCACGGTATTCCGTTAATAATAGATAATACCGTAGCAACCCCGTATTTATTAAGACCTTTTGATTTCGGGGCGGATATAGTTGTTCATTCAACAACAAAATATTTATCGGGACACGGTAATGCAATGGGCGGAGTTATTGTGGATTCGGGCAAATTTGACTGGAAGTGCAACGATAAATTTAAAATGCTTACAACACCCGATGAAAGCTATCACGGAATAATTTATACAGATACTTTTAAAGAAGGTGCATTTATTGCAAAATCAAGAACTCACTTAATCAGGGATTTAGGATGTTGTATGAGCCCGTTTAATGCATATCTTACAATGATAGGACTTGAAACCTTGCATGTAAGAATGGACAGACATTGCGAAAATGCTTTAAAATTGGCAAAACACTTAGAAAGCCACCCTCATATAAATTTTGTAAAATATCCTATGCTTGAAAGCAGCAGTGATTATGCTCTTGCAAAAAAATATCTTCCGAAAGGTGTATCATCACTGCTCGGATTTGGAGTAGACGGCGACGGAACAAAATTTATCGAGGCTTTAAAATTATTTATTCATGCAACAAATCTTGGGGATGTCCGCTCAATTATTACCTACCCTGCAGGCACAACCCACCGCCAGCTTTCTGATGAACAAAAAATCAAAGCGGGTATAACAAATGATTATATGAGAGCTTCAATAGGGCTTGAAAATATTGATGATATTATTGAAGATATAGATAACGCAATAAAAGTATCAAGAAAATGAGTAATGTAGGAATAGTTCAAACACAATATTATACTATTGAAGATAAAATTAAGCTTGAAAGCGGAGTTGAGTTTTCACCCGTTACTGTTGCATATGAAACATGCGGAAAACTGAATGATGCGGGCGATAATGCAATACTTGTAATCCATGCCCTGACCGGTGATGCACATGCAGCAGGCTATCATAATGAGAACGATAAAAAACCGGGCTGGTGGGATGAACTTATAGGCCCTGATAAGGCATTTGATACCAATAAATATTTTATCGTATGTACAAATATTTTTGGCGGATGCAGCGGTACAACTGGCCCCTCGAGTATAAACCCCGAAACAAATAAACCATACGGAATTACCTTCCCTGTATTTACCATAGAAGATACAATTAAAATTCAAAAAAAAATTTTGGATTACCTCGGGATAAACAGTTTATACTCTGCTGCAGGCGGTTCGATGGGCGGAATGCAGGCAATGCAGTTTGCAATTACATACCCTGATTATGTTAAATCGGCAATACTTATTGCTACAACATCAAGACTTTCCCCGCAAGCTATTGCCTTTAATGCTGTCGGCAGAAACTCTATTATTTCAGACCCCGCTTGGAATAATGGCGACTATTATGATAAAGAGCAAAAACCTGACAGGGGGCTATCTAATGCCCGTATGATAGGGCATATTACTTATCTTTGCGAAGAAGCAATGTACAATAAATTCGGGCGAAGACTTCAAGATAAAGATCACTATGACTTCAATTTTGATATTGATTTTCAGGTGGAAAGCTATCTTCAGCACCAAGGACAGATTTTTGTCGACCGTTTTGATGCAAACAGTTACCTTTATATTACAAAAGCCGTTGACTATTTTGACTTGGAAAGTAAATACGGCTCGCTCCAAAATGCTTTTAAAAACACAAAAGCTAAATTCCTTGTAATTTCTTTTGATTCAGATTGGCTTTTCCCTTCTTCTCAGGCAAAAGAAATAGTTAATACCCTTATGACACTCGATAAAGATGTTTCTTTCTGTGAAATTAAATCGTCCTGCGGGCATGATGCGTTTTTACTGGAGTATGACCTTCAATCTAAAATAATATCAAGCTTTTTAAATACCCATATTCAAGGAGAAATTAATGAATAGCCACTATTTAAAATCAAAAGGATTACACGTTAATTACTCGCTGATTTCCGAAATGATAGATGAAGGCGCTAAAGTTTTAGACCTCGGGTGCGGGGATGGTTATCTGTTAAAGCTCTTAAAGGATACTAAAAATATAAAAGGGAACGGGATTGAAATCTCTCAAAAGGAGGTTATTTCCTGTCTTGAAAAAGGATTATCGGTTATTCAGGGTGATATTGATGAAGGCTTAAAACAATTCGGTGATAAATCATATGACTATGTTATATTAAATCAAACACTGCAATCTGCTGTAAATCCTGATTTTGTGCTTGAAGAAATGCTGAGAGTCGGGAAAAAATGTATTGTAAGTTTCCCTAATTTTGCATATTGGAGAATAAGGTTTTACTTCTTTTTTACGGGGAATATGCCTAAATCAAGAGTACTTCCCTTTGAATGGTACAATACTCCAAATATCCATTTGTTAACCATAAAAGACTTTTTTGAATTTGCAGATAAACATAATATTAAAATTTTACAAGGCATCTACACTACAAGAGCCAATATCAGAAAAGGAATTCAGTATAATATGTTTTCAAATCTGCTGGCAGAAGAAGCTATATTCATTATTTCAAAATAATAATTATTTTAATAAATCTTTTTTTACATATATTTCTTCATCTATGGAAAGATATTTATTTTTAAAAATGTAGCCGTTTTCAATTTGTTTAAATATATATTGTTTTAAATCAATCTTTTCCCCTAAAATATCTTTAACATATATTTTCCCTATTATAACATCAGGCATTTCTTGTTCTTTTAACCAGGCTTCTTCAAAATTTTCTTGTTCAGGAGTATATACTTTATGTAATAAATAATTAATATTCGGATAAAAAATATTAAAATTATAAAATAAATTTTTATTAAAGTATTGATTAATTATTACGGGGAGCATTTTTTCGTTTGATTTTTTTATTGAAATAAGACTATATTCAGGTTTATAACCATTTATTTTAGTTATAACTATTCTGTTTGTTTTTTGATTTATCCACATAGGTTCAGATTTATACAAATTAGCCATTATTCTGCAATTTTGTAAATTGTTAGTTTTAATAAAATCAGCTACTTCTCTTCCGATACCGTAATTATTATATAATTCATAATAAAAAGCGGAACTGCTCCAGGATATCTGTATACAAAGACAAATAAATGCTGTTATATTAAAAATTTTTACAATTAAATCTTTTGAATTTACATTATTATCTTCATATGCACACCAAACGACAAAAATAAAAAACAAAAATAAAAGCCCGATATGATGTGGAGAAATATATATAAACCCTGAAAAAATTATAAACATAGAATAGGGAATTATAAATGTTAAAAATTTTTTTATTTTTATAAAATACAATATTAAAATTATATTTATAACAGCACCTATATAAATACCGTTTCTAAAGCAGGAGATTAAATTATCAAGAAGGGCATAAGAATAATTTTTAAATACATTTGTTAAATCAAGATAAAAAATATGATCGGTAAAGTAATCATAAAAATTATAAACTGTTGCATCTGCAGTTAAACCAAACAAGGCATATAAAAATTTTAATATATAATTAATTGAAATTTGACTGTTTGGCAGCTCTACATTTTTATCAGGAAATATAATTATTGTTAAAATTAAATTTACTATAAAAAAGATGATAAAAGCAAAAAATCGATTGTCTTTAAATATATTAGTAAATTTTTCCCGATTAATTTTATAATTTTTAATAATTTCTATAAACCAAACAATAACAAGACCTGAAGCCAAAATCATACCATAAAAGCTTGATAAACATAAAAGTATAAGAGAAAAAATGTATTTAAAAGGTGCCAGATTTCTGTTTTTATATAATACCGCACTCAAAAACAATGCAAAACAAAATAAAGAATAAGGACGGCTTAAAATCGTATATTGATAAAATATAAAATAGGTGAAAATTAAAAGAATTTTATAAATTTTATGAAAAGGTGATTTAAATAACAAAATATAAATACTTAAAAACATAAACAAAAGATTAGGAATTCTAATTCCTACTTCGGGATTAATATTTAAAGATGAAAATAATTTTAAGATTAAATGCCATATAGGAGGATGACCCTCAAAATGAGGCGCAAAAAATAAAATATTATATATGGTGTTTTTAGAAACAGCCCAAGCCTGCATTTCATCAAACCAGGGTTCATGAAAACAAGTCAAAAAAATTGTTAAAATACAAAATATAATAAAAGCAAATATTTCAAGCTTTTTCGTGGTAGTCATTTTCCGTATTAACCTTCCAAATTTCTATTTTATCACTTCCGTTAATAAAAGATTTTGCTCCGTAAATACCCGTTAAAATGGAATGATCCATATTATTATAGCGGTGCTGGCCGTTTCTTCCTATGCAGTATAAGTTATTAATTGAATTTAAATAATCTCTGACCTTATCAAAATTTTTATAAGTCCCAAAATAAGCAGGGTAAGCTTTTTTTGCTTTAATTAAGGTTGAATCAAGAATATCTGATTTATTAATCAAACCTATCTTAGAAAGTTCCCCGGAGGCCATATTTATAAAGTTTTCTTCATCCATATTCCATAATTCATCATTTTCACTGCAGAAATATTCAAGCCCGAGCCAAACTGTATTTTCAAAATCCTTTACCATATAGGGCGACCAATTATTAAATATCTGAAGCCTGCCTATTTTTACATTATGTTCCTGAATATATATCCAGCAATCGGGAATAATATCCGCAAAAGTTTTGTATTTTGATGTATTTTTAATTGCAAATTTTTTAACCAATAGCCCGACCGTTATAAAATCACGATAAGGAAGATTTATTGCCGTATCTCTGATTGATTGTTCCACCTCTTTATTAAATGCAAGAATTAAATCTTTAACAGGCATTGATGAAAATAAAACATCACATTCATAATTGTGTTCATTATTTTCACTATCAACTGTTTTTACGGAAGATATTATATTATCTTTAAATTCAATACCTATAACTTTATTGTTTAATATAATTTCTCCGCCCATTTGCGTAATTTTATCTGCCATAGCTTCATAAAACTGGCCGGGTCCTCGTTTAGGATAAATAAATTCTTCAATTAAAGAAGTTTCCACATTTTCTTTTTTTATTAAAAATTTAAAAAGACTGTTTTTTATAACGGAAATTATTGATATCCCTTTAACTCTTTGATTTCCCCAATCAGGCGCTATTTGATTAGGATGTATTCCCCATACTTTTTGAGTGTAATCTTTAAAAAACATTTCGTATAATTTACTGCCAAACCTGTTTATATAGAAATCTTCAAGCGAGTTTTCATTTCTTTTAAACATACTGGAATATAAATAACTGAACCCGACTTTAATAACATTAATAAATCCCATATTTATAAATGTTTGAGGCTTAAGGCTTATAGGGTAATCGAAAAACTTTTTTAAAAAATAAATTCTTGAAATTCTGTGTCTTTTCAAAAAGACTTCTTCTTTAGTTTCGGGATTTGCAACAGGTTGAATTTCGTTATATTTTTTATTGGTATTATCCTTTTCCATCAGAATTTCATCTTTAGAGGGTGCATCTTGAACGGGAAAAATTTCTTCCCAGAGTTTCATTACATCTGGATTTTTTGTAAAAAATCTATGACCGCCTAAATCAATTCTATTGCCTTTATAATTAATAGTTTTAGATATACCGCCGATATATCGGCTTTCTTCAAGAATAATAGGTTTAAAATCCGTATTTTTAAGAAAATAATAAGCACAGCTTAAGCCTGCAGGCCCCGCCCCGATTATAATGATTTTTTTATTATTATTTTGTTTTTCTTCCATTTTTATTAATGATGAAATATTGTAGTTCCGTGGGTATCTGTACTTCCTGTTTTATTAATTCCTGTTTTATCCGCATAGGAATTTATGTAATTATAGTATTTTTGAAATTCTTTATCATTCTGAACGTCAAAATAATCAGGATATGATTGATAATAACCTTCAATGAATAAAGGTTTATCGGATTTACCCGCCTTAATATACCTGTCAAGCATTTCTTTTGCATATTCATATTTTATATCGCCCAATTCATAAGAATACCTTGCAGGATGAGCGACCCCAACTATGCCGTATTCTTTCATCATTTTTATAACACCGTCAAAATCTTTGGACATATAATTCCATTTATCATTCAAATCATTTTTATGGAATTCTTTTTCTAAAAATTTGTTATACGGATTTATGCACCAAGTAAGCACGTGTATATTTGTATTCTTTTTACCTGAGTTATCGCCTGTATATTCGGTATATACCTCAATACCCGGGACAATTCTTAATCTTGAATATTTTCCGGGGTTATTTTGCAGAACTCTTATAATATCCTGAGAACCTAAAACCGTATTATGGTCAGTAACTGCTATATACATATATTCATTGTCAGGCAGGGTTTTTGCATATTCTAATGCCGTATTTAAAAGTTGTTCAACGGTTAAAGAACCATCGGAATTTGTGGTATGAATATGAAAATTAGCCCTGAATTTTCCGTTTTTTCTGTTTTCCTCTGAGGGTGTATAGATATCAGGGTTATTATTATTTGCTTTAATGAATTTAGTGAGTTCATCAGGCCCGACTATAGGACTTAAATTTTCAAGAGTGTAACTTGCATTCCCGCAGTCTTTTAAAATTTGTTTTTTATATTCAATATCCTTTGATGTCGTTTTAATTTGAGATATTACAGGATTTTTTAAATCTTTTGATACATCGGCAAATACCTGCGAAGTGAAAAAACCTCCGCTAAAAAGAATTGTTATTAATAATAAACTTATATTTAATTTCTTCTTTAACATACTTTCTCCTTTTTAATGTTAACATAACAGAATAAAACAGGGCAATGTTATTAAAATATGGTATAATTTTTTTGATGGTAACTTTTATATTTGGAATTTTAATATTAATAATCGGGTATATTTTTTATTCAAGATATACCGAAAAGCAGTTTGGAATTGAAGATATAAAAACACCTGCCGAAAAAATTAATGACGGTGTGGATTTTGTTCCGTTAAGCCGAAATAAAAATATGCTTATACACCTTTTAAATATAGCAGGACTGGGGCCTATTTTAGGTGCAATACAGGGAATATTATTCGGGCCCGTAGCATTTTTGTTAATCCCGATAGGCTGTATTTTAATGGGCGGGGTGCATGATTATTTCAGCGGAATGCTTTCCGTAAGAAATGACGGTGCGCAGATAACCGAACTCATAAAAAAATATCTGGGTAAAGGCTCATACGGATTTTTTATAGTTGTTGTATCCGTAATGCTTTTACTTTTAGCCTCTGTGTTTGTTTATACGGCAGGCGATTTAATGGCTGAAAGGTTTTTTAATCAAAGTGATTTTTCGCTTTCTAATCCGATAATTATAAGTATATATTCCGTTATAGCGATTTATTACATTTTAGCTACTTTATTTCCCATTGATAAGATAATAGGAAGATTTTATCCTTTCTTCGGGCTTTTGCTGTTAACGGGAACGGGGCTTGTTGTTATAGGATTTTTTACTCACGGAATAAATTTAGAGAATATTAATTTTGCGCATCTAAACGAACATCCGATGAAAGTTCATATATTACCCGTATTTTTTATGACGGTAAGCTGCGGATTATTGTCGGGGTTTCATTCTACCCAGTCAACAATTATTTCAAGAACCTTAGCAAGCGAAAAAGAAGGCAGGCAGGTTTTTTACGGGATGATGTGCATAGAATCTTTAATAGCAATGGTTTGGGCAGCAGGAGCTATGCATGTTTATTCTTTAAACCTTGTACCTCAAAATCTGATAGGAAGTGTTAATGTTATAAACAGTATAGCTGATGTATTTGTTTTTCCTTTCCTTGCTTTTGTTGTAACAATCGCAGTTGTTGTATTGCCGATAACTTCGGGTGATACGGCATTAAGAGGTTTAAGAATGATTTTAGGCGAAGCTTTCGGATTAAATCAAACAAAAATTAAAAATAGGTTATTAATAATTATTCCGATTGCATTTATTATAATTTCCGTTATTTTCTGGGCAAAATCCAATGCGGGCAGTTTTACGGTTGTATGGAGATACTTTAACTTTGTAAATCAATTAATAGCCGTTCCTACATTTTTATATGCAACGGTTTACTTATATAAAAATAAGAAAAACTATTTTATGACATTAATTCCGGGGTTATTTTATATTTTTATAACAACATTTTTCATTTTAAATTCAAAAATCGGATTTAATATTGATTATAATATTTCAAAATATTCCGCCTTAATTGTAGTCATAATAAGTATTTTTGTAATGTTTAAATACAAATTAAAAAAAGAGGATTAATTTCCGACTTTCCACCTTAAGCCGAAATTAATTCCTACCCCGTTTCTTCCTCCGTTTGTAACGTAGGTTTGATAAAACCCCGTAAATCTTTCACCCATAACTTTTCTAACCCCCACCCCATATAAGACAAAAGGTTTAACACTTAATACGGGGAGTGATACATCATTAGCTTTAAATTCAGCCTTATCAAGGATATTCCAAACCATATAAGCATTAGCAAATGGCTGCCAGCCGTTATTATAATTTCCCATTAATTGAACCCCGGGAGCTATTTGAACTGCAAATAAAGGCTTTGTATTAATATTTATGCCCGCTGCATTTTTATAAGAGAATGTATCAACAAATGTATAAGACATTAAGTAATTAGGCTGAATTATAAATTTGCCCTCTTTTAATTCCCAATTATAACCGCTTTTTGAGGCAATTCCCGTCATAAGCATAGCAAAATTTTCACTCCCGTACATTGTAGAAGCATTGCACCCGTTAGAGCTGATATTAGCGGTTGCGCCCGAATAAAAATTTCCCTTATATGCCATAGCTACAGCGCCGACAGTTCCGCCGTTTTGATAGATATCATTCCCTCTATATGCCTGATGTGAGCCGTTATAACCTATATAAGGACCCCAGATTAAATCCCAGCCTCTTTTTAATTCTATTAAATCCGATTCCAAGCCCCCAAATGTGCCGTAAGCAACATTTGATACATTAGGCCCGTTTTTTAGCGGAACTTTTTCTAAAACAGAATACGGTCTAATCCATCCGCATTTATTTTCATATTGAGTAACCTCGGAAGTTAAGACCGTTGTTGTATCTGACGAGGCATATTTATTCATCATTTTTAAATTCAGTCTTTGCTGTTTTGTTAAAAGCATATACATATCCATTCTTCTAAAGGCTTCTTCATATGAGTTCAGCTGGGTTAAATATCCGCCGAGCTGAGCGGCAACGGCACTTGCTAAAACCGCAGGATTAAATTTATCATTTTCTATCCGCTCAAAATAAATTAAGCCTTCAGAAGGAACATAATAAGTTCTGTAGCGGTAAACAGGCGAATTTATAACATCTCCCGCAGAATATACTATTGCCTCCTTTAATAAATTCCGAACACTTTCATCAATACTTTCGCCTATAGGCGAGATGGTAAACTTTTTTTCCTCCGTCACACTCATAAGCAAAATATCCGTTATATCAATATTATAGCCGTTAGAGATAAAGGAATCTGCCGTAAAAGTATCCGATAAAAAATCCTCAAAACTCCCGTCAAGTTTTAAGTCCATATTGTTATGCAAAGTTAAATTGCCGAAATTGGTATTATGAATATCTTCATCACGAAGGTCAACAGTTCCGCCAAAATAGTTAAAATCCGCAGTATCTGTAAAATTCCCGTAACCGCCTGTTTCATTGTTATGCCCTATTTTTAATGTTCCCGAAAACATATTAACCGTATTACCCGCAACCTCATTATTTAATTCAACCACCCCTGAATTATCCTCTGATATTTCAGGCGAATTAATATTAATTACGGCATCGGTATACAAGCTGTTGCCTGAAATCTTGTCATTTACAACAATATTTTTATTTGAGGCATTTAAATTAATTGTTCCGCTGTCATTATGAATTGCATTAGAACCTGTACTATCGCTATTACCCGAAAATATAACATCTTCTTCATCAGATACAATATTTATAGTACCGTAAGCATTATGGATAGCGCCTCCCATACCGTTTGAAGAATTATTTTTAAATGTTCCCGAAAGTTTATCAATATTTCCGTAATTAAAAACAGCGCCGCCTCCCACAAAATCTGCGGTTTCCGTTGTAGAATTTCCCGTAAAATTTCCTTTTAGTGAGCCTATTGAACCCGAATTATAAACCGCACCGCCTGAAATATAAGAACTGTTATTTTCATAATTGCCTTGAACGGAATCTATATTGCCGTAATTTGCTATAGCACCGCCCTGCCCTTCATCCGCCCTGTTTGAATTAAAATATGCATTAACAATTCCCATTTTCCCGAAATTACAAATAGCCCCGCCCGTACTTTTTGTAGTTACATTATTGTCAAATTCACCGGATACACTGCCGATATCCGCATTTTGCAAATTACAAATAGCACCGCCGTTATTGTTTGATTGATTATTTTCAAACCTGCCGTTTGTTTGAATGATGGAGGATTCATTATAAATAACCCCGCCTTCACCATCCGAGAAATTATTTACAAAATTACCGCTAAATTTTTCTACACTGCAGCCTTCGGTATTATTTAAGACAGCGCCATGCCCGTCCGTAAAATTTTGCATGGTAACACCCTCGGCGGAAAGCTTTCTGTTATGTTCAAGCACAATACCCCCGCAGCCATTACCGTCTATTGTATTATCATTCCCTTCTATTTTTAAGTCGCAGGCAGGACATCCTAAGTTACAATCCATATCCACATTGCATTCAAGATTTATTTCACCGTCTTTAGGGCCTGACCTATATGTATCTATGAATTCATCATAGCTGTCAACTTCAACAGCAAAAGCACATCCAACTTTAAATAAAGCCAAAAACACAATAAAACAGAGTATTTTATTAATGTGCATTTTATCCCCAAATTTCTTACAATTCAGGTATAAATCTTTTAATAAGTCAAAACATCCCTAACCATACTATTTTTAAGTTTACTTTTGAATAAATTCTGTATTATTGTATAATATGAATAATGTTGGAACTTCCAAAAAAAGGGCATTTTTTATGAAAAGATATATTGCATTTATTGTTACTTTAATTTATATGATGTTTACCGTTAATCCCTGTTTTGCATTAAGTAAGCTTTATTACATTTATAATGCGGATAAATCATCAATATCCTCGCAGACCGAAAGAATTATTTCGGAAAAGGATTATAAAATTGAAAAGAAAAATCCATACTTGGCAATACCTGTTGATGACCCCAATGATTATGCGGTAATAGTATTTCAGCAGGACGGAAAAAATTTATTTTATTACTATGAATCAAATAATTCAAGCAAAAAACTCAATAAAGCAATAATAAAAAATATAAAAAAACAAGATTATACATACTCTGAAAGCGAAAATGCGGTTCAGATAAATAACTTTTCACAAATAGCAAGAAGAACCCTTACAGGTGAAAAGAAAAAATACAGTTTTGATGAACCTAAAGCATCTGTACCAAATACCGTTACGACAAATTCTCCTAAAGCACAGCCATCTACAACACTTTCAGGTTACGTAGGCAAAGTCGGAAAAGGCGATACACTTGATGTATACTTACAAAACGCAATCAATACGGCAACTGCAAATGAGGGCGATAACATTATAGGTGTATTAAACAGCGATTGGAAAACAAAAGATAACCACATAATAGCTGCTCAGGGAAGTATACTTTACGGGCAGGTAATAAAAGCCCATCATGCACAATATGCAATGAGAAACGGTTTTGTAAGAATAACATTTAATAAAATAGTAACACCTGACGGTAAAACCTACGATATAACAACAAAACAAATAGATTTCAATGTATCAAATGACGGAATAGTAAGTTCAACCGCACAAAAAGTAGCGACCTCGGCTTTAGTCGGTGCTGCAGTCGGAGCATTATTCGGACTTTTAGGCGGAGGCGGTGCAGAAAATGTTTGGCAAGGGGCTGCAATAGGTGCAGGAATGGGCGGAGGCGGTGCGCTTATTACTTCTGCCGCAGATAAAGGTATTGATGCCGAAATCCCCGCATTTACTACCGTTGAAGTTGTTCTTCAAAATAATATTGATGTTGTTATTAACTACTAATAACTTTTGTAAGGGAGACATAAATGACATTTTCCGTTATCACCAAAAACAGCGAAAAAACCTTTAAAGATAAAGAACTTGTAAATATTTCATCAAAAGAAGGCTACGATTTTTGCGTAAATTTTGGTTTTGATTTTATGCTCACAATTAAATATGATATTAAAAAAAACAGATGTACAATTTTAAATCAATTTAACTGTAAAAATATTCTGTTTAAAGGCGCTCCTTTGCCTCAAACAATAGAAGTGGATAAAACCTGCAGACTGCTTGTTAAAGATTCCGATGAATTTATTCAAATAAGAATAAATGAAGGCTCGGGCGGATTTAAAGTAGCATCAGAACAGCTTACGGAAGATGATTTAAAAGATTTTTACGGTGAAAAAGTTAATACTGCGGCAAAATTAAAGCTTGAAAAACGAAAAGCAGAAATTGAAGAAGCAAGAACTTCCATAATAAAAGAGGTTTATTACAACATAAATGAACTGACACATAAATTATCAATGAATTCTAAAACAGGGATTTTGCTTCATATTGCATTGGTATTGGCTTCAATATTATTAGCATTCGGATGTTCCAATTATTTTGCGGGTCTGCCGTTAAAAGAGGCGGGGAATATCCTTCAAATGCCTGTAAATATTAAGCTTATAGTCGTATTTTCGCTCCTTGTATATGCAATAGGGCTTGTATTTAAGCAGGGAATATTCTTAATGCTTCAAAACAGAACCTTACAAGCCCCGATAAGTGCATATATAGGCGAAAAACTTATGCTTGTTTTTTCCGTTTTATTTTATTCGGGAGTTTATATTATAAATCTTTTATACTATGTAAGCCCTAAAACAATGCCGTTTTTTGCGGTATTTATATCTTTATTTTTAACTCTTATGTGCATAATTATAGGTATAGGATGCGGATATTATAAGTATAATAATGTTGAATTATCTAAAGAACTTAATAAATACGAATACAGAGAAGATTTTGAACTGGTTTTAAGAGAATACCGTCAATGGATAGAAAGATATATAAATACTTTAAGCAAGGTACACATTAAAAATTTAAAAGATACTTTATTTAATTTGCAGGTAAAATCAGGGTTTGAAATATTTTTAGGGATATTAACGGCACCCTTTTTGGCATACGGAGTATCTAATACACTTGCAATGTGTTTCCCCGAAGCTGCAGGCTGGATAAGGATATCAACATTAAAGTTCAGCCCCGTATTTTTATCTCTTGCCTCTTTTATGATTATTTTTGCATTTTTCATATTTGTAAACGCATTTTTATGCAACAGAAAAATTCAAGCTTCAAATGTTATCAAAAATGACGGTTTTAGCGATTACATGACCCATGGAGTAAGAATATACGGCTTACAGGGAATACAACAGCTTAACATCGATTTGCGCCGTTCTTTTGTTATAGGGCTTTGTATTATATTTATTGAGTTTACAATGAATGTTTCATACTTTATGCAGGAAATGGGCGAAGATTTTACGGGAATATTAATAAGCTTTTTAGGCGCATTAGTTCCAACCGCATTACTTATAGCAGAAACTTTTATGCTTAGTAAAACAAGATTTCAAATTGATACCGGCAATGAATTATTAGCTAAGATGGAAAGATAATTTTGCAAAGAGTTTTTTTAACTACAGTTATTATAATATTAGTTATATTAACACTGATTATCGGGGTTAAACAGCCTGATATGCATAAAAAATTATTTGTTTATAATTCAGATTTTGAAATCTCCGAACAAGAACAAACAAAAAAAGAAGAAATTAAAAATATTCCAACTCTGGTAAATACAATTCAAACTCAAAACAGGTATGAACAAAAAATAAAAACAATAAAAGATGAACCTGAAATAACAACAAAATCAGAACAGGTAAAAATTGCAATTAATCCTGTTACACAAAAGCAAACAACAACAAAACAAATACCTCAAAAAACAACCTCCTCACAAAAACAGTCAACAGTACAAAAGCAAATGAGTGTCCCTGAAAAACAAACAAAATCTGAAGTTAAAACAACAACACCTGCAAAAGCAGTAAAACAAGAACAAACTCAAACTCCAGTAAAAACACAAACCCTGCCTTCCGTAAAAGAAGAAAATACAATAGTTCAAAAAAATACCGAGCCAAAAGAATTAACGGAAGAAGAAGAAGTAATCTTATGGAATAAATGGCGCTCTGACCTTCAAAATAAAATAATGAATGATGTAAAATTACCCTCAATACAAGAAGGGATAATATTTAAATTTTCATTTGATGTTGATAAATATGGTAAAATAAACAATGTAAAAACCTGGTCAACGACCCCGGAGTATACCCCCTATGCTATTCAATATATAGCGCCAGTCATAAGAAGTTATCAGGGGAAGGAAATATTAAATTTCCCCCAAGGCTCAAAAAGATTTACAACAACTGCCCAGGGAGCTTGGAAAATATCTAAAACTGCAAAATATTCTACACCTAAAGATTATAGTGATACGGAAAAAATAACAAATTAGGAACAAGGCAAAATATGTATAAATGTACTGACTGCGGAAAAGAATATAAAGATAAACCCCCGTTTTGCGAATGTGGAAATAATAATTTTGAAGAAATCGGAATAATTACTGCCCCCGCAAAAAAAGAGACCAATAAAAAAATAACCAAAGAAAATTCCGAGGAAATTCAACCTCAGCCGCAAATTCCGACAGAACCGAAAAAAGACTACACATATATAATTTTATCCTGCATATTAGGTTTATGTATTATCTTGATAATAACAGGTGTTTTTCACTTAAAAAGTATTTCCAAAAAGGATGTAAAGCCTATTGAAACTCAACCTGCACAAACGCAGACTGATATGCCTATAGTTCCCAGTCAAGAACAAAAGAAAGAACAAACTCCTAATCCTCCCAAAAATCAAGTATTTACGTTTTCTTTCGGAAATGAACAGCAAAATAATCAAGAAAAGATAAAAGAACAGCCAAAACAAACTCAAAAAACAGATACAAAAAAAACTCAGCCGTTGAACAAGAAAACAACCGCCGAGCCTAAAAAACAGACAAAAACCCAAACAAAACCTCCTAAAATAACTAAAACACAATCACAGCCTGTTCAAAAACAAACTCAGCCTCAAACAAATGCCCCGCAAATTCAGGTACAAAAACCTTCGCAGCCCCGGCAAAATACTCAAACTCAAAAGCTTGGATTATCACTTCCCGCAGATAAAACATTAACTCCAACTCCCAAAGTTAATACGGCTGAAATGAAAAAAGAATTACTTCAATATAAAATAGCACTCAGGAACAGAATTTCCTCGGATATTGATTTTACAAAAGTTATAGGCGACGGAAAATGCGTAATCACATTTAAAATAAACTCGTCAGGCAAATTAACAAACAGAGCATTTGCGCTTCAGTCAGACAATGACAGCTTAAATGATGCGGTGTATTCAGCCGTAATGAATAATCCCGCATATAATCCGCCGCCCTCGGGCTACAAAAATGAAACATTACGTTTAACCGTTCAAATATATGGCGGAAGATTTCAAATAGATTTAAGTTAATCCTTAATAAACTCGTATTGCTGTTCGGGCTGTTTATTTTCCTGAGGTGCGGGCATGTTATCAGCAGGTTCCTGCATTGACTCTGACAGTACATTCATAAAGCTTGGAACATCAATAGGATTATAGAATTTTCCGCCCGTTAAAGATGATACGCAGGTTAATGACCTTGAATATGAAGATACAAGAACAACATCAATAATTATATCTTTTCTTTTTGCCATAAGGTTTTTGGCAAAAGCACAAGGGTCGCCTCCGCAGTTTTCACCGCCGTCGGTTATAAGAATTATTTTCTTTGGTGTAGTATTATCCATTCCTAAAAAGTCGTTATTTACAGCCTGTTCAAGAGCAAGGGTGAGAGGAGTAGAACCTCCGATACCAACAGAGCGCATTCCGTTATATAGCGCAGACGGATTACTCGTTTCAACCTTTGCAACTTGGCTAGTGGCCGAACAAGAGCCGGAAGTCGACCCTAAATATGACGATTTAGCTGTTTGAACTTTATATTTTCCGTCTTTTTTCTGAATAATATTTTTTACTTTGCCCATAACGGGGGTATATGGATTATTTCCGCCGTCATGCCCGAAAACCCTGAAACCTATTTTTGTATTGGAAGGCAATTGTTGAACAATAGCGGTCATATACATTTGTGCTGCTTGAATCCAATCATACATACTACCGGAGTAGTCCATAACGATGTTAATTATACCGACACCTTCTTTATTAGCCTGCCTGTTTGCGACATAAGGGCTTGCCTGATAGTTATTAATAACATTTTTAACGGAATTTCCCGAATTTTGCACCTGACCTGTTTCGGAGGTAACTTTTCCGCTCGTATTAACCTTATATTTAGCGCCGTAAGCACTTAATCCGATAAATGATAATAATAAGAAAAATATAATTGATTTTTTCAAATTAACCTCTAATCCGTAAATTTATATTTAAAGAGAGTAAAAATAGCCTGCAGTCCGTCTTTCCAGCCAATTTTTTTGCCTTCTTGATGAATTCTGCCGTTATATTGTATTGGAATTTCTTTAAGTTTATAATTTTTTTTCAATATTTTTGCGGTTATTTCAGGCTCAAAATTAAATCTGTTTGACTTTATTTTTATATTTTTTATTACCTCTTTTTTAAAGGCTTTATAGCAGGTTTCCATATCTGAAATTGCAGAGCCGTATAATACATTTGTTAAAACGGTTAAAAACATATTTGCCAATTTATTTTTTAACATAAAATTTTTAAGATTTTCTTTGTTTAAAAATCTTGAGCCGTATACCACATCCGCCTCATTATTAATTAATAAAGGCAATAAATTATCATAATCCGCAGGAGAATACTCTAAATCTGCATCTTGAATAACAACATAATCACCCGTTGCATATTTAAAAGCAGTTCTTATTGCAGCACCTTTTCCTTTATTTTTCTCATGAAAATATATTTTATATCTGTCTTTAATGCTTAATAAAATTTCTCTCGACCCATCATAAGATGCGTCATCAATAAGAATTATTTCTTTTTCTAATCCGCAAAAATTGGATTTTTCAACTATCTTTAACAAGTCAAGGATAGTATTTTTTTCATTATAAACAGGAATTATTATACTTACTTTTTCCATTTATTACCCATATTACAAATCCATAAAATATATTGTATAATGAAACTATAATTTTGTTAAGGATTGATATGGTCTTAAAACAGAAGGCGAAACAAAAAGAAATTATAAATAATGTTTTTAAAATTCTCGATGAGGCTGTTTTGCAATATGCAAATGAGGATTATATAAAAGCAGCAGAAAATTTATCATTAGCGCATAAAATTTTTCTTGCAAAAAAAGATATTCCTAATGTTTCACTTTGTTTATCTTTATTGGGTTTAATTAAGTATATTATTAATCCCGAAAACTATTTTAAATCACTTTATTTATTGGAGGATTCCAAGTTTCTTGCTCAAAACTGCGGGCAAAAAGCTATTATAGCAATAAATAAATTTGCCTTCGGACAAATTTATTATATGGAAAATAAGTATAATGAAGCTTTATTTTATCTGACATACTGCTGCAGCGAATTAAAAGATTATCCGATTTTATATATTAAAGTAAATGAATTACTTGCTTTAACCTACATAAAACTTCAAAATACAAAAATGGCATATGCCTGTATAGAAAAAGCTGCTCAAATAAAATCAAAAGAAATACCCGAAAAATTATACAAGGAAATAAAAAAACTTTATGATAATTTTGTAAATTCCAACAGTTCTATACCCAATAAATCAGGCAGTGAAAGTTCTGCAGATAAAAATCAAAATACAACACTTTTAAATGCACTTTCAGAGATTGCAAGAACCGTAAATGCGGAGTCAAACCTTGATAAACTGCTTATAACAATAGCGGAACAGACAAAAATAGTATTAAATGCCGACAGATGCAGTGTATTTTTATATGATAAAGACAAAAATGAATTATGGTCAAAAGTCGCACTCGGAATGGAAAGCGAAGAAATAAGATTTTCTGCTGATAAAGGTTTTGCGGGTTATGCCGTTAAAACGGGAGAAACAATAAGAATAAAAGATGCCTATAAAGACAGCCGTTTTAATAAGGAAATAGATAAACATACGGGATATAAAACATACAATATGCTGTGCATGCCTATAAGAAACATAAAATTTGAGATTATAGGTGCATTTCAGGTTTTAAACAAGAAAGACGGCGAATTTACACCTGATGATGAAGAAATTTTGCTTGCAATTGGAACTAATGCCGGTATTGCTATAGAAAATAACCTATTATTTAACATTCAACAGCAGATGTTAAAAGAGCAAAAAGAAATCTTTGACGGATTTATTGATACCTTAGCGGCTTCAATTGATGCAAGAGATAAAATAACACTGGGGCATTCAAACAGGGTAAGGCTGTATTCCGAATTAATTTCAAATAAACTAGGATTAAATAGTGATATAACCCAAATAATATCAAAGGCAGCAATGCTCCATGATATTGGTAAAATCGGGATACGAGATGCTGTTTTACAGAAAAAAGGCGCCCTTACAAAAGAAGAATATGAACATATAAAAGAACATGTTAAAATCACTTATGATATTTTGCGAAAAACAAATATTAATTCATCATTTACGGAAATTACCGAAATTGCTGCATCTCATCATGAAAAATACGATGGGAGCGGATATTTTAGAGGTTTAAAAGGCGAAGAAATTCCTTTAGGCGGAAGAATACTTGCCGTAAGCGATGTATTTGATGCAATAACATCAGTTCGTCATTACCGCAACAGAATGCCCATTTATGATGCTCTAAAAATAATGACTGACGGCAAAAATAAACATTTTGACGGTAAAATTGTTGATACATTTTTATCTCTGCCCTGCGATGTTATAATTGACATACTTATAAGCGAATATAAAATGACATTAAAAGAAAAAGACAGAAAAATATTATCCGCAATAACCCTAAAACAATTTGCAGACATCCTTCAAAAAGAAAAACCAACCCAAAAAGAAAAAAATGTAACAGAGATTTTTAATCGGTATTATGTAAGGTAGAATATGTATAATATACTTATTGTTGAAGATCACACTTTAATAAGATTCGGGCTTAAGACAGCTTTTGAATCAAAGGAGTTTATAAAAGAAATTTATGAAGCCTCAAATGCCGAGGATGCAATCGAACTTTGCAAAAAACATAAAATTGATGCCGTTATTATGGATTTAGGCCTGCCTAATATGAACGGTATTGAAGCAACTCAAGAAATTAAAAAAATAAATAATAAAATAAAAATAATAATATTAACCTCTCATAACAGCGAAGAAGAAGTTATAGAATCAATAAAAGCAGGGGCTAGCGCATACTGTTCAAAGGATATAAATCCCGAAAAACTTGCAGATACGGTTTTATCTGTTATAGAAGGGGCTGCGTGGTTTGACCCTAAAATTTCTAATGTCGTGTTAAATGCAGTCGCAAAAGATAAAAAATCCTATACTGATAATTTTGATAAAGAATATAATCTCACCGACAGAGAAAAAGAAGTATTGGAATACATCTGTGAAGGCTTAAATAACAATGAAATATCAAAAATTTTAGATGTAAGCATTAATACCGTAAAAGTCCACGTCAGCAGTATAATACAAAAACTCGGGGTCGAAGACAGAACCCAAGTTGTTGTAAAAGTATTAAAAAATATTTAATCCTGCCTGCAATTAGCATTAGGATCATTCGAATAGCCTTGATAACAAGTATGGCTGCCGCCTCCTTTAAAAGCGGCAAGTTTCAATCCGCTTTCAATAATATCAGAATAAATATCCATTATTTGTTCATCCGTCATATTATTTAAATCTTCCATATCATTTCCTTTCTATATTTTTAACATTTTTCCAAGACGATAATTCATTTTTTCATCCGCAAATTGATAAAAACCCGAAAACGGAGTAAATGTCATTTCATTAAAATATATATTATTGTTGTATAACAGCCAATCCACTCTAACTAAATTAAAATCCTTACTTAAAATTTTAGATAGTTCAACCGCTTCAATTAAAGTCTGTTCAGGTTCCATATAGTACTTTACATAAGCAGGATTAAAAGTAATCTTGCTTTCTTCATAATTTTTTTCATATACACAACAATGAACAGGAATGTCATACTCCACTCGCTGATATATTTTCGGAACACCGTTAAAACAGTAAATTTCATATTCTATGGCATAATCTCTATCATCATCTATTAAAACAGGTTCAATTATTATTTGAGGTTCTATATATTTATATTGCATCTCAAATCCGGCCCAATAACAAAATCGCTGTTTCATCCAGTTATTAAATTTGTTTCTTACATACAAATATAACTTTTCTTCCGATAAAAATTTATTTTTATCTTTTATTTTATACTGCCATTTACACCCGTTATTAGCTTTTATTATAAAAGAATTAGGTAAAAAGAAAAACGGAATTTCATCAAAACTTTTACATGTGAAAAGCATAGGTTTTAGATAATTTTCACCTATCTTCCACATAACAAATTCTCGGACTTTAATTTTATCTGTTAATTCTCCCTTTTTTTTCAAATTCTTATCATATAATTTTATCCACTGTATTTTTTCATTAAATGTTTTAGGATGTTTTAAATTTAATTCTTTTCCGGTCTTATTTTTAAATATTTTTTTTAAATATTTAGGATACTCCCTTTCGGGTAAATTTAATAAATCCTCATACTCATATGGCGGATCAGGTATTTCTTCATCTTTTCCTTTAAAAAACTTCCACATAAAAAATAATACTCTTTATGCTGTATACATACAATATTTAATTTTATTATAGCAAATATACTGTATATATGCAATATAAAAATCAAAGAACCGAAAAACTTATTAAAGCTTTTGGAGAAATAATAAAACAAGAAAGAGAAAGAAAAACGGGTAAATCTCAAACCTTATTTTCTTATGAGTATGACCTTGATTCCGGAAATTTATGCAGAATTGAAAACGGGAAAATAGAACCTAAACTTACAATGATGTGGAGAATATCCGAAGCATTAAATACTCCGTTATCTGAATTAATCAAACAAGTTGAAAATGAACTGGGTAAAGATTTCTTTATTATAAATAAATAATTTTATATAAGAAATTTTCCGTTTTCATAAATAAGGACATCATCTGCAAAGATTTTTCCGCCGTTTTTCATATTTTTAATTAAGTCCCAATGTAGACCCGATACATTTTTACCGCCCGTATCAGGGTATGATGCACCGACTGCCATATGAATTGAACCGCCGATTTTTTCATCAAACAAAATGTTTCCCGTTACATCCTGTATCATTTCATTTGTACCGATTGCGATTTCGCCGACAAATCTTGAACCTTCATCCATATCAAGCATGTTATTTAAATAATCTTCGCCTTTTTCGGCTTTTGCATCAATAACTTTACCGTTTTTAAGAGTTAATAGAACTTTTTGAGCCTCGTTTCCGTGATAGATTTGAGGAAAATCAAAATAAATCTGCCCTTCCGCACTGTCTTCAACAGGTGATGTATAAACTTCACCATCGGGGAAATTACATTCTCCCGCACAGCTTTTCCAAATTCTGCCCGATACATTAAAAGTAATATCTGTTTTTTCGCCCGTTATATGGATTTTTGATTTAGTATTTAAGTAATTTGCAATCTTTTCTTGCGTTTCGCCTATTTCCTGCCATTTTTTAACGGGGTCATCAAGATGAAGCCAGCAGGATTTTATTAAAAATTCAGTGTATTCCTCAAGTGACATTTTAGCCTCCTGAGCAAGTGCATGTGTAGGGAAATCCGCTATAACCCACTTTAAATCGCCTTCTGCTGATCTTTTTAGCATTTTTTCAGATAAATGTTTCATTATACCTGACCGTTTTGCAAGTTTTTTAGAATCACATCTTGCCATATTTTTTACATTTAACGGAGCACCTATTGATATTAAATTTTTGGCTTTATCATATTCAAGCTCGGTCATAGGGTCAATATACTCAAGCTGTTCATCAGTTGCATTTTTTATAAATACTTCGTTTAAGCCTTCCACACCCATTCTTACAACAGGATATCCGCCTTTTAAAAGCACCTGCTTATATATTTCTTTAACTAAGGGCTGAGATTGGTAAGAATCCGTTCTTATTATGGTAAGTTCACCTTTTTGAACTTTTACGGAATAATCAACCAATACTTTAGCATATTTTTCCCATAAATTATTCATAATTACACCTCTTCATCAACAAGGTCGTTACATCTTGAAAGATAAATACCTCTTTTTGATTCTCTGATAAAATTAACTATTCTCATAACATTTTTATCTTCGGAAAACTTTTCTTCAAGTTCATTTAAAGTTTCTGAAAGTGTATGCTTCCGAGATTGAATAAGTTTATAAGCATCTCTGATATTTTTTCTTTCTTCAGGAGTAAAGCCTCTGCGCTTTAAACCTATTGTATTAGGCCCGTGCATAATAGCAGGACGGCCGTCAGCCTTACAAAACGGAGGTAAATCCATTCTTGCGGCAGAAAAACCTGAAACTATAACATATTCACCAATTCTTACATTTTGATGATATACACTCATACCGCCTAAAAATGCACCCTTTCCGACATGGCAGTGTCCGCCTATCGTTGCTAAGTTAGCAAAAATAGCCTCATCTTCCACAACGCAGTTATGAGCAACGTGGCTTGATGCCATAAATAAACATTTATCGCCTACTTTTGTAATTGCGCCATCCTCGCCTGCCGCACGGTTAATTGTTACATATTCCTTTATAATACAGTTTTTTCCGATTACGGCTTTTGTTTTTTGTCCTTTATAGCTTAAATCCTGCGGGGCTGTACCTAAACTTGCAAACGGATATATTATTGTTCCATCGCCTATTTCGCAATTTTCCAAATAGGCATTTGCTATAATTTTTACATTTTCGCCAAGAATTACATTTTCACCGATTATAACATTAGGCCCAATCTCACAGCTTGCAGGTATTACAGCCTTCTCATCTATTATTGCCGTTTTATGAATTGTCATAATTTTCTCCTATTTATTACCTACCATTGAGAACATTAAATCAGCCTCAACAGCTAAGTGTCCATCTACCAAACCTTTTGCGTGTACTTTTGCAATCGGCCCTTTTACTTTTAAAAGTTCTGATTCAATTTCAAACTTATCTCCGGGGATTACTTGTTTTCTAAATCTTACCCCGTCAATTCCCGCATATAAGAATAATTTATCTTTATATTCAGGCAAAGGAACTAAGCATCCTGCAGATACCTGAGCCATTGCCTCTAATTGCAATACCCCGGGGAACACGGGGTTGCCCGGGAAATGCCCCGTAAAGAATGCTTCATTTACGGTTAAATTTTTGTAACCCTTACAATATTTACCGGGTACGCATTCCGTTATTCTATCTACCAAAATAAAAGGGTACCTGTGAGGTATTAAATCCATTATTCCTTTAATATCGAACTGTAATACTTGTTCTTCCGCCATTATGCCTCCAATACTAACTTATTTTTTAATTCTTTTGCAACTATCATATGAACGGTATGCCCCGCCTCTTTTGCTATAATTTCACCTTTAAAATTTAATATATTACATCCCGCAAGGTAAAAATCCCCGATTAAATCAAGTATTTTATGTTTTACGGGTTCAAATTCCGATTTTAACTCTGCTGTATAACCGTCATCAGTTAAACCGAGAGTATTTTCTATGCTTGCACCCCTTCCATAACCTGCTTTTTGGAGCATTTCAAGTTCTGCTAAATATCCGAATGTTCTTGCCTCAATTATTTCGTTTAAATTATTTAAATCCAATGAAACCCAGCGGTTATTTAAATCCTTATGCTTATAATTTACACTGTATGTCAAATTCAATTTATCTGAAGGTAAAACAATTAAATGGGTTTTGCCGTTTAAGTAATAAACGGGTTCTTTCAGCTTTATTTGAGTATTATCGGGATCAATAATTCCCGCATTTTTAAAGGTTTCAACCCAAGTTTTAGAACTTCCGTCCAGTATCGGCAGTTCATAGTGGGTTAAATAAACATCAAGTGCAGTTATTTTGCATATTGCGCAGGCAGCCATAAAATGCTCTATCAGCATTATTTTAATATCACTGTTTCCGATAACCGTACAATGCTCTGTTGAAACAATATTATTAACATCAGCCTCTACTGTCTTATCCGCAAAATGAAAGCGGATACCTTTTTTTTCAGACGGGCAGACTTTAGCCTCAGATTCAAGCCCTGTCATTAAAGCAGTTGATTTTAAAATAACTTCTTTATTGATTGTCCCCATTAACTTATTCCTTTAAAAGATGTTCATAATCTTTGAATTTATTAACAAGGTCTTCAGCCTTTTTCATTGTTTTCATATGTTTAATAAAATCTTTTCTAGGCATAGCGGGAGCGCCGATAAGAATTGATTTTTCTGGAAAACTCCTTGTTATTCCCGCTTTTGCCATTATAATAGAATCACTTCCTATTTCTATATGGTCTGCCATGCCGACTTGTCCTGCAATAACTGTTCTGTCGCCTATCTTACAGCTTCCTGCGATACCGACCTGCGAAACAATCATACAGCCTTTACCGATTTTACAGTTATGACCGATTTGAACAAGATTATCTATTTTAGTCTGCTCGCCGATTACGGTATTTTCTATTGTCCCCTTGTCAATACAGGTATTTGCGCCTATTTCAACATCGTCTTCTATAACAACCGAGCCGACAGAAGGAATTTTAAATATTTTTTGGTCTGAATTATCTTGTTTTACTTTACCTTCTTCTCTTGCATTTTCTACGTTATTCGGATTTTCCGTAACAAAACTGAAACCGTCTGCCGCAATACTAACCCCGTGCTGAAGAATAACTCTGTTGCCGATTATTGCGTTATCGCCAATATTGCACCCCGGGTGGAACAAGCAATTTTCACCGATTTGAACACTGCGACCTATGTATGTATTTGCTAATATTTTTGAATTTTTACCGATAGAGGCATTTCTTGATATAACTACATTTGGCCCGATTGAAACGTTTTCTCCGAGTTTTGCCGTAGGATGAACAACAGCCGAAGGATGAACACCTGCCGTGCTTTCTGGTGGCATATAAAATAAATGAAGTAACTTCATCATAGCTAAGCGGGGGCGTTCAGCTTCTATTGTTGAAATTAATTCCGAGGTAACTCCTATCGGAACTAATGCCGCTTTTGCTTTTGTTTTGGACAAATTTTCTATTTCATCTTCATTTAAAGCAAGAGCCAAAGTATTTTCATCCGCTAACAAAGGAGGCCCTAACCTTGATATTTTAACATCTTCAAGTTTTGTTAAAATTCCGCCTACTATTTGTGATATCTCTTCTAAAGAGTATTCCTTCATTATATCTATATCCCTCATATATTATATTCCTCTTTTGATTACATTTATTGTAATACGAGGGCAGGGAAAATACAATTTTTTTATTCAAAATCAAACAAATCTTTTAATCTTATCTGCAATTTGGGTTTGCATGCTGTTTTTATATAAATTTGGTATTGCGAGATGAAATCCAAAAATATTTTTTTAACATTAACAATTATTTACATATACCCGAAATCATGTATTTATCATGGTTTCGGCTGTATTTGAAATTGAGTAAAATAATATTTTTATTCGATACATCTTGAAAAGTTATGAAAAAGATTTATACTGAAAATATAGATTATTAATTTTAGGTGTAATGCCTGTAAATAATGGTTTTGAAAAAATATATATTAATAAAACCGTTAATTTGTCGTGGTTAAATAAGTCAAGAAAGGGAAAGATAAAAATGGCAACTTGGGATGAAAGTGAACATCCGCGTGATGAAGAGGGAAAATTTACCTATAAAAACGGGGAAAGTTCTAATTCAAATCCTCTGCTTTTGGGCGGGGTTCAATATAATGAAAAAAAAGAAAACAGAGAAGATATTCTCTATAATGATAATTCTTTTAAAGATAATCTATCAAATTATAGAAACAAATTACTTGATTTCTTAGGAGATAATTTAGAAAGAGAAGAAATATTATACTCAAATATATCAGAATTGGAAAATAAAATATTTAATAATACTCTTGAAACAATAAAAACTACAAGAGATAAACTTGCAAGTTCAGTAAATAAATTAAGAGAAAATGATTTTAACTCCAAAGATGATTTTAAAACATTAGTAAATAAAGCTCAAAAGAATTATGATGCACTTGGAGTATTGGGACAAGAAACAAATAATATGTTTAAAATTAATCTGCAAAAAGGTAAAAACGGTTTTGGTGAAGATGCAATAAAAAGTGTATTAAGATATAAAAAATCATTAGAAAATGAATCTGATGAAATAATAACAATGGCAGAAAATATAAAGAAACAAAAAAACCCGCAAGTAAATGAAAAACCGTTGAGTAATTTAGGTGAACTACCCGTAAATCAAACAATAAATTATAAAAGGGCAGTTGAACCTCCCATCTCTCAAATTAAATCAAACAATCAAATAAATAACAGATATAAAACAAAAGTAGACCCATCTGAAATAGTTGCAAATTGGATAATGCCTTGCGAGGGAG
>CANQNW010000002.1 GCA_947625305.1 Candidatus Gastranaerophilales bacterium | reverse complement strand
ATTTTGATTTACCTCTTGTTATAGCTGCAATATTTGCTTGTTTATTTATGTTTTTAATCTATAACAAAACAAAAATTCTATACCCGCCTTCAGCAGGGGCATTATTAATGCCTATGATTTTAAAACCTCAAGATGTTATATATTACCCTATTCAAGTGGCTATTGGTTTAGGGATTTTGATTTTAGTTGCAAAGTGTTTATTTAAAACAAAGATTTAAACAATGAATAAAAATGATTTAAAAATAAATTATAAGAAATAAATTAAAATTGTTCAAATTAAATTATACAAAACAAATATACACCATACAAAATAACAACCTCTTAAAAATAATTAGAGCCTGATTACAATAATTTAGAATTGGATATAAATTTTGCCCGACATTTGACAGACTTATGATATTAAAATCATAAATAATCGGAAAAATTAAAATCAAATATTTGTTCGTAATTTTTTATTTTAAAAAAAATACTATGACGTGTATTTTTTATATAATGCAATCTGTTTTGATAGAATTCTTTTTGAGCGGAAATATTGAAAAGCGGTTCATCTTCGCCAAAGATTGCCTCATCATATATATCTTTAATATTTTGTTTATTTGTTTTATAAAGTTCTTTTAAACTGTTTAATTCTATTTTACAGCTTTCGATTGTTCTTTTTGAATGGTGATATTTTTCCCATTCTTCATCTGTTTTTATCAAATAATTTCTTGCAAATTCATCTGCATTGTTTTCATTTACGTTATAGAGCAGTTCTTGTATTTCTTTTGAAAGCCCTAAGTGCTCATCAAATAAATAAGGATTTCCAGCTATTGCTATTTTTTTATCAATTTTATGTATCTTAAAACTGTTAAAATCAAAAATTGATGCAACAAAAACACCCGCTGAAAACGCAATTAAATTAATTTTTTTATACTTGGAAAAATCAAAATTAAAATTTAAATCCGAATAATCATACAAAAGCAAAACATCGCATTTGGATTTAAGATGCTCAAATTCATATTCATCACAGCCCCAGCCGGTAAAAAACAGCAATAATTTATCTGAATTTTTGTTTATTAAATAGTGTTTCATATATAATTCTTAATCTATTATCGCAATTTTTATGAGGTTGTCAAGGTTATTTTTAAATATCCAATTAGGCAGATGTTGATAAATATTGTTTTATAATCCGTATTGCGTTTAATCGCAGGGTTATAATTTATGACACTAAAACCCAAAAAACTGTATAAAATAAAGCGCAAAATATTTAAAATTAACAGTAGGGAATAAATTTTATTATTTAATAGCAATTTTTCTTTAGTTATTTAATTTTACTCTTGTTTAAATTTTTCTTTATCTAAATATTTTATCACTTTAGCGGGGGTTCCTACTACAACAGCGTTATCGGGAACATCTTTTGTTACAACCGCACCAGCGCCAACTACTGCATTTTCTCCGATTGTAACACCGGGAAGTATCGTTACATTTACTCCAATCCATACGTTTTTCTTAATGTGAACGGGTTTACAGGTAATAATATGCCTTTCATACATATCGTGGTTATTGGTTGCAATCGTGCAATTTAGAGAAATCATTGTGTTGTCTTCAATAGTTAAACCGCCTGCTGACATACATTGAAAACCGTTCAATATAACAACATTTTTGCCGATTTTAACTTTATCTGCGAGAATCGTAAAAATCGGAGGATGAATAACCGTATTTTCCCCTAAAGTGTGATTAAAAAGTTCGTCAATAAGTTCTTTACATTCACCAGTCGTTGGGTTTGTTTGATTTATTCTAAAACATAAATCAGAGCTTCTTCTTGCTTCTTCGATTCTTTCAGGTTCTTGATTTCTGACATCAATTCTTATTTCTTCCATAGTTACCTCACAATTATATACAAAATAATGAATAATATTCATTGACTTTCATTCAATGAATATGATACAATAAAAATTGTAAAAGTAAAGAGGTAGTAAATGAGGTATTAATTGTGACAAAAAGACAGCTTGCAGCTATGGAAACCAAAAAGAAACTTATTGAAACGGCTAAAAATATAATATGCAAAAAAGGGCTGATAAATACATCCATTGAGGAAATTACAAAAGCCTCTGGTGTATCAAACGGAACATTTTATACCTACTTTAAACGCAAGGAGGATATTGTATTTGCGCTGAGTGACTATATGTTCCAAAAACTTTATGATGAGGCTTTAGCATATAATGCAGGAATAGAGAAACGTCTTATAGTCTATATGACAAGTTTTGCGCAATATATCGAGAATAGCAGTCTGAAGTTGTGTCAAGAATGGGTACGAAATTCAGTAGATCCTGATATTTTCCCTGACGGAAAAACAAAGTTGGCTGCCGACATCGCTTCAATTAGCGGACTATTAAATAATGCAATTCAAAAGGGCGAGTTAAAAAAAGACACTCCCGTTGAATTGCTAACGCAAACCTTTGCAGACCTTCTTTACGGTCAAATGCTGTGCTGGGATATTTCAGGTGGGGCATACAGTTATAAAGAACGCACAGAAAAATTCTGTGAAAAAATTTTAGGCTCCATTATAAGCCCGTATATGAAAAAGTAAAAAAGAAAGGATAGCTATGTATTTAGAAAATATCAATGGTCCAAAAGACATTAAAAAATTAAATACGGAAGAATTGGAAGTTTTAGCGGATGAAACAAGAGCGGCTCTGATAAACAAAATAAGTAAAGCCGGTGGTCATAGCGGTCCGAATTTAGGGATGGTTGAAATGACGGTTGCACTTCATTATGTTTTTGATTCCCCTAAAGATAAAATAGTGTTTGATGTTTCGCACCAGTGTTATCCGCATAAAATCTTAACGGGCAGAAAAGAGGCATTTTTAGATAGCGAACATTTTGGCGATGTAACAGGATACACAAATCCTCTTGAAAGTGAACACGATATTTTTACCGTAGGACACACTTCAACCTCTGTTTCTTTAGCTTTGGGGCTTGCTAAAGGTAGAGATTTAAATCAGGCAAACGGTAATGTAATCGCAATTATCGGCGACGGCTCATTATCGGGCGGTGAAGCGCTTGAGGGCTTAGACTACGCAGGAGAATATAATAAAAATTTAATTATTATTCTAAACGACAATGACCAAAGTATCGCAGAAAACCATGGCGGTATGTATAAAACATTAAAAGAATTAAGGCAAACCCAAGGTCAATCATCAAACAATATTTTCAAATCCTTTAGCTTAGACTACAAATATTTAGATGACGGGCATGATATAAAAAGCCTTGTTGATTTATTCAAAAGTGTAAAAGATATTGACCACCCGATAGTATTGCATATCCATACAATAAAAGGAAAGGGTTTACCTTATGCCGAAAAAGACAGAGAAGCATGGCACGCGGGCGGCCCGTTTAACGTAGAAGACGGAAGTCCTAAATTTAAGATGCAAGAGGCTGATGACCCCGTATTTGACAGCATAAAAGAATTACTTGACACAAATCCCCAAGCGATAGTTTTAAACGCAGCTACTCCTATGGGGCTTGGAATGGTAAAAGGAGTAAGGGAAGAATATGTCAAGAGAGGTCAATTTATTGATGTCGGAATTGCGGAAGAAAATATGGTTGCAATGAGTACAGGTATTGCAAAAAATGGCGCAACAGTTGTCTTTAGTACATTTGCACCATTCTTTCAAAGGACATACGACCAAATATCTCACGACTTATGCTTAAATGACGCTCCTGCAACTATGCTTGTGCTGCAACCTGGGGTGTATGGATTAAATTCCAATACACATATCGGCTTATGCGATATTCAAATGTTTGCTCATATTCCAAATCTTATCTATTTAGCACCGACAACAAAAGAAGAATATTTCCAAATGTTTAAATTTGCAACCACGCAAAAAGAACATCCCGTTGGAATAAGAGTACCTGCAAATCTGCCTGAAACAGGAGTTAAAGACGAAACCGATTATTCAAAATATAATAAGAATAAAGTTGAAAAAGCGGGTTCTAAAGTAGCTTTATTCGCTGTTGGTGTCTTAATGCCCTTAGCTATGAAAACCGCACAAAAAGTTAAAGACGAAACAGGACTTGATATTACAGTCGTAAATCCGAGATTTTTGACAGGTTTAGATGAAGAACTGCTAAATGAATTAAAGGACAAACATCAACTTGTTATCACAATAGAAGATGGCGAATTGATGTCTGGCTACGGACAAAACATTGCATCGTTCTATGGAAACAGCGATATGAAAGTTTTAAATTACGGTATATCTAAAGCATTCCATACGGATTTTGATGCTGATGAACTATTGAAAGAAAACGGCATTTCATCAGAAAATCTTGTAAATGTCATCAAAGATTTTATTAAGTAATAGCAATTTTAACTGCAACAATTAACATGTGTACGGCAAAAAAAGGCTGTACACATGTTTTTCCAATTGTTAATGCGAGCATAGCAGGTGCAATACGAAGTCAATAAATAGCTATCCCGAGCAAAAAGAAATTTTAGGACAGTCGGCGGAAAAGTTTGGCACCGAATTAGACTTTAAGTCTTATTTTAATTTTGAATACTGTTCATCGTCTACGGCTTCAAGCCAGACATTTTCGGTTTCAGTGCCGTCAACTTCAACTGCTATATGAGAAAACCAGCTGTCAGGTGCGCTCCCGTGCCAGTGCTTAACGTTTGCAGGAATATTTATAACGTCTCCCGCTTTCATTTCAATCGGGTCTTTGCCCCACTCTTGGTAGTAGCCTCGACCGCCTATTGCAATTAAAATTTGACCTCCGCCTGATTTTGCCTTGTGGATATGCCAGTTATTTCTGCATTTAGGTTCAAAAGTTACGTTAAACATTTTAACTTGGCTTGTTGAGATTGGCGAAATATAGCTTTGACCTGTGAAATATTGTTTATATGCGTCATTTGGGTTTCCAATCGGAAACATTATGGTTTTTTGATATTCTTCTTTAGTTAACACTGTTGTTTTCTCCTTTTTAATTCCTGCAAAGGCTAAATTTGCAGATATAAATATAATTGATATTAAAACTATAATTATCTTTTTCATTTTATTTTTTCTTCTTTCATTATTTCCTGAACTGTTTTTAATGCGGCAAAACTGTCAGGAAAACCGATATATGGCATAATTTGAATAATTGAAGCCGTTATTGTTTCAATAGAGTTGCCTGCTTTTAAATTGCCTTTAATGTGGCTTTTCAGTGTATCAGTATTTTTTGTTGTTGTTAAGATTGCAATTGTTAAAAGCTCTCTTGTTTTAAGGTCAAGTCCTTCTCTTGTGTAATAATCGCCAAAGCAGACTTCCGTAAGAAATCTTGCGACATCATCACCCATATTATCAGGCAGATTTTTAAAGTTTTCTTTTATTTCATCGCCATATAGGGGATTTTGTATCTCATATCCTTTTTTAAATCTGTCGGTTTCGGTTGTTGTAGCAGTTGATTTTAACTTGTTTTCAAGTCCTCTTTCTTTTATGACTTCATTAAAAACGGCTATTGCGTTGAGGGTTTTAGGAAAACCGATAAAAGGAGCGCATTGATATATTGCCTCTCTAATTTCAATAGGATTGTTACCTGCATTTAATGCCCCATTAATATGAGCCTTTAACTGTGGGAGTGTTTGCAGGCAGGTGAGAGTTGTAACAGTCAAAAGTTCTCTTGTTTTAATATCCAAATTTCCCACCTCAAAAACTTCACCAAAGATATATTTTTGCAAAATGTCCATAAAATCTTTATCTGCGCCCTTGTTATTTTCAAGGCTGATATTAAAAAGTGTTTCTAAGTTTTTATTTGCAATGTCGCTTCTTGTCATTTTATCCTCCTTTGCAAAAGCTGTAGAACTTATTGAAAGCATAATTAATAATAGGATTGTAATTATTTTTTTCATTATTTTTTCCCTTTTGTTAACACAATGTGAATATAACGGTTGGATTAAAAATACAATAAATATACAATAATTTCACAAATATTAATAATTGTAAATTATTTTTTAATAAAAGACAATAATTATAATTGATATTATTTATTAAAAATACCAAAAATTAAAACAGAAAGAGGTAGGTATGGAAAATAGAATTAATGTAGCAAAAACAACAGCTATTGCAGGGACTGTAGGGGTCGGTATAGGTGCCGTATCAAATGCCGTTAAACAAATAAAGATATTAAAACATCCTGATGAATATATCGCTCAAATCAGAGGACAAATTGCAAACCAAAAGAAATTTAATACTCCATTTTTTAAAGGAACACAAGAAGCAGCTGATTTGGCAAATAAACAACTGGATATTGCTTTTGCAAAAGTAAGAGATTTCGTTACAAAAGGAAAAATTAATTTTAAAGCAGTAGCAAAAAATGCGGCAATGACAGGTTTTGCTGTAGCATGTGCAGCATTCATTTTTACTAAATTATTTGATATCGGTAAAAAAGAAACAAGAGATAATGCAAGAATTGTTGCTGATGAATTTAAAAAAGCAAAAGTAGGCGAATAATTAGCTAAAGCAGGTTATTTAATTATTTCTCTATAAGTGTGAAGAACGGCAAGTGATATAAATATATCACTTGCCGTTCTATAATTTTAGTTATTTTGGTAACGGGAGCAAAACCGAGTATCGCTTGACGGCGGGTTTACAATTCATTAAAATTATAAATATAATCTAGTGTCGCACTCTACCACCGACTGTCTTGAAATTTCTTTTCGCTCGGGATAGTCGCTCGCTCGACTTCGTCTTACATGCGCTTTACCCTCGCTTACCGGACTTGCGTCCGTCCGAAATTCCGCTCATCGTCGCTGTACGAGTGCTAACCTTTTCAATGCGCCGCTCTCAAAATAAGGAGAACATAAATGAAAAATATATTTTTGATAATTTTAGGGTTAATTATTATAGGTTCAGCAGCAGTATTTGCTCTGAACGGTAAAACGCAGGCAAAGGAGGATACAAATATGGATAAAAAAACATTAGTGGCATATTTTAGTGCAACGGGAACAACAAAACAAGTTGCTCAAAACTTGGCAGATGCAATAAATGCTGATATTTATGAGATAAAACCGAAAGTTCCTTATACAAGCGCTGATTTAAACTGGATGGATAAAAATGCAAGAAGTACACTTGAAATGAACGACCATAATTCCCGTCCCGAAATAGTTAAAGATGATTTTTCAACGGATAGTTATGACACAATATTTTTAGGTTTCCCTATCTGGTGGTATATAGCTCCGACTATAGTTAATACATTTTTAGAAGCTCACGAATTAGCAAACAAAAAAATCATTCTCTTTGCGACATCAGGCGGAAGCGGGTTTGGAAGAACGGTTGAAAACCTGAAAAAAAGTGTTTCTGCTTCAACTCAAATTAAAGAAGGTAAATTATTTAATAATCATCCTTCTAAAGAAGAACTTAAAAAATGGGCAGAAGAAGTTTTATAAAAACTTCTTCTGCAATTACTTTGTGTATATCAGGCGGAGTAATAGTTTTAAAATTCTGCCCTAATTATCTTCTTTGTTAATGCATTCGCAAGTTAACAGGCATTCAGCTATTGCGCTGTTATAAATCGGTTGAAAGAAGTCATATCTGTAAGTAAATTTTGAATCTTTCATAACTTCTTCAATCATAGGTTTTAATTTATAGAAATCATCCGTTGAATGATAAATGCTGATGAGTAATGTGGGAGCCTGAGTTCTTAAAGTTTCCTGTGCTCCTCTAATAAGGTTAGATTCAAAGCCTTCAATGTCTACTTTAATAAGTCCGACTTTAATATTATTGTCTTTAACATATTTGTCTATAGTTGTAATATTTATTTTTTGTTCGTCTTTTTCACATTTTTCCGATACTTTTGAACCGCCGGCTGCATTATTAATATAAGCCGTTGTTACTTCATCGCCTATTCCTAATTTTTCTACGGTAATATTTTTAGGTTTATTAAGCTCAAAAGTTTTTTGTAACAAATTTAAGTTGTGTTCTTCAGGTTCAAAGCAAATTATTTTGTTATCAGGGAAGTTTCTGTCGAACATTATTCCCGAGTCGCCTATATTTGCACCTGCATCTATGATTACACCTTTAATATCCTTATTAATCAAACTGTCAGTTCCGTGTTTGTAAATAAATACGGATTCTTGGAAGAAATCAACAGGTAAAAAGTAGTCATGCCATTTGTAGCAATCCCCTAAAAATTCAACTTCTTTTTTAAATTGAAGGGTCTTATTAAATTGCTCCAATTCATCTTTAGTTAGAATTTTATTGCTTAGGGGTAGTTTTTTCAGTAAGTTTTTATAGTCAACAACTCTTTTATTTCTTGTAAAAATTGCTGTCAGGTGGTTTTTTGCCGTTTCGTCCAGATTTTTATAAAGAGCATCAACCAAAGCTTTATCTTCAGGTTCTGTACTTTCATAGATTTTATTAATATCTTCTCTGGCTGAAATATAATTAAAATCAGAATATAAATTGGCATCTTTTTCGTATAGTATTTCTTTAAGTACGCTGATACGGTGAAGAAGATGTTTTTCAATCCTTGATAATTTTGTTTTAATTTTAAATTTAAGACCTAAGATACTAAGTAATTTGTATTTAGACTTAACCATATCATTTTTATCTGTTTCGTAAAAGTTTCTAACTGAAAATAAATTTTGTATACAAGATTCTTTAGAAACGGTTTTACCCCCCCCCGCGGGCTTTTTCAATTGATAAGAATTCATTTCCATAATTTTCTCCTTTTTGTTGATGATTTTAACATTCAAAAATTTTTTTATCAAATATTAAAATTTGTAAAAAATTTAGAAGCTTGTTAATTCTCAGCTGTTTCTGTGTTATCATTTTTGGAAGAAAACCGTACGGGGGGGGGAATTTGCCCTTTTAAAATCTCCTGTAAAATTGAGAGGGTAAATCATTTGTTTGGCAAGGATGTTATTCGAAACAGTCAGTTAGATGCGGTAAAAAATTCCGAATATTTTAACGAAAATACGACAATCACCGATGCATTAATAGAATATTTCTATAATGATATAATGAGCGAAGGTGAAAAAAAGCTTATGAGGCTTGTTTTCACAAAATCTCCGAAACAGGAGGAGTTAGACAATCTGTTAAAACTGTGGGATATAGAAGCAAGAGTTTCACAAAAATCCTTATTATTGGCATACATACAAAAAAGGTATCCCGAGTTATTATTTACACTATATGAAGGTCCGAGGCTAAAAGGTTTATTATTAAATGTCAGATTTAAAAATATTCAAACCATTGCTCATTTTTCAAAGATAGGGAAGGAATTAAATAAAAACGGAATTACTCCGGTAATAATAAAAGGCGGAGCAATGAAGTATTTAAGACCTGAACTGCCTCGAAATATGGGAGATATAGATATTGTCGTTCCCGAAAAAGATTGGATTAGGTCGGCAAATTTAGCTAAATCCATAGGTTATTGGTATAGAAAACCCGATATTCATTCAATTGATATACATGAAAGTAAGGATAAATCCGAATACGGTATATTGGATATACACAGATATATATACCTCGGTACGGGTAAAGACAAAGCATGGATAAAAGGTTTATTTGAAAGAGCAAAAGAAGAAACCGTATTTTCAGTTAAAGCTTTGGTTCCGTGTTTTGAAGATTTAATGTTTATAACACTTACTAACTTATCCAGAAATTTAAGCAATAAAACAAGTCAGGCAGGTTTGTTATTTGCACTGTTTGACTGCAAGTTCTTTCTGGAAAATAAGCCCGAATTTAATTGGGATATCATAAAAGAAAATGCAAAATTAACAAATACCGAAGTTCAGGTGAACTTTGCAATAAAGTTTATAAATAAAATTTCGGAAGACATAATCCCCAAAGAAATTATAGACAATATGTTTTTTGAAGAGGAAACTCATCATTATTCAAAAATAATAGTATTTAACAGGTTCTATTATTTAAATGTACAAAAAGAAGCAAGAGATTTGAAAATTGCGCAAATTCTTCAAAATCCTGCGGAAATAACAAAATATATAAAATTAAAACTGAAATATAAACTTTTAAAACATATACAAAAACATCCGAGATTAATTGAAATGTACGTAAATAATGAAATGAAAAAAAATCGGGAAATAAAAAGCGAGATTTAAATGGAACTTAATGATTTAACAAAGAACGAAATACAAGACTGCTTTGATAATTTAAAAAAATATCTTTCAACATATAATGATATTAAATATGAAAGGTATGTAAAACTCGGTTCTTTGATTGTAAAAATTAATATTTACGGAAAAGAATTTTTATCGCATATTGAAAAACAGCTTACATACATTTTAATTGAAAATCCGCAGAAATACGATGTTGTTTTAAATGTTTGGAAAGAATCCGATACATTTGCTTTATGTAAAAATATTTCTCCGAAATTTGATGTTAAAAATAATATTAAATTAAGAATTGCTATTTTGTATGCAAAAAGTGAAAAGTATGATATTCAGGTAAAGGATGAAAAATTTTCGCCTATAAAACCCATATTGGATATACAATCAAAAAGAGGAATTTTAATCGGAAATGATTTTGAAAATAATACATACTATTATGGTGTTGAAGATTTAACTCCCGAAGAATTTATAAAAGAAGGTCATATTTTTGTACAATTCTTTAATAACATGCTTAAAAGCGAAAATTCAAATTTGGTTCACGGTGCGGTAATCGGCTTGAATAACAAAGGAATATTGTTCTGTGCAAGAGGTCAAAGAGGAAAGTCTACCTTATCCGTACTTTCAATGATAAGAGGGTTTGAATATGTTTCTGATGACTATCTTATACTGACTAAAACAAATAACGAATTAATATCCAATCCGATTTATTCCATAATTACCCTCTCGCCCGAAATGTATAACAGATTATATTCCGAACTTGAAGGTTCAAGATTTATATCCAACAATGCAAGAAAAGATAAATACGTATTTAATATTTCCAATTTTCATAACAAATTTATGAAAGATTATCCGATAAAATTATGTATATTCCCCGAGATAACGGAGGATAAAGAGCCGAGTATCAGATTATGTACTAAAGAAGAAAAAGGCAGAGCAATTGTTCAAATAATTCAATCAACACTTATGCAGATGAACGATTTATCCGAAAGGCAGACTGTTGAAAAACTTATAAACATGGTAAAAGATTTTAATTTTTACAAGTTTAATTTGTGTTTCGATATTGAAAAGAATACGGAATTTTTAAAGAATTTTATGAATGCTTACTGTGATAATTCGGCAGATAATGTTGATATTGATGATATTTTAATTGATATAACATTTGATTTGGCTAATATTATTGATAAAAATACAGGAATAATATATTCAATGAATAAGTTTACAACTAACATACTGGAAAACTTATTAAACGGAGTATCTATAGAATTATTAAAATCAGAGTGTGTAAATTTTGGTGCAAATTCGGAAGAATATGATATTTTAATTGATTTACTTAAACAATTAGGAGTATTAAAGCAAAATATAATACATAATAACAATCTGTTAAGCATTAATAAAGATTTTGCACAAGAAGATAATTATACAATTTTATTAACGGAGCACAATAAAAAAGGAAATAAAAATTTAGTAAAGGAGAGAAAAAATGACTTGTTACAAATTAAATGAATTCAAGATGTTTGCTGATGTTACAGACGGAATTGCAATAGTAATTAACTCGGAAACAGGCATATATTTTGGTATGAACGGATTTGCTACGGTTGTATACGAGAATATAATAAAAGGAACCGATACCGCTAAAATAGCAGAAAAATTAAAAACAATACCCGATGTTCCCGCTGACATTGAAGAAAGGTTTAATAAATTTATAGAATTTTTATTAAGCGAAGAAATCATAATTGAAGGAGAAGAAGAAAATACAGCTGTTGAAATAGATGAAAAAACGGCAAAAGAAGACAATTATGAAATAAATATAAAAGCATATAATGATGCACAGGAAATGCTTTTAGCCGATCCTATACACGAAATCAAAGAAGAAACAGGCTGGACACCCGAAAAAGATTCTATCCGTTATACAAAAGAAGAAACAAGAGAACGTGAAAAGAAAGTAATTGATTAATGGCAAAGATATCAATAATAATTCCCGTTTATAATACCGAAAAGTATTTACCTCAATGTCTTGATAGTGTCTGCAATCAGACACTGTCAGATATTGAAATAATTTGTATAAATGATTGTTCTGAAGATAATTCGCTTTCTATACTTAATGAATATGCTAAAAAAGACAAAAGAATAAAAGTTATAGATTTTAAAGAAAAAAAGAGTGTAGGTTATGCAAGAAATTTTGCCATGGAAATGGTTCAAAGCGAATACATCGGCTTTATTGACAGCGATGATTTTATTGATTTGGATTTCTATGAAAAATTATATTCAAAAGCTGAAAAAACAAATGCAGATCTTGTAAAAGGCGAGTTAAAAAACTATGATACTTTCAGTAAAAAAACAACAATTCCGTTTTTTGAAGCAAGCGACATGATAAAAAGGCATAAAGCTTATTTTTATTCATTTTTTACAACTGCAATTTATAAGACTTCTTTAATTAAGGAAAATAATTTAAAGTTTCTTGAGGATATAATTTTAGGTGAAGACCCTTATTTTATGATAGAGGTCGGCTTGTATTATAAAACCATAGAAATAGTAAAAAATACTTTTTATTATTACCGCAACAATATGAATTCTTTAACAAGAAAACAAAAAGACATGTTACATGCAAAAAGTATTGTTGTAAGCGGTGAAGAAACAATGAAGTTAATAAATACGCATGATATTGATAAAGAACATTATGCGATAATTTTCAGCTATATATTTGATTCATATTACGGATGGTGCAGCAGGAGCGATATAACCAATCAAATGATTACAATGGCTGCCGAAAGTTTCTTTAAAGTTTGGGAAAGCTGTAAATATAAAGAATATTGTCTTATTTATTATTTCCTGAGTAAAAAGGAAAAAGCAAGATTGGATCAAATAAAAAAGATAAACATATTGAGAGAAAGGGTAAAAGCAAACCGGCATGCCTAAAGTATCCGTAATATTACCTATATATAATGTGGAACTTTATATTGAAAGATGTCTTGATTGCCTGATAAATCAGACATTTAAAGATATGGAGATAATCTGTGTTGACGATTGTTCTACTGATAAGACAATGCAAATAGCAGAAAAATATAAAGAAAAAGATAACAGAATAAAGACGGTGTACCGTGAAAAAAACGGGGGTGTTTCTGCTGCAAGAAATACGGGGCTTGATTGTGCTATAGGTAAATATGTATATTTTCTTGACCCCGATGATTGGATAAATTCAGATTATATTGAAAAAATGCTTGATGCTGCAGAAACTCAAAATGCAAAAGTTGTATGTAATACAAATATAATAACTTATGATTTTAATAATAAAATTTTAAAATACCCTGATCCAAGGTTAAGGAAAGCATATAAAAATGTTTGGATTGATACAAAACAAGAAGTTTGCAGAATAATGTGGACTGCTTGGTGTTATTTTATAGACAGACAATTTCTGCTTGACACCAAAATCAGGTTTTTTGAAGGGTATTGTTATGAAGATAAGTATTTTCAGGCCTTGCTTTTTATGTATATTGATAAGGTTTATGTTATACAGGAATCCTGCTATCACTATTGCGGAAGGGAAACTTCAATATGCGGTTTTCTTAAAAAAGATTTTATAAAATCTGATGAACTTGAACTTATAACCTCCGAAATGATTTATGATTATTATAAAGCACATAACATGCTTGACTTTGTTAAAATAAAATTGTTTGAACTTCCAAAAGCAAAAAACGAAAATGAAATAAAAAATTCTTATTGTAAATACAGAAAATTCTTTAACAAAATAAAAGATTACTTCTATCAAACACTAAATATATATGATGAAACGGAAATCAGATTTTTTAATGATATTGTAAATAATTATAATTACGCACTGACGCAATACTATTGGAAGGATTATATATTTTCCAAGTTAAGAGATTTTATCAGAGTGAAAAATGATATTGACTCAAAAGGAATTACAAATGCGGGATAATTTAAAACAATTAATTGATAAAAATGAGGTTATTTCATTTGATATATTTGATACTCTTTTATTCCGCCCTTTTGTGGAGCCTTCGGATGTCGCTAAATATATATCGCAATTGCAGTTAGAAGATGATTTTAAACTAAACAGAACTTTTGCGGAGGTCAAAGCCAGAATTAAATATTGTAAAGGTGATGTCGAAGATGTAACTTATGAACAAATTTATGAATTCATAGGTAATAAATATAAAAGTTTTTATGAGGTTGAAAGGAATTTTGAAAAAGAAATTCTTGTACCAAACAAAAATATGCTGGAGGTATTTAATTATGCTCTAAGTAAGAATAAAACAGTTATCATAACAAGTGATATGTACTATTCGGCTGATTTTTTAAACGATGTATTAACCGAAAAAGGATTTAAAGGCTATAAAAAAATATATGTATCCTCCGAATATAAGAAAACTAAAGGGAGCGGTAATTTATATAAAATAATATTGAAGGATTTAAATATTTCACCTGATAAAATGCTACATATAGGTGATAATTACGAGGCGGATATATTAAAAGCAAAAGAACTCGGAATTAATACATTTTATTTTGAAAAAATAAAAGAGCAGTTTATAAAAGACGAAAAAAACAAATTTTTAACAGATTTTTATAATGAGTATAAAAATACAATAAATACAACAGCAAGTTTAATATTAGGTCTTAGAATTATAGATTGGTTTTATAATCCCAAACGGGAATTTTGGGAAAATATCGGATATCAATACGGCGGTGTAATAATATACAGTATTATTCAGGCGGTAATTGAAATAATTAAATGCAAACATATAACAGATGTATTTTTTATTGCAAGGGACGGCTATCCTTTAAAAAAAGCTTTTGATGTTCTTAATACGACAAATGCAAAAGGTCATTATGTTTATGCAAACAGAAACATAAAATATCAATGTGTGAACGATGAGTATTCAAATGGGCAATATTCAAAAGAAAGTGATAAAGAATATGAAAATTATATAAATTCACTAAATCTAAGGGGGGGGGGAAGCGCAAATGTATTAATTGTTGATTCCTGCGCCGGTAATTATTCCGCCCAGATTCTTCTAAAAAAGTACCTGAAAAATATAAAAAGTTTAGGATGCTATTTTATTGCAAGGTTAAATTTTAAATTAGATTATATTAATTTAACGGGAGTTGAAGGAGAGTTTGCAAAATTTAACTGGAAATTAACGGAACTATACTTAACGGCTCCGACACCCCAAATTCTCGGGCTTAAAAATAATCAGCCGATATATATGCAGGAAAATGATATAAATTACAAATACGAAATGGAAAGAATTAATGTTTTCAACAAAGTATTTAAAGGCGAAATGGATTATATAAAGGATTGCTTAAAAATATTTAAATCCGATTATATTAATTTTAAATTTCCGGTCATAGTGTCATATTTAGAAAATTTTGATAACAACCTTACGCAAGAGGATTATAAAATTCTAAACACTTTAAAACACCCTTATGACAAATTGTCTAAAAAATATACTCCGTTGTACGGGAAAAAATATACTGATGAAATGATTCAATTAATTAAACTCCAATACAAGGAAAAGCAAAAAGAAGGAAAAATAAATGAACAAAATACCGATATGTTTATCCGCAGATGAAAAATATTCTATGTATTGCGCAGTCAATATAGCTTCCATATGCGATAATACGATGTCGGATTGTATGTTTTATATTTTAGACGGGGGAATACCTCAAACAAATAAATTAAAAATCAAATCATTGGAAACTAAATATAAAAATTGTCAAATTGAGTTTATTCCCGTAGATGACACACCTGTAAGTAATTTATATGTTCGCAGTTATCTTTCCGTTGCTACATATTACAGATTTCTTATTCCGCAAATATTAACCCATTTAAAAAAATGTATATATCTGGACTGTGATATTGTTACATTAGGGGATATAAAAGAATTATATGATGAAGATTTATCGGGTTACGCAATAGGTGCGGTTCAGGATATTATAGATCAAGAAGTTAAAGAAAATCCTAAAGAAAGGCTGTCGCTTGATATAAACAGCATTTATTTTAATGCCGGTGTTCTTTTGATGGACTTGGAACAACTTCGTCCAAAAATTGTTTTCGATTCTTTTTTAAAAATTGAAAAACAATACAGAAACAGATTAAAATGCTGTGATCAGGATATATTAAATATTTATTACAATAAAAATTTTAAAATTATTGATAAGAAATATAATGCAATGGCACCTCGCTCCGATAGCATTATAAGACATTTTATCGGTGAATTAAAACCTTGGATTAGTAATTTCTATATATATAATGATAAACTTACCAAATTAGGTGATGTAGATAAATTTTGGTATTATGCAAAAAAGACACCTTTTTATGATACATTGAAAGAAGAATATGAAAACTTTACAAATGCACATTTGGTATTTAAACAATTAAACAAAAAATTTGCAAATTAGGGTGGTAAATTAAGATGACACAAGAATTATTATTAAACGAATTTAAAAAATATGATTATTTGAATGAAAATGAAAGACCGCTGGTTAAAATTTTTGTAGGATATATAAAACCGTCTTTTTTATTTAAATCTGAGATTTTAACTCCTATTCATCTGGGCAGGAGTGTTGCTAAAGAAAATTCTAAGGACGGAATAATCTCAAATGAAGAATTAGACTGGCTTTATAAAAACTGTTTGGGCGATAATGATTTTGAAGGAAATATTTCACAATATAACAGAAGAATAGGCTTTTTAACGGGAACTTATTATGCATATAAAAACTATGAAAGAATAGGCAATCCCGAATATTTTGGTTTCTTCGGCTACAGAAAATTATTAGTTCCCGATTGTCTTAATAATTTAAAAGATTATGATATTGTAATCCCCGAAACAGAGGATTGGGTTAAAGAATCAAATAAAATAAATTTTATATCGGCACATTCAATGAACCTGTTTAATTATATGTGTAATGCGTTAGCCCGATTACATCCTGATGAAGTAAAAGGTTTTAAAGAATATATGGATATGGAAACGGGTTATTACCATGAAATGTACATAATGAAGAAAAAGTTATTCTTTGAATATTGTGAATGGATATTCCCAATCCTGAGTTATTTGTTAGAACAAGAAGGATGTATGTATATTCCTGATAACAGAACCCTGTTATCTTCTCAAAAATTTGTATATGACGGTAATGAACAGAGAGATTTGGCTTTTATAATAGAATATTTAACGGGATATTATTTGTACAAAAAATCACTTGATAAATCATTAAAATGCAAAATCTGCCCGATGGTTAAATTTTTTAAAGTTGATAAGGAAAAAATGAAAACAAAAATATTTAATTTCTTAAGAGAAAATTATAAAAATAATCAAAAAAATAAAATTCCTAAAAGGATATTTTATGTATGGGGAGAAAATGAACCGTTATCTCCTAAGTCACAAAAATGTATAGCGACTTGGATGGAAAAATTAAGCGACTATGAAATTATTAAAATTCATGAAAACAGCAAAGAATATTTTGATTTTCAAAATGAATTAAAAAATAACAGATGGTTTAGAACTGTCTACGAAAGAAAAATGTGGGCATATGTTTCGGATTACATAAGGGTAAAAGTATTATATGATAACGGAGGTATTTATCTGGATACTGATGTTGTTGTTGAAAAAGATTTTGCTCCGTTGTTAGACGAACAGGCTTTTGTCGGGCTTACAAACTTAAAAATGACGGAACCTGCAGTCTTAGGTGCAAGGAAAGAAAATAAATTCCTGGAAAAAGTCATAAATTTTTATAATGAAGAAATATGGCACTCAAGTTTATATACAATTCCAAGGATTTTTCAAAAATTAATTTTGGACGAACAAAATAAAATGGCTGAAACCTTGCGGGGGGGGGTACAAATGATACAAGACCCCGTAAAATTAAAAGATATAACCATATTCCCCCAAAGATATTTTGTCCCGATTGATATGCAGGGAAGTGATTTTGACAGAAAATGTATAACGGAGGATACTTATGCTATTCACTGGGGCAACGGAAGCTGGATAAAACCCGAAATGATATATTTCCTTGAGAAAAAACATCTGATGCCCGTTGAAGAAATTGACAAATCGTATCAGCAAAACAAAGATATGTTTATAAGACTAATAAATTTGATAAATAAAACAAATGTGGAAGGGTGTAATTCAAAGGTTAAAAAGTATTTTAACAGTGTTTCTTAACATATATTGAAATCGAAAAACAAAGGAGATAAATATGGAAGAATTTTTATTAAACAACGGTATTAAAATTCCCAAGCTGGGTTTAGGGACAATGGACTTTTTAAATGCAAAGGGACAAGAGCTTATATATAATGCAATTAAATTAGGGTACAGATTGTTAGATACCGCACAAGTTTATAAAAATGAAGAGGATGTCGGTATTGCTGTCAACAAGGCAATAAAAGACGGATTATGCACAAGAGAAGAACTGTTTATTACAACTAAATTAAATCCCCATATTTGTCTGGATTATGAAAATACAATAAAAGTAACGGAGGAATCATTAAAAAAACTAAATCTTGACTATGTGGATCTGCTTTTAATCCATAGACCGAGAACAGTTAAAGATGATCGCTGGAAAAAAATAAATGCCGAAACTTGGCGCGCTATGGAGGATTTGGTTCGTTCCGGGAAAGTTAAATCTATCGGTGTTTCAAATTTTACTATGCTCCATCTGGAGGAACTTCTAAAAACCGCACAAATAAAACCTGTAATTAATCAAATAGAATTTTCACCCTTGTGGCAGCAAAGAGAAATTGTTAATTACTGTCAAAGTAAAGATATTCTTGTTGAAGCATACTTTGTTATGGGCGGAGGTAAATATTCCGATAATGAAAAAATTCAAAACCTTGGTAAAAAATATAATAAAGATATTGCTCAAATAAATATCAGATATTGTCTGCAAAATAATGTCCTTCCGTTATCTAAATCACACCATGAAGAAAGACTTAAAACAAACATGGAAGTTTTTGATTTTAATATTACTGAAGATGATATGAAAATATTGGATGATATGAATTCTAATCCGCAATGCGGGCCTGCAGATGCATTTGATTTGTGGGTGCTTTATGACCAAATGAACGAGCAGGCTCACCTGCAAATAAGAAGAAAAATAAAACTATTTAATCTGTTTACTTTATTCAGAACCAAGGTTAATGATGATTACAGTGAAACATTTTACCTGCTTAACTTTATACCGTTCGCAAAGTTAAAAAGGATAGACAGGTATTATTCAAAGTTTTATTTATTCGGTTTTATATATCTTTTTACGATTAAATACGGATATAAAACACCTGAAAAAATAGAACACAGACATATTCCGGAGTATAAGTAATGAAAGAACATATACAAAAAGATGTTAAAAATCCCCCCCCCCGATACATTATCCGCCTCGGATAAAAACTATGACAGCAAAAAAGTATCTGTCATAATTCCGATATACAATGTTGAACAATATATTGAAAAATGCCTAAAAAGCATTATTAATCAAACACATAAAAATCTTGAAATATTATGTATAAATGATTGTTCGACGGATAATACACTGCAAATTATGAAAAATATAAAGGATTCAAGAATAAAAATTTATAACAATAAGAAAAATTCCGGGCCTTCTTATTCGAGGAATAAAGGTATTAAAACAGCAAAAGGAGAATATATTTACTTTATGGATTCCGATGATTGGATAGATGCAGATTATATTGAATCAATGATTGATAAAATGGAGCAAACCGGCTCTGATATTGTTATAAATTCAAATATAATGCTTGAAACCCCTAATTCTTCATTAAAATATGATCACTGTAAATCTCCAAAAATAGAAAACAAAGATTATATCAGTCCAAAAGATGCAATAGAAAATACCCTTGCCGTTGTGTGGAATAAACTTGTAAAAAGAGAGTTTATAGATAAATTTAAAATTAAATTTCCTGATGAAATTCTTTATATGGAGGATACATTTTTTCAATATGCAGCCTTAATTAATGCCGATAAAATTGCTTTTTATGAGGGTAAATCTTATCACTATACCAATAATAAAAATGGGATTTCAAATAGTTGTAAATATAAAGATATTAATATTTTAAACTTTTTGAATGCTATCTATGACTATTACAAAGAAAATAATTTATTGGATAAGGGTGTTAAAATTTTTACGGTAGTACCGAGTATTTGCATAAAAGATTACAAAATATATAATGCCTACAAAAAATATTTTAAAAAAATTAATGAATATTTGTGTGCATATAAGGACTTGTATAATGAATTGGAGTTATTTTTTTCCAAAAATATTATAAGCAGTAATAATTTTAAAGAATATTCCGAAAAATATCCCGCAAATGTTACTTTAAGTTATATAAGGAATATGAACAAAAGAAAAAAAGCAGAGGTAATATAAAATGAATAAGCTAATATCAATAATTATACCCGTAAAAAACGGTGAGAAATATATTAAAGAAACGATAAAAGCTGCTCAAAAACAAGGACTTGATATTGAAATTATAGTAGTAAACGATGCTTCAACGGATAATACCGAACAAATTGCAAAAGATTTAGGCTGCAAAATTATAAATCATCCTGTTTGTATAGGGCAGGTTGCAGGTAAAAATACGGGGTTAAGAAGTGCCAAAGGTGAATATATAATGTTTCTTGATGCTGATGATGTTATGAATGAAAATGACTTAAAAACACTTTATGATGAAATGGAAAATGACAATTCAATCAGTGCTGTAATGGGAAAAATTCGGGATTTCTTTTCTCCGGAGTTGTCAGAAGAACAAAAACAAAAAACCGTTATAAAAAAAGAACCATATTACGGATTATTTTCGGGTGCTGTTTTAATCAGAAAATCGGTATTTGATAAAATCGGTTTCTTTAATGAGGCTATTAAATCCGGAGAAATAATTGAGTGGCAAAATAAAATGGATAAAAATAACTTCAAAATTAAAAAAATTGATTTCGTTTCAACAAACAGAAGAATTCATAATTCAAACTTCGGACGGACTAATGCAATGGATGAGTATAAAGGATATTTAACCGCTTTAAGAGAAAAATTAAGAGGATAAAATGGAAGAATTAATAAGGAAATATAATATTCCTGATGGCTTTTATACCAGATATTTCAAACAAAATGCCGAATTTAGGTATGGTGTTGAGCTATTGCAATTTTTATATTTTAAATGCGGAAAATTCTTAAACCCCTCTAAAAAAGATTTTTATATAAATACTTACATAAACGAGGAAATAGATAATTTCTATAATAAAAATCAAATAAATTTACCTCATTTATCCTTTTGTATAACAACAAAATGTTCACTGAAATGTAAAGACTGCGGGTCATTAATTCCTCTTTTTAATGAGCATGGTCATATTAGTATTTCGTTAGAGGAGTTTAAAGAAAATCTGGATAAAATTCTTGCCTCCGTCAATAAAATCAGAAGACTGATTTTATTCGGTGGTGAACCCTTATTATATAATGACTTAGATAAACTTATTGATTATTCCTGTAAAAAGGAAAATATTGATATTGTACAAATTATTACAAACGGTACAATTATACCTGATAAAAAAATATTGAAAGCACTGGTAGATAATAATAAAAAAGTATATCTTCATATTTCCAATTATTCGGCTACAAAAGATGTTTATTTAAAGTTAAAACACAATAAGATAAGAGAATTACTTAAAGATTACGATATAAAACTTCAAATGGATGATGGCGGAGGCTGGTTAAAAGAATTTGGTTTTTCAAATGAAAAAAGCAATCCTGAAACAACAATAAAAAAATATAAAAAATGTTTTTGTTCTCATTGCACTCAAGTGCTTAATAATAAAATGTATGTATGCTCAAAAGGCTCATGTGCCATAGAGTTAAAACTTGTTGATGCTGATGATTACGTAGACCTTAAGAACTCAAAAAATTTAAAACAAGATATAATAGATTTTTATAATAAAGACTATCTCAAAGCCTGTGAATATTGTATTTCGTCCGATACAATCGTCATGCCGGCACTGCAAAATTAAAACCGAAAGGAAGGTAAGTTATGAATATATCAGAAAAAAATAATGAAATATCTAAAATCTTTTATAAAAGATATTTTGAGCAAAATGCAATTAACAAAATTGCAAATGAAATGACAAAATTTCTTTGGTTCAAAGAAGGACATTTTATTAATCCTTTGAAAAAAGAAGAAATAGCAAAAAAATATGCAGAGGAGGAAATAGATAATTTTTATAATAAAAATATATTAATTATGCCTCAAGTGGAATTTTGTATAACAACAAGATGCACCTTAAAATGCAAGGATTGCTGCGCACTTATTCCTCAGTTGGATAAAGAACACAGAATAGAAATGTCCTTTGATGATTTTAAATTGTATTTGGATAAAATTTTGAATAATGTAGACGGAATAAGACGATTTATTATTTTAGGCGGAGAAACTTTAATGAACCCCGAACTGCCCAAAATGATTGAATATGCTGCCGGGAAGGAAAAAATATTTGATATTGAAATTATTACGAATGCGACTATATTGCCTAATCAAAAGTTAATTGATTGTTTGAAAAAGTATAATAAAAAGGTATTTGTATATACCAGTAATTATAAAGGGGCGGAGGAACTGGCAAATATTATAAAAATAGATGAATTTGAAAAGGTATTGAATAAAAATAATATTAAACATCTAAAATTTGAAAGCTGGTCTTGGAAAGAAGAATTTGGATTTTCTTCACAAGCAGACGATGATGAAAAAACAAAAGAAAAGTTTTTTAAATGTGATAGGATAAAATGTACTCAAGTAATTGACGGGTTTTTATATATTTGCTCCAAAGCCTCTGCCGGTAAATTCCTTAATGGCATTATTGCAGACGGCATAGATATACTTAATTCTAAAGATTTAAGAAACGAGATAATTGAATTTTATAAAGCACCATATACGGAAGCTTGTAAATATTGTATTTTGTCGGAAAAATTAATTCAACCTGCATTACAAGCTTAAATATAAAGGGGAAGGTAAATTATGGATATAACGGAAAAAAATATAGAAATACCGAAAACATTTTATAAAAGGTATTTTGAAAAAAATGCTTTAGTGCGTATATCATATGAAATGCTGAGTTTTCTATGGTATAAAAAAGGTTCTTTTATTAATCCTTTAAAAAAGAATGAAGTATTGAATAAATACATTGATGAAGAAATAGAAAATTTTTACGGTAAAAACCTTTTAATATTACCTCAAATAGAGTTTTGTATAACAACAAAATGTACTTTAAAATGCAAGGATTGCTGTGCGCTCATCCCCGAATTAGATAAAAGACACAGAATGGAAATGTCTTTTGATGATTTTAAATTGTATTTTGATACACTCATAAATAATGTTGACGGAATAAGACGATTTGTTATTTTGGGCGGAGAAACCTTAATGCATCCAGAACTGGTAAAAATGATTGAATATGCGGTATCTGAAGAAAAAATAACTTGTGTTGAACTTATTACAAACGGAACAATTCTTCCGAAACAGGATTTAATTGACTGTATTAAAAAAAGTAATGGGAAAGTCCTTATTTATATAAGTAATTATAAAGATAATTTAGAATTAACAAAAATTTTAAAAACAGATGAAATTGAAAAAATATTTCGGGAGAATAATATAAAATATCAAAAATTAAAAGATAATCATTGGTATAAAGAAGGCGGTTTTTCCGATTCTCCTGATGATAAAGAAACGACGAAAGAAAAACTTATAAATTGTTACAGAATGCAGTGTAATCAGGTAATAAACGGGTTTTTATATATTTGCTCCAAAGCCTCTGCCGGTGAATATCTTATGGGGGGGGGTATTTCAGACGGTATAGATATAATTAATTCAAAAAATTTAAGGAAAGAATTAATTGATTTTTATAATAAACAGTATTTCGATGCTTGCAGTTATTGTGTTAAATACGATGAAAATGTTCAACCCGCATTACAAATATAATTGAATATTAGTTATATAATGAATATCATACAAATAAATTTTTAATATTATCCTTTGTTAAAATAACAGGATTATTTTTTAATCTGTCCTGATTAACATTATCTGCAATTAAATCAGTGTCATTTATCCCCAAATCCGATAATTTATATTTAATTCCGATTAAATCAAAAAGGGAAAAGAAATAATCTTCGGGCTTATTTCCAATTAGGAGGGTTAATTCAAACATTATATTTTTAACAAATTCAAGCCCTCTTTTGTCTGATAAATTTATATTATTAACAGATAAGTTATGAGTAAACAGTTTTGGTAAAGTTAAAGCAGCAGCGTGTCCGTGCGGGATTAAATATTTTGAAGTTAAAGTATAAGATATTGCGTGGGAAGCAGTAGTGCGTGAAATATTAATAGCTTTACCCGCAAGATGGGAAGCATTTAACATATTTTCCATAGCTTTTTCATCATTTGAATTTACATAGTTTATTATGTTTCCACGGCATAAATTTATGGCATTTTCAGCATAATTTCTGCTTTGAGGGGTAGACTTAACCGACCAGAAACTTTCAATAGCATGGCATAAACAATCAAGAGCAGTACAGGCTTTTAAATATTTAGGGCTGTTTTTTAATAATATATAATCTAAAACGGCATAATCAGGAAGAATTAATTTGTTATCAATTGAAGTTTTAACACCGTTAACATACAATACGGCAAACTGCGTTGTTTCAGCCCCGCTCCCTGCTGTTGTCGGGATTGCAATAAGCTTATGTTTAATCTTGTTATAATATCTGAAGGCTTTTGCAAAATCAAGGACACTTCCCCCGCCTATTGCAATAATAATATCAAAATTATTTGTAATTTTTAATAATGCCTTTTTTACTTCTTCTTCTTTAGGATTAACGGAAAAATCATTGTAATAATTTATATTAAATCCTTTAAGATTTTTTTCAAAATACGGTTTTATATTTTCAAAAGATTTATTGCCGGTAAAAACTAAAATATTTTTAGCATTTTCTGATTTTAAAATTTTTGGCAGGATATTTACGGCGCCTGAATATCTATATTCAATTTGATTTAAGTTATCCATAAAAATTTGTTTATTGATAACAGGTTTTTCTTTTGGTCTGCCCAAATCCTTTCTTGCTCCGCATTTTACCTTGATTTCAAGTAAAACGGGGCCTTTGTCCGAAATAAAATCATTTAAAACATTATTAAGTTCTTCTTGAGTTTTAACGGAATATACTTTATTATAACCTGCATTTAGAGCAATAGATGTAATGTTTGCACGGTTAACGGCTGTAGGCTGTGAACCTACGGAATCATGAGCTTCATTATTTAATAAGACGTGTTTAAAATTGCTTAATTTTCGGGAGGCATTAATAACAACAGAGCCCATGTGCATTAGAAATGCTCCGTCGCCGTCAAAACAATATATATTTCTGTCCTCTTTTTCTAAAGCAATCCCCAGTGCTATGGAGCTTGCATGTCCCATTGAACCGACGGTTAAGAAGTCTTTTTCATGTCCTTCATTTAATTTTTCTCTTATTTCATATATTTCTCTTGATATATGTCCCGTGGTGGAAACAATGGTATCCGAGCAGGAAAGTTTTGATAATATTTGTTCAATAACATTTTCTCTGTTTAAGGAATAACCGTTTTGTCTTTTATTCTTTAATATATATGGTTCAAAACAGCCCTTTCGCACTAAAAAGGCATAAGTTTTTTTTGTTTCGTTCATATAATTTAAAGCATTTAAAATAAGAGGTTCAGCTTGTTGAAAATCTTCAGGCAGATATGAATATTTAATTCCCATAACATCAAGAAGTTTGTCCGTTACTTTACCCTGCTTAATGTGCTGAGGTTCATCTTTTACTCCAATCTCGCCTCTCATCCCGATAAGTAAAAGACAAGGGATACTATAAACCTCCTCATCGGTTAACGAAAGCAGAGGATTTACCGAATTTCCGAGTCCCGAATTTTGCATATAAACCAAGGCGGGTTTATATGTTGCTAAATAATGCCCTGCGGCAAGAGCGATAGCATTTCCTTCATTTGCGGTTATTATGTGTTCTTTCTCATTTGTATTATCCGTTACATATGCGCAAAAATCTTTTAATAGAGAATCCGGAACTCCCGTAAAACAATTTATTCCGTTTTCTTTTAAAAGTTTAAATAAATCTTCCGCAAGCATTTATTGCGCTCCCGGAATTAGTGTAATAATATCTTTAATTTTCATGCAATAATCGTCAGAAGCCTCTTTACATCTGTGGTTTCCAAGGATTGATTTTGCGGTATTAACCATGGCAGGGTATGCTGCTCTTAAAAGATGATTTGCGTATATTACTATATTTATTCCGTTTTTAATAAGTTCATCCTCCGTAACTGTACTGTAAGAAGAAGGAACAACAATAAGCGGTTTTCTATTCGGCAGTTTATTATAAATTGAAGCAAATTCTTTTATTTCATCAAAAGTATTTTTTCTGGAATGAATCATAATACCGTCAGCCCCCGCATTAAGATATGTTTTAGCTCGACTTATTGCATCTTCCATACCCTTTTCAAGAATAAGACTTTCTATTCTGGCAATTATCATAAAGTTTTCAGTTACCTGTGCCTGTTTACCTGCATGGATTTTTAAAGCAAAATCCTCGGGGGTATCTTGTTTCTGTTCAACCTCCGTTCCAAAAAGAGAGTTTTTCTTTAATCCGATTTTATCTTCAATAATGATAGCTGAAACACCAAGCCTTTCAAGAGTTTTAACCGTGAATATAAAATGTTCGGTTGGTCCTCCGTTATCGCCGTCATATATAATAGGTTTTGTTGTTACTTCTAAAATATCATTTAATGTAGACATTCTTGAAGTTGTATCAAGGTATCCGATATCAGGTTTAGCTTGTGCCGCTGATTGGGTTAATGAAGATATCCAAATCCCGTCGAATTCTATCTTTTTATTATTTTCTTCAATAAAAGTATTCTCAACAATTAAACCTGAAAGTCCGTTATGAGCTTCGCATATTGTTACTATATCCTTTGAATTTATAAGTCTTTTTAATCTATAGCTTCTTATTTCAGGTGTAGTTCCTACTTCCTTTAAAATTTTATTTAATTGAGTTGAAGAAATTCCTTTCGTGTAGGGAATATCAATAACCTTTCCGCCCCACTCGCTCATAACATCTACTATTTTTTGTCTTGTTGCTGCCTGTATCCCTGTTTTCCAGTCATCACCGTGTAATACATAATCGGGCTTAATTTTTAATAAATTCGGAACATAATCTAAAGTTTCCTGCGGAATTACTTCTGTTACTCCTTTTATATTTTCGACAACAGTTTTTCGCTGTTCCCAGCTCATATAAGGAAGTCGTTTATAACTTGCAATGGCTTTATCGGTAAGAAGTCCTACAATTAAATTCCCCCCCCCCATTTCATTTATAATTTTTCTTGCTTCATTTATAATATTTAAGTGTCCGGGGTGTAATAAATCTGCACTCATTCCTATATATACTTTTACCATTATAATGCAGCCTTTCTGCCTAAATTTACAATATAAATTTTATTATATTATAAATATCTTATTATTAAAATAAAATTTGATATTTTAGAAAAGATGTTTAATAATAAAAAGGCACGAGGGACATATAATAAAATATTGAAGGAAATCATGAATATATCTGAATTCAGGAAATTAATGACAGAGGGAACATATGTAAAATCGGGCAGTAAGATTTTTGATATGTTTAATATATTAAGCCAAGAAGCTATAAGCATAACTATGAAAATTAATAATAAATATCATACCCCGGAAGAAATAGTTGAACTTATGAGCGAATTGACAGGCAGGAAAACAGATAAAAGTTTCAGACTGTTTCCGCCTTTTTATACGGACTGCGGAAAAAATATAAAAATCGGGAAGAATGTTTTTATTAACTCTTGCTGTCGATTTCAAGACCAAGGCGGAATTGAAATAGGAAATAACGTTCTAATCGGTCACAATGTAACTATTGCAACGTTAAATCATGAAATAAATCCGAAAAAACGGGCAAATTTAACACCTTCTCCGGTAAAAATAGGCAATGATGTCTGGATAGGTGCTGATTGTACTATTCTGCCGGGTGTAAATATAGGTGATGGTGCAATAGTTGGTGCAGGAAGTGTTGTTACTAAAAATGTGATGAAAAATACTATTGTAGCAGGTAATCCTGCAAAATTAATAAAAAAGATTGAGGTTGAAAATGGTTAAAAAAATCTTATTGTTTTGTTTAGGTTTATTATTAATAACGGGAGTTCAAAATATGACACATGCTAAAGAATTGAAATTAGAGCAAAAATGGGATAAAGTTTTTGCACAAAGTGACGAAGTAAATCACAAAAAGGTGACCTTCCGAAACAGATACGGGATAACCCTTGCTGCGGATATGTATACTCCGAAAAAATATACGGGAAAACTTCCTGCAATTGCGGTATCAGGGCCATTTGGCGCAGTAAAAGAACAATCATCAGGTTTATATGCGCAGGAAATGGCAAAAAGAGGATTTTTAACCATAGCTTTTGACCCTTCATTTACGGGCGAATCAGGCGGTGAACCGAGATATATGGCATCACCTGATATAAATACCGAAGATTTTCAAGCCGCTGTTGATTTCTTGTCCGTTCAAGATAATGTTGACCCTGAAAAAATCGGAATAATTGGTATTTGCGGGTGGGGAGGTATGGCAATAAATGCTGCTGCCATTGATACAAGAATAAAAGCAACTGTTGCCTCTACTATGTATGATATGTCCAGAGTTAATACTTACGGATATTTTGATAAAACCGATGAAAATGCCAGATATGAAATAAAAAAATCTTTAAATGCTCAACGAATTGAAGATTATAAATCGGGTAAATACAAAAGAGGCGGAGGAGTTGTTGACCCCTTGCCTGATGATGCACCTTATTTTGTTAAAGACTATTATGATTACTACAAAACCAAAAGAGGCTACCATAAGCGCTCTTTAAACTCTAATGACGGATGGAATGTTACGGGCTGTATGTCTTTTATCAATCAGCCGATTTTAGCATTTTCTAATGAAATAAGAAATGCCGTACTTTTAATTCACGGTGAAAAAGCACACAGCCGTTACTTTAGTGAGGATGCTTTCAAAAAATTAAAAGGTGATAACAAAGAATTAATGATTATTCCGAATGCTTCCCATACGGATTTGTATGATAAAACAGATATAATTCCTTTTGATAAAATTGAAAAATTCTTTAAAGATAACTTAAAATAAATAAGAAAAGACCCCTTTTGGGGGTCTTTTATTTATATAAAATGTCGTGCTTATTCTTGGGATAATTCAGCTATTTTTTCTTTTATTGCCCTTTCAAGTAATTTATCGTCGCTATAAATGGTTGCATTATCGCAGGCCTTTTTAAATAAATCGTTGTATGTTTTAATTAATTCTCCTTCAGGATCTAAAGAGGCTTTTAATTCTTCAACTTTTTGTTTATTTTCAGGTGTCGGGTTTTCCTGATAATCTTTCATTCTCCACCTTAGAGCATATGTGTTTTTATCTTTAATCTGCTCAATGGGTTCAAGAAGTCTTTCATAATAGTTTCTTCGTGCGTGGTATAAACTGCGGTGCGGTTTTGAAGCTATAAGCAGACCGTTGAGTTCTTCAATTGTTTTAGCTTTTTTTATGTCTTTCATTGTAACAGGCTGGGTTCTATCTTCCCATTGGACTATATATTTATTTGATTTCTTTATATCGTTTGTTATTTTTTCATCAGGATCGGCATAATATACTCTGCAAGATGCATCCTCCTTTGTTTGACTTATATATCCTGCTTTTCCTTCCGTAACAATACTAAATGGTCTTGATACATCTTCTGCCGTTATTTCAATCGGTTTATCGGATGCGGGTTTACCCCAATTAGTTTTTTTTCTGATTTCGCTTTGACCTTTAAAGGCGGTATTAAAACTGTTTACTTTTGAAATTTGCATGCTGCCTCCTAAATAAAACAAAAATTTTAACTGTTTGTTTTAAAACTAAAGATTGATATTTTTGCTATTTAGTTTTGTAAAGATTTTTGATATATGTCAAAATCACTTTGCGCTTGAGTATTTTTGCCGATTAAATTTTCCGAAGTTCCTCTCATGTAGTAATAATGACCTTTCTTCGGATTTATATTAATTGCTTTTGTGTAATCTTCTATTGAACTTTCATACATTTTTTTCTGAAATTTATAAAATGCTCTTTGAGAGTATAAAAAATCTGATTTATTGTTGTGTGAAATAGCTGCAGTCATATCATTAATTGCACCTTGAATATCATCAATGTAATATTTTATGAAGGCTCTTTTAATGTAATATTCGTTATTTGAGTAATCATGCTCAATTGCGGTATTATAATGATTTATTGCTAAATCATATTCTTTCATTTTCCTGTGTATATCTGCTTTAAATGCATATATTTCAGCCTCATCAGGGAATTTTTCTATTGCTTTTGAGTAGTAATCCAGCGCATTTAAGTAGTTTTTATTTTTTGTATATACCCTGCCTAATGCTTTATAAATTTTTAAAGAACTGCTTTTCAGCGAAAGTGCATAAAAAAGGAAATTTAAAGCTTTTGGGTATTCCCCGAGTAGTTCCCTATAAATGCCTCTATTGTACATTTTATACAGTAAATAATATTTTCTGATTTTTCTAAAACCTATAATTTGCAAAATCTGCTCCCTAGTTGTTAAGACTATGAATTGGGGCGGGGATTCTTCCGCCTCTGTTTATAAATGTTTCAGAGGATAATCCGCTGACGGGCATGATGGGTGCCTCGCCTAAAAGTCCGCCGTATACGGCTTTATCTCCGACTTTTTTATTCGGAACGGGAATAATTCTAACCGCAGTAGTTTTTTTGTTAATCATACCTATTGCAGCCTCATCGGCTATAATTCCCGAAATTGTGCTTTCGGGTGTGTCTCCTGGGATTGCAATCATATCCAGACCAACAGAACATACGCAGGTCATAGCTTCCAGTTTATCAAATGTAAGCACTCCTTTTGAGGCTGCTTCAATCATGCCCGCATCTTCGCTGACGGGGATGAATGCGCCTGAAAGTCCTCCCACATAAGAACTTGCCATAATTCCGCCTTTTTTAACGGCATCATTAAGCATAGCAAGAGCTGCAGTTGTTCCGTGAGCGCCCGTGTGTTCCAAGCCCATTGCTTGAAATATTCCTGCAACAGAGTCGCCTATAGCGGGGGTTGGGGCTAAAGAAAGGTCTATTATTCCGAAAGGAATATTCATTTTTTCAGCCATTCTGCGTCCGACCAGTTCACCTGTTGAGGTTATTTTAAATGCCGTTTGTTTAATTTTATTTGCAAGAGTGCCAAAATCGGCATCTTTAGGCAGATTTTCTACTGCCGCTCTGACAACACCGGGGCCTGATACTCCGATATTAAGAGCGCATTCGCTTTCACCGTAGCCGTGGTATGCGCCTGCCATAAACGGGTTATCCCCTACCGAGTTACAAAAACATACAAGTTTTGCTGCGCCTATTCCGTCATTTTCGGCAGTTAATCTTGCGGTTTCTTTTATTATTCCGCCCATTTTTTTTACGGCATTCATATTTATTCCCGCTTTTGTTGTGGCAAGATTAATTGAAGAGCATACTCTTTGAGTTTCTTTTAATGCCTCGGGAATACTCTCTATAAGCGCTGTGTCGCCTTTTGTACAGCCCTTTTCAACGAGTGCGGAAAATCCGCCTATAAAATTAACTTTAACCTCTTGCGCCGCTTTATCCAATACTTTTGCAAGGTATACATAATCATATTCTCTGCACGATTCACCTATAAGTGAAATTGGAGTTACGGTAATTCTGCGGTTTATTATCGGAATTGAATATTCTTCCTCCAATTCTGATGCGTATTTATCAAGATTTTTTGCATACTTTATAATTTTATTATAAATTTTATCTCCGACTTCTTTTACATTTTCGCCCGCACAATCACGTAAGCTTAAAGCAAGTGTTACGGTTCTTATATCTAAGTTATGAACCTTAATCATATTTATTGTTTCAATAATTGATTTTTCGTTAAAGAAAGTCATTTAAAATTCCTTAAATAGTGTGCATTTTATCAAAAATTTCTTTTTTCTGAACCCAAATTTCCATTCCGAGTTTTGCGCCTGTTTGGGTTAGGGAATCTTTTATTTCTTTAAAAGAGTATTTTGATTTACTTATATCAGCCAGTAAAAACATCATAAAACAGCCCTGCATAATGGTTTGCCTTATATCTTCTATATTAACTTCATATTTAGCCAATACAGATGCAATTTCTGCGACTATCCCTACACCGTCTTTACCTGATATGGTAACGATTATTTTATTTTCGTCCATTTATACTCCAATCATTTGTATAAATTTATTGTATAAATAAATGCACCTAAAATCAAATATTAATCTAAAATTTAAAGTTGCGTTCGCCCGAAACTATTTTATCAAGGTTTGAAATGACAAGCTGTTTGCGCTCTTTATCATTTATTTTTTCAAGCTCTTTTAAAATAAGTTTTTCGCCCGTTTGTTTAGTAATGTCGGAGGCATAATCAACTAAGTATTCTTTCAAAGTCATTATTGCGTTTGGCAGACAGAAGTTATGAATTTGAAGATTTTTACAGATGGACATAAATCTGTCGCCTGTTCTGCCTGACCCGTAGCAGGCTGTGCAGAAACTCGGAAGATAATTAAGTTCCATAAGCCAATTTACAACTTCATCAAGAGTTCTGTTATCATTAACTTCAAACTGACTGGAGTCTTCATCTTCTTTTTCGGGCTTATAATAACCTCCCACACTGGTTTTAGAACCGCCCGATATTTGAGAAATACCAAGTTCTAAAACGGCTTTTCTGCATTCTTTGTTTTCTCTTGTTGAAACAATCATGCCCGTATATGGGACAGCTATTCTTATTACGGCAACAAGTTTTTTAAATGTTTCATCATCTATTGCATTAGAAAATGAAGCAGGGTCTATATCATCTGCCCGCCTTATTCTCGGAACACTAATTGTATGAGGCCCTATGCCGTAGAGGGTTTCTAAATGTTCTGCGTGCATTAAAAGCGCAATTAATTCATATCGGTAGTCTTCAAGTCCGAATAATACACCTAAGCCCACATCATCAATGCCTCCCTGCATGGCTCTATCCATGGCTTCCGTGTGGTAGGCATAGTTATGTTTAGGGCCTGTGGGGTGCAGTTTTTCGTAGCTTTCTTTATTATAGGTTTCTTGAAATAATATATAAGTGCCAATTCCCGCCTCGTGCAGTTTTCTATAGTTTTCAACGGTTGTTGCAGCTATATTAACATTAACTCTGCGGATTGCTCCATTTTTATGTTTTATTGAATAAATTGTTTTTATTGACTCAAGAATATATTCAATAGGATTATTAACGGGGTCTTCTCCTGATTCTATGGCTAACCTTTTATGCCCCATATCCTGAAGTGCAATGACCTCATTTCTTATTTCCTCCTGCGTCATTTTTTTGCGGGGGATATGTTTATTTTTTGCGTGATACGGGCAGTATGTACAGCCGTTTATGCAATAATTTGATAAGTATAGCGGTGCAAAAAGAACTATTCTGTTTCCGTAATATTCTTCTTTTATTTCTTTTGCCAGATTATAGATTTCATTAATTTTTTCTTTATCTGTTGTTAAAAGTAATACGGCTGCTTCTTTGTGGGTTAAACCTTTTTTCTGTTTTGCTTTTTCAATAATTTGATTTATAACTTCGATATTATTACTGTTATTTTCAGCATATTTGATTGAGTTTAAAATTTCTTCGTTATTAATAAATTCTTCAGCTTTAGTGGATTTTGGATTATACATATTTCGTGCCTTTTTCTAAATATTAGTATAACTCAAAAAAAGAGAGGTAAAACCTCTCTCATTTTTTTTATAAATTTTACCAAGAGCCTCCGCCCCCGCCGCCGTGACCGCCGCCCGAGTGTCCTCCGCCTGAATGTCCATGACTTCCGTGATGACTTGATGAGGATGGACTTGGAGGTGCGGAAGCCGTATTAACACTGCTTGCTATGGAGTGAAAATGTTCTCTGTTAAATCTTCCTTTGTACCAGTATGGTTTATATTCTTCATAATTTTCTATGCAGTCTATCAGGTTATCCGCTACATCTAATATATATGCAAAGGGTAGAACTTCACTTACATAATTGGGATTTTCATTTATTAGTGCAATAAGCCTGGGTTTCTCTGATACTTCCAAAAACTTTTTAAATCCTAAAATTTCCCCAAGGAGCATTCTTCCTTTTGTATTTCTTTTTGGCATATTAATAAGACAGATTATACTTACTATTATGCAGGCTAATTCTGTTAATAATACAGGATAATTCCCCTCAATATTTTCTGCGGAGGTAAATAACATCACAGCGGGAATCCCGCCAAAACCTAATGACCATATTGTTATAAATCCCATATTCTTTTGCTGATTACTTACTAAGGAAATACTAAATATAATTATTGCAATTACAGGGAATATTATTAAAAATGCAAATCCGTCCGTAAATAATTTAAATGAATAATCGCCCAGTGTATATAAAAACAATAAACCAAGTCCGATAATTGAAATAAAAATAATCGCCAGCTTTTGAAAACTGCAGGAATTTTTTTCAAATATATAATTTCTGATTTTATTTAAACTGCTTTGAATTTTATTACAATATAATTTGTATCGTGAACTTGTTTCAAGTTCTATTTGTGAAACAGTTGTACTTCCTTCCTTAAAGAGTGCCTCCATTAATGCTTTTTCAATTGATTTTTTGCCGTCATATTCTTTTATTTTCTTTATTGTGTATCCTATATCGTTATCTTCTATTTCCAAATATCCTTTGCTTGCGAGGTAGAAAATAAGGGATGTAATACCTTTATTTGTAGAAGTTCCTTTATATTCAACTTCTATTTCGGCGCTGTTTTTATTCTCCGGCGGATTAAAAGTAACAACAGGTGTTACGGGGTCATCTCTTCCGTATAATGCCCATAATATAACAGGAAATATAGTTAATAATAAAGCCGTTAAAATTATATAATCTTCAATTCCTGACTGTTTTGTAAAATAATTTTCAGGTAATTCTATTCTTACGGTCAATCCTTCATGCGGGTTAAGGTATCTTGTTGTATAACCTTTTATTGTATTACCGGTAATTTTAAATTTTAAATCATCGGGATTATAACCCGAAATCCCGTTTCTTCCCATTGAAAATCCGACTTTTGATGAATCAAATCCATTTGGAAGTGTTATTGAAAAATATACTTTTGAAATGGTTGTATCCCAGTCGGTACCTATAATATTAAAATAAAATTCATCGGCATTTTTTACTCTGTCCCTTCCCATATCATAGTTGTATTTTATGGTATATGTTTGATTTTCGGGAGCGAAATAAAACGGGTCGCCCATTTTTATATTTAATCTGTTATTCTCTACTCTTTTTGATACAAGCTGTGAAGCTGATACATTAGTAATTTTGGCAAATTCCGTATTTTTTGTGCCGTTTTCCCTTACTATTTTATTTTTTAAAGGAATAATTCTATATATTCCGTGTGAATTAGCCGTAAAAAATACATTTATTTCTTCAAATATATCAATAGTTCTATTTTCTTTTACATCCATTTTTACGGAGTAGTTATTAATAACAAAATTTTCGGCATTTGCTAAATTTATTAAAATAAAATTAATTACAAATGCCGTTAAAATTAATATAAACTTTTTCATTAAAATTGAACCTTTACGTTTTGTCTTTCTGTTTCATTAATTTCAAACAGTTTTTCCTGTTTTATACCGAAAATTCCGCAAACAATGTTAGAAGGAAATACTTCCGTGTATGTATTTAGTTCTCTAACAGTTCCGTTATAGTATTTTCTTGAATTTGCAATTTCGTTTTCAATAGAAGATAGTTCACCCATTAAATTATTAAAACTTTCATTAGCTTTTAAATCGGGATAATTTTCAGCTACGGCAAGTAATTTTGCAATACCTATATCAAGTTTTTGGTTAATATCAATTTTTTGGTTATTATTTAAACCGCCGTAATTTGCACTTCTAAGTTCAGTAACCTGATTAAAAACTTCTTTTTCGTGCTGGGCATATCCTTTAACGGTTTCTATTAAATTCGGAATTAAATCCCAACGTTTTTTCAAATAAACATCCATTGTGGAGAATGCTTCTTTAACATAATTCCTAAGGATAATCCCTTTATTATATGCGGAAATTAACCATATTAAAACAATAGCAATAATAATACCGATAATAATTAATGTCATATTTCTTTACCTCTGTTGATTTGTAATAAATTTAATTAAATTATACTTTTTTTTAAAAAAAGTGTAAATAAAAATACCATTGCACGTAAAAAATATTGATGATATAAAAATTTTATATTTTAAATCTAATTTACGGGTTATGAAATTAAATTACAAAAATTATAAAAAATTTAATACTAAATTTCTTAAAATACTGCTTATTATTATATTTGTTTTATGTGCAGTAAACTATGCTGTAAATCCGTACAATATATTTAATAATAATTGGTTTCATATAAATTTATTAAAGCCGGAAGCTAAAATTCAAGAAAGATATACAAAATTTATAGGTTTGAAGCTTGACAGAAGAAAACTGGATGCAATATTTTTGGGTACATCAAGAGCCGATTTAGCTTTGAATAAGTATTATTACAAGGAAATAACAGGTAAAAATGCCGAAAATATGGCAATGGGCGGAATGATTGTATATGAATATCTGGACAGCTTTAAAGAAACCATACTTATTCACCCTGAAATTAAGAATATATATGTCGGGGTTGATTTTATTTTGTTTGATAAGGATAGAACCGATACTAATAAAGATGTCAGATATAAGATAAAAGAAGTTAAAAATATTACTCCGAACGAGCTCGGATTTTCATTATTATCTATAAAATCTACAGGTGACAGTATTTGGACTATAGTAAAGAATATTCTCGGTATTGAAAAAAGAATGTTTAATTCAGACGGGACTAAACATATTTTTCATAATGAAGAAATAGAAAATGTATTTGCAGCATCTTTGAGAGAATATAAAGGATATTACAGTTCATATGATTTTGACTATGGCAACATCGAAATTTTAAAAGAGTTAAAACAATTATGCGAAAAACATAATATAAATATAAGATTTTTTATTATGCCTTCACATATTACAGATTTATATCTCATAAATAAACTTTGCGAAAAAGAGTATGAAAAGTGGAAAACTGCCTTAACCGATATCGGAGAAATATATGATTTTCAATACCCTGATATTTATAATGAAGAAAAAATAAATCCTGATATGAAATACTTTTTTGAATCTTCACATGCGACTTCAACTTTAGGTAATATAATACTTGAGGGTTTAACGGGGAATAACAATTACGGTAAGGTTCTTACTAAAGAGAATGTAAAAACTCATATAAATGAAGATAAGATTAAACTGAAGAATTATATAAAAAATAATCCCGATATTATTGAATGGGTTGACAAAATAACAGGGGATTAAAAGGGAGTTTGATAAAGAATGCTGTTTAATTCATTTGAATTTTTATTTATATTTTTACCGATAACATTTTTTATTTATTTCTACTTAAATAAAAAAAGATTAATTAAATTGGGAATAGGCTGGTTAACCGTAGCATCATTAATTTTTTATTCATACTGGAATATAAACTACCTTCCGCTGATTTTAATTTCAATGGTGTTTAATTATACGGTCGGATATACATTATCACATCCTTCCGCCTTGAAAATTAACAGAAAATTGGTATTAATGATAGGATTAATCGGAAATATAGGGCTTTTGAGTTATTATAAATATTTTGATTTCCTTATTAATAATATAAATGCGGTTTTTCACAGCGGATTTGATACATTAAAAATAATGCTTCCTTTAGGGATAAGTTTTTTTACATTTACGCAGATTGCGTATCTTGTTGATGCATACAGAAAAGAAGTAAGCGAATATGATTTTCTGAATTACGGGCTTTTCGTAACTTTTTTCCCTCATTTAATAGCCGGACCGATACTTCATCATAGTGAAATGATGCCTCAATTTGCGGATATAAGAAAAAAAATTATAAATCATAAAAACATTTCAAAAGGGTTATTTTTAATATCAATCGGCTTGTTTAAAAAAGTGCTTATTGCAGATTTTTTATCTCCGTTTGTTATCGGAATATTTGATTCTGTAGCAACACCTGACTTTTTTGAGGCATGGGTAGGCTGTTTAAGTTATTCATTCCAATTATATTTTGATTTTTCGGGATATTGTGATATGGCACTAGGAATAGCTTTATTGTTTAATATTGCCTTGCCCGTTAACTTTAATTCACCGTATAAATCACAAAATATACAAGAATTTTGGAGAAGATGGCATATGACACTATCCAGATTTTTGAAAAATTATATATATATCCCGCTTGGAGGGAATAGAATAGGAGAATTTAAAACATACAGAAATCTGTTCGTAACATTTTTAATCGGCGGAATTTGGCACGGCGCCAATTGGACATTTATTATTTGGGGTGTTCTGCACGGACTTGGAGCTTGCGTTAACCGCTTATGGAAAAAATTAAATATTAATATGAATAAATATTTGGCAATATTTATAACATTTATATTTTTAAATTTTACATGGATGTTTTTCCGTGCGCCTTCTATTCATAGAGCAATAGAACTTTTAAAATCACTGATTGGATTAAACGGTATAAATCCGCTTGTAATTAATAAATTAAGATTTACATTTGAAAACGGAAATATAAAATTAAGCTTATTTTTATTCGCAGGCTGTATAATAATGAGTTTCTTTATGAAAAATTCAATGGAATGGGTTGAAAAGTTTAAACCTTCTAAAATATATTTTATAGTAACAATTCTTTTGTTTGTATTATCCGTTTCATCAATGAATAAGGTGTCTGAATTTTTATATTTCCAATTTTAAATATACTCGAATTGCAAATAAAAAATGTTCATGATATAAAAAAATTACTGCGGAAAGGAAACTTTTTGCTAGTCTAAAGAATGGAAGTTTAGGACACTGAAAAAAAATATAAAATTGGCTCAAGGTGCAGGATTTTGCTACGGAGTTAAAAGAGCGGTCGAAACAACTAAAAAAATAAAGATTGAAAATGCATCTAAAAAGGTATGGGTATTAGGCGAACTTATACATAATTCTCATGTTATTAAAGAACTTGAAGAATTAGGTATAAAAACCGTAGATGAATTGCCTGATAATGAAACGGGCATTTGCATTGTGAGAAGTCACGGTATGGCGCCTCAAAAAATTAAAGAAATTGAAGATAAAGGCTTTGAAGTTGTTGATTTGACCTGCCTTGACGTTAAAAAAGTTCAGCAAAAAGCTGTTCAGCTGGCACAGGAGGATTTTCTTGTATTAATTTTAGGCAAGCCGGAACATCCTGAAGTTATTGCCATAAAAGCTAATGCAGAAATGTATTCTAAAAATGTATATGTAATCCCTGATATAAATGCACTGAATTTAATTACGGATAAAATAAAAGAACATAAAAAAGCGGGAGTGGTAATTCAAACCACACAAAAGCCTGAACTGCTCCAAGAGATTGTAACTGCCCTGCTCCCCATTGCAAGTGAACTTAAAGTATTTAATACAATATGTAAATCAACTTCAATGCGCCAAAGAGAAGCAAAAGAGCTGGCTAAAACCTCTGATTTAATGGTTGTCGTAGGCAGTAAAAAAAGCGCTAATACAACTCATTTGGCTGAAATATTATCTGCAATTACAAAAACAATTCATATAGAAACGGCAGATGATTTAAAACAATATCATAATGATATAAAAAATATTGAAAATATAGGGGTTACGGCAGGTGCTTCCACCCCCGAAAATATCATAAAAGAAGTTATAACAGAATTAGAAAAAATTTAAGAAAGGACATATTAAAAATGACAAAAACAATGAATGAACAAGACGAATTCGTCAAATTATTGGAAGAAAGCTACAACTATAAATTTTCTGTAGCTGATGTTGTAAAAGGAATTGTAATTAAACAGGAAAATGACGGTTTTTTGGTTGATATAGGCGCTAAAACAGAGGCATTCCTTCCCAATAAAGAAATTACCAATAATCAGGTAAATGACAGAGATTATTCCGATTATATTACTATTAATGATGTAAAAGAATTTTACATATTAAAAGATGAAGGCGATGACGAAAATGACAGAATTATGCTGTCCTTAAGAAAATTATCTTGCGCAAAAGCTTGGCAGGAACTTCAAAATGTTAAATACAATAATGAAACAATAACAGCAAAAGTTGTTTTAGTAGTAAGAGGCGGAGTTATTGTTGAAATATCAGATTTAAGAGGATTTGTACCTGCAAGCCAATTAAGAACAGGCGCTCCTTTTGACGGTTTAATCGGTCAGGATATTGAAGTAAAAGTTTTAGAAGCTGATCCTAAGAGAAATAAATTAATATTATCTCAAAGACAAGCTGTAGCTGAACAAAGAGAACAAGTTGTAGATGAAATAATTGCAAACCTTGAAGTAGGTTCTGTTGTAAAAGGTAAAGTAGTCAGAATTGCTGATTTTGGCGGATTTATCGATATTAACGGAGTTGACGGTCTTCTTCCTATCTCTGAAATCTCTTGGCAGAGAATTAAACATCCTTCAGATGTAATTTCTTTAGGTCAGGAACTTGAAGTTAAAATCTTAAAAATCGATACGGATATGAAAAGAATCAGCTTGAGTTTAAAGAGAATGGGTGAAAATCCTTGGGAATCCATTGAAAATGAATTTAAAGAAGGTCAGGTTATAAAAGGTACCGTTAATAAAGTAACTTCTTTCGGTGCATTTATTAATATTTACCCCGGAGTTGAAGCTTTATTGCCTTCTGCCGAAATGGAACCTGCTAATGCAAATCCGTTTAACATTTATAATGTAGGTGATGAAGTTGAAGTTTTAATTAAGAAATTCACACCTCAAGAACACAGAATTGCATTAAGCGTAAAAGATATTCAAAAATAATAAATTATTTTTTATTATCGGGCTGTTTTACAGCCCGCTAATTTTATTACAAAATATTAAAATACAATATTTCAGATGGCAAAAAAAATCATGTACATGATTTAATAAGTTCAGAAAGAATAAAAAAGGAAAATATATGAAAGTTTCAGCAATTAATAATCAACCGCATACAGCAAGAAACAAAGGCAGAAGAATAGGCTCTTTTGTCGGTCTTGGTGCAGGAAGCGGATATATAATTAAAAACAGAAAAGATATTTTTATAAACGGCATTGAAAATACCGTAAAACAACTTGAAGCAAGCGGTAAAGTTATTTCACAACCTATTGTAAAGGGAGTTAAATTTGCAATTCCCGCAGCTGTAATTCTTGCAGGTATGTTAATCGGTCGTACAATCGGCGGGTTAATCGGTAAGGCTATTGATAAACATAATGCTAAAAAAGCACCCGTAAGAACTGCAGATGTTGAAGTAACAGCTATTAAAGGTATAGTAGAATAATAAAATAACATAAAATATATAAAGGAGTTTGTAATAAATTGCAAACTCCTTATTTATTATGATTAAGAATTTTTTTCAAATACAACCCTGTAAAAGATTTTTTACATTGCGCCACTTCTTCAGGAGTGCCTTCCGCTACAATAGTTCCGCCTTCATCTCCGCCTTGAGGGCCTAAATCAATAATATGGTCTGCTGTTTTAATTAAATCAAGATTATGTTCAATAATTAATATTGTATTGCCGTTATCAGCGAGTTTATTAATTATTTTAATAAGTTTATCCAAATCATACCAGTGAAGTCCGACTGTCGGCTCATCTAAAAGATAAAGTGTCTTGCCCGTTGCTCTTTTATTAAGTTCGCTCGCCAGTTTAATTCTTTGAGCTTCACCGCCCGAGAGTGTTGTAGAACTCTGCCCCAGTTTCATATAGCCTAAACCGACATCATTTAAAGTTTGAAGTCTTGATTTTATTTTTGGGATATTTTCAAAAAATTCTAATGCCTCAGCTATAGTCATATCAAGAACTTCAGAGATATTTTTGCCGCCATACTTAACTTCAAGAGTTTCTCTGTTGTACCTTTGACCTTTGCAGACATTACATTTTACATAAACATCCGATAAAAAGTTCATTTCTATCTTTGTAACACCATCGCCCTTGCAAGCTTCACATCTTCCGCCTTTTACGTTAAAGCTGAATCTGCCCGCACTATAACCTCTCATTTTTGCTTCGGGTGTTTTTGCAAAAAGTTCTCTAATATGTGTAAATACATCCGTATAGGTTGCAGGGTTTGACCTTGGAGTTCTTCCTATAGGTGATTGGTCAATACAAATGACTTTATCAATATTTTCAAATCCTTCAATAAAGTCTACTCCTTGGGGTTTTGGTTTATTTTTATTTAATTTATGAATTGAATATTGATAAATTATATCGTTCATTAATGTTGATTTTCCGCTTCCCGAAATTCCCGTTAATGCGATTACTTTCCCAAGCGGAATAGTCACGTCAATATTTTTCAAATTGTTCTTATGAGCATTTTTTACGACTAAATATTTTCCGCTTCCCTCCCGTCTTTTTTTAGGTATCGGAATAGACTTTTCTCCGCTCAGATATTGACCTGTCAGTGATTTTTTAGATTTTATGATATCTTCAAGAGTACCTTGGGCTATAATTTTCCCGCCCTTAACCCCTGCATAAAGCCCGATATCTACTATATGGTCGGCACTTCTTATTGTATCTTCATCGTGTTCTACGACAATTAATGTGTTTCCGAGATTTCTAAGCTTTAAAAGTGTTTTGATTAACATATCATTATTGTATTGGTGAAGTCCTATGGATGGTTCATCAAGTACATATAATACTCCCGATAATCCGCTCCCTATCTGCGTAGCCAGTCTTATTCTCTGCGCCTCGCCACCTGAAAGTGTTCCTGACATTCTGGCAAGATTTAAATAACTTAATCCGACATCAAGCATAAATTTAAGTCTTGCTTGTATTTCCTCCAGAATTTGTTTTGCAATTTGAAGCTTATAATCATCAAGTTCAAGATATAAATCGGAAAAGAATTTATAACATTCTTTAATCGACATGAGGCAGACTTCATAAATATTTTTCCCCATAATCGTAACGGCAAGCGAAAAAGGTTTTAATCTTGCACCACCGCACACACTGCAAGGAATTTGCGACATATATTCCTGAATATAATCTCTTACTTCATCGGAATTAGAATCCTCATATTTGTGCATAAAATAAGGAATTACACCCATAAACGGTCTTGTCTGGGTAATGTATCTTGTACCGCCAAACTCTTTATAGCGCATTTTTATTAATTCTCTTCCGCTTCCGAAAAGGATAATATTTTGATGGTCAATGGAAAGATTATCAAACGGCATATCCATATCAATTCCGAAATGCTCGCAAACGGATTTTAAAACATCAAGATAATAAGGATTGCCAGTCTTCGCCCAAGGGTATATAGCCCCTTGCCTTAGAGATTTTGATTTATCGGGAATTAATAAATCAGGGTCCATTTCATAATGCGCTCCAAGCCCCGAACAAGCGGGACATGCTCCGTACGGATTATTAAAACTGAATATCCTCGGTGCAAGTTCTTCAAAACTTAAATTACAATTCGGGCATGCCAGTTTTTCGCTGAAAATCATTTCATTTCCGCCTACAACATCAACAAATAAAAGCCCGTCTGCTTTTTGAAGTGCAATCTGGGCGCTATCGGTTAATCTTGATTTAGCGCTTTCTTTTATAACAAGCCTGTCAACAACCACCTCTATTGTATGTTTTTGAGTTTTATTTAATTCAATTTCATCCTCGTCAAGATTATAAATTTGCCCATCCACTCTTACTCTTACAAATCCTTCTTGTTTTAATTCTTCAAAAAGGTTAATAAATTCACCTTTTTTTCCTCTGACAACAGGGGCAAGCAGTTGAATTTTAGTGCCTTCAGGCAGTTGATATATTTTATCAACAATTTCATCAATGGATTGAGGCGCAATCTCGCATCCGCACTCGGGGCAGTGAGGTGTACCTATTCTTGCAAATAATAGTCTTAAATAATCATATATTTCGGTAACCGTTCCGACCGTTGATCGGGGGTTATTGCTGGTTGATTTTTGGTCAATTGAAATAGCGGGAGAAAGCCCTTCAATACTTTCTACGTCCGGTTTATCAAGCTGTCCCAAAAATTGCCTTGCATAGTTTGAAAGACTTTCTACATATCGTCTTTGACCCTCCGCAAAAATAGTATCAAAAGCAAGTGAACTTTTGCCTGAACCCGAAATGCCCGTGAATACTATAAGTTCATTTTTTGGAAGTTCTAAACTTACATTTTTTAAATTATGCTGATTTGCTTTTCTTATTATAATTTTGTCGTTCATAACATTATTATGTCACAAATTTAAATTAAATTCTAAATGATGTGGTAAGTTTTAATCTTTGTTTGATAGTTGAATTTTGGTCGTATTGATTAGATGCGTTAATTTCAAATTCAAGATTATTTTTGCTGTTTTTTGGTTTGTATGTAAGCGCCATTTCGTCCTGCATGGTGTTTTGCGTAACGTTTCTTATAAAACGTGTTTTTACATAAATTGAGTCTGTAAGTCTTAATTCGGGGATAAAATATAAACTTGTTTCAGGATTGGCAGAGTTAGAATATCTGATCTGCCCTGCTTGAGCATTTAGTTTTAATCGTTTATATTTGTATTCCGTAAAAATTCCGCCCGTTGTTTTGTCAAATTCCTGACCTTCATTTGAAAATAAAGCACTTCCAATAGCAAAACTTCCGCAATTATTAGGAAGTAAAAGCGGATTAGATTTTATAACCGCCCCGCCTGATGAGGCATTATTATATGATGATGAAAAAGAGCCCAATGCAATATTTAAACCGTCACCTTTGTAGGATATTACAGAACCCGTATTATATGTAGATTCATTGCTTCTTACAAATAAAACAGAACTATCAAACGAATCAAAAAGATAAGTTTGCCCGAGTTTAGCCGATAATGAAGGCGATACTTTTGCTTCTATATTTTGTGAATTAATAACAGAGGGAATAGGCGCCATGTGTCTTGAATTATTTATAAATGCTTGAGAAAATGCCTTTGAACCGTCCCATATCATATTTTCGTTTTTAATATTTTGTTCAATATTGTATTGGGTTTCGTTAACTCTTAATTTAAATAACCTTTCGCTATTAACATTGCTTATGTTTTCTTCATCAATATCATCAAGTTTTAATTCGACCGCATTTTCCTCATACCTTTTAGCAATATCAATTATAGCTTCTTGTTCAAATTGTTCATCATCTTCTTTAGTTGTGATTTCATTATCACATTCATTTAATTCAAAAGTTTCCGTATATCTTCCTAAATCAGTAAAATTATCAGGATTTTCAATGTTTTTACATACTCCCGATAATGAAAATAGTAAATATATTATAATTGAGCAGGTAATCTTTTTCATAATGTAATTGTGACTTAATTTTCAAATTAATTCAATCATTCAAATATATAATATTATTTGACATTTACTTAATTTAGATAAATAATAGCTAAAAAATATATACAATATTAAGAAATGTAAAGTTGAATTTTAAAAGGCTAAAACTCAATAAAATTAATACATATAAGGTAAAATAAAAAATTAAAAATTAAAAAATAGTATATATTTTAAAAAAAGACTAGCAAAAAATTTTTGTACTGCGGTTTAAAACATAATGCGAAAGAAATAAACACGGAGAGAAAAATGACAGAAATAAATAATATTCCCGGATTTGGATATAACCCTGAAAACAATCGGGTAAAACATATAAAAGAAGTATCAAATATTCCCGAGGCTGAAACTGCTGCAAGGTCAGTTGTACAAGACCCCGGAGTTTTAGGCCGTTCACAGGTAAAAAGTGCAAAAGGCACAGATATTACAAAAAGTGTGGATGATGCAGTAGCACTTGCAAAAGGTAATCCTGCATTACTTGAAGCATGTGATGATTTATATGAAAGCATATACCAAGATAAAATAAAAGAAGGTATGACAGAAACTCAAGCTCATGAATTTGCTCTAATGGCAGAAGGTGAATTATTGGATATCGTTACCTCAAGAGGGTACTAATTTTTTTCCGATAATTAAGTAAAAATAAGTAATAAAACTATTGATAACTTAAATCAATAGTGTTATTATTTACTGGAAAATTTTATTTTAGGATAAAAATGGAACAGCGAAAACCAATTTTAGCAAAAGACAGAATAATTCTGGCACTTGATTTTGACACAATAGATGAAGTAATAAAATATGTGGACTTGTTAAAAGATTACGTAGGTTATTTTAAAGTCGGTCTGCAATTATTTACGGCCTGCGGATTTAAGTCTGTTGAAGTTATAAAAGAACACGGCGGAAAAGTATATTTTGACGGTAAATTTCAAGATATACCAAATACTATCGCCCAAACAAGTATTAATCTTTTAAAACGGGGAGTGGATTTCTTTAATATCAGTGCAACAGGCGGCTCAAAGATGATGATTAATACACTTGAAGCCTGCAGTGATTATGCTAGAAAAAATAATATTGAACCTCCTATGATTCTTGCAGTTACATTGTTATCAAGTTTTGGGCAAAAGACATTAACCAATGAACTTGGTGTGGATATGAATATATCCGCATATGTATTAAAACTGGCGAAAGTTGCAAAAGAGTCAGGTATACATGGTGTAGTTGCGCCCGATACGGATGCGGCTCAGATAAAAAAAGAGTTAGGTAAAGACTTTTTGGTAGTATGTCCTGCGGTAAGACCTACTTGGGCAATAGTAAACGATCAAATAAGAATTGTATCGCCTTCCGATGCAATAAAAGCGGGTGCTGATTATATGATAATAGGAAGACCTATTACTCATGCACAAGATCCCGTTGTTGCCGCAAAAATGATAATTGCAGAAATTGATGAGGCACTTAAAGAAGTAAAGGAATAACAATGAAAATCGGAGTTCCAAAAGAGTTAAAGGTAAAAGAAGACAGAGTTGCAATTACTCCAGAAGGTGTTAAATTACTTGTAAAAAAAGGACACACTGTCAGTATAGAGAAAAATGCAGGTCTGGGAAGCGGATTTACTGATGAAGAATATAAAAAATCGGGTGCTGTTATCTGCGATGGTGCTGAAGAAATATATAATAATGCTGAAATAATAGTAAAAGTAAAAGAACCGCAGCCCTCCGAGTATAAATTTTTAAAGAAAAATCAAATATTATTTACATATCTGCATCTTGCCGTTGAAAAAACTTTAACACAGGAATTATTGACAAGAAAAGTAACTTCTATTGCATATGAAACAATACAAAAAAGTGACGGAACTCTTCCTTTGTTAATTCCGATGAGTGAAGTTGCAGGGAAAATGTCTGTTCAAATTGCTGCAAATCTGCTTGAAAACAGAAACGGGGGTGCGGGAATTCTGCTTGGCGGAATAGCAGGAGTGCCTGCGGGAAAAATTCTTATTGTTGGTGCGGGAACGGTTGGTATTAATGCCGTTAAAATTGCAGTCGGAATGGGCGCTGATGTAAGCATTGCAGATGTAAATACGGATAAATTAAGAACAGTAGATAATATGTTCGGTTCAAAAGTTAAAACATATGTTTCTAATGAAGCGGTATTAAAGAAATTAATAAAAGATACCGATGCTTTAATCGGGGCAGTTTTAATCCCGGGACATAAAGCACCTTCTATAATTACCGAAGAAATGGTAAAGAGCATGAAAAAAGGCTCTGTTATTGTTGATGTTTCTATTGACCAGGGTGGAATAGTGGAAACAATAGATAGAATTACAACTATTGATAATCCTTCTTTTGAAAAATACGGAGTTATACACTACAGTGTAGCGAATATTCCTGGCAGTGTAGCCAGAACATCTACAATTGCTCTTACAAACGAAACTATAAAATATTTATTAAATATAGCTAATTTGGGGCTTGAAGATGCGATTAAAAAAGATTCTTCACTTGCCCGTGGTGTAAATACTTATAGAGGTAAATTAACAAATATAGGTGTAGCGGAAGCGCAAAATCTTGAATTTACCGAACTTCCCAGTCTTATAGGGTTTTAAATTTATTGTTAACAATTTGTAATAATGTAATTTAAAAAAGCAATTTCCTTATAAAAAATTTTTTTATTAATATACAACGGGGAAAATATAAACGAGGGAAGGTTTATAAATGACTATTGGAGCAAAAGATAGAATTGATAAAGAATTAGTTAGAAAATATTCTAAACTAAAAATGGATAATCCTGAAACTACGAAGTTGGTAGATTCACAAAAAATGCTATCGGCAATGAATGATTATGCAATGATGCAAAGAAGTATGATTGAAATGAACAGTAAGTTAAAAGATTTATGCAGCGGAGTTACATCTAAATCCGTAGTTTATTTAAGATTAAGATTTAATCCTCCAAAAAGAAGAAGTGTTTAATGTAAATAAAATTAAATCAAGTTTTACAAAAAGACTGACTTTTATTTAAAATATAGTTAGTCTTTTTTCGTATTTAAAGGATTTAGCATGAAAAAAATAATACTGGCATCATCATCACCGAGAAGATTAGCGCTGTTAAAAGAAATGGGGATTGTTTTTGAAGTTGTTCGCCCGTCATTTGATGAAAATATATTCGGAAAAAAGTTTTCATATAAATTAATTGAAGATATAGCTGAAAAAAAAGGATTATCCGTTTTGCACAATGTTCATAATTCGGAAATTATAATAAGTGCCGATACTGTAGTTATTCTCGGCGATGAAGTATTAGGTAAACCTAAAGATTATAATGATGCATATAGAATGCTCTCCGAATTAAACGGTAAAACCCATAAAGTAGTTACCGGTGTATGCATAATTGATGTTGAAAAAAAAGAAAAAATTATTAAATCTCAAACAAGCGAAGTTACATTTAATAACATACCTGATGAAGAAATAAAAAATTATATAAATACCAAAAAACCTTATGATAAAGCAGGTGCCTACGGAATACAGGAACTGCCCGATGGCTTTATTAAGGGAATAAAAGGCGAATATAATAATATAGTCGGGCTTCCTACGAAAATGTTAAAAGAAATGCTGAATGAAATTACAAAAGAACGAGTTTAGTGTAAAATAAAAATAGGAGTTAAGAAGGAGAGAATGATGAACTCTGTTGAGTTAGTAAAAGAAAAAATAAGAAGTATAAAAGATTTTCCCGTAAAAGGAATAATCTTTAGAGATATAACAACTGCCGTAAAAGATAAAGAAGCCCTAAAAGCAATGATAGATTTTCTTTCTGATAAATTTAAAAACAAAGGAATTGATTATGTTGCTGTAGTTGAATCACGAGGATTTATATTCGGAAGTGCACTGGCATATAACATAAATGCAGGATGTATATTAATAAGAAAACCAGGGAAACTGCCTGCAGAAACAATAAGTGAAGAATATGCTCTTGAATACGGTACAGATAAACTGGAAATACATAAAGATGCAATAGAGGCAGGCAAAAAAGTTATAGTTATTGATGATTTACTTGCAACAGGCGGAACGGTATCTGCTGCTTGTAAATTGCTGAAAAAAGCAGGTGCTGATGTAAAAGCTGCCGCATTTATTGTAGAGTTAAAAGAACTTGAAGGAAGAAAAAAACTGCCTGACGGTATTGAAGTTATATCAATGGTGGAATATTAAAATCGGTTAAAAATAGATGGGTGACGAGAATAAACAATTTGAAGCAAGCCAGCAAAAGCTTCAAAGGGCAAGAAAAGAAGGACAGGTTGTAAAGTCCAAAGATTTTTCAACTGCATTGGCGCTTCTTGTTATGTTTCTTGTAATTGTAAAATTATCTCCCTTTATTTGGAATCAAATTTCAATATTATTTGTATATTTATATGATAAAATCCCCGATAAACATTTGGAGGATATAGGTTATACTCATCTTGCAGTATCAATATTAGTTCCTACATTATTAATAATCGGCCCTATATTAATAGTATCCGCTTTTATTGCCATAGTAGGTGATTTTATTCAGGTAGGGCCGTTAGTTACGACAAAACCGTTAGAACCAAAACTTGATAAATTAAATCCTGCAAAATATTTTAAAAATATAATGTCTCCAAAAACATTATTTGAATTGGTAAAAAACATTATAAAAGTTGTATTATTAGGTGTTATAGGGTGGATGGTATATAAAGCCCATCTTGAAACCATAATCGGGCTTGTTGCCATAGAAAACAGTTTTGCAATAATAAATGAATTCGGTTCTTTAATTATAGACTTCGTAATAAAAGCAGGGATTGCATTTCTCATAATAGCAGCCGCTGACTACGGAATGGTAAGATGGAAATTTTTGCAGGATCAAAAAATGTCTTTTAAAGAAGTAAAAGATGAATATAAAAACTCTGAAGGCGACCCGCATGTAAAAGCTGCATTAAGACAGAGAAGACAGCAAATGCTGCAGCAAAAAATGATGGATGCCGTGCCTGATGCTGATTTTGTTGTGTCAAACCCTACACACATTGCCTGCGCACTGAAATATGATGCTCAAAAGATGGAATCACCGGTATTATTGGCAAAAGGTACGGAACTTTTCGCTAAAAAAATCATTGAAATTGCAAAGGAACATTCTATTCCTGTTATAGAAAACCCGCCTGTCGCAAGAGCAATATTTAGAATGGTTGAAATTAATGCAACAATTCCTCCCGAATTATATAAAGCTGTAGCTGAAATTTTGATTTTTGTATACAATTTGCGAAATGCGCAAAAAGGTAGTAATATGTATAATAAAAGATAATAGAATAAGAGTATGCAGGCAAAAATACAAGATTATATTGAAATAATCGAAAAGGTAGCAAAGGTAGAACATAAGAGAATTCCATCCCATATGGTGGATTATGATGAACTTGTAAGTATCGGTATTATTGCTATTCAGGTAATGATAAAAGATAAAACCGAAGAACAACTTGCAAGATATAATAATGCCTACATTTCAACGGCAGTCAGATGGGCTATAAGAAATGAGTTAAGAAACAGATATAAATGGTATTCGTTAAAACATTCAAATGTTGATAAAGACGAAGAAACCGAATTATCGGGTGATGAGGGTAATGAAGAAAACGGAATTACTCCCGGAAAAGTAAGAGAAGCTATTTATGAAACTATTTTATCAATAGACAGCTTAGCGGCAGCGGCATCAGATAATGATTCTCCGTTTGATTTTATTAAAGACCCTTCTGCCTTGCCGGATGAAAAGGCCGAAATCTCCGAACTTGGAAGAGTTATTAGAGAGGCTATTGCAAAATTGCCTCAAAAAGAAAGAATTATCATTGAATATCGTTTCTACCGTAATATGCAGGTAAAAGAAATTGCAGAGCAGGTTGGGCTTTCTTCTTCAAGAATTACAAGGATTATTCAATCCTCTTTAAATGTAATAAGAGAATATTTAAATAAAAAAGATCATTATGATTATTAATAAAATTGTGATTTAAACAGTTTATTAAACTTCAAATAAAGAATATAACTTGTTTCTTATTTCCTCTGAATCCATCTCTGTTTCAATATCATTTAATTCAAGAGCCTTTTGATAATATTTTGCAGCTTCAATTTTTTTGCCTGCTTTTTCGTATGCTCTACCTAAGTTAAAGTGAGCCATTACATAATCAGGTTTAATTGATATTGCAGTTTCAAATAATTTTTTAGCTTCTTTTAAGTTAAATATTCCGTCTAAATAAATAACCCCTAAATTGTTGTAGGCATTGTAGTAATCGGGATTTATTCCGATTGCCTTATGATATGCAATTATTGCTTCTTCAAGATAATCTTTCTGCCATAGCGCCATTGCACATTTATTATACACTTGTGCATTTTTCGGATTAATTTTTATTGACTCGCAATATGATTTTATGGCACTGTCAATATCTTCGCATTCAGTATAAATGTCGCCCAGTTCCTGAAATGCCTCATCATTATTTTTATCAAGCATAATCGCTGTCTGAAGTAAATCCATAGCCGAATCAATATCATCATAAACTTTATGATAAAGTGATGCCAGTGCCTGACATACTATTGATGTCCATTCGGGGTCGGGATTTTTATCTATTGCAAATTTATAGTGTTCGCAAGCATCTTCAAATTGTTCCGCTCTGACTAAAGCATAAGCTAACGCATTATGATAAAAAGGATTTTCACAATCTCTTTCAATGGCAAGTTTAAAAGCATTTATTGAATTTATAAAATCTTCTTTTTTAAGATAAAGATGACCGAGTTCATAATATATTTCGGGCTTATCTTCACCCTGTTCTAACAGCTTAGAATAGCAGTCAATAGCAGTATTTAAATCTTCTTCAAAATATATTTGTGTTAAAGTTGCAAGTTTTAAAAGTAAATCTTTATTATAAGGATTTGCTTCTAAAGCTTTCATATAAGAAATTCTGGCTGTTTGGATTTCTTCATTTTTTATATTAATATCACCGATTTTTGTATAGTAGAGTTCTTCTCTGCCTGTTGAACCGGCTGCATGGTCATATGCTTTAACAGCTAAGGAATAGTTTTTTGTTTTTTCAAAAATATTGCCCAGTATGTCATAAAATAATAAAGTACTGCTTTTTTTAATATTTTTATATAACATTTTAATAGAGGGTAAATCGAATGCTATGCTTAAACTGCCTGATAACATATAGTATAACGACATAGATATATCTTTTGCATTGATATTTGTATCATGCATTTTATCAATATACATAGAAGCTAAAGATAATCTTGGTCTTGCCGATTTAAAATTACTTAATTTTATAGCCTCTTTAAATTCTTTTTCTGCCTCTTCATAATTTTTTGCCTGCTCAAGAAAATATGCCGTGTAAATCCTTGCATTAGGATTTTCAGGAGATAAATTTATTGCTGATTTACATTGTTCAATCGCACAGGAAAGATTTATTTCTCCTTTATCCCAAAGTAATGTGGCAAGCCTGTAGTAAGCTTCAGGAATATTAGGATTATATTTTATGGCATCAATATAATTGTCAACCGCATTATCTAAATCATTACGATTGCCTTTAATAAGGTATTTTTCATGGCAGAGTCTTGCTTCTTCCATAAAATTTTGAGCCATCAGGTTTAAATCAGTTTTTTCTTTGAACATTAAAACTTATTCCTCTATATTATATCATCCGATAAAACTTGAAAAAAAGGAAGGTTTTTAGCGAAAAATACAGCATTTGGAGTAAAGTTTTCATTATGAAAATAATTGTAAAAATAAATAAATAAAAATAAAAAGTAAGGCAATTTTTACGTAAAATTTGTTTTTAAATATATAAGGTAAAGGAGTATGCTATGTGGAATAATATATTTTACAGTAATTATCAATCATCATACGGAAGCAATTATTTGCAGTCCAGAACTGAAAATTACACAAATCCGAACAGTCCTATAGCAAAATCCGATATGGGTGCTAAAAAGGATACTTTTACAAAAGCATTGGTAACTGCAGGCGGAGTGGCTGTTGCGGGTATTGCGCTTTTTAAAGGCCGTACGGCAATTGCTAACTTATTTAAAAAGGGTATGGATTTTTTCCTTAAATATATACCTAAGAAATAATTAAAATGAATAATAATTTTTCCATAAATAATAATATTTTCAGTGAATTTCCAAGCTATCAGCTGGAGAAAAATTTCCCTGAAAAAAAATTATTATATACAAATCCACCTGTTACTGCAGACCGGAAGGATAAAAATAATTTAGAAATTTCAACTCATAAAAGCAAAAGAAAAAAATTATTATTCGGTTCAACCATAGCGTCTACCATATTAACTGCAGGAATAATCGGTATGATTCTTGCAAAGGGTATGCATGGTTCAAAGATTTCTCTTTTAAGCAAAAAATTATCAAACGATATTAAAAATGCCAATTTAAATTCACCAAAAAACTTTGCTGCAAAAACTAAATATTATTCTAAAAAAGGTACAAAAAAAGCTGTTGATGTAATGGAGTCAGCGTCTAATTTTACTGCAATTAAAGACAGCTTTTTTGATAAGTTGTGTAAAACTAATAAAGTAACAAAAAAATTCTGTGAAAAAATAACTTCGGGATTTAAAAGTATTGTAGATAAAACTTTGGGTAAGCAATATAATAAATCCGAAGTAAAATTAAAAGATTTTTCATCGCTTTTAAAAGAGTATAAAATACAAGATTTAAAGGCTTTAGATGCAAATACAAAGGCGCAAAAAATAAAAATTAAAGATGTAACAAAAACTCTCGGCGAATGGATAGATATATTAGAAAAACAAACTCAAAAACTGGATGCCGTTTATGATAAGAATTTCAGCCTCGGAGCCAGAGTTAAAAGGGATAAAGTCCGCTCAAAACTCTTGGAGGATTTACCAAAAAAGATAGAACAAAGATTTTTCAAAAATAAGGGATTATTTAAAAGGGCTAATTATAAATCATATGCAACGGAGGATTTATCGAAAGAAGCTCAAAAAACTTTAAGCAAGCAGATATTATCCGCTAAAAAAGAATTGACTAATAATATTGATACTATTTCAGACAGCATTAAAGGCAATATAAATGCTCTATTGGATGTAATTAATCCGGAAGATAAAGTATCAATGGAAAAAATTAAACTTTTAAAGCAGAAATTAGAAATATTTAAAAAATGTTCCGGCGGAAATGAAACAAAGGCAAGAAAAAAAGTTTCTGAAGAAATAACCTTAATAATAAAAGATATCTTTAAAGGGGTATCGGAAAAAAATTATTCGACTGATGAACTTAAAAGTATAAAACAAATTCTAAAAGAGGCAATGGACACTGTTTTATCCGCTAACGGTAATTCAAAAGGCGCATTAGAAGAAGTAATGACAATATTAAAGGGGTTAAACAGTTCAAAAATTCTTTCGGATAAAAGTTTTAAACAGTTTTCAAAAATGTCAAAAAAAATAACAAAAAATCTTGAAAAAGCAACAGAACTTGAAATGGGACAATATTTTCTTAAACAGGCAGAATTAAAAGTAGGGTCGGCACCGACGGATGTGTTATCCGTATTATTCCCTATAGGTGCAGGCGCATTTGCAATATCAAAAGCAGATAATAAAGATGAAAGAATTTCAGCAACATTAACGACCTGTATACCTTTAGTAGGTACATTTGCTACATTTGTATACGGTACGACAAAAATGTTCTCGGGTGCTAAAAACTTAATGTTCTCGCTCGTTTCAGGTGCAATACTCGGTGTTTTTGGTGATACGGCCGATAAATTGTATAAAAAATATAGACAATCAGGTTCTATTCAAAATGTAGTTAAAGAAGAATATGATAAAATCTGGACGGGACTTGAAACTCAAATTCAAAAATTTGAAGAACCCGAGAAATAATCACTCATTTAACCGAGTAAAAAAATAATATTTAATATTAAAATAAAAATATGAAAAAGATATTAACCCTATTTTTATTATTAATATTTACAAATACTTGTGTTTTTGCAGTTGAATTTGATTCTTCAATTGATGCCGATATAAGAAAAAGCTATAATGTTGAGGAAAATGAACTGCCTCCATTGCCAAATACAGTTCCTACGGTTTCTGAAGATACATTTGTACCTGCGCATCAAAAATATAATCCGACTGGTAAAACATATAATTTAAAGAGCGGAACAAAAGTTGCATTAAATCTTAACTATGGTATTTCAGACAGAAGTACAAAAGGAAGTATTGTTACATTTACTGCAAGGAACGGATTTACGACAAAAGAAGGTGCAATTATTCCATCCGGTACTGTTTTTAAAGGAAGAATAACAGACAGCCACGGTCCTCAAATAACAGGTAACGGCGGATTAATAGAACTTTGTATTGATGAAATTTATTTTAACGGAATAATGTCTAAAATTAATACAAAGGTAAGCTTGGCAAACAGCAAAAAGGTGTTTTTAAACAATATAAAAGGAAAAAGAAGGTACTGGCATAATGTATCCAAGTCGTTAACACCCGGGAGAAAAGTCTATGGCGCAATGCATAATGCAGCTATGGTAATGTGGCCCGTGCCTGTTGTAAATATTTTATCCGTAGTTCCTTTTGCAATCGGGACTGTTGTATATACGGTAAATTTTGTTGCATCACCCGTTATTGCAATATTTACAAAAGGTTCAAAGTTATCGCTTCCTGCGGGAACTCAATTTGAAATAAAATTAACTCAAGATTGCGCAATAAAAGGTTAATTCTTGATTAGAAGATATTTTTATAATATTCTTTTTTTATATTGAAAGGGAATATTTATGTTAAGAGCAGGTATAGTAGGACTGCCGAATGTAGGCAAGTCAACATTATTTAATGCACTCACGTCATCAAAGAATGCGCAGAGCGAAAATTATCCGTTTTGTACTATTGAGCCTAATGTGGGAGTTGTAAATGTTCCCGATGAAAGACTTCAAGTATTAAAAAAACTTGTTAAAACTGATGTGGTAATACCAACTACAATTGAATTTGTTGATATTGCAGGACTTGTAAAAGGCGCAAGCAAAGGTGAAGGGCTTGGCAACCAGTTTCTTCATAATATAAGAGAAGTTGATGCAATAATTCAGGTTGTAAGGTGTTTTGATGATGAAAATACAATACACGTGGCAGGGAAAATTAATCCTATTGATGATATCGAAACTATAAATACTGAACTTGCGCTTGCTGATATGGCATCTATTGAAAAAAGACTTGAAAGACTTACAAAACAAGTAAAAAGCGGTGATAAACAGGCAAATTTGGAATATAAGGTTCTGTCTAAATTAAACGAACTGTTATCTGATGCCATGTTTATAAACTTAGAGGACCATTTTGAAGGCGATGAACTGGAATTTGCCAGAACATCTCAATTAATGTGTATAAAACCCGTAATATATGCAGCTAATGTTAGTGAAACAGATTTAGCTAAAGGAAACGCATATGTAGATAAAGTTAGAGAATACGCATCTAAACATAATGCGGATGTCGTTGTTATCTCTGCAAAAATAGAGGCAGAACTTGTTGATTTATCAGATGATGAGGCAAAGGCATATCTGTCTGACCTCGGGGTAACAAGTTCAGGAATTGAAAGAATGATTAAATCAGTATATAAATTGCTTGATTTAACTACTTTTATAACAGCCGGAGAAAAAGAAGTACATGCTTGGACTGTAAAATCAGGTTCTAAAGCCCCAAAGGCTGCTGGTGTTATTCATACTGATTTTGAAAAAGGATTTATCAGGGCAGAAGTTACGGGTTATGATGACTTTGTTAATTCAGGCTCTTATGCTGCAGCAAGAGATAAAGGACTGACAAGACTTGAAGGTAAAGACTATATTATCCAAGACGGAGATATTGTACATTTCAGATTTAATGTTTAATTAGACAACTGTTTAATTATTTCGTCAGTTTCTGTTTGAAGTTGTTCTTCTGCGGAAGGTTTTTTGCTTTTAAATAAATATTTATATTTTGCATTATCAAGTTCTTGCGAGTTATCAGGATGTTTGATTGATTCATATTCATTAACTTTATTCATTGCTTCACGACCTTTAGGGTTTACGTGATTGCAGATTTTATAATATAATTCTGCATTTTCCAAATCCCCCAATTTTTCAAAACATTTTGCAGTTTGCAAGTTTGTTTCATAATCCCTTAATAATCCTGATGCCAAAGCCAGCTTATAGTATTCAATAGCTGTTGAATATTCCTGAAAACTGTAAAAGAAATTGCCCATTTCTCTTTGAATTTTCGGGTCTTCCGGTTTTAAATTATATGCTTTTACAACGTATAATTTTGCTTCTTTTCTGTCACCGATTAATTGGAATGTTTTAGATAATCCCAAAAGTACTTCTATGTTAGAAGGATGATTTTTGTATTCTTCTTCAAGTAATATTCTTGCATCATTTATATATTCATAGCTTTCTTCTTTTACGGAAGTCATTTTTGCTTTTTTTAAAAGATTTTGAGCCTTTGATATATTACCTGCATATGCTTGTGTGCATATAAAAGAAAATGTTAATAAAACTGCAATAGATTTTAAATATAAATTTTTCATAGATTAATAATATCATATTTATCTATAAACAAAAAGAAGATACAATTTGTATCCTCTTTTTGTTGAGTAAAAATTCTTTTTAGTAATCTTTCCAACTCCAGCCGTCAAAATCACCGCTGTGATTATAGAAATCCAAGTCGCCGCCTTGCCCGGGGACAAGGTAATGATATAATCTTCTTGCAATATTTTTATCATTGTTAATACTCGGTTCTCTATACGGATTATCTGAAGTTACACTAATTATTTTTGCATTTTCAGCTGAATATCCGACATTTGTTAAGAACTGTTCTGTTTTCATATATTGTGAATCAACAAAAGCATTTGCCGATTGTGCGATTAACATCATAGAAAATATTACTGCTATCTTTTTCATAGAATAAATCCCCTTTTTAATAACATGATATATTATTTTTTTTGATATTGCAATATTTAAATATTCTCTGTTTGGATGATATTTATAAATTCATCTAAAAGTTTATCTTCGGGAAGTCTTTTTATTATTTCACCCTTTTTAAAAATATAACCTTCATTTATACCGCCCGCTATACCGTAATCGGCATGTTTCGCTTCACCGGGGCCGTTTACCGCACATCCCATTACCGCTATAGTTAAGGGTTTTTCAAAATTTTCCAGTCGTTTTTCAACTTCTTTAGCAAGATTTATTAAATCAATTTGTGTTCTTCCGCAGGTGGGGCATGAAATGAAATTTATTCCTCTTTGCCTTAATCCTAAAGATTTAAGTATCATATAACCTGCTTTAACTTCTTCTATAGGAGAATCTGTCAGGGAAACTCTTATTGTATCGCCTATTCCTTCAGCCAAAAGTGTACCCAGTCCTACAGCTGATTTAACAATTCCGCCCGTATATGTACCGGCTTCCGTAACTCCCAAGTGGAGCGGATAATCAACTTTTTCAGCCATTAATCTGTAAGCTTCAATAGTGGTCATAACGTCGCTTGATTTTAAAGAAATTTTAATTTTATCAAAATTGTTATCTTCTAAAATTTGAATATGTCTTAATGCACTTTTAACCATTTTTTCCGCAAGCGGAATATCGAGCATTGCAAATTCTTTTTCAAGCGAGCCTCCGTTAATTCCTATTCTTATAGGTACATTATTAATTTTCGCAAGATTAACAACCTTTTTAGTGTGTTCTTCTTTCCCGATATTACCGGGGTTAATCCTTAATGCATCAATTCCGTTTTCAATACATTTTATTGCAAGTCTGTAATCAAAATGTATATCCGCAATTAAAGGCAAAGGCGAGGATTTTTTAATTTCTTTTATTGCCTCAGCCGCATCAGGGTTTAAGATGGCAAGTCTTATTAATTCACATCCTTGGTCTTTTAATTCGTTAATTTGTCTTAATGTTGAATTAATATCTCTTGTATCTGTATTGGTCATTGATTGAACACTAATCGGTGCATCTCCGCCTATTTTTACATTTCCGATTTGAATTTGTTTAGATTTTCTTCTTTTTATCATGCTTTTTATTCCTGTTAAAATAATATTATCATAACAATTGGGGATAAGAAATGAAAATTGCTGTAATATCAGATATACACGGAAATCTTGAAGCACTGAACGGGGTTTTAGAAGATATTAAATCAGAGGATTGTTCTAAAATATTTTGCCTCGGGGATATTGTAATGGCGGGCCCCGAGCCTATTGAAACCTTAAACAAAGTTAAAGACCTTATGAAGTCCGATGATTTTAAAATAATACAGGGTAATACCGATAAAATGCTTTCCGTCTTTTCGTTTGACACATATAATCAGGTTGTAAATACAAATGCGGTAATGGGAAGTGCATATCTTGCAGACAGCAAAATATTAAGTGATAAAGATAAAGAATTTCTAAAGAACTTAAAAGAACAGGAGGAAATAAATTTATTTGGAATAAAAATACTGCTGGTGCATGGTTCTCCGAGAAAGAATAATGAAAATATATATCCTGATATGCCGTTAAACGAAGTGGAGGAAATGATAAAAGGTACGAATGCGGATGTAATATTCTGCGGGCATACTCATAAACCATGCGGATACCAGACAAATACGGAACAAACCGTAATAAATGCGGGAAGTGTAGGACGACCGTTCAGCGAAAGTCCTGATTCATGCTATGTGATTATGGATATTGATGAAGAAAAAACGACATATACAATAAAACATAAGTTTGTAAAATATAATGTTGAAAAATCTGCTGAATTAATAAGAAAACGAGGATTTGACGGGGCTGACAAATTAGCTAAAATGCTGATACATGCCACATCAAGATATCCCGAATAATTAATGTTAATTTTTAATACAAACATGGCAAAAAAATCTTTTAAGATTTTTATCATATTTGGATTGAGTGTATAACAAAAAGGAATTGAGATGAAAATTTCAGCCCGCAGGCTGGTAAATATATCTGAAAAAAGGAAGAAACAGGAATTTAAAAATTCTTTGAACACTCATCCTCACTCAAATCCGACTTTTAAAGGAGTTCCTGATACAATAATTTCAAAAGCCGATGAAAGTATAATGAATATATTTTCTCAGCATTACGGGGATATTGCGCCAAGAATTGGCAAAAAAATTGCTAAACTGGGGAATGAAAATATAATTAAATCTACTGCAAGATTTGATTTAGAAAAAGGTATTACATCAATTAAATCTAAAAACCCGGGGGCATCGTTACTTGAGAATGTCCTTTTCCCGTTTATTACACTGCCTCTTGACATTGCAAGCTGGGTATTAAAAAAGATATCTTTATTTAAAAAAGTCCCGATAATACAAAAAAATGCAGATAAATTATACAGAAAACCTTTATTAAGAATTCCGAGAAAAATAAACGAACTTGATCAAAAGACAAGTATTATAAAAGGAATGTATGATAGAACTCAGCAGGTTGTTAAGGACTTTGCAAAAGAAAAAAATATCGATTATAAAAAATTAATAAGTATACTGAATGGCAGTGATAAATCGCCAGAAAGCCAAAAACTTATTAAAGAAACTTCAGAATATATAAAATCTAATTTGTATAAAATCAGCAATAAATTTTTTGATAAAAATACGGGTAATTTTAATACGGCATTTGAAAGACCGTTAAACAGAATAGTTTCAGGACTAATTCCCGTCTTATTTTTAGCAAATGATGCATATAATTTATCTGTCTTGTGCGGTGATACTAAAGAAATGTCAACTCATGAGGCTAAACAAAGGCAGAAACAAGAGATATCAAGAGTATTACTTACGGCATATGCACAATTGATAATATTTGGAGCATTTACAAAAAAAGTTAACACCAATCCCGCATTTGTTCCCGTTATGGGTGCTTTAATAGTTTTGGTAACGGAGATAATCTCAAGGTTAAGTTTAGGAAAACCTGTATTGTTTTTGTCGAAGGAACAGGCAAAGAAGTATAATAAAAAACATAAAAATACTAAATTACCTGCGCAACCGGCAGAAAAACCGGAAACCCTCGCAAGTAATATTACAAAGCCAAAAACAGAAGATAAATCTTTATTTAGTGAGTTTTTAGAATTTTCAAATAAAATTCCTCAAAATAGTACAGATACCAATACCGAAAAACCCAATAATAAAAAAGAAACAAAAAAAGCATTAATAAATATGCAGACACTAAAAAAAGCAATTGCAGTATTAATCGGAGCAGGGTTTGTATTTAGTTTTCTTAAAAACAGTTCGCTTACAAAAAATTCAAAATTAGTAAAAGGAGTAAAAAACGGCTGGGATTACCTAAAAAATAATATATACAATAAATTAGCATTTAAAGATTTTGAAATGTCGGAAAATAAATATAAAGAGGTTATTAATACTCTTAAAGATGTTGGAGTTAGTGAAATTGTAGAAGGACATGAATTAATAAAAGAAAAATATGCAAAAACTACTGCTGATGGAATTATAAAAATATACAAAGATTCATTTTCTGAGGCAAAAATCCCGGAAATTATAAACTCATTAAAATCGGATATGCTTAAGTTAGGGATAGATATTAATGAAAATAATCAGTCTTTAATAAATAAACTTGTTAAAACAGCAGTAAAACAAAATATTTCGGCAATTGAAGAAAAAAATTATTCTAAATTAACAAACAAAATTACAGAGTTATTACTTAAAAATCAATTAGATACTTCTGAAGAAAAATTAAAACAAATAGCAGAAAAGATATCGGAAGGTATAAAAAATAATGCAAAAGAAGTACCTGTTAAAATAGATACAAAAATTAAACCGTTTGTAGATTTTGTAATAGAACCGTTCAAATTCATATTTGGAATTTTAAAGAAACCGTTTAATATTGTAAAATCCCTAATAACCTTTCCTATAAATAAAATTGTAGAAAAAGAAATGGCAAAAAATAATAAATTGAACGGATTTGAAAAAACTATTGATAAAGTTTCCAAAGAATTATTTGGGGAGGTTTCGGCAAAACATAGTAAGATAAATCAAGATATTTTTGCAGGTGCAATGGAAAAATTTCAGGATAAAACAAGAAAACTGCAGAAAGTAATTAATGGAAATCCTAATAATCCCGAAAAAATAAATGAAGCAAAATTAAAATTAAAAAGATATATAACAGATGCAGTGGAAAAATCATTTAACGAAGTATCGCAATCCAGCAATAAAAATACAGATATAGCGATGCTCTCTAAAGTTGCATCATCTCTTGTAACATCAGCATTTTTAGTTGCCGATAATTACAATATGGTAATGATAAAATCGAACGGCGAAAACAAAGATCAGGCAAAAGAAAAAGCAAATGAAAGAATAATACAAAGATTAAGTGCATTATTCTATCAATCAATGTTTATAAACCTCTTCAATTCAACATTTAAATCACTTTATAACAGTTCACTGCTCGGTATGGCAATGGTTGTAGCACCTAATACATTAACAACGGAAATAATAACCAGAAAATCAATCGGTATGCCTGTAAGAAGGAAAACATACGAACAGCTTCAGGAAATAGATGAAAAAAATGAAAACAGAAAAGGGCTGGCAGGAAAATATTTTAAATTTATGAGATTACTTACAGGTAAAAAACCGTTAAAAGACCGGCTGCCAAAGGATAAAACAGTAAATTCAACGGCATCTGAGAGCAAAACGGCACTATTGAATTCAAATAACACTAAAGGTTCAATAAATTATCTGGATTATTTTAGAAATAAGTAATGAGAAAAAATATTTTTAGTTTATAATAAATTTATAAGCTGATGTAGCTCAGTTGGTAGAGCAACTGATTCGTAATCAGTAGGTCAAGGGTTCAAGTCCCTTCATCAGCTGTTTTTTGGCAACTTGCCGGATTTATATCCACACTGTGACCATATTTAAATTTGAATTAAATGCTTTACAATTAAAATATTTTTAGGTATTATAGAAACAGATATTCCTCAGTAGCTCAATGGCAGAGCATTCGGCTGTTAACCGAAGGGTTGTAAGTTCGAGTCTTACCTGAGGAGTTTATCATTTTAAGATTAATTTTTTCTTGTAAGACGCGAAATTCCGTACGAATGGAATTCGGGTAGCGAGAGCCGAAACGACGACAACGAAAGTGCAGGAGAGACAGGCTCGAGCGAAAGGAATTTCAAGACATGCCGGCATAGCCGGTTTAAAACTAAGTTATATTAAGTAAGTAGATTGAGTTGGTAGATTGTACTCCTGCAAAATTTTAATATATTAACATATACAATTTTGTTGTATAATTAATTTATAAAAATTAGAATTATACGGAAGTATTAAAAAATGCCTGATATAGCAATGATGCAGCCAACATTTTTACCCTGGCAGGGTTTTTTTGAACTTATTTTAAAAAGTGATAAATTTATTTTCTTGGATGATTTCCAATATTCAGTTCAATCTCATCATACAAGAAATAAATTGTTTGTGAATAAAGGTCAAGTTGATTATTATAATGTTCCTGTACAAAAATCTAAGTGTTTTGGGTTAAAATTAAATGAAGTATTAATATTCTCTGATAATCAATGGAAGAATAAACTAATAAGAAAGCTTGAATATAATTATAAGAAATCCCCCCCCCCCATACGGCGGATAAAAACATAAATAGCCGTATATTGGGCAGGATAGAAAATGTTATTTATCAAGATTATAAATACTTGTCAGATTTAAATATTGCTTTAATCAAGGAATTAATAAATATTTTAGGAATAAACGGTAATTTTTTATTAAGTTCTGATTTTACAAAAAAATATAAATCGACTTCCGTAAGATCAGAAAGAGTAATGGAACTTCTTGAGTGGGCGGGAGCTTCAAGGTATTTAAGTGCGTTTGGGTCATATGATTATATGAAAGAAGATAATTTTGATTTTAAAAAATACAATGTAATCTTTCAGAACTATGAACCGGTTTCATATTCTCAAATTCACAGCGATGTTTTTGTTCCTTATTTATCTGTATTGGATGCAATATTTAATATAGGGCCTGAACAAACACGTTATCTTATAGAAAACGGTACAAAAAAATGGTTAACTCCTGAGGAAAGAAGTAAGTTTTAAGGTCTAAAAAACTTGTACTTAATTAATATTATTAAGCAAGCACCTATAATCATTATTAAACAGCCTGTAAGTTTAATAAGAAAATGCCGTTCTTTAAATAATTTAACACCAAAAATAACTGTAAATACGGAAGAAATTTGAAATAAAGCGAGAGCATAACCGACGTTTAAGTATTTGAACACATAATTTGTCGAATATTGCATAAGCCCAAGACAGCCTGCCAAAAATAATAATATATTAGTTTTAGCAAGTATGTTAGGTTGGAACATATCTGCTTCTTATGACATAGAACGATACAGTCTAATATGTACATAGTTTTTTGGTATAAAAATGAATTAGAATATATTTATGAGGAATAAAGTTGCATTTTTGCGGGTTTTGTATTACAATAATTGCGAGATGTAAACTTTAATTTTTGCGGATTTTTAATTTTAATTTTTGCGCACGAGGGAGGGTATTAATGTATAAAAGATGGCAGGAAACAAATATTAAATTGGCATTAAAAACAAGACGGGCAGTTATTTTATCGGGTTCAAGACAATGCGGAAAAACAACTACTTCAAAAACCCTGATAAACAAGCAGTCAATATACAGAACCTTAGACGATACAACATTATTACAAGCAGCTGAAAATGACCCACAAGGCTTTATTGAATTATCAAAAGGAACAATGATTATAGATGAAGTTCAACGTGTTCCACAACTCATTACCGCAATTAAAAAAGCTGTTGATGAAAATACAAGATACGGACAGTATCTGCTAACGGGTTCCGTTAATATTCAGACCTTGCCTACAATAAAAGAATCGCTTGCAGGTCGTGTAAAAAAGATACGTTTAAGAGTTCTTACAACGGGTGAAATATTAAGAAAAAAACCAAATTTTTTAAACAGGTTAAAAAATCAAGATTTTGTAAATAATAGCGGATATAACAAAGAAAAAATTTCTGAAATCATTTTTAAAGGCGGATTTCCGGAACCTTTGAGCTATAGAAAACAATCAGATAGAGTTTCTTGGTATAAAGATTATATTGATACAATAATTGAATACGATTTAAAAGATATTGCAAACATAAAAAGACAAGATAGCTTAAAGGAACTTACTGCTATAATTGCATCATATTCTTCAAAGTTTATAGACAAATCTAAAATCACTTCTTCTATGGGAATAGCAAATCAGACCTTGGATAGCTACCTGGGAGTATTAGAAAATACTTATTTAACAGATAAACTTCACCCGTGGCTTAAAACGGATTATGAGAGAGTAAATAAACAAAGTAAGTATTTTATAACGGATACAGGTTTAATGGCAGCTTTATTAAACTGGAAGGCACAAGATTTATTATTGGATACTGATAAATCAGGAAAAATTTTTGAAACTTTTGTTTATAATCAGTTGATTGCATTAGTGGAATTACAAAATAATCAATATGAACTTTATCATTACAGGGATAGAGAAAAACGAGAGATAGATTTTATAATACAAGATAATGAAAGCAATATATATGGAATTGAAGTAAAATCAGGTTCATCGGTAACAAAAGACCAATTTAAACATTTAAAATGGTTTAGAGAAAATTTAGCAAAAAATAAATCTTTTACCGGTATAGTTTTATATACCGGAGAACATGTTGTTTCTTTTGGAGAAAATATGTTTGCCATTCCAATGAACAATCTTTGGGAGTAATGAATATTAAATAAAAAAAAGTACAAGCTAATTTAATATTATTAAGCAAGCACCTATAATCATTATTAAACAGCCTGTAAGTTTAATAAGAAAATGCCGTTCTTTAAATAATTTAACACCAAAAATAACTGTAAATACGGAAGAAATTTGAAATAAAGCGAGCGAATAACCGACATTTAAGTATTTGAACACATAATTTGTCGAATATTGCATAAGCCCAAGACAGCAAGCTAAAATGGAGCACAAAAGTATATTATTTTTAGAATTTAATAAAAGTTTTTTCCTGCCGAGTAATATAAATATCAAAGCCCAAAATGCGCCTGATATACACCAATATATGAAACAGGTTTTAACTGAAGATAAAAGAATAATTTTTTTCAGCATAGAAGCTTCAATTCCTGTAAGAAGGAGGGCAAGAAGTCGTAATTGAATATCTTTTCTCTTAAAAAGTTTAAAAGAAAAACCTTCTTTAGTGTTTTGGAACATAAATTTACTGCCGTAAATTATGAGAAACATACCGATTAAACCTAGGAAGGAAGGGAATTCCTTCAATAAAATCATTGAAGAAATAAGCCCAATGATACATTTATATGAATTAACAGGCCCTATAACGGATAATTCCCCGATACTAATTGCTTTAATAAGACATGCATTACCTAAAGCACATAAAAATCCTGCTAAAAAGACATAAATCCAAAATTCAATTGTATAGTAAGAAGTACTAATATTAGGAATAAATGGAATACAAAAAATTGTTAAAATTATATAACCCCAAAAATTAACGGTAAAAGAAGAATTTTCTTCCGCCAATTTTTTCTGAAATACATTAGCCAAAGGGTTTGATAAAATTCTTATTAATATAAAAGTTATTAATTTATACATAGTTATACTCTTATTTCAAGAATTAATAATAAATTAATAGTTTTATATAATCAATTCTTTTAATAAAATTGAATTTTTTGTTATAATTTGAAAGGAGCAAGTCCTGAAGGAGTTATATATGATAAATGTAAAATCCATAGAATTAAAAGATTTTATAATAGGAAAAGATAAATTAACAATATTAGCGGGACCTTGCGCCATTGAATCAAAAGAAATTCTTTTTAAAACGGCTGAATATTTAAAAGCATTAACGCAAAAATTAGATATTAATTATGTATTTAAAGCTTCATACGATAAGGCAAACCGCAGTTCTCTTAATTCGTATCGAGGTTTAGGGATAGAAAAAGGACTTGAACTTTTATCTGAAGTAAAAAAAGAATTTGATTTGCCGATAGTAACGGATATTCATAATCCCTCAGAAGCGCCTGTGGCAGCAGAAGTGGCAGATATTATCCAAATTCCCGCTTTTTTATGCAGACAGACGGATTTACTTGTAGCTGCCGCTAAAACAGGGAAAATAATAAATATTAAAAAGGGGCAGTTTTTGGCTCCTCAACAAATGAAATCTATTGCAAATAAAGTTGTTGAATCGGGCAATAATAAAATTACCATTACTGATAGAGGTGTAACGTTCGGGTATAATAATCTTGTTTCAGATATGAGGGCTATACCGATAATACAGGAAATGGGTTATCCTGTTATATTTGATGCAACGCATAGTGTGCAATTACCCGGAGGCTGCGGAGAAAGTTCCTCTGGAGAAAGGAAGTTTGTTCCCGTACTGGCTAAGGCTGCTGCAGCTGCAGGAGTAAACGGCTTATTTTTTGAGGTTCATCCTAATCCTGATTCTGCTTTATGCGACGGCGCAAATATGATTAATTTTAAACAGGCTGAAGAAATCTTTTCAATTTGTAATGAAATTTTTCATCTGGTAAATTAGTAAAAAAAATTAAATTTTATTAATATTTAAAATTATTACTGTCAATTAATTTGTTAAATTTAACTTATATATATATAGGCAAAATTAGGAGCAAATTATATGAGCAGTAATGTATTTTCAGAGTTTACTACCCCTCAGCTTCCAAATAATACAAATTCTCAAAATAAAAATAATCAGGAGAAAATTAATAATAAAGAAACTGTAACACAAAAAGCGGAAACCTCTGAGAATATTTATAAGGTATATCCGGAAGTTACTCCTGTTTTAAGCAAAAAGGAAAAATTTATAAAAACAGCAAAAACAATTGCGCCTATTGTAGTTCCATTGGCAGCAATTCCTTTATCAGTACTTATAAGTTATAAAATTTCGAGTAAGGGTTCAAAACAAATAACAAAAGAATTATCTAAATTATCAACGGAAATAACAGGATTAAAAAATGAATTTGGAAATATAAAAACATCTGTAACAGATGCGGGGCAAAAAATTGCACAACAGTCAGAAACAGTTTCAAAACTGAATAATAAAGTTGTGAAATTATCCGCATTATTAGCAGGCGGTATTTTAACATATAATGCAGGCAAGTCTACGGGAAAAAACGAAGAAGAAAGGATGTCATATTATAACAATTTAATAAGCAATACTAAATTAAATTATGATTCTGAAACCCCGCCGCAAAGTATACAAACTTCAAAAAAAAATTATAAAAAAATGTTTCCTTATAAAGATTGTTCAAGAGATTTGACAGAAAAAAGCGAAGAAGCTTTTGTAAAAAATTTATCAGATAAATTTGTCAGGAATGAAGATATAAATATACCCTTAAAAAAAGTTTCGGTTGATGAAAATCAAAAGAAGAAATTTTCTATAGAAAATCTTGAAGAATCATTGAGACAGTTAGGCGAGAATATTCCGATAGGAATGAACATTGCATATGGCAAAAGAACAAACTGGTCAAATAATAAAATAGCAAGAGATATAATGCAAAACTTTTATGATGCCAATAATCATACATTAGACGGTGTGGGTTTTTCGGTAAAACAAAGTGAAAACGGATATAAAGTAAGGATTTCCGGCAATGCGTTTTATGATTGTAAATCATTACTTGAACTCGGGTCGGGTAATAAACTTGAGGAAAGTCCATACAATGCAGGCGGATTTGGCGAAGGTTCAAGAATTGTAGTTGCAAGTTTATTGGGACAAGGAAAATCAGATAAAGTAACTTTTGCTTCTTCTGATTGGAAATTGTCTTTTAATCAAGAAAACAATTCAATTATGAGAACTCTTAATAAAACATCTGAAAATATAGAAGGTAACTATATTGAATTTGAGACAAAAGATAAAGATTTAGTTGAAGCAATGATTGAATCATTAAACTATTTTGAACATTCAAATAATGCGGATTTTGAAAAACTGGATTATAACAGTAAAGATTTTGCTTTTAAAATATTGGATAATGAAGAAAAAGGTAATTTATACCTGACACAAAGATTTGAATACGGAAAAGATGAATGCTGGGCTAATGGGGTTGAAGGTATTAATTTAATTTTTAAAAGAAAACCTGATCCCCAAAAGTATAAAGAAGTTACAGGTGAAGAATTTTCAACCGGCGGTCGAGACAGACTTTTATATAATAAAGATGATATATATAATTTAACTAAATATTTTTCTATGGATATGTCTGATGAAGAACTTATTGATGCAATATTAAAAACAAAACAACATTGGGGCAGTATTACGGATTCGACAAGTAAGGAAAATTATGCAATTACTGCATTTATAAACGGATTATGCGATGCTGCAAGTAAACGAAATTTAGCTATTGATTTTGGTGAAATGAAAATATGTAAAGATTTTGAATATATGGATGCTGCAGTAAAAAAATCAATAATAAATAAAGGATATACAATAGTCCCTGCCTTTTTGAAACTGGATAATGTAGGGATGGATAATCTTGTTGAGGTTAAGCGGAAAACATCTTCTCATACCCCTATAAAGCCGAATGAAAATGAAATAAAGAAAATAAAATTGCTTGATGAGGCAGTACGTGTTATTCAAGAATCTGTTCAAACTTCTTTTAAAAGAAAATTAAAAATTATATATCCAAAAATAAAAGATAAAATCAATACATCTGCCGGATATATAAAGAATGATGTTATGTCAGCTTTAAAAGAAATGGACGATGCAGATTTTGCTAAAGGTTATAATACAATCTTTTTAGATGATAAAAAATTAGAACAGTTTACTAAAGAATTAGTTGAGTACTTAGATGAAAAAATTGCTAATATTTCATTACTTTCGTTAAAAGAGATTAATGCAATTGCAAATATTTTAAATTCATATATAGGCAATGAGAATGGTGAGATATATAGACAAATTAAAACACAGCTTAGTTATCTGGAGTTAATATCCGCTGAAGATATATCCAAACCTAAATATATATTTGACAGAAAAAATGAAGTGTCGTCCAATACACTTGGTGAAGCTATTATTGATTCGAATCCGGGCGGTAGCCGAACCTATAACGGACATTGGGTGGACAAAACATATTTAGATACGGCTGATTTCTATGAACTGCTTGCAACTTGGCTTCATGAAATTTCACATAAGAGCGGAGGCGATGGTACCAGTGAATTTACATATAAACTTACGGATTTAATTGAAGCATTAATTAATGCGGGTGTATGTTCAAATAATATGAAAGATGAACTTGCAGCAATAGAAAAAGTATTTAATAGTATAAAATAGAACTATTTAACTACATATCTAGCTTGTGCCCATGGATAGCCTTGAAGTATCTGCCAGTTATCCTTCATTATTAAAGCAGAACAATAGTTGCCGTTTGTTTTAACATTGCAATTATTTTTATCATCGGCAGATATTAATTGTTCTCTTGAATATTGATGCCCAAAAGGTAATAATTTACCTTCATATTCAGGGTGTTCAGCATTTTCAATCCAATATTCAAAGATAAAAATATCTCTTGCTACTACATTTAATCTTTTTTTACCGTTTATATCTACATAAAAATATATAACTTTATATTTATCATTGCCGTTTGTTTGTAGAGCAACAAAAGTGCCGTCATTAAGGTAGAATCTTGCCCAAGAATCATTTAATGATTTTTCAGTGCCGTCCATTTCTTTAAAGATATAATTACAATCTTCTTGCGTGGAGGTTTTACAATCACGTAAAATTACTAATGAGGGTTTTAAATAAGAAGTAAAAAACTCATAAGAATTATAATCACTTAAGCCATCAGAAATATTCCAATATTTAGGATTTCCGTTTATTATTGAGGAGGCATTAAACGTATCAGCCAATGATGCATATATTTTTTTTAGTCTTTCAACTGTTTGGTTTCTGTTAACATCAGCGACCATTGTCCCCATAGAAATGGTAAAAACAACCCCGACTATTGTCAGAGCTATAAGTGTTTCTGACATTGTATTACCTTTTTTATGGGATTTTATTTTCTTATCAAAGAATTTAAACAACTATTATCCTCTTAAGAAAATTATAACGAATATTTATCAATTATTGCAAATAATTCATTTTTTTCTTCGTCATCTAATGTAACTAACGGACTTCTTACAAAATCATTAATAAGCCCCAGATGATTTAATGCGGCTTTAACCGGAACGGGATTTGGCGCCATAAACAGTTTTCTGAAAAGAGGATAAAGTTCGAGATGAAGTTTAAGAGCCTCCTGGTTTTTACCTGATTTAAATAAAGAAATCATATCTTTAAGTTTTTTACCTGCGATGTGAGATGCAACACTAATAACCCCGTATGCGCCTAAGGACATCATAGGAAGTGTTAAGCTGTCATCTCCTGAATATATTGTAAAATCCTCGGGGCAAAGTGATTTTATGTCGCTGATTAAGTCTAAATCCGAATTACTTTGTTTTACTGCGACTATGTTTTTATAATCTTTTGCAAGCTTTGCAATTGTTACAGGCTGCATATTAACCCCTGTCCTGCCGGGGATGTTGTATAAAATAACAGGTAAATCAACGGCTTTTGCGATTGCCGAAAAGTGTTCATACATACCTTTTTGAGAAGGTTTATTATAATACGGAACAACCGTTAGAATGGCATCAGCGCCTAAATCTTTTGCTTTAAGTGAAGATTCAACAGCCGTTTTAGTTGAATTGGAACCTGCCCCCATTATCAGTTTTACTCTGCCATTTACCGTTTTCTTAACAAATTTGAAAATTTCCGTTTCTTCTTCGTGTGATAAAGTAGGAGTTTCGCCTGTCGTTCCCGCCACTAAAATGGCATCTGAGCCTGTATTTATAAGATGATTGACCAATCTTTCAAGTGCATTATAATCAACGGTTAAATCCTCTTTAAAAGGAGTAATCATTGCAGTTATAAGTTCGCCCGCATTATATCTCATATTCTTCCTCCTTAAAATACCTGCATTTCAATAACTTTTTCGGCAATTCTTACGGTATTTAATGCTGCTCCTATTCTTAAATTATCAGCTACGCACCAAAATGTTATTGCGTTATCAAATGCTATATCTTTTCTGATTCTGCCCACATATACGGGATTTGTTCCCGCTGCCATTATTGCTGTAGGAAATTCGTAATTTTCGGGGTCGTCAATAACTTTTACACCCCAGGCATGTTCTAATATTTTCCTTGCTTTATCGGGTGATAATTCTTTTTCAAATTCCACCGTTACCGCTTCAGAATGCCCTACAAATACAGGAACTCTTACTGCCGTACAAGAAATCGGAGTATCCGGGTTTAAGTGAAGAATTTTTCTTGTTTCGTTTGTTACTTTCATTTCTTCTTTTGTGTAGCCGTTATCGCAGAATACATCTATTTGCGGAATACAATTATAAGCTATGGGCTTTTTAAATACCTTATTTTCAAAAGGCTGTTTATTGTTAACTGCAATTGTATTTTCTTTAAGCTCGTTAATAGCGGCTAGTCCTGCACCTGATACTGATTGATATGTGCTTACTATCATTCTTTTTATACCGGCATAGTCGTGTAACGGCTTTAATACAAGCATTAATTGAGAAGTAGAACAGTTCGGATTTGCTATTATTCCTTTATGAGTTCTGATATCTTCATCATTAACACCTGCAATAACAAGCGGAACATCTTTTTCCATCCTGAAAGCACTGGAGTTATCAATATAGACAGCACCTCGTTTAACTGCTTCTTTTGCCAAAGCTAAACTTGTTGAACCGCCTGCTGATGCTAATACTATATTTATTCCCTCAAAAGCCTCGGGAGTTGCTTCTATAACCGTATAATCTTTACCTTTAAATTGTATTGTTTTACCCGCACTTTTTTTGCTGGCTAAAAATTTTATATCCTCATATACAACGTTATTTTCTTCAAGTATTTCTAAAATGTGCCTTCCGACAACCCCTGTTGCGCCAAGCACTCCTATTACAGGCTTTCTCATATTCTCTACCTCTCTATTTATATTGAAATTATCTGATAAATTAAACAATAAAACAAGGCTTTTAACCGTATTTTTTTATCATGTAAAATTATATTAACTTTTTTAATAAAAATTGAAAAATTATCTTTCAATCGCTTTACGGACATGGAAAATTGTTGTATAATAATTTTGTTATTAATGTTTCGGCTAGTGTAAATATTGCAAGTTCTTAAATCTTACATTTAAACTTGCATTTTTTTTGTCAAATTTTATGTGTAATTATTTCGCCTTTTAAATATTGGTTTAAGTTATCCATTGTCATATTTAATATTCTTTGTACCGCTTCTTTTGTATCGTAGGCTATATGCGGAGTTGCTATAACGTTGGGTAAATTTAAAAGTTTATTATTTATTAAAGAGGTTCGCAGATTTTTTAAATTGATGTTTTCTCCGGGCCGTTTATTTGAAATTGTTTCTTCAAACTCAAGTACATCAAGCCCCGCACCTCTTAACTTCCCGTCTAATAGAGCATCATATAATGCTTCAGTATCAATGAGTTCTCCTCTTGCGGTATTAATTATAACCGCATTATCTTTCATAAGCGCAATTTTGTTTTTATCAATTAAATGGTACGAAGTTGTAGTTAACGGGGCATGAAGCAGTATAATATCGGATAATTTGCATAAAGTATCCAAGTCAACATATTTAATGTTAAATTCTTTCTCTAATTCAATGTTATGATAAACATCAAAGCAGATAACATTCATGGAAAAACCCTTTGCTATTTTTACTGATTTTGAGCCGATAGAGCCTGTTCCGATTATTCCTATGGTTTTATCAAAAAGTTCCATGCCAAAAGTTTCTGGGTACATATCGCCCATTTTAAGTTCGCTTTCCCCGTAGCAAATTCTTCTTACAAGATTTAATAATAGTCCGAAGGTATATTCCGCAACCGTGTAATCACCGTAATGAGGAGTATTTGCAACTATTATATTTTTTTCATTACAGTATTCGGTATCAATATGACTGTAACCGACAGAACGGGTAAGGATTAATTTTAAATCCTGAAATTTTAAAAGAGTTTCTTTTGTAAGTCTTGAACCTGTAAAAACAGAGATTATTTCGGCATTTTCTTCTCTGAAATTCAGATCGCTTTCGGGAGTTAGTTCTTCTTCTTTAAATTCAAGATTAAATTTATCATAAAGTTCCTGTTCAAAAAATGTTTTTTCATATTCTTTTATTTCGTAAAAAATAAAGTTATTCATAGTGTTCTCCGTTTTCAAGTACTTTATCAAACAAGAACAAAATTTGAATTAGCCTATTAGATAAAATCAGTTGGAAATTTTGCAGATTTTATATTAAAATAAAGAAAAAGATAAGGAGTGTGTGTAATGATTAATTTTACTGCTAATGTATCAAGCGGACAAGTACAGGTGAAGTCGGCTTATTCCGTAAACCCTGCATATATTAACCCAAAGAACGTGACATATATTGAGCAGGGACAGGAAAATTCCTCCGTTCATTTTAATGACGGCTCAGCTATAAATGTAAAAGGTTCAATTGACGAAGTGGCTAAAACAATAAGAAGTCCTCAAAACCTTTTAAATGACGGTAAAATTAACTATATGGCTTAAAATTGTATTTTTTGAAGTCTTTTTAAAGCGATATCATAATATTTTTTTTCAATTTCGATACCGATAAATTTTCTTTTGCATTTTAATGCCGCAACTCCATGGGAACCGCTTCCGCAAAAGCTGTCTAATACCGTCTGACCTTCAAGAGTATACAGTTTAATTAAATGGTCAATCAATTTAACGGGTTTTACGGTTAAATGTTCAATTTTAAAATCTTCTTCCTGAAGTCTTTCTCTCTTAGATATTTCTATTACATTACCGGGGAACATCCCATCCAAAGTCTCATTAGCATTCATAAGCCCTGTTTTATATTTAATCCAATTATCAACGAAAGTGCCTTCTTTCGGCTTTTGAGCCAGCGCCATAGGTTCTATTTGAGGTTTTAACTGGGGTGTTTTTCTGCCCTCCATACTTTTAATGATATCTTCTTTTTCTTTTTCGGTTAAATCTTTTCTTTTCTTTATAAAATGGTCTTGAGAAAATGCTTTAGCCTGCCCCTCATATTTCCAGCAGAGCATATCTCTTAATTCAAATCCGCAGTCATCAAGAGCGGAGGCTAACCTGTGATACAAACGGGCTTGAGAAAATACAATGCAAAATGCCCCCGGTTTTAATATTCTATAATATTCTTTAACTATCGGGAGCATAAAATTATATAGCCTTTTACCCTGCTCGGGATCAAACTTCATACCAACAGGCAGACCACCTATAACTCCTGCTTTTTTTGATTTTTTATTTAAAGTATTATCGTTCCAGTCATCTCCCATCCCGTCTATAAAATACGGCGGGTCGGTAACAATTAAATCTATTGAATTATCAGGAATTTCTTTAATAATATCCAAACAATTTCCGCTATATAACTTATAACTAGACAATATTCTCTCCTGCGATTAAACTCCCAGCAAATTTTTAGCAAATGCCGTGGAATCTTCATTAATTTCGCCTGCGGCAAGCAGGGCGATTGCTTTTACCCTGTTTTCATCTTTTAAGTTATAAACCGTTACTTTTGTAGTATCGGTTTGTTCTTTTTTTACATAAAAATGGGTTGAAGCTTTAGCTGCAATGATGGGCTGGTGAGTTATAAGTATTATTTGATGTGATTTTGAAAGGTCTGAAATTTCATCCGCTACCGCTTGCGATGCTTTACCTGATATCCCCGTATCTATTTCATCAAATATAACGGTATTTGTTTTATCCGCTTGCGCAAAAATTGATTTTATTGCGAGCATTACTCTTGATATTTCACCGCCCGAGGCCGTTTTTGCAAGAGGCTTTATATCTTCCGAAACATTGGTGGATATTAAAAATTCAACTTTATCAATCCCGTTTTCGTTCATTATAGATGGTTCAACCGATATTTCAAATCTTGATTTAGGCAGTTCAAGTTTTTCTAGTTCTTTTGTTACGGCTTCAGATAATACTTTTGCCAGTTCTTTTCTTGCTTTGCTTATTGTATTTGATAATTCGTCCAAGGATAATTTTAATTCTTTTATTTCTTTTTCGGTATTTATTATTTCATCTTGAGATATCTCTATTGAATTTAGTTCATTTGAAAGCTTATCGTAGGTATTTAAAACATCCTCTAATGTATTTCCGTATTTTCGCTTAATTTTGTCTAAGTGGCTGAGCCTTTCACCTATATAGTCCATTCTTTCATTATCGTTTTCTTTTGATTCCGAGTAATTACGAAGAGCTGAGGATATTTCTTTTAAGGTTTCATAGGCATTAATAAAATCTTCTTCAATAGGGTTAATGCTCTCATCCGTTGAGGCAAGTTTTGAAATATTTGCTTTTACAATTCCTAATGCATCCAGTATATTTTCTCTGTCGCCGTTTAAGGCTTGATATGCAGAATATGAAAGTTCTTTTAATTTTTCAATGTTTGATAAAATATCAAGTTCTTTATTTAAAATCTCGCATTCATTTACATCTTCAATTTTGCTGTCTTCAATTTCTTTAATTTGAAATTTAAGAAAATCCTCCTGCTGTTTAATTCCTTCTGTTTCTTTTATCATATTTTCAAGTTTTTTTGATAACTCTAAATATTTTTGATAATTTGTTTTATAGAGTTCAACATTATCCCTGTGCGGTTTTAGGGCAAAATTATCCAAAAGAATTATATGATTTTTAGGCTGAAGATAGTTATAATTTTGATGCTGAGTATGTATATCAAGCAGATTTTCCCTTATTTCTTTAATAAAATCCAAGGTTACCATAACCCCGTTAATTCTTGAACGGGATTGCAAAGGAGTTATTTCTCTTGATATTATAAGTTCGCCGGTTTCGGTTTCAATACCGTTATTTATTAATATTGTTTTGTCAAAATCATCGTTTAACTCAATGGTAAGTTCGATTATGGCTTTATCGGAACCTGATTTTATAACTTCTTTACTTGCTTTAGCCCCGAGCACAGTATCAATAGCACCTATTATAATACTTTTACCCGCTCCCGTTTCACCCGTAAAAACATTAAACCCTTTATCAAATTCAAGGGTAATTTCATCAATAAGTATAAAATTTTTAACCGAAACGGATTTAATCATTTTAGCCTTTCCAAGAAAGTCCCCAGTGAAGTTTTTCTTTTAATACGGAGTAGAATGAATTTTTTTCCAAATTTAATAATATAAGTTTAGCTTTATATTGGCTTTTTTTAATTTCAATATCGTCATTTATTCCGAGGTCATAAGTTTCCTGCCCGTCTGCTGATATTTTTAAAAGCGGTTTATTTTGGCTTGATGTAACTTTTATAACTTCATCAGACGGTATAACAATAGGTCTTGCACTCATTGTATGCGGGCAGATGGGAACAACCACTATAGCTTCAAGTATCGGTGATAAAATCGGCCCGCCGGCTGAAAGTGTGTATGCAGTTGAGCCTGTCGGGGTTGATATTATTATTCCGTCCGCTAAATAATCGCATACGATGTTATCGTTTATATGAACATATAATCTTGATGTTCGTGAAAATCCGTCGCCTTTTATTACTATATCGTTTAATGCGTTCATTTTCCCGTTAAGAGAAGTCAGCATCATTCTGTCTTCTACTTTAAAACAGCCTTTTAAAAGGAAATCAACGGCTTCTTCTATTTGAGTTGATTTTGCCTGAGAAAGAAAGCCTAATCTGCCTAAGTTAATTCCGAGTATCGGAACTTCAAATTTAGAAAAATATCTGGCTGTTTTTAATATAGTTCCGTCCCCGCCTAAAACAAATGCGAATGTTATGTCTTTATTAAAATTGTTTGTTGTTAATATTTGCGATTCAATTTCTTTTTCCGAGAGAATTTTTTTTAGATTTTGAGCGGTATATTCGGCTTTTTGATTATCTTTATTAAAAAATATACCAACATTTGATAAATCTATTGTGTCGCCGTATACAGATTTAACCATTATGTTTCTCCTGTTTTTTATATGCCGTTAAAAGTCCGTCAGGTAAATCAAGTATTTGCACCTGATAATCTTTATGTGATGAAATAGCTTCTACAAACGGTTTAACCTTTTTAGCATGCGAGGTTATATTATCTGCAAGAATTATCCCGCCCCGCTTTAATATGGGATGAATAACTTCAAAAAAACTTAAATATTCCTGCTTATTTGCGTCAATAAAGACAAAATCAAATTCTTCTTTTATTTCATCTTTTATAACATCATAAGCCTGCCCGATTTTAAATGTAGCAAGATCTGTAAAACCGCATTCTTTAAAATATTCTCTGGCAAGACACTGCCTCTTTTCCCAAAATTCGATTGTAGTAAGATGCCCGCCTGTTACTTTTAGCGCATCCGCTATCCATAGCCCCGAATAACCGTTTGAAGTACCAAGTTCAAGTACGTTTTGGGCATTTTTTATTTTTATAAGCATATTAATAAAATTGCCGGTTTGATGTGATACATTCCAGAATTCATCAGATGTCTTTTCAAGTTTTTCAAGTAATTCTGCCGTTTTAGTTTCCATTTGGTCTTTCCAGAATTGTTATCATATTTATGTATTCACTGACTGGTAAAATATCAAGCGCTTTATTCTTTTCCGTGTCATAAACCGCATATTTATAATCTGACATATTTGTTACTATTGCAAGGTTTGAATTGGGTACAGGTGTTAAAGCCTTTGAAAATCCATCCATAGGGAGTTTTGTACTTATTATACTGTCGTCCGTCATTTTATATGAATATATTGAATTATCTCCGGCACAAAGTACATATATTTTATCGTTTATATTAATCATATCTACGGGTTTTTGTCCTACGGGGAAATCTTTTATGCTTGTTGAATACATTTTCATATTTGCAAGTTCATCATCTTTATTTTTTTCATAATCGTTCATTATATCTTCCGTCACAATTGAAACTTCAGATTTATTTTCCTGTCTTTGAAGAGCCTCTCTTTGTTTATCACGTTTTGTTTTTGCAATTTTGGTATCTTGAAGCAGGTCAAAATAAACAACTCTCAATTGCGGTTTTGTTCTTGCAATAAGATAAATTACATTATTTTTTAATATCATTTTTGTTATATTAGGGTAGTTTGTTATAAGTTTATTTTCGTATTCATGGATTAAATCTAATATATAAATATTTGAAGTTTTAATATCCGTATAAGCAATTTCTGTGCAATCGGGAGATAAAGAAAGGCGATGAGGCGAGCCTACCAATTGTATTTTTTCGGTTATTTTAAGCGTTTCTAAATCTATAACCGTTAGTGATTCATCTTCAATGCTTGCAATGTATGCTTTCTTATTTGTTTCATCCACTGCTATTTCAGATGGAATTGCAGTTAAATCTATATGCTTTATAATATATTCACCTTTAACATCAACTATATCAATATTTTTCTTGTTATTCGTAGCTATAATTAAGTATTTACCGTTTAATGCTGGCTTAACATCTTTCATAACACCTGATGTCTTTAATGAATATAACGGTTCTGTAACCGTTGAAGAAAAAACTTCCAGATATTCCGTTTGAAAATTATTTACAAAAAACAGTTTGTTTTTTAAATCTGCGGGTATATTATATTTCTTTGATACAGTGGTTTTCTTTCCGTTCGGGAGCGGGGCTGATTTTTTTCCAGTAACAAAGGTTGTAGTTCTTGCACTTCCGACTAAAGGTACTTGAACGTCGCCTAAAATTCCTGCTAGGGTTTCAGGCAGTACAAGCCCGTGGGGAACCATTATATCTTGAGGAAGAAGTCCTGTTTTAATTTCCGCAGGCATGTCGGGAATATCTTTTATTGTTACCCTATCACTGTCTGTTTTTACTATTTTTAGCATTCCGAAATTATTGTTAAAAAGCACCATATCAGGAAAATTGTTTATATTTTGCTTTTCGGGGTAGGTTTTAACTATTTCCAGCTTATCAACTTTAACGGGGTTAGCGGGAAATATTGGAAGATACATTATATCATTATTGTATTTAATAACTCCGTCATATCTTATTGAAGGTATATTTTTTTGAGTTGTTAAATAATCTCTGACTTCTTTTGGAAGTTCGCTTGCCTTCGCAGTTACAGAAATCATAAAGAATAATATTAAACTTATTATTAATGCTTTTATTTTCATACTTATCCTATTTAATTATGGAGTACATTTTTCATTTTATCAATGAATTTAGAAGAAGTCTTTTTGTTACAATTAATTTCATTAAGTTTTGAATATAATTGTTTTTCTTCTGCGCTAAGGTTTTGAGGTGTTTTAATTTTAACAACAAAGTTATGATTTCCTCTCCTTTGTGAATTGCCTAAGTATGGCACTCCTATACCTTTTAATTGTAGTATTTTATCCTGTTCAACACCTGCGGGAATTGTTAATTCTTTTTTACCGTCAAGAGTATTTACTTCAACAGTTCCCCCTAAAGCTGCCTGCGGGAATGTAATTTCAACGGCAGAATATATATCAACTCCGTCCCGTTTAAATTCTTTATGGTCTTTTACATATAATACTACTATTAAATCACCCGGTTTACCGCCGTTTTTACCGCAATTGCCTTCATTCGACAGTCCTATTCTTGAACCGTTATCAACACCTGCAGGGATATTAATATTTAATGTGCGCTCAACTTCTATTCTGCCGTCGCCTTTACATTTTGGACAAGGATTTTTATTTATCTGCCCTTTACCGTTACAAGTAGGACAGGTTGTTATTTGTCTGAAACTGCCTAAAGGTGTTTGTGCCACCTGTTGAACCTGCCCTGTACCTCCGCAGATTGGGCATATTTCGGGTTTACTGCCTTTTTGAGCGCCTGTACCACCGCATTCATCGCAAGTTTCAAGGTGAGTTATTTTAACTTCTTTTTTTACTCCAAATACAGCCTCTTCAAAACTGATTTCTAAATTTAACCTTAAATCTGCCCCATTTTGAGGTGCATTAGGATTAGCACTCCTTTGAGAAAATCCGAAACCGCCTAATCCGCCGAAAAAACTTTCAAAAATTTCGTTTAAATCGCCAAATCCCGCATCAAAGGGCCCTGAGGTATTAAATCCCGCATTTTTTAATCCGTCTTCGCCGTAGCGGTCATATGTTGCCCTTTTATTATCATCCATTAATGTTTCGTATGCCCTGCCGAGTTCTTTAAATTTTTCCTCGGCATCGGGGGCTTTATTTACATCAGGATGATACTGTCTTGCTTTTTTTCTGAATGCCGATTTTATTTCATCTTTTGTTGCGTTTTTATCTATCCCTAATATCTCGTAAAAATCACTCATTTTCTTCTAATCTTTCAACTAATATATTATTGTTTTACAGCTACATTTACCATAGCGGGGCGAAGCACTTTTTCGCCGAGTTTATATCCTTTTTGAAGTTCATTTATAATTGTTTCTTCTTCGTATTCATCCGTTGGTGTCTGCATTACGGCTTCATGTAAATTCGGGTTGAATTTTTCTCCGGTACTTTTGATTTGTTCCAGACCAAGTTTCTCTAAAGAGTCTGTTAATTGTTTATTTAAAATATAAAATGTTTCTTTCATTTTATCAATGTTATCTATTTTTTCTACCGAGGTTAATGCTCTGTCAAAGTTATCAACGACTTCAATAACTTTTTTCATACATTCTTGCGCACCGTACTTTAAAAGCGCTTCCCTTTCCTGCGCTTGTCTTTTTCTGTAATTGTCAAAATCAGCGGCAAGTCTTATATATTGATTATTTAAATTTTCAAAATCTGATTTTAATTTGTTTGTAATATCTTCTTCGGAATTTGTTTCATCGGAAACTGTTTCTTCAATAGTTTCTTGTTCGTTTTCTTTTGGTTCTGTTTCTTCTTTTATTTCTTCAATCGTTTCTTGTTCTTTATTTTCCTCGGTCATAGTTTCTTTATTTTCTCCGTTACTGTTTATAAAAGGGTTATTTTTATTTAATTTATTTTCAAAAAATTTTTTCATATTTCCTCTGATTCTTTCCCTTTTAATATTATAAATTATCAATTTTTATTCTCAACAGATATTAATTTTTTTTTAATTTTTCCAATATCATTCTTGAACATAATTCAAAAAAAAGATATCATAATAATGGAGTTTATATATGGCTAAGATTAAAAAAATCGGTTTTGGTGATTTGATTAATATTAAAAAGTTAATGTCCGTAGTTTGTTCTGATAATATTTTAAACTATAGACGGTTATTTTTAGGCTCTGTTCCTATTACTTATTTGCAGAATTTATTCTACAGCGTTCATTTTAGAAAGTTCCCCGAGACTTATGTTGTATCTGATAATAATAACAACCTAAAAGGTTTGGTTACCGTAAAAGCTATATGGGGCAATCCATATAAATGGCAGATAAAAAGACTTTTTCTGGATAAAAACTCCCATGAAGAAGGCAAACAGCTAATCGAATACATAATAGCAAAATTTGGTGCAAGAGGTGTTGATACTTTTAGTGTATCCGTTAATGATAATCAAAATGAAATGATTGATTTATTTGTTAAAGGGTGCGGATTTAGATTTTGTTCTACAGAGTCTTTTTGGTCTGTTTCCAATATTAATTTTTTAACGGAAAATATTGATGAATCTCAATTTAAAAATTTTAAAAATTCAGATGCAAAAAGATGTATTGATTTTTATAATGAAAATATTAATTCTCTTTATAAATACTCGCTTTCAAGAGAAAAAGAGGAATTATACGATAAGTTTGCGCAAGGACTTCATTCAGATACAAGTTTTAAATATATTGTAGAAGATAATGACTCTAAAAATATTAAAGCCGTTATAAAAATCTTAACTTTTGATAATAAAAATTATATTTTTGATTATGTTATTTCTCAAGGTTATGCCGATATGTTCCCTATGATTTTATCCTTTGCAGTTAAAAAAATAACAAAAAGAAACAAAAATTTTAAACTTTATGTTAAAAACAGAAAATACCTTAACTCGGGCGAACAGTTGGAAAACTTCTTTAAAGATAACAGATTTGAACTTTTGCAAAATAATGCAATATTAGTGAGAGATTTCTTTAAAAATATAAAGCAGGAATCATCTTTAATGAACAGTGCAATAGTATTCAGTGGTTTTGAGGTTTAATTTAACAGATATTTTGCTCTGTCGCAAATTTCAAGTCTATAGAAATTCAATTCTTTAGACATTTTTATAACATATTTAATTAAATCTACAATTTTTTCATCAGGTTTTTCATTCCTGTATTTTGTAAGCCAGCTGTTTTCAATATCTATTACAATAATGCCGATATTATGTTCTTTATTGAACTTGAGCCAATTATCAATTTCTTCTTTTGTGTCATTTATATTTGGAATGATAATATATTTACTAATTACATTGTATGAATTCTTTTGTGCTTTGGCATATCTTATAAGGTTTTTGCAAACTGTATCATATTTATCAATTTGCTTTATTCTTTTATATGTTTCTCTTGAAGAACTGTCTATTGAAATATTTACGGAAACCTGTCCTGTTGAAATACCTTTTTCTATTGATTTTGAAAATTTAATACCTGAGGAGGGAATTCTTATATTTGAAAATCCGTTTTTTAAAAACAATTCCATTAATTTGTCAAATTCAGGCAGAATTGTGGGCTCTCCGCCTCCAAAACCAATGCCGCCTTTATCCTCCAAACCTTTTCTTATTATTTTTTTATCAAACATTTCTTTTATAATCGGATAAATATTATAGGTTTTAAGTGTTTGATATTTCTTTTTATCTTCTTCCGTATAACAATATGAGCATCTGCAATTGCATTTTGTAAAGTGATCAAATATTATACTGTCAATATAGTTTTCCTGAGGCCAATCTTTTTCTTCAAGAAATACGCAGCCCCTGCAGCCTTCAACTGTGTCACCGTTTTGCTGGATTTCTCTATATTTTTGTTTTATTTCAAAAAATTTATCCCAGTTTATCTTTTCCCCGTGATAATCTTCAAATATCATTACATTACCGCCGCCGGGGGCGCTCATATAACAGCAGAGTTTAACATTTGACCCGTATACTCCGTTATCAAAACATACTCCTGATTCCAGCCATTTACAACTTATGTATTTTTTTGTAATTACTTCTGACATGTTTATCCCTATTTAAAATTGCAATTTAACAGCCTGCAGTTCATAGTACATTCAAGTATTTTTTTTCTTACTTCTTCTGCTTTTTCACTGTACCATAAATCTTGAGGCAGACTTTCTTTTAAATTGCCAATCGGATCTAAGAAAAAACATATTCTGCAATTTCCGTACGGATCTATTGCAAAATTGTTATCTCCTACAAGACATTGTATATTTTGTACTTCCTCCGGTGTATCAATTAAAACTTTAAATGCATTTAATTGGTTAAAACCATTGCAAATAGGATATCCTTCTTTTTTTAATTCAATCATTTCGTCAATGGCATTAAGTGCTTTAGCTTTTATGGTTGTTTCGTATATCTGATTTTTTGAATCAATTTCAGTAAAAAAGGCATCTCCGTTATCCATAAGCTGAAAACTGACACCAATTCCTTCGATTTTGCAAAATTCCGCAACGGGTTTAATTTCGTCTAAATTAGAGGGCATTACAACGGTTGATAAGAATATGTTTTTCCATTTATGTCCGGTTTTATGCTTATTCATATAATTAAGATTTTGGATTGCATACATTGTTCTTTTAAATGCATCATCTCTTCCCCTTGATGTATTGTGAATTTTAGGATTTTGAACGGCATTAAGCGAAAATGTAATATTGGTAAATGCGGAATTTAACACCTTATCTAACATATTTGGAACGGCAAGCCCGTTTGTTACTACGTTTACGGTGTCTCCCATACTGCTTGCATATTCGGCAATTTCAAAAATATCATCTCTTACAAAAGGTTCTCCGCCCGATATTATAAATTGATAATTCCCAACCCAATTATGAATATTTGTCAAAACCTTCTTCCACTCATCAAGTGTCATTTCCTTTTCCATTTCCTCGGCAGGAGTTCTCCAGCTGTTACAAGTAATACATCTTGATTGACATCTTAGGGTATTATTGTAGGAAAATGAAGAGGGTTTTTTATCAGGTGATATTGTCATTTTAGTAATCCAGATTTACTTGAGAAAATAATATAATTCTGTTTTTTCCTCGTTTTTTTGCATTATATAATGCGTGTTCTGCGTATCTTATTAATGAGTTTGCATTTTCTTCAACTTCCTCTAGATGAGGGAATGAAGCGATTCCGCCTGATATTCTGACAGGATGTTTTTCATCTTCGCCTGCGGGAATAAATGTCATTTTCTCTACATCCCGTCTAAATCTTTCCGCAAAAATAAATGCGTTTTCTTCACTTGTATCAGGCAGTACAACCATAAATTCTTCATCACCGTAGCGGGTTACAACATCTTCTTTTCTTGCCAGATTTAATAACATTTCCGCTATTTTCTTTAAAAGTACATCACCCCATTCATATCCGTACATGTCATTGACTGTTTTGAAATAGTCTAAATCAAATAAGATGCAGGATAGTTGTGAATTATATCTTTTTGCTCTTGACATTTCAGATTCTAAACGTTCCAATAAAAATTTACGGTTATGAAGTCCCGTTAAATCATCGGTTGTAGAAATATTATTTATTTTATCGTTTAAATCTTTTATTTTTGTTAAATTTCTAAATTTAACTTTAAATTCATATTCGTTAATCGGATTAATTATGTAATCGAATGCTTCGCCTCTGACCGTTACCGATTGGGGAATTTCATCCACAACAGCAAGTACGGGAACGGGAAATTTTGTTACCATTGATATTTCTTTTAATTTATTCATCGGTATATCGAGTATCATAATTGCAGGATTATATTTTTCCGCATCTCTTACTTCATCAATATTCATTATTCTTACATCAAAATCAGTATATTCTCTGCAGATTTTTTCAATTGCCGAAGTGTTTCCGTCCGAATAAATTATTATGTTGCTCATTAATTAACCCTTTCTGTTTGTTATTATTTTAGCAAATTTATTTAAATTTTCAAAGTATTTAATTACTCATCAATTTGTTGCATAAGTTAACATAATTGCGAGGTTTTTTAAATATATAATATAATATTAGCAGGAGGAGAAATTGCCGGAACCAAAATACAGAGAAAATATTGATATGTATACTGCCGCATACGAGCAGTACTATTTTAAAAATTCTCCTTACAGAAAAGTTAAACCCATAAAAAAAGTTGTAAAGAAAAAGAAAAATAAAGCCAAAAAGATAAAAAATATTATACTTTTTGCAATTTTCTTTTTTATGTTATTTTACATTTTCCCTTATTCATATAAAACTTTTGTTGCGGATGTATTTCCGCAAAATCCTAAAAATATGCTTAGAGTAGACTATCAAAAGCTGTTGTATCCTACTTATGAATATTTATATAAAGATTTGTTCTTAGGTAAGTATATAGTAAAAGATACCGTATATAAAAATCCGTTAATGGTAAATATAAAGGAAATCTCGCAAAGAAACGGATTAAAAAACAGATTAATTGAACTTGCACAAAATTATAAATCTATACAGCCTGCTGTTTATGTTTGGGAGTATAACTCCGGAACCTATGTTGATATAAATGCAAATGTAGTGTATCCTGCCGCAAGTATAATTAAACTGCCCGTTTTAATAGAAATGTTCAGAGAAATCGAACAGGGTAAGTTCTCTTTAAATGATACTATGGTTTTAGAAGATTATTACAGGGCTCCGGGGTCAGGGAAATTACAGTATTCACAAGGCGGAATAGCTCATAGTATGGATTATTTGGCTAAAATTATGATAGAAAATTCCGATAATTCATCAACTAATATGATAATGGCAAAAATGGGCGGAATGCCTTCAGTTAATAAAGCGGTTAGGTCTTGGGGACTTGTTAATACCAGAATTAATAACTGGCTCCCTGATTTAGACGGAACAAACACTACAACTGCAAGAGAACTTGGTAAAATGCTTTATAATATAGATACTACAAATATTATTTCGCAGGATTCAAAAAGGCATATTGCAGAATATCTTTCTCATGTTAAAAATAACAGATTACTTCAGGCAGGACTTCCTTCTGAGGCTATTTTACTCCATAAAACAGGTGATATCGGTTATATGCTCGGTGATGCAGGCATAGTGAGAACCGTAAACGGCAAAAAATATATCGTTGTAATCCTTGCAATGCGTCCTTATAACAGTCCTAAAGGAAAAGAATTTATTGTTGAGGCCTCTAAGTTAATTTATAACAATATTTCTATGTAGTTTTGTATCATTTTTCATAATAAAAAATAAAAATCTGTCAAAAAAAATATTCTTGCAATTTTTTTGATATAATTGTTAAAGGTACAATTTAAATGAAAACATCAAGATTAACAATATATATCTTTTTAAGTTTAGTGCTGGGAACTTTGGTAGGATGGAAGTATCCTGAAATCGGCTCTAAAATGCACCCTTTAGCACAAATTTTTCTTAATATGATAAAAATGATTATAGCACCGTTACTGTTTTCTGTTGTGGTTACGGGAATTGCCGCACACGGTAATATTAAGGCGCTTGGTAAACTCGGTGTAAAAACATTTACATATTTTGCGGCGGCAACTTCATTTGCGCTTGTTATAGGGCTTTCTGTCGGGCTTATTTTTAAACCCGGCGCAGGATTTTCCTTGGGAGTTGTTTCTCAAAATATGATTGATAAAGTGTCTGTTATGGCATCTCAGAATGTTCATTCATCAGTATCTGATATTTTTGTAAATATTGTGCCTAACAGCATTATAAAATCCATGGCTGACGGTAATTTATTGCAGATTGTAGTCTTTTCAATATTCTTTGCACTCGCTATCTGTGCTGCGGGCGAAAAGGCAAAACCCGTACTTAATTGGGTTTCTTCGCTTTCTGAGATAATGTTTAAATTTACTCATCTTGTTATGAATTTTGCGCCCATAGGTGTTTTTGGAGCAATATCCTATACAATCGCTGAAAGCGGTTTGGGAGTTATGGTAAACTATGCTAAAATTATAGGCTCACTTTATTTTGCATTGATTTTATTTTTAATTGTAATATTAAACATCGCTTGCAGAATAGTTGGAGTTTCTGTTTTTTCAGTTCTTCGTGCAATTAGAGAACCTGCATTATTGGCTTTTACAACTTCAACATCAGAGGCGGCACTTCCGCATGCAATGAAAGTTATGGAAAGTTTCGGAGCATCTAAAAATATAGTCGGATTTGTTATGCCTACAGGCTATACTTTTAATCTTGACGGCTCAACATTATATTTAGCACTTGCAATGTTATTCTCGCTTCAAATTGTAGGGATTAATCTTGAACCGCTTCAATTATTATTTATTATGGGTACTTTAATGCTTACAAGTAAAGGCATAGCGGGTGTACCTAGGATTGCTCTTGTTGTTTTGGCGGGTACTCTTTCGGGGTTTGGTTATCCTATTATCGGGGTAGCTATATTGCTTGGTATTGATCAAATACTTGATATGGGCAGAACTACTGTTAATCTTATAGGAAACTGTATTGCCACTATGGTTATTGCTAAGTGGGAAAACGAATTTAATTATTCCAAAATGGAAGAATTTAATAAACAGTTTATTAAAAATAAAAAATCCAATTACATAATAAATGATGAAATTATGCCTCAAATTAATATTGAAGAACATTCTAATTGCGGAGTCGGGGAAAATATAGAAAACTAAAGACTTTCGGTTTGTAAATCCGAAAAATCAGGGAGTTTTTCTTCTTGCTCTTGTTTTTGTTCAACTGTCTGCTGAGGTTCTTCTTTCGGCAGTATCCATACAAAAGAGTTAATAGCATTAACGGAATTTATGTCGCCGAAAATGTTAACTTTAAATGTATTTGTTTTTCCGCCTGCACCATTGTATAAATCGGGGATTTTTTCTATTATTTCTTTATTTACTATTAATATATCGTTTCTTTTTTTTGAAGGGGAAGAAAGTAAATCAGATATTGATACATTCCCGAACTGACCGAGTTTATTTTTAATTTCATCCGATATTCTGCCGTAAATATCTAAATTTGTCTGATTTGATAAAAGATTGTGTCTGCCTGTTACATAAAGGCTCATATCCTTGCCTGTTGTTTTAATTCCGTTGGATATCATATATCCGTTTTGGAACAGAACTCCGCCTTCAGAATATTTATAGTGCGCCGTATTATCTTTTTCAAGCGCAGCGGCTATTCTGTTTAATGTTGTATTTAAAAGTCCGTGGTATAAAATATTTTGAGCATACAAATAGTGTTCAAATTTCCCAAGTGTTCCCATTCTTCCGTTTACGGATTTAAAATCAACTTTCCCGTTTAATGATTTTATTACGGAATTATATTCTCCGATTAATAATGACAAATTAGAATTAAAGTCTGCCATTCCTGATATATTGTCGCTTAATTTGCATAAATCATAAAGTGATTCATTCATTGATATATTTTTACCGTTAAGCATAATTTCAAGATGACTATGAGGTATATCCAGATTTATATTTCCCGATATACTTCCGCCGTATGCCCTGCCTGATATATTTTTTATGCTTAATATATTCTTATCAATCGTAAAATCATTACTTATATCTTTTGCTTTTAAATCAATTACCCGAAAATTATTTATTGTTGCCGTTCCTTTTTTTACTGTCGGCATTTGATTTGATAAGGTAGCAGAATTTTTCTCAAAAATAGGATAAAGCGAATTTAAATCTAAATTTGAGCAGTTTAACTGAGCATTATTTATTATGAGATTATTTTTAATTTTAGGTGCAATATCCGCTATCAGATTTATTTTTGATGTATTTATTTGAATGTCGGGTGCGATTATCCTTATATTCTGCGGAGATAAACTGATATCAGCATTTTTTATTGATGTCAGATATTTTTTTATATTGTAATAAAATATTTTTGCGTTTCCGCTTACTGATGGGTTATTTATAGAATTATTCAAGGTTAAATCGGCATTCAGCGAGAAATCTTCTCCTCCAAAGAAGTTTGATGAGGCTGTTATCGTATTTGGTATTTGAACTCTTAAGTTCTTTAATACCGGCTCAGAGGGGTTTATAACCTGCCCCGATATATTTATTATTTTATTTATATTATTTTGTTTTGATTGAGTATTTTCTTTTAATGATAACTCTTTTATTGTAAGGGTTTTATCTTGTAATTCCCCGTCAAATGTAATAACGGACGGCTTATTTAATAATTCCCCTATAACAGTATAGGATAAATAGTTATTTTTATCTGCAGATAACTGCATTTTAAGGCGGGTATTATTCCCTTGAGTTGTTATAGAACCCGAAACAGGCAGGTTCCCTACCGCTTTATGAGGCTGTTTTATATATTCAGATACAAATTTTTCAACATCAAAAGAAGATAATTTCCCTGAAAATTCCGCATTAATTTTAGGCTCTGTTTGATAATTTTTTATTTCCCCTTTTATTTGTATCGGAGAATTTATTATTTTTATTTGATTTTCAGAGATTTTTATATCCTTTTCGTTAAATGTAACGATAAATTCAGGGGATTCAATTTGTTTTTTATCGTATATTGTTTTTAAATTCTCTAATTTTATTACACCGTTATATTTAGTTTTTGTTAAATCCGCATTAATAATTGTTTTCGCCGAGGTAATCGGTATATTTGTTTTTTTATCGGTTATTTTTAAATCTTTTATTGTTATAACATTTATTGCATTTAAGGTTTTTTCTATATTCCCCGTTATTTGAGAGGTAAAATCCAATTTGCCTTTTACTATATTAACGGGAATTTCTTTATCTTTTAGAAATATAGACGTTACTGTTTTTAAGTCCAGATTTTCGGATGTTGCCGTTAAATCGGCATTAACATGTTCATCTATTTTCCCCGTTAATTTGATTGGGGTTGTATTTACTTTTAACGAGGCATTTTCTATATTAACATTATTATTTGCAAAATTAATGTTAGCATTTATATTTTCTAGATTATATGGCAGTTTTTCGTATGTTATTTTTGTATTTTTAATTTCGCAAGTTCCTGATGATTTAAGCTTTTTAAAATCAGAACTTATTGAAAAATCTGCATTTGCTAAGCCTGTTATATTGATACCGTTATATTTATTCGGGATATTTAAACCTTTTGATACTTCTGATACTAATTTATAAAGGTTTTTCAAATTTACATTTTTTGCGTTTGCGTTTAGTTCTATATATTTTTTTCTGCCGTAGTTATATTTCCCTTCAAGTTTTGCTATATCGGTTTTAGAAGTATGAAGCTCCGATTTTATTTGAGCTTCTTCGCCCTTAAATATAACGGTTGCTTTATTGTTTGAAAGTATTGTATCTTCAGCTTTTAGGGATAAATTATTTATACTGATATTTCCGATTAAGTTGTTTTTTTCATATTTTAAAACACCCGTTATTTCGCCTTTGATATCAGAGTCATATATTGCTTTAAACGGAGAAAAAGCAAATTTCTTTTTCTCAGCCATTAATGTTGAAATTATATCCAAATCATATTTTAAGTATTCGGTTTTATTCTCATATAAAGCCCCTTTTAAAACGAGGTGTGCTTTATCGTTTAATTTTAAATCTTTTAAAATTAATTCATTACCTTCAAGATAAAAGGTTTTATTAATTGATTCATCATTGAATTTAATTTTATAATTTTCGCACAAGGTATCCGATATAATGCTGTTTAAGAAATAATTTCCCGCCAAAACAGGTTTTTGAGCATTAATATATTTTTCAAGCGAGGTGGTTAAATCTTTATAGAGGGTTATATTAATTATCGGTCTTGTTAATTTTGCATCTTTAATAACTATTTTTTTAAATATAAGCGGAAAAATCTTAACTTTTAAATCGGCATTTTTCAGCTTAATAAATATTTCATCATCAGGGTATAAAACTATTGTATGATACATTTTAATCTTTAAATAAGGGGATAAACTCTTCATAAAAGAGATATCTTCGCAGGATACTTTAAACCCTGTTTGAGTTTCGATTTGTTTTGACACCTGCTCTTTATATTTATTTAAATCGACAACATTAGGTATTGCAATAAGTGCGCCATAGTATAAGGCACTGAGCGATATTGCACCCGTCAATAAAGTTAAAAATATTTTTTTAGTCTTACTCATTACTTATTAATTGCTGTACTTCCGCCGACTATTTCGGTAATTTCCTGAGTTATCATTGCTTGTCGTGCTTTATTGTAATCCACAGTTAATTTTTGAATCATTTCTTCCGCATTGTTGCAAGCCGCTGACATTGCTGTCATTCTTGATGCTAACTCACTTGCTATAGATTCTAGCATGGCTTGAAAAATTATACTTGATATAAATAGAGGAACTATTTCCGATAACATTGCGGAAATATTCGGTTCAATTTCCATATCGGAAAATTCTTCTTTAGTGTAATCTTCTTCAATTTCATCAAGGGGAAGGATATCCCATTTTTCAACGGAATAAGACATCATGTTTCTGAAACGGGTTGTTATAATTTCCATTGAATCAATATCACCGTTAATAAAAGCCTTTGCCATATCGGAAGCTGCAAGCCTTGCCTGTGATGAGGTCGGAGTTTCGCTGAAATTTAAATATGTCTGCGTTATTTTAAAATCGTATTCCTCTATAGCTCTTTTAAGTGCGTTGTAGCCTTTTTGACCGATAATAAAGAGTTCGCATTTTTTATTTTGTTCGTGGTATTCTTTTATGGTTTTTAAGGTATATCTTACGAGGTTGGCATTAAATGCACCTGAAAGCCCTTTATTTGATGTAATAATAAGCATTCCGACTGTTTTAATATCTCTATTCTGAAGCAGTACGGGGTAATTATTTATAGGCTCTTTAAAATGCGTTTCTGCTGCTTCTACCTCGGGGATTGAATGTAGAAGCCTGTAAAAGACTTTTTCAAGTTCATAAGTAAAGGGTCTTGATGCTTTTACTTTGTTTTCAAATTTTTTAACCTTAGCGGAAGCTACCATTTTCATTGCTCTGGTAATCTTCTGGGTGCTTATTATTGAATTTATTCTTGTTTTAATTTTTTTTAAATTTGCCATTTTTAGCCTTCAAAAAAGTTTGTTTTAAAATGATTTAATTTATCCGTTAAAGCTTTTTTATCTTCATCAGAGAGTTTATCGCCCGCATTTAATTTATCGGATAATTCTTTCATATTTGATTCAAAGAAATCAAACCAGCCTGTTTTAAAGTCCTTAATTTTATCGTTAGCAACATCATCAAGCAGTCCTTCATTAGCCGCAAATAAGATACTTATTTGATTTGCAACCGTTAAAGGTGAGTATTGAGGCTGTTTTAATACTTCAGTAAGTTTTTGACCTCTTGTTAATTGGTCTTTTGTTGCTTTATCAAGGTCGCTGGCAAATTGTGCGAAGGCTTCCAGTTCTCTGAATTGAGCCAAATCGAGCCTTAATTTGCCTGCAACTTGTTTAATACCTTTTGTTTGAGCGGCACCGCCTACACGAGATACCGATATACCTGCGTTTATTGCAGGTCTTGTACCTGAGTTAAACAAATTTGATTCTAAGAAAATTTGTCCGTCAGTAATGGATATTACGTTAGTCGGAATATATGCGGATACATCCCCTGCCTGCGTTTCAATAATCGGCAATGCCGTTATGCTTCCGCCTCCGAGTTCGTCATTTAATTTGCATGCTCTTTCTAACAGTCTTGAATGCAGATAAAATACATCGCCCGGGTATGCTTCACGGCCTGACGGTCTTTTTAACAGCAGACTCATTGCACGATATGCCTGTGCGTGTTTAGAAAGGTCATCATAAATTATTAATACCGATTTTCCTTCCTCCATAAATTCTTCAGCTATGGCACATCCCGCAAAAGGTGCTATATATTGAGCAGGTGCAGATTCGTTGGCGGGAGCGGATACTATTATTGTGTATTCCATTGCTCCGTAATTTTCAAGTGTTTTAGCTAACTGCGCAACAGTTGAAGTCTTTTGCCCTATCGCAACATATATGCAGATTACGTTTTTATCCTTTTGATTTATTATTGTATCTATTGCAATGGCGGTTTTCCCCGTTTGACGGTCGCCGATTATAAGTTCTCTCTGCCCTCTGCCTATCGGGGTTAATGCGTCTATCGCAGTTAGACCCGTTTGCAATGGTTCACATACCGATTTTCTCGTTACGATACCCGGGGCTACTCTTTCTATTGCTCTTGTCTTTGTGTAATTTATATCCCCTCTGCCGTCTACAGGCATGCCTGTCGGGTTAATTATTCTCCCGAGCAGTCCTTCACCGACGGGAACTGATGCTATTCTTCCCGTTGTTTTTACCGTCATACCTTCTTTTATGTGGGTATAATCGCCTAAAATAACTACACCGACATTATCTTCTTCCAGATTTAATACAATCCCGAGAGTTCCTTTTCCGTCTTCAAATTCAACAAGTTCGGAGCTCATTGCGTCGCTAAGTCCGTATATTCTGGAAATGCCGTCCGATACTTCAAGGACAACACCTATATTTTTTACTTCAAGTTTGTTTTCGTAGTTTTGAAGTTTTTCTTTTATTATTGATGTAATTTCGTCAGGATTTATTGTAGTCATATTAATTTCCTTTTGCTAATTCTTTTCTCATGTTATCAAATTTGGTTTTTATACTGCAATCTATTGTTTTATCGTCTATTTCAATTATTAAGCCTCCGATTATATCGTTATTTATAATATATTCGGGTTCTATTTGTTTTTTTAGTTTAGTTTCAAGCTTATTTAAAACGGCTTGTTTCTGGTTATCATCCAATTCTACCGCTGAGATTATAACGGGTTTTATTATATTTTTTTCTTTGTAATAAATCTCAGAATACTTGTTAATTATTTCGTTAAGGGCATTAAATCTTCCTTCATCAATAAGTATATTAAGGAAATTTACCAAAAGTTTATCTGTGTGAGGTGTAAAGAGTTTATTTATAACATCTTTTTTATCATCGTTTTTAATTAAAGGACTTTGTAAAAATTCATTCAGATTATTATTTGATTTTAAGGTTTCATGAACGAAAAGGGTTTCATTGTATATCTTTTCGCACAAATCCGCCTCTTTTGCCGATTTATAAAGAGCATCCGCATATTTTCTTGCTATTTTAATATTTTTTAAATCGCCTGTTTTCATAAATTAATCCCGTCAATTTCATCTATGGCTTCATAAATGTATTTATTATGGAGTTCTCTGTTGTTTTCAAGCTGTTCTATAGCATTCTTTTTGGCAAGATTTATTGAAGCTTCGGATAACAGCCCTGTCAGTTTTGCTTTAAACTGCTTGATTTCTAGATTTAAAATTCTATCTGAACTTGTTTTAATATCAAGCATTTTATCTTTTAATTCATTTTCAATTCTTCTTTCAAATCCTTCAATATTTTTTTGAGCGCTTGTTTCTATTTCTTGAGTTTCTTTCGGAAGGTTTTTAATCTTATTATTTATGTTTTCTAATTCTTTTTCCGCAAGATTTTTTTCGTTTGTTGATTCATCAACAAAGTTTTTTATTTCATTGCGCATTAAATCGATTTTATTCCCGATTTTTAATTTTGACATAAGAAATAAAAGCAATGACAAAACAATTAAAAAGTTTATGGTATTTGAATGTATTAAAGTTTGAAATAAGTTACTCATAAATTATTCTTCTATTTTGGATTTATTTATGGTTTCCGTAGTAACGGAAGAACCAAAAAGCTTATCGGATATATTTTTTGCTATATCAACAACAGTATCTTTAAGGGTTTCTTTTGCATCAAGTGCTGATTGTTTTAATTCGTCCCTTTGTTTACCGATATCGGAGTATAATTCCGTTTTATAATCGGCAAGCTTTTTTGCTTGATTTTCTTTTAAGGCTTTAGAATGTTCTGCTATTTTATTGCGGGCAAGTGTTCTGGATTTTTCAAGTTCTGATTCTCTATATTCCGTTTGTTTTTTAGTTTCTTCTTTTGTTTGATTTGCAGATGTGTAGTTTTGTTCGACAAAATCCTGTCTTGCTTTCATAATCTTCAAGACTGGAGCATAAAAGATTTTGTTCATAACAAAAACAAACAAAATAAAACTTATTGCCGCAAATATAAAAGTAGCATCAAATTCCATAATATAGCCCGTTATTTACCGATAAGCATAAATGCGATAAGCAGTCCGTAAATACCGCAGGCTTCTGCTAAGGCTGCACCGATGATAAAGAATCCGACAAGTTTACCTGAAGCTTCAGGCTGTCTTGCGATACCTTCCATTAAGCCTTTAGTAGCAATACCAAGCCCAAGCCCCGCACCTAAACCTGCAAGTCCGATAGCTAATCCTGCTCCTAATGTTGCTAAATCTGCCATAATTTTTTATTCTCCTTTCAATTAATGTTCTTCCGAAACCGAGGTTAATATGTATGCTATAGTAAGCATCATAAATACAAATGCCTGTAAGAAGGCAACGAATATTTCAAACAACATAACGGGTATGGGCGCCATAAAGGCAAATATACCAAGGATTACCGACACAAGTATTTCCCCTGCCAAAATATTCGCAAAAAGTCGCACTGCCAAGCTTAAAGGTCTTGTTATCATTTCAAGCAAATCAACAAGAGTTGTTATAATTCCCGTAATGCTTAGCCCGTGATATATATAGTGAATTCCTTTTTCTTTAAACCCTTGAAACAGATAGTATAGTAAAACCATAACAGCCAGTGCTGCCGTTAGATTTATGTCATTTGTAGGGGAGGCTATTTCGCCCTGCTTTAAGTGAATTAATCTTAAAGGGAGCTGCCCCATTAAGTTTGCGGTAAGGATGAATAAAAACAATGAGGCAACAATGGGGATATGTTTTTCTCCGTTTTTAACTTCGGATAAGTTACCGAGAAAGAATTTTATTGCTCCTTCGGCGCATGTTTGCAGCTTATTTGGAATAATTTCAAGTTTTCTTGTAAGAATAAATGAAATAATTATAACAATGAGCATTGCGGCCCACATTGTTATTAATGTGTCCCAGTGTACATGAAAACTGCCTATATAACCTGCCCAGTGTTCGCCCATAATTTTCCTTACTACAAATTTATGTTACCACATATTTAAAAAAAATTGAACTTGATATTTTTTATATCTGAATGTATTCTACATTAGTATGAGTTTAAATAAAAAAGACATAATTGAAATATTAAAATCCTCTGATGACGAACTTTTTCGTAAAGCCGATGAGGTCAGAAAAGAATATAAAGGTGATTTTGTACATCTTCGGGGTTTAATTGAGTTTACAAATATATGCAGATGTAGCTGTTTTTATTGCGGGCTCAGAGCGGAAAATAAGGAACTTGAAAGGTACAGATTGTCTGAGGATGAAATTTTAAGCTGTGTAAAAAATGCCGTAAATATGGGATATAAAACCGTTGTACTTCAAGGAGGAGAAGATAAATATTATACAAGGGATAAAATCTGCTCTCTGATTGAAAAAATAAAAAATTATGATGTAGCAGTGACTTTAAGTATAGGGGAAAGAAGTTTTGAAGATTATAAAGCTTTTAAAGCCTCGGGGGCGGACAGGTATTTATTAAGAATTGAAACGACGGATAAAGAACTTTATAAACAGCTTCATCCTAATATGGATTTTGAACACCGCAAAAAATGCCTGTATGAACTAAAAGAACTCGGCTATGAAACGGGAACGGGATGTATTGTCGGGCTTCCTAATCAAAGTATTGAAACTTTAGCTGATGATATTTTATTTTTTAAAGAACTTGATGCCGATATGGTTGGGGTTGGACCTTTAATTCCCCACCCAAATACTCCGCTCGCCAATGCAAAAAAGGATAATTTTAATCTTGCTTTAAGGGTTATGGCGGTTATAAGACTTATTTTAAACGATATTAATATCCCTGCCACAACCGCTATGGAAACACTTCATCCGAACGGAAGGATAATTGCTTTAAAATCGGGTGCAAATGTTGTTATGCCTAATATGACCGATACAAAATACAGAGCGAAGTATGAAATATACCCTGATAAAATATGTATAAACGATTCGCCCGATAAATGCGCAATATGTATAAAATCCAAAATAGAATCAATAGGAAGAAAAATATCAGCTTCAAAAGGATTTCGCAAAGATAATTATTAAAAAAGAGGCGCCCTACGGGCGCCTCTTAAAATATAAATTTGTATTTACATAGCACCTTTAACTATTTGAGCGAAACTGTCAGCCGTTAAGCTTGCACCGCCGACTAAAGCGCCATCTATATCTGATTGTGCCATTTGTTCTTTAATTGTGTTAGGTTTAACACTTCCGCCGTAAAGAATTCTTATTGACTCAGCGGTATTTGCATCGTATAAACCTTTTACAACATTTCTAATCATTGCAATAACTCTGTTAGCTTCAGTGCTGTCGCAAGTTTTGCCTGTACCTATTGCCCAAATGGGTTCATAAGCAATAATTGATTTAGCAACATCACTTGCGGATAAATCTCTTAAAGCTTTTGTTATTTGTGATGCTATATGATAATCTGTAACCCCTGCTTCTCTTTGAGCTAAAGACTCACCACAGCATATAATGGGTACTAATCCTTCAGCTAAAATAGCTTTTGCCTTTTTGTTAACCATTTCATCAGTTTCACCAAAGTATTCTCTTCTTTCCGAGTGACCGATAATAATGTATTCACATCCCGTATCTTTTAACATTTGAACAGAACATTCACCCGTAAAAGCTCCTTTTTCTTCAAAGTAGCAGTTTTGAGCGGCTAATCTTACTTTACCGCAGCCGCAATCTTTTAATGCTTTATTAGCAGCATAAAGTGATGTAAATGTAGGAGCAATTATTACCTCGGGAAGCGCATTTTTATCTTCGCTTTTTAATTCCTGCATAATTCCGTTTGTTAAATCAATTGCAGCCTGCTGGAGATTGTGCATTTTCCAGTTTCCTGCAATAACAGGTCTTCTTGCCATTTTTTACCTTCTTTCATTAATTCTGACTACATGTTTGATATTAGGTAAAAAATAATCATTTATCAAGCTTTATTTATTTACCGGCTGTTCTAAAATATTTTTTGTAAAGACAGGTGCGGTAAACGGTATATTATTTTGTTTGCAGTATTCTTCCGCATATTTAAATATTTCATTGTAATGGCTTGGCACTTTAAAATCAGGATTAATATTCAAAATAGTATCCCTGTAGTCAATATCGAAAATTACGGAGCCGTTTTTAACCAAATCTTTTGCAATGTTTAAAAAGGCATTGACTTCATCCATATTATCGTTAATTCCGTTAATTACAATATACTTTAATGCAATACAAATATTGGAATTTTCTCTTAATCTCTTTATATTTTCTATTGTGCTGTCAAATCCATCAACATTTTTAATTTTATTGAAAGTTTCTCTTGTTCCGCAGTCAAGTGATATACATATAAAACTGTTACTGTCCATATTCTCAAGCTGAGGCATATATTTTATTCCGTTAGATAATACCGCATAATTACGGCATTTGTTTTTCTTAAATTCTTCAAGAAGTGAATCAAATTCGTTAAGACAAGAAATATTTCCGCCCTGAAATTCAACTTTTAAGTTATAAGAATCTATCATATTATTTGCATATAATTGCTTAATAAGCGGAAGCAGGGCATATTGTGTAACATTATCACCATATAATATTTTTTGAGAACAATATACACAGCTGCAATCGCATTGTTTATAATGATCAACAATTATATAGTTAACGGGAAATTTTTCTTCCTTCTTAAAAAGAGATTCAAAAAATCCTTTTTTAGGTATTTCTGTTTGTTTATATTCAAAACAGCCTTTACATTCTTTTGGAATTTCGCCATTTCTTAATGCATTTATAAATTTTAATCTTGTTTGTTCGATTTCTTTTTTATTGATATTGTTATAATCTTTTATTTTAACACCGGGGCCTTCGGCGCAGCTGCAGCAAAATTTAACTGCATTCGGTAAAAAATGCAAAGTTGTTTGTAACATTTTACAATAATATGACGGCATAACATGACTCCTTATTCTTTTCTAAGGATTATTATACCTATTTAGAAAATATTATCAATATTATTTATTTTTAACAGGACAATAAGCCAATTCTTTATTATTGGATGAGAACCAATCAGTAAAAAGGTTAACTAATTCGCTTAAAAAATTAACAAAATTAAATTTCATATTTACCTTTACCCCTTTTTGCTAATTCAAAAATTTTCTTTTATATTTTAACTCTTATTTCTATTTTTGACTAGTGTTAAAGTTACATTTGTTTAAGTTATATTAAAATTTTAAAAATGGCTTTCTTTACTTTTTGGGGTTTATCTATACACAAAGCAGGCATGTGAGCATCATTAGGGTAAAAAATTAAAAAGGTTTTATTATCCGCTTTTAATTTATCGACACTTCCGTTTAAAAACATTACGTCTTTTGTTTCATCGTATGTTTCAGATACCGTAGTATTTTTAATATTTGTATATCCCATGTATTCTTCGCCTGTTGCCATAACTTGTATATCAATGTATTTTTTATGCGCCTCAAGTTTTTGAATGGGTTTTGTTTCATACTCCTGCAGGTTAAAGAATAATTCATTTCCTCTTAATTCATGCCTGCCGCATTCCATTTTACTAATGTCATGAGATTTTAAGTAATCAAAAACAGTTTTAAAATCAGGATGTAAATTTATATATTTTTCTAAATTGTCTAAAGTATCAATAATCATAAGCAAAATTCTCCTTTATAAAATAAATGTAACATAAAATTTTACAATTGTTAAATGTCGGGCAATTTTTAAATAAAAAAATACTTTATATAAATACAAGAGGATTTGATTAATACTTTTCATCGGAGATTATATGAACGAACAGCAATTGAATGAAATTTTGGGAACAATAAGTGAACCTGTAAAAAACAAATTTGAACTCTCATCCAGACTTAAAATCGCAGAAATACAAAGAATGACAAGAATTTTTCATATAAATGAAGAACAAAAGAATAAGCATAAAATGCTTGCTATAAAGTATTTGGCAACCATGAAAGTTGTATACAGTAATAATTAATTATATTTTGAACGATAAGCTTGCGGATATGTGTATTTTACATTAAATCCTACGGCTCTATACATACTGACTGAAGGAATGCTGTCTTCATCACAGCTTACATTAAGTTCTTTTACATTCCAGTTTCCTGCATTGGAGGATGTAATAAGATTTTCAACGGTATTCTTTAATAAAATTTTGCCGAAACCTTTGTTTCTGTACTTTTTAAGTACCGCAACAATAGGGATATTTGCAATGGAATTGTTTGTAAGATTAGCGAAACAAACTCCTATCGGCCGTTTTTTATGTATTAAAACCTTTGTAATTCCTGGAAGAAAGTCGCCGTATATGTTTTCGGTTATTTTTTCCAATATATCTCTGCAGCCGTTAAAAGACATAAAACGGTTATCAAAAAGCGCATCAGATGATTCTTTAAATGCCTGATGAATAAGTTCTGTTGTATCTTTAAAATACGTGGTTTTCCAATTAGATAAAGTATATTCATTGCCTAAAGGAGGCAAATTAACCTGCTGAACTCTTGAAAAAAGTTCTTTATCTGTTAAATCCAGTGCTAAAACAGAAGTATTAATTATTTTAAATCCGAAATTTAATATTTCCTCCGCAAATGTGCCTTGTTTCCCCAATAGCGGATATGTTACCACTTTTTCCCGCATTATATGTTTATTTAATTCAATAAATTTTTCAAGTAATGCCATTCTTTTAGTATTAATGTTTTCATTGCCTATGCAGTGGATAATATTTAATTCTAAAGCTTCCGAAATGACTGTTGTATAAACCAGAAAACCCGTCGGAATATTATCTTCAAATAATACCAAACAGTTTAATAAGCCTTTTTCTATGCTGTTTATAAAGTGTTCGTAATCCAAAGGCATAAGTTCAAAGTTATAATCGGTTATGGCGGAATTTTTAAAATCGTTATAAAGTCCCGAAAATATTTTAAAATATTCCTGTTTGTATGGTTCTACTTTGTACATGGTTAAATTTGCCATAAGTAAATCTTCCTATAAATCAATCATATGTTCCATTTTATCAACTTTAGTGTGCATGTATTTTTCGTTGTATCTGTTAAGATTTGGTTTTAGGGCAACTCTTTCGACAATTTCAAGCCCGTAGCCTTTAAGGGCAACAATTTTTGTCGGGTTATTGGTTATCAGTTTAAATTTAGTATAGCCTAAATCACGAAGGATTTGTGCACCTGTTCCGTAGTTTCTGAGGTCGGGCTGGAAACCCAATGAAATATTAGCTTGGACTGTATCTTGCCCGTGTTCTTGAAGCGCATAAGCTTTAATTTTATTAACAAGCCCTATCCCTCTGCCTTCATGTCCTCTTATATAAACAAGTGCGCCTTTTCCGTATTCTTCAATAAGTCTTAGCGCCGTTTCAAGCTGATTTTGGCAGTCACATCTTTTTGAATGGAAAACATCACCTGTCAGGCATTCAGAGTGAACTCTTACCATAGGAATTTTATCAGAGCCGTCATCTTTAACGATTGCAATCTGGTCAACTCCCGTTAATTTGTTTATATATCCGTAAACTTTAAAGTCGCCGAAATCAGAGGGCAGATTAGCTATGGCCTCTCTTTTCATAAACATTTCTTTTTTTAATCGGTATTCGATTAATTGAGCGACAGTAATAAATTTAAGATTATATTTTTTTGAAAACTCAACAAGATTATCTCTTCTTGCCATAGTTCCGTCATCATTAACAATTTCGCATATAACTGCAGCAGGGGTTAATCCTGCAAGTCTTGATAAATCAACGGAAGCTTCCGTGTGTCCGACTCTTTCAAGCACTCCGCCATCTCTTGCTATTAACGGGAACACATGCCCCGGTCTTGATAAATCAGATGGAACGGCATCATTAGCGATGGCAACCTCAATGGTTTTTGCCCTGTCAAAAGCGCTTACACCGGTTGTTACACCGTATTTTTTAACAGCATCAATACTTTGAGTAAAAGCAGTGCCTTTAGGGTCTGTATTATGGCTGACCATTTCGGATAAGCCGAGTTTTTCGGCTTTTTCTCTTGTAAGAGCAAGGCATAAAACCCCTTTACAGTGAGAAATTAAAAAGTTTATAATTTGCGCATTTGCAAATTGCGCAGGGATTATAACGTCGCCTTCATTTTCCCTGTCCTCATCATCTGCAACAATAACGGGCTTACCGTTTTTAAAATCTTCAATCGCTTCTTCTATAGTATTAAATTTAATTTCATTCATATTACACAAACCCGTTCTCTGCTAAAAAATTGTAGTTTATTTTACTGTTATTATCATTTGAATTAAAAATTTTTTCAACGTATTTAGCAAATAAATCCGTTTCAATGTTAACTTTATCGCCTTTTCTTAGGTTAGAGAGGTTAACTTCTTTTAATGTAGAGGGTATTAATTCTACGGAAAAAATATTATTTTCAACTAAAGCAACGGTTAAACTTACTCCGTTTACGGCTATTGAGCCTTTATATATAACATATTTTGCAAAGTTATCGGGGAGTTTAAAATAAAAAGTCTTTGAAAATCCGTCATCTTTTGAACCGTTAAATTCTGCAATGCAGTCAATATGCCCTGATACAATATGCCCGTCTATCCTTTTATTTAAAGTTAATGCTCTTTCAAGGTTTACGATATCGCCCTTTTTCATATCGTTGTAGTTTGTTACGGAAAGAGTTTCGTTTGAAGCTTGTACTTTTATATAGTCTTTTCCTAATTCCGTAACCGTTTGACAGGCACCATTTATACATATACTTGCCCCCTTTACCGTGCCGTCAAGTATTTTAGAACATTTAACCGTAAATTCCATTCCTTCAGGGCTCTTACGGATATCCGTAATTGTGCCTTGTTCTTCAATTAATCCTGTAAACATAATTAAAGTTTATCACAAATATTAAGTGTATTGTTTCAACTTTTAATTATTATTACAATTTATAAATTAACAATTAATATTCTTGTAATTTAAAAAAAATAATAATAGAATATTGTTAAGGAGTTCTAATGGCAGTAGCATATTTGTGTTTAGGTTCAAATGTAGGTGATAAAGTCGGTTATATACAGCAGGCTGTAAAAATGCTGACTGAAAGCGGGATGGTTACTGTTGTAAGGACTTCGGCTTTATATGAAACAGAACCGTGGGGGAATAAAAATTTAGACTGGTTCGTAAACGGTGTAATAGAAGTTAAAACAAAGCTTTCACCCCGAGAATTGCTTGATTTATGTAAAAATACAGAAATTCAAATGGGTAGAGAAAAAAGTTCTTCAAAAGTATATGAAGCAAGAAAAATAGATATAGATATCCTTTTCTATGGTGATTTAACGGTAGATGAGCCTGATTTAAAAATTCCTCATCCTCATTTGCATGAAAGAGCTTTTGCAATAGTTCCTTTGTTGGAATTAATTCCTGATTATGAGCATCCAAAATATAAAAAGTCGCTCTTACAGCTCCATGAAAGCTTAGAAACATTAGATGACGTTTTCTTATATGGAACAAGAGTCGATATCTAAAAAGATTGCGGTTATTGGGTGCGGAGCAGCAGGCGGGTTAGCATCCGTATTGCTGGTTAAAAATTCCTATAATAAAGTAACGGCTTTTGATGTAAAAGAGCCGTTTTCCACATTGCTCCCGACAGGAGGCGGAAGGTGCAATATTACAAACTCTGAACCTGATGTAAGAGAGTTTGTTAAAAATTACCCCAGAGGCGAAAAATTCCTTCTTTCTGTTTTTTCAAGGTTTTCGCAAAAAGATACAAGAAAACTCTTTGAAGATTTGGGCATTAAAACATATGTTCAAAGTGATAACAGAGTTTTCCCTGTATCGGACAGTTCAAAAAAAACTGTTGAAATCTTAAGAAATCATTTAATTTGCTATAATTTTCAATTTAAAAAAGAAAAAGTATTAAAACTCGAAAAAGAGGGAACGCAATACGTTATAAAAACTGAATATAATCATTATAACTTTGATACGGTTATACTTTCATCAGGCGGGAATACCGAAAGCTTTAAACTTGCTAAAAACTTGGGACATACTATTATAGAGCCGAAACCTTCCCTTTGTGCGCTTGATATAAGAGAAAAATATTTGTATAAACTCGCAGGACTTGCGATTAAAAATGCCGAGGCGAAAATCAATAAATATGAATGCAATGGTGATATACTTTTTGCACATAAGTTTATAACGGGGCCTTGTATTTTTAAAATATCATCACAAACCGCATATTTAGAACCGCCTTTTGAAATATCTATAAAAATAACATCTTATACAAAAGAAGAAATCGAAGATGAAATAAAAAATAATCCCAAAAAATCAATTAAAAATGTATTTTCAAAATTTGCCCCGGAAAGCTTTATAATTGCCATTTTAATAAATAATAATATTGACGGCACAAAACAAACTGCGCAAATAAAAAAGCAGGAGAAAGAAATACTTATAAATTCACTCTTAGAGCTAAAACTCCATGCAGAGGGCAGAATAAAAGATTCTGAGATTGTAACGGCAGGCGGAGTTGACTTAAATGAAATCAACCCGAAAACAATGGAATCCAAACTTCATAAGGGGCTGTATATTATAGGCGAAATGCTTAATATTGACGGATATACAGGCGGATTTAACCTGCAAAACTGCTGGTCAGGCGCATATTTGTGTTCAAAAAATATAAACTGAAAAGGTGGGGAATTAATACCTCACATTTTTTGAGAATTAATTCAATTGATAAAAAATACTTATTATAATTTTTTTAACCTTCTTTACATAAGGGATTTAATAATATTTTTGCGATTTGTAAATTTATGATTGAAAAAAAATATGTTTAAGATATGATATTAACAGTGATTTAACACAAAAGCTATAGAATATATGGAAAAAAGCTATATTCTATAATTTTCTATTGTAAAGAGAAATAATTTAATAAGGAAGAAAGCACAATGGGAATCAAAGGAAAAAACGACAGAATGGTAGTTCTCGCTTGTGAAGAATGCAAAAGAAGAAACTACACAACAGTAAAAAACAAGAAGAACTCAAAAGAAAGAATGGAATTAAATAAATATTGTCCGTTCTGCCAAAAACACGTATTACATAAAGAAACGAAATAAGGAAATATAAAAAGCGTCCTTAGTTCAGTTGGTAGAACGTCGGTCTCCAAAACCGGATGTCGAGGGTTCGAGTCCTTCAGGGCGCGGATTATAAAAAGGAAACAATGGAAAAAGTCATACAATATTTTAAAGGTGTAAAACTTGAATGGGGCAAAATAACCTGGCCTGAAAGAAAACAGGTAATTGCTCAAACTATTGTTGTTCTTGTAATAGTTATTGCTTTTACAATATATACATACGGTTTGGATGTCCTTTTCAAAGGAATAATAAATCTTTTAAACCTTAAAGCATAATGAGTGAATTGTAAAGATAGGAATATTTGAATAATGACAAATGAAAATCAAGAAATAGTTGAACATTTAGCAGATATGGAACTTGGGCAGGAAGGTATTGTTGCTAAAGAAAAACCGACAAAAAAAACTAAAGAAAAGACTAAAGCGGAAGTTGAAACATCTGTTGAAACAGAAGCAGCTGATACAGTAAAAGAAGCAAAACAGCCAAAGAAAAGATGGTACATTGTTCATACTTATTCAGGACACGAAAACAAGGTAAAAGTCAACCTTGAAAAACGTATTGAATATATGAACATGGCTGATAAAATCTTCAGAATTGAAGTTCCGCAAAAAACAGTTACAAAAATGAAGGACGGAAAAAAGACAGACAGAGAAGAAAAAATCTTCCCGGGCTACGTTCTTGTAGAAATGATAATGGATGATGATTCCTGGTATGTTGTAAGACATACTGCAGGTGTAACAAAATTTGTGGGTTCGGCTAAAAGACCTATTCCTGCAAAAGACAGCGAAATCAAGAAGATTATCCATAAAACACAAAATCAGGTTACAAAAGTTGAACTTGATGTTAAAGCAGGCGATAAGGTCAGAATTATTTCAGGGCCGTTCTCAGAATTTATCGGTGATATTACGGAAGTTTATCCTGATAAGTCTAAATTAAGAGCAATGGTATCAATATTTGGCCGTGAAACACCTGTCGAACTTGAATATAAACAAATTCAGAAAATATGATTGTGGAAGGAAGTAAAATTCCGCCATTACCACGAAAGGAGAAAACAAAATGGCAAAGAAAGTTGTAGGAAAAATTAAACTACAAATTCAAGCGGGTAAAGCAAACCCATCACCGCCGGTCGGACCTGCATTAGGTCAGCATGGTGTAAACATTATGGAATTCTGTAAGCAATTTAATGCTAAAACAGAATCACAAGCAGGATACATTATTCCTGTTGTAATTGATGTATATGAAGACAGATCATTCTCATTCATAACAAAATCACCTCCGGCAGCAGTGTTAATTAAAAAAGCAATCAACCTAGCAAAAGGAAGTGCAGCACCTAATAAGACAAAAGTAGGGCAAATTACAAGAGCTCAACTTGAAGAAATTGCTAAAACAAAAATGGAAGACCTTAATGCAACAACACTTGATGCTGCTGTTGAAATGATTAAAGGTTCTTGCAGAGCAATGGGTGTTACAGTAGCTGATTAATTACTAAATAGTGGAAGCAAATTTGCGTTAAGACCACAAAAGGAGAAAAAATGTCAAAATTAACAAAAAAACAAAAGAAAATATCTGAAATGATGGAAGGGTTTACTCAGCCTTGCAGTGCTTCAGAAGCAATAAAAAAATTACAGGAAGTATCTAAAGAAACATGCAAATTTAACGAAACAGTTGAATGCCATATGTCTTTAGGTATTGATGTTAAACACGCAGACCAGCAGATTCGTTCAACCACTGTACTTCCTGCAGGTCTTGGTAAAACAGTAAGAGTATGTGTTATCGCAAAAGGTGTAAAAGCAACTGAAGCAAAAGAAGCAGGTGCAGATGAAGCCGGTGCTGAAGAAGTTATTGATAAAATAGCTAACGGCTGGTTTGAATTTGATACCTTAATTGCTACACCTGATTGTATGGGTATGCTCGGTAAATTAGGTAGAGTTTTAGGACCAAAAGGTTTAATGCCTAACCCTAAAACAGGCACCGTTACTTTAGAAGTTGCTAAAGCAGTTAAAGATGCTAAAGCAGGTAAAGTTGAATTCAGAGCCGATAAACAAGGTATGATTCATGTACCAATCGGTAAAATTCAATTCTCTTATGACGATTTAATGAAAAACTACATTACATTAGCTGATGCAGTTTTAAGAGCAAAACCTTCATCTTCTAAAGGTGTATATTTAAAATCTGTTTACTTAACAACAACAATGGGGCCGGGTATTAAGCTTGATTCTAAGAATGTTGCTGCAGAAGTAAAAGAAAATATGCAATAATTCTAAATTTAAGGTATAATAGAGTATATCAAATTTTGATATACTCTATTTTTTTAGGGAGAGTTGTGTGGCACTTAAAAGAAGTTTAAAAGAAAAAATACAATTAAAAATTTTAACTAAATTATTAAAATGGTATTTTCTTACGGAACAGCACTTATTGAAAATAAAAAATGTTAATTATCCGAAAAGGCAGTTTATATTTTCAATGTGGCACTGCCATCAGTGTTTAACATACGGGGTTGAAGATAAATCTTCATTTTATGCGTTGATAAGCGCTTCAAATGACGGTGAAATAATAGCAAATGCGGCAAAATGCCTTAATATAATGAGTGTAAGAGGCTCTACAAAAAGAAGAGGTTTTGCTGCATCAATGGAAATGATTGAAAAGCTAAATGAAGGAAATTCTATAGGAATTATGGTAGATGGCCCGAGAGGCCCTAAAGGTAAAGTTAAAGACGGAATTGTCAATATAGCAAAAATAACGGGTGTACCTATAATCCCTGTAGCATGGCATTCTAAGGATAAAACTTTTTTTGAATTAAATACGTGGGATAAATTTATTGCTCCTTTTGGACCTTGTAATACCGTTGCCCTCTATGGCGACCCGATTTTTATTCCGAATGAATTAACTAAAGAAGAAATTCAGCTTTGGTGTCAAAAAGTTGAAGATGAAATGAACCGTCTGCAAAAGGATTTAGAAGAAAATTACGAAAAATACCTCACATTATAAAAGCTTTAAAAACAAATAAAAAAACTACCCGTTTATGGTAGTTTTTTAAGCTTATTTTATCCGTTCAATTAAGAAATTCTTTGGAACATATAACCTATACCGCGAGCTGTAAGAATTAATTCAGGGTTAGCGGGGTCTGTTTCAAGTTTTGAACGAAGTCTTGATATATGAACATCAACAACTCTTGTATCAATTCTGTGATCCGGCGGATAAGACCAAACATGTTGAAGAATTTCATTTCTTGAATAAGCCGTACCGGAGTTATTAACCAATAATTCAAGCAGACTGAATTCCATACCTGTAAGTCTGATTCTTTCATTTTTTCTGAATACTTGTCTTCTTGCTGTATCAATTCTGATATTACCTGTAGTAATAACATTTTTAGCTATTTTACTTGTAGGAACCGAGACTTCTTTTGTATTAGTTCTTCTTAAAACAGCTTTAACTCTGGCTTCAAGTTCTTTCGGGCTGAAAGGCTTTATAACATAGTCATCTGCGCCGAGTTCAAGTCCTGTAATTCTTTCGGAAACATCACCCAATGCAGTCAGAATGATAATTGGGACGTCTGATGTTCTTCTTATTTCTCTAACTACTCCGTAGCCGTCAACTTTTGGCATCATAACATCAAGTACAATTAAATCGGGGTTATGTTTATTAAAAGCCGCAATAGCTTCTTCACCGTCTGTTGCGGTAATAATTTCGTATCCAATCATGCTTAAACGTGCTTCAAGTATTCTTCTGATACTTGCTTCATCGTCTGCTACCAAGATTTTTTGATGTGACTCTTGTTCTTGTATTTCATTACTGTCTGTCATTTTTCAGAAATCCTCAATAAAATAATATTACCTTTGTTTACATTATATTACAAAATATAAAAATTTCAAAACATTTCTTAAAAAAACATAAAATTATTTAATATATTTTTGTTAAGTAAATTCTTATAATGTTTGATTTTTCACTTATTTTATACAATGATTTTACTATTGCAGATTTGGAATTGAGGGGGCTTTTTATGAAATGAAAGATTTTTTGTCCAAATATAAAAATCAAAATGAATTATTTGCATATTTTTCAATAACTATAGCTGTTCTGTTGTACGGAACAACACTAACCGCAACTAAAATTTGTTTGCAATATTATACATCCGCACAATTAATGTCTTTCAGATTAATAATATCTGCTTTATTATTTATGCCTTTTATTTTTACAATATATAAGCATATAAGAATAGAAAAAAAGGATATAAAACTAATACTTTTAATGATGCTTTGCGAGCCTTGTTTATATTTTATCTTTGAAACAAATGCGCTTAAATACACAACCTCAGGGCAGGCAGGCATTGTAAGTTCATTAGAGCCTGTTATCTTAGTTATTGCGGCAAGGATCATTCTAAAAGAAAAGTTTATGAAAATAGTATATTTAGGCTTATTTATTTCAATTTTAGGCTCAGTTTTATTAAGTATTTCATCTGATGTATCAGAGCTGGCTCCAAATCCTCTGTTGGGTAATTTTTTGGAACTGATTGCAATTATCTTGACGGATACTTGCGTTATTACAACAAAGTATTTAATGGAAAAATATCCTCCTTTTTTTCTTGCGGGGATTTCAGTAGTCGGCGGCGCAGTATTTTTTGTACTGTTAAATGCATTCTCGGGCGGGAGTTTTCATGTTGTTTTAAATACAAGTATTTTTGTTGTCATATATTTAGGGATACTTTCGGTTGTAACATATGCGCTTTATAACTATGCAATATGTACATTGCCTGCAAGTAAATTTTCGCCGTTTTTATTTTTACTTCCTATGGCGGCTGTTATATTCGGATGGTTTTTCTTGGGCGAAACAATTAATATTAAACAATTTGCGGCTTGTATATTGGTATTTTTGGGAATTTATATCTGCCAGATTAATAATAAGAGAAAATTTGTAAAATTTACTAAGAAATTTCCGCTTGCAAATTTTTTAATTCCGAGCAAAAAATAAATTGTTCATGTTATAATCCATTGTGATAAATGTATTAAAGGGATATAAATGCAAATAGGTATACCGAGAGCGCTTTCATATTATGATTTTTTTCCTTTCTGGTACGGATTTTTTTCGGATTTGGGAATAGAAATAGTTTTATCCGATAAAACTACAAAACAGACTATGTCAGAAGGGTCGTCTTTAGTTGTACCTGAAACATGCCTGCCGGTTAAAATATATGCGGGTCATATATTAAATCTGCTTGATAAAGGGATAGATAAAATTCTTGTTCCTTCAATTCAATCAATAGCGCCAAAGATATATAACTGTTCAAAGATAAGAGGACTGCCTGATTTAATAAGAAATGTTGTTAAAAGACCTTTTACCATAATAGATGCGACTTTGGATAAATCAGAAAAAAACAGAGGTCTGTACGATTTCCTAAAGGAAATTGCAGCTTATTATAATATTACCGATTTTGAAAGGATTAGAAAGGCTTCTAAATCCGCTTGGAGAGTATATAATAACTTTCAAATTATGAGAAGAAGCGGTATTGATTATAAAAAGGCGCTGAAATCTGCCATTGAAAATAAAGTAATTATAGCCTCAGAGCAGAAATCATATCCCATTAATATTGCTGTTATTGCACATGGCTATAATCTATATGACGACAGAGCAAGTATGAAAATATTTGAAAAACTGGAAAAGCTGGATGTAAAAGCATATACTGCTCAAAATTTAACCGTTGAACAAATGCAGGAGGGTTTAAATGCTATAAACAGCCGTTTATACTGGGCAAATGAGTATGAAATAACGGGTGCTGCAGCTCATTATATTCAGGATAAAAAAATAGACGGAATTATAACAATTAACGCATTCGGCTGCGGGCCCGATTCTTTAATGCTTGAAAGAATTTCAAGATTTGCTCATAAACTTAATAAACCTATACTTCATCTTTCGATAGATGAACAAACAGGCGAAGCAGGCTTTGTTACAAGGATTGAAGCATTTGTTGATATGCTCTTCAGAAAAAAACGGTCGGGAATTTTAAATAAAATCAATCTTAAAACCGCTCAAACAGATAAATTTCAAGTTAAATGCAGAGATTTAATATAATAAATAATTGGCAAAAAATATATTTTCCGTTTTTAAAAATAATAGAAACTTTTTTAGAAAAATAAGGAAAATATTATGAGGATTTCGGGTGTAAATGTTATAAATAATAATATTATGCGTATAGCAAAACCGCATGCTATACAATATAAGAGTAAGGATTTGAAAGCTGATACGATTTCTTTTGGTAAAGTCGCTTTACCTGTCAGGTCTTATGAAAGAGAGGCTGAAAAAATTTCCAAAAAAATTGAAAATTTTATAACTCCTGAATTTGAATCTAAAATCCTTGAATATTATAATAATGCCCAAAAGCTTTTGAAAAAGAATGCTCAAGACAGTTCAATAGTGGAATTAAAAGATATTAATAGTAACGTAGCATATATACTTATGGATTCTTTAGAAGAAACTTCAAAGCCTACGATAGAACTGCATCAATATTATAAGGGTATTCCTTATCCGAAAAAATTTAATATTAAATACGCAGGAACCCCTCCTGATGATTTTAAAATGAGAAATCAATGGGCAATGATTGATGTTGATACCCGGGGAGATAATACTAAAATGTCAATCATGCTAAGAAATTGGAATATTGACGATGACCACGCAGAATGTGATGCTGAAATTAAAAACGGAAAAATAACTTCTCTAATCGTAAAAAATCATTTTTCATCAAAAGAAGAATTTTCTTGCAAATATAAAAACGGAGTTCTTTCATCTGTCAAATACAAGCCCCAATCTATGGTTTACCCTATGACGGAGGAAGAAAATTCAAGAACCGCTATGGTATTCTTTGATAAAGACAGAAATATAAAAACCGTATACTACGGTAATGTATCTTTAGACAACGGAATAGTTAAATCTGATAAAACATTTGTCAAAGATGAAAACGGACATTTTAAACCAATTGATGAATTAGTAAAAATGCAAAATGATGTTAATGTATTATTATCTAAAATAGAAAATAATCCAACAAAGATTAAATCGCTTTTAGAATATTTAAAAGGCTTAACAAAATAATAAAAAAGAGGAACATATGTTCCTCTTTTAGTTATTTCCCCAAAACTTAAGCTTGCGGTTGATTCCACAAAGCATCTCTTAAAAATTTGCTTTTTTGTGATTCTGCTGACAGTGCAACATTATTAGGAGTAAAGATAAATACAGAATCACCTATTTTCTGCTGATTTCCTGAAAGTGCGTGAGTAGCTCCGCATAAGAAATCAACAATTCTTAATGCTTGTTCTTTATCTAAAAGATGTAAGTTTAAAACAATAGTTTTTCTGTCTTTAAGATGTTTAACAATAGAAATAGAATCCTCATAAGAACGAGGTTCGCAAACCATAACTTCATAACCTCTGAAATTCGGGTGGGTTATAACTTTTGAGTTTTGCGGTTTTTCTTCCTGCTCTGTAAATGACGGATTTAAAGCATAATTCCCTTGAGTGGGATAATCTTCCGTTTCTTCCATCATTGCACCATAAATGCCGTCTTCTTTACCGTCGAATCCTGATGTTAAAAAATCAATGATTCCTTTAAATTTGTCTGCAACTGCCAATTTTCTTCCTCCTAAGTATTATTCAAATAGTATTCTTCCAAGTCGTATGATTGTTGCACCTTCTTCAAGTGCTATTTTAAAGTCCCTGCTCATACCCATCGATATCTGTTTTAATTCTACTCCGAATTCAGATTGTAATTCATCATATATTTGTTTGATATTTCCAAATAATTTGTGAAGTTCTTCATCTGAACTGTTTATAGGTGCCATATTCATAACTCCTATAACTTTTATCGAAGGCAGATTATAAATTTTTATAAATTCTTTTTTTATTTCTTCAGGCGAAAAACCTGATTTCTGAGTTTCTCCCGCATTATTTATCTGCAGCAGAATTTTCTGCTCTATGCCTTTTTTTAATGCTTCTTCTGAAATCATTTCCGCCAGTTTATATGAGTCTACGGAATGAATTAAATCAAAATTGCCTACTGCAAGCTTTACTTTATTGGTTTGCAGATGTCCTATAAGATGAAACCTGCTGTTTTGTCTTATCTCATCGGGCAGTTTTTTGATTTTCTCCACGGCTTCTTTAACACGGTTTTCGCCAAAGTCTCTAAAGCCTAATTTATAATATTTTATTATCTGACTTTCATCAAAGTATTTTGTTACTGCAACTATCTTCGGATTATAAGGTACAATCTGCGCCTTGATTTTTTCGTAATTTTCAATAATTTTGTCCATAATGTTTTTGAAAATCTTTCCCTTACAGAATTTCTAAAAATCTAAGCACTGAATTAATTATAATAAAAGAATTTAAAGAACACAACAATTTGTTTAGTAAACAAAAAAATGAGTATTCCTCAATCCCCGAAACCCATGTAACCATGGTTTTTCCCATGATTTCAATCATCTTAACTTTTCTTAATATATGCTTAAAAAACATTTATATATTGATTTTTTATTAAAAATTTTTTAAAATTTTATAATTATGAATGAGTTGTCAAAAAAATATCTGCAGGAGTTTAAACTGTATATAGAGGTTGAGAAAAACTTTTCAAAGTATACCGTAACCGCATATACTTCTGATATTTTAAGTTTTTTAATATGGTTAAATGACCGGGATATAAAAGATGTTACATACTCTGTTATAAGAGAGTTTTTAGGATACATTCAGCAGTTTAATTATACAAAAACTACAATAGCAAGAAAAATTGCCTCCTTAAGAACTTTTTACAGATTTTTATACAGAGAAAGAATAGTTGAATCAAATCCTGCTGTTGGTGTGCATTCTCCTAAAAGAGGTAAATCTTTGCCCGAGTTTTTGACTGAAAATGAAATTGAACAGGTTCTAAATAATGTAAAAATAGATACACCCGCAGGCTACAGAAACAGAGTAATACTTGAATTATTGTATGCAACAGGGATGCGGATTTCGGAGTTAAGCAGTTTAAATTTTGAAAATTTAAATCTGGAGGAAAATGAAATAAAAGTTTTTGGTAAAGGCGCAAAAGAGCGGATTGTGCTGGTCTCTGAAAGAGCTAAAAAATTTTTACAGGATTATATAAAAACCGTAAGGTATTTGATTTTTAAAAGTGATGATAAAAAAACTACTTCGCCCGTTTTTATAAATAAAACGGGCTACAGGCTTCAACCGCAGAGTGTAAGACTTGCAATAAAAGAGGTTATGGATAAAATAGAACTGCCAAAACATGTAACTCCGCACGTATTCAGGCACAGTTTTGCAACAAAACTGCTTGAAAACGGGGCTGATTTAAGAGTGGTTCAGGAACTTTTAGGGCATAGCAGTATAAGTAATACTCAAATATATACACATGTATCTGCGGAAAGATTAAAACAGTCATATAATCTTGCTCATCCGAGAGCAAATTAGTTATAATGTAAGAAAAGGAATTAATTATGTATGATTTTATAACAATGGGAAGTGCGACATTAGATGCTTTTATTGAAACGGATGCGGCAAATATAGTATCCGTAAGTTCTGTTTCAACAAAAAAAGAGTTTATGGCATACCCCTATGGGGCTAAGATTGAAATAGATAAATTTGATTTTCAAACAGGCGGAGGTGCAATTAATACCGCTGCAAATTTTGCATCTTTAGGTTTTAAAACCTCTACTATTATTAAAATAGGAGATGAAATTCAAAGCGAAAAAGTAATGAGTTCGCTTAGAAATTTTGGTATTGATACATCTAATGTAGTAAGGAGTAAAGAGCATAAAACAGGGTTCTCTATTATATTAACAAGCTTTCAAGGCGATAGAACAGTTTTGGCGCATAGAGGTGCTAATGCAAAGTTAAAGACTGAGGATATTAATTTTAATGCAATAAAAAAATCTAAATGGTTATATTTAGCGCCCTTAAACGGAGATTCGACAAAAGTGCTTGATAAAGTTGCGGATTTTGCCGAAGACCATGGTGTAAATCTTGCTATAAACCTTGGTACAAGCAGTATAAAGCAAGGAAAAAAGAACTTAATTAAAACTTTAAAAACGGCAGAAGTTATAATCTTAAATAAAGATGAGGCTTCAATGCTGACGGAAATTGAAGTAAGACCTGATACAAAAACAGAAAAATATTCTGATGAATTGATTCACCCCGATGTAATTAAAATGCTCAAGGAACTTAATTTTGGCGACGGCAGAATAACAATTATAACCGACGGCAAAAACGGGGTATATGCATATGATTCCAAAAAATTCTATCAGTGCTGTGAATTCCCCGCAAAAGTGGTTTCCACTCTCGGCGCAGGTGATGCATTCGCTTCAGCTTTTACGGCATCTTTAGTTAAGACTGATGGGAATATTGAAAAATCTTTAAAATATGCCTCTGTTGTTGCCGCATCCATCGTTGAACACTTTGGGGCTCAATGCGGATTTTTAACTTTTGACGAAATAAAAGACAGATTGAAAAATCATCCTGAATTTAAAGTTAATGTTTTGAAAAAATAAATTAAATAAAAAAAGGGGGCTTAATTGCCCCTTCTTTTTTTATATTTGTTATTACATACCCGGGTTTTTATCAAACATTTGTTTAATGCCGTCAACGGAACTTAATATACCGGTTGCCTCATAAGGCATATAAACAACTTTGTTGTTTGCACCTCTTGTAATATCCTGCATTGTTTCTAAGTATTTCATAGCAATTAAGTATTGGTCGGGCTTGCCTTTATCGGCTAAAGCATTAATAATTCTTGAAATAGCTTCTTTTTCTGCATCTGCTTCAATAATTCTTGCCTGCGCAATACCTTCTGCTTTAAGAATTTCAGCTTGCTTTTCACCTTCTGCTTTGTTTATAGCTGCCATTTTTTCACCTTCTGCGGTTAAGATAGCTGACTTTTTAATACCTTCAGCTTCAAGAATTGTAGCACGTCTATCCTGTTCTGCTTTCTTTTCTTTTTCCATTGCCTGTTGGATTGATGCAGGCGGTACGATATCTTGAAGTTCAACACGGTTAACTTTTACACCCCATTTATCGGTTGCTTTATCCAAAATTTCTCTTAATTTATCATTGATAATATCACGAGAAACTAAAGTTTCATCTAATGCTAATTGACCTACTAAGTTTCTTAAGTTTGTTTGAGTAAGTTTTTCAATAGCTTCAGGCAGGTTTTCAATTGAATATATTGCTTTTCTTGCATCTATAATTTGGAAATATAAAAGTGCGTTAATGCTTATTGTTACGTTATCTTTTGTAATTACATTTTGGCGGGGAAAATCGTAAACTGTTTCTCTTAAGTCTATTCTGGGTGAATAGCTTAGCATAGAGTATGTTCTGCCGTCCATTGTCTTTTGTTTAACTATTTTCAGCATTGAACGGGGTGAATCTATAAACGGGCATATCCAATGAAAGCCTGCTGTTAATGTTTTTGAATATTGTCCTAATGTTTGTATAATGACAGCCTCTTGCTGTTGTACAATAATTACACCTTTTAATACTATAACAACTGCAAGGACAATAAATGCAAATATTACAATTACTCCAAAATCCATATTTTTCTCCTTATACTTTTTCTACAAATAAAATTAAACTGTCATTTTTTATAATTTTTACATCCGAGTCAACGGGAATAGGTTCTGCTTCATATTCTGCTCTTGCTTCCCATCTTTCTTCATATATCATAACAGCTCCTGATGTTGTTGTAACAGGTTCAATTACCTTTACGATTTTTCCGATATATTGTGATGCAAAATCCGCATTGTTTTCTTTTTTTAATAAGTTTTGCAGTATCGGTTTAATAAATATTATTGATAATAAGGATAAAACCGCAAATAATATAAATAAGTTAGGAAGTGTACCCCAAAATATTGATACTATTGCAGTTATAACACCTGCTATCGCAAAATTAATGCAAAACATTGTAGGAATAAATATTTCAACAATTATTGCAATTATTGAAATGATTATAAAAATCATCCAAAATTCTAAAATTCCCATAGAAACTCCTTTCAATTATAGAAATAAGTATATCATTTTTTTTGATAATTGAAAAGGTATTTCTATTCTTTAGGTTCTTCTGTTACTGTACCTGATAAGCTTTGTTCAGCCTGTTTTTTTAATTCGTTAATTGCATCTTCCTTAGCTTGTTGAGCTTTCTCCTTTAAAAGCGCCTTGGCATCTTCTTTTGCCTTATCTTTATTTTTAAACAATGATTTTAGTTTATTAATATTTTCTTTATTTTCTTCAATAGCCTCTTTTGTTTCTTTTAAGCTTGCTTTTGTTTCCTCCGATAATGAATCGGATACGGCTTGTTGTACTTTCTTTTTAACTGTTTCTTTTGCCTGTTCTTTAAGTTCTTCCTTATCCATTGTCACAAGATTTTGAAATTCTTCAGGGATTTTGGTATCCTGAGGCAGTGACTTTAAGTATTCCTGAGCTTTTTCCATATCAGTTGAAAGAACAAGCCATTTAAATGATTTGATTAATGTTAAAGGTTTTGCAACATCGCCTCTTACAACTACCTGAAATTTAGTCGCATTAGTGTCAGATATTTCTTTCCCGAGTGATGGAATTTGATTTATCTCGGGTTCTGTAACCACTTCCGTAAATAAGAAGAATAATTTACCCATAACAAGGCTCATTCCGGGTGTTGCTTTCATTAGGTTAATAGGATTTAATAAGGCTACAGGCCCAAGGGAATCTGAAACCTGAGATCCCAGTCTTCCTCTTAATTTTATGTCTATTTTATTTTTTAATAAATCAAAATCACCGAAGATATATGTTGCCATTATGTTGCCTTCTGTTGTAATCGGGTTAATTTGAGTTATTCCGTTATTGAAGGTTAAATGTCCTTTTAAAGCATTATAACGGCTTGTATCAAACGATAGCAATGAATTTAAAACACTTCCTATTGTTGATTTAAAAAAGTCATTTTCTCTTATATTTTCAGCCATTATAAGGTTTTCAAGTTTTCCAAACGGCCCTAATTGTCCGTCTTTCATTATAAAATCAACTTTTCCTTTAAGTGATTTCATTTGTTCTTCATAGGTTGCACCTTTCAATGATATATCTGTTGAAAAATCCATTTTCCCCGTCAGGGTATCTTTCATATTTGCCGTATCAAGCAGAGTTTTTTCTACATTAAGCCCCGTACCGTTTAATACGGCTTTTATTTCGCTTGATATTAAATTCATTGAAACATCGCCTTTGACTTTGCCTTCAAATGCTGATGTCATAAGGTTATTTACATAGAAAATATTATTTAATAATGATATATTGCCTGTTGTATCCGTTAATTTTATATTCCCTGTTTTTATTTGTTTAATATCGATGTTTCCGTTTCTGATAATAACGGGGATATCTGCTGATGCAGAGTTATTTGAAGTATTACCGCCTGATGATTGCGGAACATATTTCATCGCCAAATCAGATACTTTCATTAATTTATCAACATCTGTTAATTGAGATATCAGATTTAAGTTTTTAATCGTAAAGTATTTAGACGGGCTTAAATCCGCATTAATTAATACATTATAGTCTGAGCCGTTTGCGTTCAGATTTTTTATATCTACATCTAAATCTTTACCTTCAAATTTAGATATTACTTTTTCAGCATTTATAAGAAGTTCCGGGATTGATATATCCCAAAGATTAAATTCGCCTCTAATTCTCGGGGCTTTTAAATCTCCAAGTACGAACATTTGCCCTTTTGCTTTTAAAGTTGATTTAGGGAATGCGCATATTACTCCTTCAAGGTCTGATGGCATTTTAACTTTTATAAGATTTATATTAGGATTTAATGTGTTTAATTTAGTTATGGTTCCGTCTACACTGACGATATCAGTTAGCTTTGTAATTGCTTTTTCGGGGTTTTCAGGGTCTTGAGTTACTGTTTTAATAAAAAATCCCGTATCTTTTATTTTTAGTCTGTCCCCTTTAAAATCAATAACAGTTTGTAGTATTGTATTTAAATTCTGTACATTTTTTATATCTATAGGTGTAATATAGTTATCTTTATTTGCTTCAAGTGAGGCTTTAAATGTTTGTTTTTTCTTGTCGCCTGCAAAATTAAATGCAATAGGAAGTGCGCCTTTATTTTTTATAAATATGGCAAGGTCTTTTCCTAAGAGTTGTTTTAAATCATTGGTTATTAATTTGCCGTTTCCGTCAAAATTAAATACGGGATTTTTTATGTAGTTTTCGATTGTACCTGAAAAATCTACATTTGATGAGTTGTTTATACTTATTTTTGCGGGATGTATTGTTATTGTTTTATCTCCGATTTCAAGATTAAAGCTGTCGCATGTTACATTTGCACCGTTCATCATTAATTTGAAATCGGAATTTTTTATATTCCCCGTAACTTTTTGGAAGTTGCTTTTAAAATCAGCCGTTAAAATATTATTTAAATAGTTGATTTTATTTACTTTATCGGTCAATGACAAATTATTTAATGTAAGATTTAAATCGGCAGATGCTTTTTTTAATTCACCTTTTATGTGTGCCGTAAGGTTAATAAACCCTGAATTAACATCGTAGGCATTATTAATTTCAGATGGCAGAAACATTGTAAATACTTTTGCTAAAGGCATTTTTTCCATAAATACATTAATATCTGCGATTGATTTTTCATCAATAGTTCCGTCTATTTTAAACAGAGTTTGAGCGATTTCAACCGTTGTATCAATAAATTTTAAAATACTGTTATCAAGAGATATAATTGAATTTATTCTTGCAAGTTGGAGTTTCTTAGCATTATTTTTTATTACGCAGTCTTTTACGGTAATTTTTCCGTCAGAATGAAGTTTTTTAAAATCGGTTTTAATATTTGTATCTGCGATAAAGTAGCCCTCGCCTGCAATCGGTTGTAATTCGTGTTTTATGTGCAATGAATCAAGGGTTGCTCTTATTAAATTTATAACGTTATCGGTATGAATTTCATTAGATGTGATTTTTAAATCCATTTTAGGATTTTTTGCATACTTAATCATACCGAGAAGTGATAATTTTTCTTTTTCGGTTATGTATAAGTCGGTATCTAAATCTGCTTTTGTTCCTCTTGTTTTAATATGCAGTTTGCTCTCGGGGAGCTGTAATCCTGCAAGTTTTAAAGTAAAGTTATCAATGTTTAAATAACCTCTTGATACTAAATAATTTTCTTTTTGTCTTATTTTAATTTTAGAATCAATATTAGTTTTTAAATCGTATGCCATATACATTGCAACAGGGTTTATGAACGGGATTTCAACTCTCTGCGCTTTATCATCTTCTTCATCCAGTTTGCTCTGCTGAGGAATACAGGTATCAATATCAATATTTGCCGTAATGTTTTTTGTTTCGTTTAAGAATAAATCGGCATTTGTTTTTAATGATATGCTTTTTCCGTTATTGTATCCGAAAACAAGTTCATCACCGGCGAGTTTCAGGTAATTTCCTGTTTTTAAATCATTTACTTTTGCGCTGTAGTTAATAATTCTTATTCCGGGGATAACAACTTTTATTAAAGCAGGGTCTATTAAAGGTTTTTGTGCAGTTTGAAGGTTTTGTTCAATATTTTCTTCTTTCTTATTTAAGATTTCTTCAAAAGCCTGAACTGCTTTAAATGCTTTTCCGTCAACAATATCAATATTAATAACGGGGTTAAGGATTTCCACGGTCGGAATTTTTACGGTTAAAAGGAATAGAGAAGGTAGTGCTATTCTTGCTTTAAAATTATCCGATGTGATAACTTCAGAGTTATCGGGAAGCTTAATTTTAACATTATCTGCCGTAATTCCTGCCGATAAAAGCGGAGTTACGGTTATTTGAGGATTATCAAAATCAAGAGTTAAATTGGTCTGTTCTTTGACAATCTGTTGAAGGTCTGGTTTGAATTTATTTAAATCAACTGCGTTCGGCAGTACAAATAAAAATGCCAAATATAAAAGCACGATAATGCTTATAATAGTTATTCCCAATACCTTAAAAAATTTTTTCATTTCCTTCTCCTAACCTCAAAAGTTATTTTATTGTAAAAATTATAATTCAAATAATATTCAATTATTTGAATTTTTAACTTATGTTACAGCATAAAGGTAAAAAACGATTTTACTTTTAATTTGTTTGTAATAATATATTGTTTGAGTTGTGAATCCGATAGGTTAGATTACATTAGTAACGGCTTAGTCTTTGTTAAGATGGGAAAGCAATTCACGAGGTACAAGTAAAATAAAAGGAGAAAAAAGATGCCGGTAGCATCAATGATTGAATTATTAGACGCAGGTGTACACTTCGGTCACCAAACACAAAGATGGAACCCCAAGATGAAACCTTATATTTACGGGGCAAGAAACGGAATTTATGTTTTAGATTTAAGAAAAACCTCCGATAAACTTGATGAAGCTTATGCAATCGTTAGAGATTGTGCGGCAAAAGGCAAAAATGTAGTTTTTGTCGGAACAAAAAAACAAGCTGTTGATGTAGTTGCTGAAGAAGCTTTAAGGGCAGGCTCTTATTATGTTAACAGAAGATGGTTAGGCGGTATGCTTACTAACTTTGAAACAATCAGAGGAAGAGTTAACAAATTAAGAGAAATTGAAGAATTTTCAAATTCAGGTCAATTAGAGAAACTTCCTAAAAAAGAAATAGCTCAAACAATGAGAAAACTTTCCAAATTAACCAAAACATTAGGCGGTATTAAAGAAATGAGAGGAATGCCTGATTTATTGGTTGTTATTGACCAAAAGAAAGAAGCTATTGCTATAGCTGAAGCTAATAAACTAAATATTCCCGTTATCTGCTTAGCTGATACAAATGCAGATCCTGACGGTATTGATTACATTATCCCCGGAAACGATGATGCAATCAGGTCAATAAAATTAGTTTGTTCTAAATTAGCCGATGCTATATTGGAAGGTAAACAATTAAGAGAAAATAAAGCAAATCAAATGAACAAAGTTCAGGCTATAAAAGCTGAAGATGCAGGTGTTACAGAAGAAGTTAAAGCAGAAGAAACAGCTGAAGTTAAAGAAGAAACACCTGCTGTAGTTGAAGAATAATTGATTTGTAACAATAAATTTTGAAAGGATAATAAATTATGACAATAACAGCCGCAATGGTTAAAGATTTAAGAGAAAAAACAGGCGCAGGCTTTATGGATTCTAAAAAAGCGCTTGAAGAATGCGACGGCGATATAGAAAAAGCAATGGAATTTTTAAGACAAAAAGGTATTGCTTCAGCCGAGAAAAAACAAAATCGTATCGCTGCTGAAGGCTTAGTTGCCACATACATTGAAAATGGTGTCGGTTCTATCGTTGAAGTTAACTGCGAAACAGACTTTGTTGCTAAAAATGAAGATTTTAAAAAGTTTGTTAACTGCTTAGCAAAACATATTGCTGAAACAAAACCTGCTGATTTAGATACATTAAACTCTTCGGTATGCCCTGATTGCGGTTTAAAAATCGAAGATGCCGTTAAAGATAAAATTGCAACAATCGGTGAAAAAATCAGCATAAGAAGATTTGAAGTACTGGAAGGTAATTTAGCTACTTATGTTCATAACGGTAAAATTGGTGTTCTAATTAATGCTTCTGCACAAGATGAAACATTATTAAAAGATGTAGCACTTCATATAGCATCTTCAGCACCTGAATTTGTTTCAAGAAATCAAATTCCTCAAAGTGTAATTGATGAAGAAACAAGAATTGAAATGGGTAAAGAAGATTTAGCTAAAAAACCGGAAAATATAAGAGCTAAAATTGTTGAAGGCAGAGTTAATAAACTTATGGCTCAAAAATGCTTACTTGAACAGCCGTTTGTTAAAAACCCCGATGAAACAGTTGAACAGCACTTAAACGGAAAACTTCAAATATTATCATTTGTTCGCTGGACTTTAGGTGAAGGACTTGAAAAAAGACAAGATAACTTTGCCGAAGAAGTTATGAATCAAATGGTAAAATAGTTAATATAAAATGAATTTAAGAGAGAAACATTTTTGTTTCTCTCTTTTTATTTGATATAATTTTTCTATGATTTTAAAATTTATATTTATATTATTAACAGTTGTTATTTTATCCTGTATTTATCTTTTATTTGTCCTTTTTGGCAGGTATAAAGGACTTAAAAATGACGTATTAAAAATAATGCTTGCCGTAAAAAGGCTAAGATACGGCGACATAAATATAAGAGCGGAAAATCTTAATGATAAAAATCTTGAAAATGCTGTTAATCGTTTAATAGAAACAATTAATGACCGTGAATTAATGATTAAAGAATATCAAAATGCACTTTCTAAAAAGAATTTGTCTTTGGAGGAAATAATAAAGCAGGAAAAAGAAATCCAATTATTTAAAGAAGAATTTACGGCAACATTAACTCATGATATGAAAGTTCCCGTTATTGCGGAGTTAAATTCCATAAACTATCTTTTAGAAGGGCGGTTTGGAAATTTAAATGAAAAACAAACGGAAGTATTAAACTTAATGAAATCCTCTAATCAAGAGTTAAAAGATTTAATTGAGAATATACTTGAAACATACAGGCTTGAGCAAAAAAATATAGAATTAAATTTAACCGAAAATAACATTAAAGACTTTATATCTTCTGTAGTTACGGAAATGCAGCCAATTGTATCAGAGAATAATCATCAAATTGTTGTTGAAAATAAGATTTCGGAAACTCAAAATGCAAAGTTTGATACCTTCCAAATAAAACGGGTTATAAAAAATCTGATTCAAAATGCGGTTTCATTCAGCCCTAAAAACTCAAAAATAATAATCAGATTAGAAAAAATACAGGATAAAATCAAAATAACGGTATCAAATAAAGGCAGCAGTATATCAAAAGAAGATTTAGAATTGATTTTCCAAAAATATTATACCTGTCATTCAAAATTTAAAAAAGTTAGCACGGGCTTAGGTTTATATTTATCAAAGCAGATTATGGAGGCACATAATGGAACTATAGAGGCAGTTTGTGAAGGCAAGGAGGAAACTTCTTTTACGGTTACAATCCCGCTAAATATTTCCCGTTGAACTGTTCCTGTCATCTTCAAATTGTTTAATGTCTAAGGTTTCATCGGTTTGCTGCATAGAAGCATATTTGTAGCCGGTATTACCTATATCAATTTCAATATTAACATCTGTATCAATCATTTCTACTTCATTTGACGGGAATTCTTTAATTTTTCCGTCAGCCAATTTAACTGAAACATTGTTGGTTAAAATATTTAAAGCGCAAACTCTGCCGACACCGTCAGCTGTCATAACACCTGAACCTATCGGAACCATTTCTTTTGCCGTTTCAATATAGTTTTTATATTCATAATTTAAACAGCACAATAATCTTCCGCAAGTGCCTGAAATTTTGCTCGGAGTAATAGGCATACTCTGGTCATGAGCAAGCTTTATATTTATGGAATCAAACTGCCGTTTAAATGTGCAGCAGCAAAACGGTCTTCCGCATAATCCGTTTCCGCAGCATAAAGATGTTTCATCTCTAACTCCGATGTGTTTTAAATCTATTCTTACTCTTTTAAAAACTTTTGTTAAATCTTTTAACAGTTCTCTAAAATCAACCCTTTCGGGCGCTGTATAGTAAAATGTAACTTTTCTTCTGTCAAATGTATATTTGCATTGTATTAAATTCATTACAAGCTTATGCTGTTTAATAAGTTCAAGACAATCCTTATAGCCTTGAATTTCCATTTGTTTGATTTCTTCATATACCGCTAAATCCTCAGGGGTCATAACCCTTAAAAAAGGAATTGTAGGAACTTTTTTCCGTTTTAAAATACTTTCAACCTGAGGCGGTACAAGGTATGCTTTTACCGCTTCTTCTCCTTTTTCGGTTAAAACAATAACCATATCACCGTGTTTTACTGTGACATTTTCGGGTATATCAAGCGGATACTGTTTATTTTTAATTAAATTTACTGCAAACATAAAAATATATTATCATAAATTTTTATACATTTGTAAAAAAAAATTAATTTTGCGCAATTTTTATAAATAAAAATACTTATATATATTATAGGTTAGTAAAGTGTTGGGGAATTTGGTATGAATCCGAGATTAATTAAATTTGCAGTAGAATTACAAACAGCGGGAAAAGAAATAAAAGAAGAAGAAACTATTAATTTTAAAGGCGGTAAAAGAAACTTTTTTAATTTCTTAAAACCTGCTAAAGTTACTGTTCCCGTAAACAGAATTGATTAATTAAAAAAAACAAGCAAAAAAAAGCCGTCACTAAGGCGGCTACTAGACTTTTTGGGGAGGGAGGTTTTTATGGGGCTTATCGCCCTTGACATATTTATATATCGGAATAAATTTTTAAAACTTTAGTTTTTTATTTAATATTTTTTTTAAAAAAGTCAAAAAACTTGTATTTATTGCATTTGAATGCTTTACAAAACTTAAAGTATTGACCTCGGGAAATATAAATTAATAACATATACTTATGAATAAAGAATTAAAATATAATATATGTTTTTATATATATTTTTTATTGATGATAACAATGTTAGCTTTTTTGTCTAATAACATTGACCCCGATTTTTGGGCAAGGATATTGCAGGGCGATGCTTTTTGGCAGTTAGGGCAAATATTTAAAACGGATATTTTTTCTTATATTCCAACTCATATCTGGCTTGACCATGAGTGGGGAGCAAGTGTTTTATTCTCTTTTATTTTAAATCATTTTGGCTATTGGGGAATATTCGGCTCAAGAATTATAATAGTATTTTTAATTTTTTATTTTGTTTTTAAGACGGCAAAATTAGGAATTAATAAAGATGTAAAACCGATTGACGTATTTTTATTTTCTTTTTCAATAATTTCGCTGCCGACATTATTAGGTTCGGCTTTAAGATGTCATTTTTTAACGTTCTTGTTTTTTACAATATTTTTATATCTGCTTGAAAGAGTCAGAAAAAAAGGAGAAAATAAGCTTTTATTCATATTGCCTCCTTTAATGTTAATTTGGGCGAACACCCATGGAGGATGTGTGGCGGGGCTCGGAGTATTAGCAATATACTCGCTTGGCGAGGCTCTTAATAAAAAACCGTTTAAAAAATATATCTTTACTCTCTTTGCGTGCTTTTTGGTAATGTTTATTAATCCATACGGTATTGACTATGTTAAATTTATTTTTATGGCTACAACTATGCCCCGCCCCAATATAACCGAATGGATTAGCCCCTTTTTAAGTCAAAGTATTTTATTTACTTGGTTTAAAATATTTTATGTCTTATTTTTTGTTACACTGATTTTGAAAATTAAAGATTATAAAAATGATTTTACAAAGTATATTCTGCTATTTGTTTGTGCTTATTTATCTTTTAAATACATAAAAAACACTCCGTTTTTTATATTAGTTTCAATTATGTTTTTGTATAAAGATATTTGCATATGGGTTAATAGTTTTATTATTGATAAGCAAAAGGAAGAATTTTGGAAAACAAATATTCTTCCTTATATACTTATGACTTTATATTTTGTTGGTGCATCAATAATATTCTTCGCAAGTAAACCTGATATATATTATCTATGCGAACAGCCCGTTCAAGAGATTGAATTTTTGAAAATCAATAATTTAAAAGGCAGAGTTCTAGCTCCTTTAGATTTAGGAAGTTATATAGCATATAAATTATTCCCGAATAACTTAATATATATGGATGGACGATATGAAGAAGTATATTTTAATAAGGAAAAAGAACTTCTTGATAAATTTTATAATGCACAAGACGGCTGGGAGAAGGTACTCAATGAACCCTATAAACCCGATTATATTATAATTCCTGTTGACGCAGTGATAAATGACTATATTCCCGATAACTATAAAGCTGTTTATAAAACACAAGGTTATATTTTATATTCCGTAAATGATAAATTGAAGGATAAATATATTCTTCCTTCCGCAGATAAAAACTATTACACCAAAAATGCTTTTAAAAAAGGCTTTGAACTGAAGAAAGCGGATAAAAAAACTTTGTAGTAAAATAGTTATATGGAAACAAAATTAAAAAGACCCGAACTGTTATTACCTGCAGGAAGTAAAGAAAAGCTTGATTATGCCATTCACTACGGTGCCGATGCCGTATATTTAGGAATGGTAGATTTCAGCCTCAGGGCTATGAGAAAAGGCGAACTTATAACAATTGACAACTTGAAAGATTGTATTGATTTAGCGCATTCAATGGATAAAAAGGTGTATTTAACCTTAAATATTTTTGCTTATGATAACGATATAAAATCTATGATTGAGTGCGCCCAAAGGATTAATGAGGCAAACCCTGACGCAATACTGTTTTCGGATTTCGGGGTATACAACATCATAAAGAAATATATGCCAAAAATACCTTTGCATGTTAGCACTCAGACTAATATATTAAACTCTGAAGCCGTTAAATTCTGGCGGGATTTAGGTGCACAGAGGGTTGTTTTATCAAGAGATTTATCATTTGAGCAGATTGCAGAAATTAAAAAAAATGTACCCGATATTGAATATGAAGTTTTTGTTCACGGAGCTCAATGTGTATCTTTTTCGGGGCGCTGTTTAATAAGCGATTATATGACAAAAGGCGAAAGAAAAGCCAATCACGGAAACTGTTCTCAATCTTGCAGGTGGAGTTATAAACTCGTTGAAGAAACAAGAGAGGGCGAATACTTTGATATAGAAGAAAACGGGCAGGGTACTCACATCCTAAGCCCGAAGGACTTAGCCCTTATTAACTATCTTCCTGAATTAATTGATTTGGGTATAGATTCATTTAAAATAGAGGGCAGAACAAAAAGTCTTTATTATGTTTCTGCCGTTGCTAAAGCCTACCGTAAAGCTATTGATGACTACCTTAAGGCAGGTAAAATCAACAAAGAAGACAATTATAATGAAATAATTAAAATAGGCAACCGAGGCTATACTACGGGATTTTACCTCCATAAACCGGACTCTGAAGGCTACAGCTATGATATTTCAAAAGGGCTGGCAGGTGCCGACTGTCTTTGTGTTTTCCTCGATAAAAAAGACAATATGTATAAAGTCCTTACAAAAAATAAATTCCTGTTAAATGATGAAATTGAAATTATAACCCCTGATGAATGCTTTAAAGCCAAAGTTACAAAGATTTATGACGAAAAAACTCAAGAAGAAAAACAACTCTGTAATACAAATGATGAATTTTATATCGAACTTTCGCAAAATCCGAAAGACTATAAATATGCGCTTGCACGAACAATCGGAGTAAAAAATTTAAGATGATTTTAAAACCTGATTACAACGTAATATCTCTGTTTGACCTTGATTTTAAAGAAATAAAAACACAAGGTATAAATGCGGTTTTGTTTGATTTAGACAGCACAGTAATGCCTTCTAAGTCAGGCGAGTATCCCGCTAATGTCAGAGAACTCTTAAATGAACTGAAACAAAATTACGTTATTGCAATAATCAGCAACAACAAAAGAAAAGAATATATATCAAAAGTGCAGGCGATGTCTGACTTCCCTGTTATAGGAGAAGCAAATAAACCTAATCCCGCTGTAATGCGTGAGTTCTTAAAAAGTGTAAACATATTGCCCGAACAAACTCTTGTTGTTGGAGATAGACCCCTGACTGATATTTTAGCAGGGAAACTCTTGGGCGCAAAAACAGCACTTGTTGATTCGATTACAAAAGATACGGAAAATAAGCCCACCCGTATTGTAAGATGGCTTGAAAGGCTCGTTATAAAAAAATAGCTTGTCAGTGAATGAATATTTTGTTTAAGTATAATAAACTTCCTAAAAAAGGAGTTATTTATGCTTGAAACATTAAATGAAAGAAACTTTGACGATAATATAAAAGACGGTATAAAACTTGTAGCTTTTACTGCCTCGTGGTGCGGATTCTGCCAAAGACAAAAACCTATTTTAAAAGAAATCGCAGACCAAAATATCTGGATAGGCGAAGTTGACCCCGATGAAAATCCCTCACTTGTTAACCGCTTTGGAATAAGCGCATTCCCGACTTTCCTTTTATTTAAAGAGGGCAGTCTTATTGCCGAATTTTCAGGCTATAAAACAAAATATGAACTATTAAATACTTTAATAAGCCTTCTTGAACGAAAATAAATTAATATATCCGTTCCGATATTTTATTGTTATAATTTAATCGAGGAACAGATATGTTAAAAGTTGCAATAACGGGAAATATAGCAAGCGGTAAATCTCAAGTCGAAAAAATGCTTTTATCTGCAGGATATAAAGTTATTGATAGCGATAAAATAAATCACTATATTTTAGCTTCGGATTACAAGGTAATTAAAGAAATTAAATCCGTATTTTCTGATGACGATATATTGGATGAGGACGGAAATATTTCCCGCAGAAAATTGGGCGATGTTGTATTTTATTCCGATGAAAAAAGGAAAAAACTTGAACAAATTCTGCACGTTAAAATTTTTGAAAAAGTAACCGAGTTTTTAAAAGAAAATTCAAGTGAAAAATTTGTTTTTGTTTCTGTTCCTTTGCTCTTTGAAACTAATATGGAAAATAATTTTGATAAGATTATCTTTGTATCCGCTGATGAAGATATAAGGTTAAAACGGCTTATGGCAAGGAATAATTTTACAAAAGCCAAGGCAAAAAAAAGAATAAATTCCCAGCAAAAAGAAGATGAAAAAATAAAAAAATCAGATTTTATAATTTTCAATAATTCTGATTTTATAAATCTCAGAAAACAGGTTAATAATATTTTGGAACAATTAACTAATCATTAGCACTAATTTTTTGAGAGGTTAATTTTAAAATTGATGACCTATAAAATTCTGTATTAATATTTAAATATTCACCTAATACCAATAATGAGAATAAATAATCCCTTACTTCTTCTATATTGGCATTATATTGTGAGGCATTATCCAAAAGTGTTGTAAATTTAGCATATATTTTGTTAAAGTACATATTTTGAGCTTCTGAGATGTCAATTGTTAAATCTAACTTAGAAGCACATTCAAACATTTTAAGAATATTTTCAAGCCTGTGTATTTCAAAATTTTTCATGAAATTATAAATTGCCAGTTGAATTTGCTTTGAAAAAATTTCATTAGTAGGTTTTTTATCAATATCAATTTGAAAATCTTTAGCCTCTTTAACGATATCAACTGCTTTTTGGATTATTTCATCCTCCGTTATATTAACGGCATTTTCAAAAATCTCGTTAAAATCATTGGACAGTGTATATTGTGCCGCAAGTTTATATTCCACAGGAACGTTAATTCCGAGATTAATAAGCTGAATAATGAAGTTTTTGCCTTCGTTATATACTTCTCTGTATGTATTAGAAAATTTGCCTAGTTTATCTTTTAAAGATGAAAGCAGTATATTGCTTCTGTCTTCAATTAAGACATCTTTTAATGTAAAGTATTCGTTGCCGAAAATGTTATCTAATGCTCTTATTATTTCGGTTACGGGATAATCCATATATATTTTTGTAAGCTTATCCGTAATTTCTTTAATATTATCAGAATCATCATATTTCTTTATTGCGCAGTGAAAATCTCCTTCGGGGAATTGAATTGCTGCAAAGAAAAAGTCGCCTTTTTCAAGTGTAATTTTAGATTCAATTTCAATTCTGCCTGCTGAAAATGCCGTTGCGCCTTTAGAGATAAATTTACTGTAGTGCTTTTTTATTTCGTAGCAGTATAAGTTTGTAAAATCTTCAAATTCTTTATGCATTGAAGAAATTGCCCAGAGTGCACCGATTTGTTTAATTGAAACGATAGAAGGCTTAACAAATTTTTCATAAACATCTTTTCCGCTGCCAAACCCCGGGATATTACTTTGAGCCTTTGCTAAAATTGATAAGAACCCTGATTCTATATCTTCATTTGTAAAGTATCCTGCAAGCTGAAGCGCACGAGCTGCATATTTCATAATTTGAGTTGTTTCAATACCTGAAATCTCGGAGAAAAACCATCCGCAGCTTGTATACATTAACAAAGTCTGTCTTTGCATTTCAAGTAATTTTAATACTTTTACGATTTCAGGTCTTTCAAGCTTATATTTTTGGTGCTTTTCAATGAATTTATTAATTGAATTTTTACATCTGTCTAAAATAACATCAATATAATCATTTCTTGCAGCCCAAATATCTTTTAAATATATTGAAGCTTGTTCTTTATAAACTTCTATAAGTCTGTCACGAACATAATCAAGAGCTTCCCTTAAAGGCTTTCTCCATTTTTGATTCCATCCGTAGCCTCCGCCTGTCGAACATCCGCAATCATCGCACCATCTGCCGACACCATGTGCGCAGCTCCAGGAGGAAACATCTTTTATATCCGCTTCATACTGAACACCTTCCTGTTCTAAGTAATTTGCGTAATTTGTTATTTCAAATCCTTCATCTTCGGCTTTAATTTTAAGAATATATGAAAGCGCCATATCACCGAATTTCGTATGGTGTCCGTAGCTTTCACCGTCTGTTGCTATATGAACAAGCTGATTATAATCTCTTTGATTTGATATACCGTCTTTTAACCTTGCAATAAATTTGTTTCCGTCAGTTAAGAGTTCATCAAACGCAACGGATTTAGAAATAGAACCGTCATAGAAAAATAAATCTATGTATTTTGATTTATCTGATTTTACAAAATATCTGTAAGCTCTGGCAGGATCAATATTTCCCCAGCTTACATCATGCCAGCTGTCATCAGAATTAAGTTTTCTGACAGCTTTAGCTTGATGCGGCGATAATATTGTAAATTTTATTCCGCAATCAATAAGTGCTTCAAGTGTCGCGTCATCGCAAGCGGTTTCGGCAAGCCACATGCCTTCGGGCTTTCTGCCGAATCTGTATTGAAAATCTTTAATTCCCCATATAATTTGAGTATATTTATCGTTTTTGTTAGCTAACGGCATAATTATATGGTTATAAACCTGAGCAATAGCATTGCCATGCCCGTTATTATTTGCACTGCTGATAACATCCGCTTTAATAATTCTTTCATAAGAATAAGGGCTGTAATGTTCCATCCAAGATAAGAGTGTAGGCCCGAAATTAAAGCTTATATATGCGTAGTTGTTAACAATATCAAGGATTTTATTATCCTGAGTAACTATTTTTGAAACGGAGTTAGGAGTATAGCATTCAGCTGTAACTCTTGCATTCCAATCGTGAAAGGGGTTTGCGCTGTCTTGAATTTCAATCGTTTCAAGCCAGGGATTTTCCCTCGGAGGCTGATAAAAATGGCCATGTATTGTTAAATATGCTTTTTTATTATCCTTCACAACTCTATCCCATATATATTATTTTTTTTCAGCCGTTTTTTCTTTTTTAGTCAGTACATCAAAAACTTTTACATCAACCCAAGGGTCACCGAGTGCGGTTGAAAAAACCTTTCCCGATATTTTAATTTTATCGCCCGCATCTAAATCAATATGTTTTTCTGCAACTTCTCTTTTAAGAAATATTTTCATTTCCGATAAAGGAATTACATGGTCTTTTACATTATCTCTTTTAATCAAAACTCCTATATATTTTGCACTGTCTCTTAATGCGGGTTTATAATCAAGCCCTAAAGATGTATAAGCGACAAATTCGGCATTAAAAGTAATGTCTTTGTTCAGATAATCATTAGGAGTATCAACAACATCAACTGGAGAAACCAGCATGTAAGAAACAGCCGGCGCTGTTTGTTTTACATTTGTTGCTGCCTGTACTTCATTATAATTTGTATTAAATCCCGTTAAATATGCCAATGATATTACTGTTATTATAACTTTAATTGATTTATTCATTTTAACCTCTGTTAATCTACCATATAATATATTATTTTAACATAATTTTATAAAAAACAATTACCTTTATGCGGGGATTTTTGCATAAAAAAGTGTAGATTGAAACTGCTTTATCGAACTATTTGAATAATACTTGTTCGCAACCCCGAATAAAAGTGTTCGTTTGTTTCAATCTACATATTCACTATAACTGATTGAAAATTATTTTTCATTCTGCTATATGGTAGGTTTTTAAATATTTTTTAATGCTTATAAATTACTTCTTCAGGATTACATGCCTGATAAAATATTATCCTTGATAATGTCCCCAAGCTTAGATGTAGAGGTCAAAGTCATCCCGTCTTGCATAATATCGTTAGTTCTGAAACCGTCTTTTAAAGTTTTTCTAACGGCATGCTCAATCATGTCATATTCAAAATCAAGATTAAAAGAATATTTAAGCATCATGCCCGCAGAAAGGATAGTTGCAATGGGATTTACAATATTTTTCCCTTTAATATCGGGGGCGCTTCCGTGGATTGGCTCATACATGGCATATTTTGAGTCTGATAAAGAGGCGCTCGGCAAAAGCCCTAAGGAGCCTGAGAGCATAGATGCTTCATCAGAGAGGATATCGCCAAATATATTACCCGTTAAAATAACATCAAACTGCTTAGGGTTTCTTATAATCTGCATTGCGGCATTATCAACATACATATAAGAAAGTTCTACGTCGGGATATTCTTTTGCAGTTTCAGTAACCGTTTCTCTCCAAAGTCTTGAAACGTCAAGAACATTAGCTTTATCTACGGAGCATACTTTTTTATTTCTCTGCATTGCCGTTTTAAATGCACAGCGGGCTATTCTTCTTATTTCGCTTTCATAGTAGCACATATTATTGTAGCCGAATTTTTCTCCGTCTTTAATTTCTATTCCTTTCGGAGTTCCAAAATATACATCACCCGTTAATTCTCTTATTATCATAATATCGGTTCCCGCAACGATATCTGATTTTAAAGGTGATATGGAGGTTAACTCGGGATAAACTATTGCAGGTCTTAAATTTGCAAATAAATTCAGTTCTTTCCTTATACCTAGCAGTGCTTTTTCCGGTCTGACTTCGGGCGGAAGTTTATCATATTCCCATCCGCCTACAGCACCTAACAGCACGGCATCAGCTGATTTTGCGATTTTTAATGTTTCCTCGGGCAGAGGGGTTTTATACTTATCATAAGCACACCCGCCAATAAGTGCAGACTCAAAATTAAATTCAATACTTTGTTTTTCACCTACTGCTTTTAATATTTTAACCGTTTCATCGGTTACTTCTTTCCCTACTCCGTCACCCGCTAAAAGCGCTATATTATAACTTTTCATGTGTACTCCTTTTTTATGATTATATAACGAAAAAGCCTCTTAAACTAAGAGGCTTTATTATATATAAAATTCCTTTCCGATTTATGAGGAAAATGTCATTAATGCTCTGACAGAACGAGCTGTATTCCTTACATCTTCTTCTGAGTGCATTTTTATTGTGTCATCTAAAATTTTGATGGCTTCTTTTTTATCTTTAAGGGCTAATAATTCATTAATTGCAGTCATTGCAACTCTTGCACTTAAATCATTAATACCTTTGCCTTTAGATATAAGCACTACTCTTAATGATTCATGTGTATTTTTTCTTATTAATGTTTGAGCCGTTAATTCTCTGATTTCATCATCAGGTGAATTTGTGCCTATTTCAGTCAAAATATCAATTGCGGCTTGTGAATCTTCATGATTGCCGAGTGCTGTAATTATATTTTTAATTTTTTGAATCTTTTCCATTATAAATCTCTCCCCAATATTATGTAATTAATCAATGGCATCTAAGTCTTGCCATAAAGTTTTCAGTTCACTTACAGACTTGTTTGAAAGCTGTTTTACACTGTATTGTCTATCCGGAAACATTTTATTTTTTATTCCGTTCATATCAAATGTAATTTCGGTGTTTCCAATTCTTTCAAGAGTATCAAAAACATTGTGTGTAATCTTTTTACCAAAAGAAACAACAGAATTCATTCTTGATTTAAATGCTTCATTAAAATTATTTATTCCGCTTACAATCGCAGAAGCATATAATTTGCTTTTTTCTGCAATATTTTTAGTTATGTTTGTATTTTTAGCACTTTCAAATACGTCAGCTTGAATTACGTTACCTTTAAAGCTAACTCCGAAAGGATTTGTACTGAATTGTTTTTCAGGTGTTTTATTGGTTGATGTATTTGTTTTTGTTGTATGTAAACTGATTTTACCTATTTGCATAATAGCCCTTTCTATTTTTTAACATTCCTCATTGGTACAATAAGGTTATCATATTTGGCTTTTTTTAATATCATACTTTTGGTGGAAATAATAATTAAAATTTGAATAAATTTTGAATGATTTGATGTATTTATTTAATTTTTTATTTAGTGTAAAAAATACCCCTAATCTATTGAAAAAATTGGTGTTTTAAAATGTAAAGAAATATTTACATTTTTTATATAAATCTAAAGTTTTAAAATTAAATTGCCGTTAGATATACTATAAGATATAAAAAAGGATATTTATGTACGACTTAAATTTAAAATTAGCCGAAAATATTGAAAACTTTTTACATGAATTAACAGGTGAAGTTGTAAAAGGTTTAATGGCAATGGAAGTGCTTTATAAATAAGTAATATTAGCGGTAATATGGTTCTCTTTTAATTAAGATAGGGATTAGAAAATTTCTCGTTTTTAATGTCAGTGGATGGGCCATGTCCGGGGTAAACTATTGTTTCTTCAGGCAGAGTTAAAAGTTTTTCTTTTATGGAGGTGATTAATTCATCATAATCACCGTCTGTAGTATCTGTTCTGCCTATATTACGGTAAAATAAAGCATCACCCGAAAATACTTTTCCGTCAACATAGAATGACAAACTGCCTTTGGAGTGTCCGGGGGTGTGCAAAATCTTTATTTGAATATGCCCTATATATAATTCGGTTGTTTCATCTATAAATTCGACTTTATTTAAAGTATGTTCAATTTTATCAATCCCCCATAATGCAAGGGTTTTATCCAAGTGGTTTAAGTGCGGAGCATCTTCTTTATGAATATAAATCGGAATTTGAGGAAATTCATTTTGTACTTCAATTTCACCTAAAATATGGTCAAAATGCCCATGGGTATTTAAAATATATTTTAAATTATATCCGCCTTCATCAAGTTCTTTTTTTATTTTTTTAAAATCCCCGCCAATATCTATAATAACTGCTTCTTTAGTCTCGTCATCAGTTAAAACATAAGTATTAACATCTAATGGGCCTGTGTGATATTTCTTTAAGTTCATTATTCCAATTCCAATAATTTTTTGTATAAATCTTTTTGTTTTGGGGAAATAGAAGAGGGTATATTTATTGATATTTTAACATTTAAATTACCAAATCCTCCTGTTTTTTTAGGCAAGCCTAAATCTTTAAGCCTTAAAGTTTTACCTGTTCTTGTTTCAGGCGGAATTTTAATATTTATAATTCCATGCAGAGTTGAAATGTCTTTTTTGCAGCCCATTACGGCTTCAGCCGGAGTAATTTCAACAGTTTTAGTAAGATTTTCTTCTTCTATCAAATATTCATTATCTTTAAATTTAATAATGAAATATAAATTGCCTTTTCTTCCGTAGTTATCAGATTTTCCTTCCCCTTTAAGTCTTATCTTTTGCCCTTCTTTAACACCTTTAGGCAATTTAACACTTAAAGTTCTTGTTTTGCTGATAATGCCTGTTCCGCCGCATTCAGAGCATATACTGCCTGCTCCTGAGCATTTTAAGCATTTTTCAACCGTATTCATTTTTACACTAATCGGTTTATCGCTCATTAAGTCTTTTGCGGTTATATTTAAATCCTGTGTAATGTCAAGATTTTCAGCTTGCGTTTCATCTTGATACGGATTTTGTGTTCTTGCTCTTTTCCCTGCGCCTGAGAATAAATCTTCATAAGAAAAGCCTTGAGACGATTTTCTTGAAGTTCTTCTTCCCGTTTGTCCCGCTCCCATAAAATCGCCGAATAAGGAACTGAAAAAGTCGGAGAAATCTCCCATATTGGAAAATCCCTGAGAAAATCCGCCCTGATTAAAGTTGTTAAAGTTAAATCCTTCAAACCCGGGCGGCGGTGTAAAATTAGCACCCTGCTGCCAGTTTGCTCCTAAACTGTCATATCTGCTTTTCTTTTCTTTGTCGGATAATACTTCATAAGCTTCATTTATATCTTTAAATTTGTTTACCGCATCAGGAGATTTATTTACGTCAGGATGATACAGCCTTGCAAGTTTTCTGTAAGCAGATTTTATTTTTGCTTCCGTAGCATCTCTTTCTACACCTAAGATTTTATAATAATCTTTATATTCCATTAATTTATATCTCCTTACATTAATATATTAATATAAAAAATTTTTAATTTTTTAATATTTAATTATTTTTTAATTATATTTTTAAAAAATCTATTAACAAATCGTCTGTTTTTTACTATTATATTAACTATGAGAAGATTGATAGGGATTTTATTTTTAATTTTATTGACATGCGGGGTTGTAAAAGCAGATGATTACAATGCTGCAGGTAATGAATTAAATAAAAATGTGCAATATAATGCTCAGAACGGTAATAAGATAATATATAATGAGAAAGGGCTTAATTTATCGTTAATTCCTGTGCTTTCTGCACCAGTTATGCCTGAAGGAATTATATATCAGGAAGTTCAAAAATCATATGATTCAATTAATCCGCAGAAAACAACCAGCGCATATGCTTATTATCCGGGGTTAAGAGGACCAAATCAACTTGTTATTTATACTCCATTATACGGGCACAGAACCGGAACTAATGAATTTGGTACTGAAGCTATTGTTGAAAATAATATGGTAGTAAGATTAAACGGGGCAGATTCCGTTATTCCTAAAAACGGATTTGTTATCTCCGGTCATGGAAGTGCAAAAAAATGGATTACACAAAATATACAAGTGGGTTCTAAAGTATATATTGATTATACTCTTGGAACAATAAGAGTTTATTTAACTCCTGACAGCCTTGTATTCGCCGCAAAAGAAAAATTATCTGAAGTTAATGACTTAATAGAATATTATAAAAAATTTGATATTTTATACAATGATAAAAAAGCAAGTGAATTTATGGATGAGTCTAAAGATTATTTAAGAAAGGCAGAGAAAAAACCCGAAAAGACTCAAATGTATATAAATAATGCAATGACTTCTTTAAATTCCGCAATTAAAAATGCTATACCATACAATAAAGATGAACTTAAAGGAATATGGGTTCGTCCGGTTGAAAAAACTCCTTACGCAATAGAAAAAACCGTAGAAAGAATTGCCAATTCTGGAATAACGGATGTATTTTTGGAAACATACTTCCACGGTAAAACTATATATCCGAGCGAATACTTAAAAAATCAGGGAGTAATATATCAACGAGAAGAATTTATGGGGTTTGACCCATTAGAAATATGGATACGAGAATGTCATAAACGAAATATGAAACTTCATGTTTGGTTTGAAACTTATTATGTTGGAAACGAAAATCCTCAAACTACCCCAAATCATGTTTTAAGTGTTTATCCTATGTGGGGAAACAGGAGATTTTCAAATTATAATTCCGAAAACCTTGAACCTTCATTATCTGAGCATAACGGGTATTTCCTTGACCCTGCAAACTTGCAGGTTAAAGCATATTTAATCGGACTTTTGGAGGAAATAATAACTAAATATAAACCTGACGGTATTAATTTGGACTATATAAGATATCCGCAGACTGTAGATTCATCTTATTCAAATTATGCTCAGATGAATTGGGGGTATACACAAATCGCAAGAGATGAATTTATGTCTATTTACGGTATTGATCCTATAGATATTAAATACGGCACGGGCGATTGGGAATTATGGGCATCATACAGACAAAATAAAATATCTGATTTCGTTAAAGAAGTTCAAAAATTAACAAAAACCGCAAATATTAAGCTTACTGCTGTAATATTTCCCGATTTGAAAAAATCAGTAATGACCAAAATGCAAAATTGGAGGGATTGGTCAATTAATAATTATGTAGACGGGTTAACCCCTCTAATACTTACAGGTGATAAAAATACCGCCAATGTACTTTTAAGTGATGTTATAAATAATACGGTAAATACAACTAAAATTTATGCAGGATTATTTGTTACATTTATGGGCGGAGCAGATGAGGATTTACTAGTTCAAATACATAAAGCAAGAGAATATAATTTAAAAGGTGAAATTCTTTTTGATTATGCCCATTTTGATGATAAATACATTGATGCACTAAAAACAAGAGTATTTAATAAATCTTATGATGTAAAAGAGGATAAAATAAACGATTATAAACCTGAAGTAATATATAAAGATAAAAAGAAAAAAAAGAAGAATAAAAGGAATAATTAATGACATTAATTAATTTTACAAAAATGCAGGGACTTGGGAATGACTTTGTAATTCTTGATTATGAAGAATATATTAAAACAGGTAAAACACCTGATAAATTGGCATTAAAGTTATGTGACAGGCATTTTGGAATTGGTGCTGACGGATTAATTGTAATAAATCCGTATACAAAACAAACGGATATCGGCTGGTTTTTTTATAATTCTGACGGGACTCCAGCTCAAATGTGCGGAAACGGGATAAGATGCTTTTCTAAGTATGTTTATTCAAAGGGTTTAATGGATAAAAAAGAATTTTCTGTTGAAACAAAAGCAGGAACGATAATTCCTAAAATTTTAGAAGATGGCAGAGTTAAGGTAAATATGAATAAGCCGATACTTGACCCTGTCAAAATCCCCGTTAGGGTTGATAATAATTTAAACTTTGAAGTTAAAGTTTCTGATAGAACTTTTACTGCAAATGCAATAAGTATGGGAAATCCTCACTGCGTAATAATAACGGAGGAGGATACAAAAGCACTTGCCTTAAAGTACGGAAGAGAAGTGGAAACAAATGAATTATTCCCTGAAAAAACAAATGTTGAGTTTATAAAAATACTTTCAAGAAACGAAATAAATCTTGATGTATGGGAAAGAGGATGCGCTATTACACTTGCCTGCGGAACAGGAGCCTGCGCAAGTGTTGTTGCCTCTATCCTAAACGGATTGTGTGATAATGAAGTAAAAGTAAATTTACCCGGCGGTCAGCTTGTAATTGAGTGGGACGGCTCTAAAGACGATGTAAATCATAATGTCTATATGTCAGGCAATGCTGAATTTTCTTTTATAGGCAAAATTGAAGTATAGTTATATTGAATAATTGATTTTATAAAAAACATAAGCTAATATGCATTTATGAATATACTTAAGATTAAAAATTTAAGTTTGGCATTTCATACCGGAGGTAAAGATTATATTGCACTTCATAGTGTAAATTTATCTCTTGAAGAAGGGAAAATGCTTGCAATAGTCGGGGAATCGGGGTGCGGAAAAACCGTAACTTCGATGTCTGTATTAAGATTACTCGCACCTAATGCAAAAATATTGTCCGGTGAAATATTATATAAAGGGCAAGACCTTTTAAAATTAAATGAAAAAGAAATGCAAAAGATAAGGGGAAAAGAAATTGCATTAATTCCTCAAGATCCGATGACATCATTAAATCCGTTATATACAATAGGTTCACAAATTTTGGAAGTAATTGAAATCCATCAGGGGCTAAAAGGTAAAGAGGCTGAAAATAGAGCAATAGAAGTTTTAGAACAGGTAAAAATCCCGAATGCAAAAGAACGATTAAAATCATATCCGCATGAATTCTCGGGCGGAATGCGTCAAAGGGTTATTATAGCAATGGCAATTGCCTGCAAATCTAAAATTATTATATGTGATGAACCGACAACAGCACTGGATGTTACGGTTCAGGCTCAAATTATGGAACTGTTAAAAGATATTCAAAAAGAATATAATACCTCGTTTATATTTATTTCTCATGATTTCGGGCTTGTATACGAAACAGCTGATACCGCAGCTGTTATGTATAACGGGCATGTTGTTGAAAATGCCAATGCGGAGGATATATTTAAAAATCCGAAACACCCTTATACAAGAGCATTAATAAAGGCATTACCCGATTTTAATACGGAAAAATTAGAGGCAATAGAAGGTCAGCCCCCGAGTATAAAAGATTATTTTAAAGGATGTTCTTTTGAACCCAGATGTTCAAATCGTATGGATATATGCAGAAATGAATTTCCTCCCGATTATATTACGGATAATTCAAAGTGTGCCTGCTGGCTTTATAAATAATTTGTATTAGAGTATAATTTAAATATGGAAGATAAACATCAAAAAAAACCTGCTAAATTTAAGTATTCAATACTTACAATAGTTCTTTTAATTTGTATTATTGAACTTACGGTAAGTGCAGTTCAAAATATATCAAAAAACATTACATTTTCATCTAAAATAAAAGGACTTGAAACAAAAAGAAATGAAGAATTAAATAAAAATAAACAATTAAAGTCTGATTTAAAAAATTATAATTCGGAAAAAATACTTGAGTCTATTGCAAGAAATAATCTTAAAATGGCAGGTAAAGACGAAATTCTTGTAATTGTAAATAAAGCAGATAATAAGCCTTCAGAAGAAATACCCGTTAATCAAAAAAAGAAAAATAAAAACCGAAAAACCGCTCAATAAAAGCGGTTTTAAATTTTTAATTATTTAACCGATACGAGTTTTAAATTAACACCGATATCAGCATTTATCTCTCTTACACTTGCAATTGCCATAGCCCTTCTTTTCTTAGCGCCTCTTAAAAAGAATTCAACTCCTTCTGAAATGTTGCCGGCTGGCAGTATATAATTTTTTTCCATTTAGATTTTCCTTATTATGCTTTATAATTTTATATTCGGCATTATTTTTTCAAACTTTAGAAATTAGTATTAATTGTTAACAAATTTTAATGAAAATTTTGTTTGTTTATGTTATCTGATTAATTATTATCAGGAAAAAATCAATGAACGAGAAAATAATTACAACAGAAGATAATGTAAAAATTGCCATAAATCATTATAAAAACAATTCGGACAGAGTGGTAATTCTTGCTCCGGGGTGGTTTATGACAAAGGACAGCAAATCATTTAAACAAATGAGCGAAATATTCAGTAAATATAGTGATGTAATAGCAATGGATTTTCGAGGACATGGTAAAAGCGGGGGATTATATACTTTTACAAGTAAAGAAGTAAATGACTTATCGGCCGTTATGGAATATGCAAAACAATATTATAAAAAAATATATATTATGGGATTTTCGCTTGGGGCTGCCGTTGCATTGATTATCGGCTCAAAAGATGATAGTGTTTCCAAGATTATTGCAGTAAGTGCGCCTGTATGTTTTGAAAAAATAGAAAATAAGGTATGGAAAAAGGAAGCTTGGATACCCACTCTTCAAAAATGTGAGTTAAAAAGGTGGTTTTCAATAAGGCCATCTGTAATTCCAAATAAAAAAATAAAACCAATAGATATAGTGGAAAAAATAAAATGTCCGACACTGTTTTTGGCGGGAGAAAAGGATCCGACTATAGAAAGTTGGCATACTAAAGCATTATTTACGAAAGCGGTATGCGATAAAAAATTTGAACTGTTTGAAAATTGCTGTCATGCCGAAGATTTGTTTATACAAAATGAGAAAAAATTTGTATCAATATGCTGTGATTGGCTGTTTAATTCATAGATTTTAAATAATTAATTTTTCATTAATATTTTAAAAAAAAATAAAAAAAGATTGTATAAAAGAATAAGAGAAAGGTAGATTAAAAGGAGGAAAATAAAATGACAATAAGACCACTTGGCGACAAAATTGTTATTAAAGTTATTGAAGATGCGGAACAAACTTCAGGCGGAATATTTATACCCGACAGTGCAAAAGAAAAATCACAAAAAGGTGAAGTAATTGCTGTAGGGGCAGGAAAAGTTAACGAAAAGGGCGACAGAGAACCTATGGATGTTAAAGTAGGCGAAGTTGTTTTATTTGCAAAATATGCGGGAACAGATGTAAAAGTTTCTGATGAAACATTAAAAATAATGTCTGTATCTGATGTTTTAGGCATTATTGAAAAATAGGAGAGAACAAAATGGCTAAAAAAATTATATTTGATGAAGAAGCACGTAAGGGGCTTTTAAGAGGTATAGATGCGGTAGCAGATGCCGTTAAAGTTACATTAGGTCCAAAAGGAAGAAATGTAATATTAGAAAAGAAATTCGGCTCGCCTCAAATAGTAAATGACGGTGTAACTATTGCAAAAGAAATAGAACTTGAAGACCCGTTAGAAAATTCAGGGGCTCAATTATTAAAAGAAGTATCTTCAAAAACAAATGATGTAGCAGGTGACGGAACAACAACAGCTTCAGTTCTTGCGCAAGCTATAGTAAGAGAAGGTGTCAGAAATTTAACTGCAGGCGCAAATCCTATGTGTATGAAAAGAGGTATGGATAAAGCAGTTAATATAGCACTTGAAACAATTAAAAAAATGTCTCAAAGTGTTGATTCAAAGGAAAAACTTGCTCAAGTAGCAACAATTTCAGCAGGCAATAATGAAGAAATCGGAACACTTGTAGCTGAGGCAATGGAAAAAGTCGGGCATGACGGTGTTATTACGGTTGAAGAATCAAAATCAACGGGTACAAACTTAAAGGTTGTAGAAGGTATGCAGTTTGACAAAGGCTATATTTCACCATACTTTGTAACCGACCCTGAAAGAATGGAAGCTGTTTTAGAAGATGCATATGTATTATGTGTTAATAAGAAAATCAACTTAATAGCAGATTTAGTTCCTGTTTTAGAGCAGGTAGCCCGTGACGGTCGTTCATTATTAATTATTGCGGAAGACGTTGAAGGCGAAGCTCTTGCAACATTGGTTGTTAATACGATGAGAAAAGTATTAAGAGCAGTAGCAGTTAAGGCCCCGGGTTTTGGCGACAGAAGAAAAGCAATGCTTGAAGATATCGCTATTTTAACAGGCGGTCAAATGTTCACTGAAGAACTCGGTATTAAACTTGAAAATGTAACGGTTCAAATGTTAGGACAAGCAAAGAGAGTTACCGTAACAAAAGACGATACAACAATAGTAGTAGGTGATGAAACAAAACACGCTATTGAAGACAGAGTAAAATTAATAAAACGTCAGATTGAATCATCTGACAGCGAATACGACAAAGAAAAACTTCAAGAGAGATTAGCAAAACTTTCAGGCGGTGTAGCTGTTATAGAAGTTGGTGCGGCAAGTGAAGTTGAACTGAAAGAAAGAAAACTGAGAATTGAAGATGCCCTAAATGCAACAAGAGCAGCAAAAGAAGAAGGAATTGTTCCGGGCGGCGGAGTTGCATTAATCAGAGTAATGCAGGATTTAGAAAAATCAATTAATACGGTTAACTATACAACGGATGATGAAAAAGTAGGGTTTAGAATTTTACTTGATTCATTATATATTCCTTTAAAACAAATCGCAGATAATGCAGGGGTTAAAGGTGAAGTAGTTGTAGAAACGGTTAAAAAACTTCCTACAAACGAAGGCTATGATGCAATGGCTGATAAATATGTAGATATGATTAAATCAGGTATTGTAGACCCTGCAAAAGTAACAAGAAGTGCACTTCAAAATGCGGTATCCGTAGCAGGTATGTTATTAACGACAGAAGCAGCAGTTGTTGATATTCCCGAAAAGAAAGCACCTGCTATGCCTGATATGAATGGCATGGGCGGAATGGGCGGCATGATGTAGCGAAATTCCGCAGGGTGAAGCGAAGCGAACCCGAGGGAGCAACAAGCCGACCGAGAGGAAAAAACCGAATGGTTTTTGAAACGAGGTTGCAGGGCTTGTGCGAACAGGAATTTCAAGAGGCGAAATTCCGCAGGGTGAAGCGAAGCGAACCCGAGGGAGCAACAAGCCGACCGAGAGGAAAAAACCGAATGGTTTTTGAAACGAGGTTGCAGGGCTTGTGCGAACAGGAATTTCAAGAGGCGGATTTTGCGTAGAGTGTAGCGAAGCGAAACTCGAAGAAGTGAATGCCCGAAGTGAGCAGACACGGGAGTGTGGCGAACGACAGGGCAGAGAGTAAGCAAAATCCAAGACAGCGAAATTCCCTAGGGTGAAATCAGAAATAAAAAGAGAGAACTATTTTAGTTCTCTCCTTTTTTATTTAAAATCCATTGGGGTCTATCTTTAACCCAATTTATATTTTCTTTTACCACTTTTGCGGGATTGCCGGCAATAACGGCATTTTTTGTATCAAATTTTTTTGTTACGATACTGTTTTGAGCCACTATACAGTTATCTGCAATTGAGGTATTTTTTAGAATTTTAACCTCTTTACCCACCCAGACGTGATTTCCTATTGTTATATTTTCACCTTTATTTATAAGATTGCCTTCTAAATCAAGCACTGAATGAGTATCCGTGCAGGTAATTTCAATTTCAAAGGAAAACATACAATCCTCCCCAATGATTACTGAACTGTTACTTTCTCCAAGTTGAATGTCAGTAGAATTAAATGAGGTTCTTTCTCCTATTTTTATTATGCAATTGTTAATAGGACAATTATAAAGACCTATATTTATTTTAAGATTATGTAAATATGAGTTATCGGATATTTCAACAGTATTATTATTTCCGTATATTTTTACGGAAAAATTTCTTCTGTATACGGAGGGAGGGATTTTAACAATATTATTTTTTCCCTTTATTTTAATTTTATCAGGGATAATTTTATTTAAAAATTTTTTTAACTTATATAGAATTAACATTTTTATTATTTAAACTTTCCTTCTTCTTCCGGATTTTTAAAGTGTTCAATATCTATGTATTTAAATACTTTGTTCTTCCAATAATTTCTTCTGATTTTGTCTATAATATTTTGTATAAATCTTCCGTCCTTGATTTCAGATATTAATATTTAAAGATTTAAATTTATTTTTCCATCTTTTTAAGAATTTTTTGCGATTAGTTCTCATGAGAGAAAAAGCATTATCACTATAGGTACAGTTTGTATAGTGAATAACTTCTGATGCAGGCTGATAATATATTTTAAAACCATTTTCAATAATTCTTAAACATAAATCTGTTTCTTCGTAATACGCAGGAGCAAAGATTTCATCAAATCCGTTAAGTTTTTTCCATAAATCAGCCTTAATCATAAGAGAAGCTCCGCAGGAATAGTGAACCTCGCGTACCGTGTTATACTGTTTCTCAAGCGGGTTTTCATTATGTCCTATTGATTGGGTTTTCCCTTGCCTTTTTATAATTGACCCCGCACCTTGAAGTTTGCCGTTCGGATATATTAATTTAGAACCTATTGCACCTGCATCCTTTTTTTGTTCAAAAAGATTATATAACTCATTTATGGCATTTGGCATTAGTTGAGTATCATTATTTAATAAATATATGTATTTGCCTTTTGCTATACTTGCGCCTTTATTACAGTTTTTTAAAAATCCTAAGTTATTTTCATTTTTAATAACCGTGATATTTTTAACTTTATTCTCTATATTTTTGGTTTCATCTGTTGAACAGTCATCTGTAATTATAATTTCATAACTTAAATCAGGGGTATTATTTTTAATTGATTGTAAACATTTCATAGTTAAATCATATTGATTAAATACGGGAATTATTATTGAAATTAAAAGATTATCAAATTTTTCAAACTCAATGTAATCAGGAGTTTGAACTAATAAATTCTGTGTATATTTTTTGTAACTTTCATAGATTAATTTATAATCGAGTTCTTTTAAAAACTTTTTTCTGTATTTATTATAGAGTGTCTTTTTTAAAAAATTAAACATACTTAAAATACCTTTTTGTATCTATTTTCCATAAATTTTATCATAAAAAGTGATGGGAGAACTTTTTATGCAGGCATCAATCTTACCTTTGGTTCTGAATAAAATGCCTAATATATTATAAAAAATGCTTGGGCCTAAAAATAGAGAAGGAATTAATATTAAAGAGTTTATAAATAAAACAGGTAATTGTTTTAAAAGATAGATAAATTTTTTATTTTTATTTTTAAATCTTTTAATTCTTTGAAGAGTACCTGCATAACCGTTATAATAGCATTTTTTTAGGATATAAGGTATATTGGCTCTTTCTTTAGTTACCATTTCTTCAATTACGGCTTCTTTGTTCCATATAATATTAAACCCTAATAAAGATGCTCTGTAAAAAAAGTCGCCGTCTTCTCCGCCCATATATTTATAATCAGTTGAAAATCTTAAATTATAATCTTTTGCAACCGACACTGGGAAGAATACATTTCCGCAGGCGCAGTCTGTTTTCTTTTGACCTGTTTTTTTAGTATATTTTTGTTTGAATACAAGGTGTCTTGTAATGTATTTAGGAAAATCCTCCATAAATTTATTTATGGTCGGGCCTGAACTGATATAAACTTCTTTATTGCTATTATATAAATTTATATGATTTAAAAGGCAACCCGGTGTTAGAACTTCATCATCATCAAAAAATAATATATGCGAGGCATTCAGTTTTATAGATTCATTTAAAACTCTGTTGCGGGCGAACGCAATTCCTCTTTCTGTTTCAACAATATAATGCAGCGGAATATTTTTATTCTTCCAAGCGGAAACGGTTTCTTTTGCACTTCCCTCTTTATCATTATCAACTATAAGAATTTCAATTTTTATATTTTGGGGTAAATTTAAATTAAAAATAGATTTTAGTGTTTCATTGAGCATTTTAGGCCGCTTACAGGTACAGCAAGATAATAATACAAAGCTGATTTCGGGTTTTGAAACAGCGGAGTTATCAATTAAATTAACGACCTCTTTTTCTATCATATATGCTCCATTGCTATATTTTATAACCAAGAGGTTAAAATGGCAATAAATAAGATAAATTTAAAAACTACACTGTTTAACAGATTTCATAATGGGAATTATAATATAATATACTTGATATGAATTATAATTTTATAAAAGAAAATTTGAGCAAATTTTTTGGCGGCCCGAATGTAGATAGGGCTGCACTTGAAGTTATGATTGAAGGGCAGGAAAACAGCTTTATATTAAATCATAATATAAGAGCCATTTCTAAAATGATAAAATTCTTATCCGATAAAGAGAATAATATATTTTTATTAAACGGTTTTATGGGCTCGGGTAAAACATATTGTGTTGATTTTATAACAAATTTTATTGGTGAAAATGTTTTAATATTTAAAAATTCGTATCAGGAAGCAATAAATCTTGATGATGTTTTTCTATCTATGTTTAAGGATTTTTCTTCATATCATAATGAAAAAATTATAAATCTTCCCAAGATAGATACAAATATATTTTCTGAAAAAATAAATGCATATATCAAATATATAAATAGTCCGATGTTATTTATTTTTGATTCGTTTGAAATTGATACAAGAAACAGAGATACACAAAAGGATATATTAGACTTTATAAATTTTATAAGCAGATACGAAAAAGTCAAAGTAATAATATGTTCAAGAACATTTAAAAAATATAATCTGCCAAGTCAGGCGGGAGTTTGTGAGTATAATTTAGAATCACTCTTATTGGAGGAAACATTAAAATATATAGAGCAAAATAATATAAAATACACAAACCATGATGTTGAACTTCTATATAATGAAATAAGAGGACACTATGTTCTGCTTGAGTTATCAGTTCTTGTAATGAATGTTTTGAACTTAAGTGTAACTTTGTTCTTAAATGAATATAAAAAATTATATAAAAATTTTATGGAGTTTTTAGTAAATAAAATATTTACTACAACGGCAGATAAATATACAAAATTTATACTATTTTTAGCGGTAATAAGGCATGGCGTAAGTCTGGATTTTATAATAAATCAAGAACTTGCATCTTTAGATGATTTGGAATTTTTGCTTCAAAAACATGTAATTACCGAAAAGTATGATAGATACTATATAAAAGATTATATAAAAAATGAGTTTATAAAAAATATAACTTATAGAGACAGAATTAATGTACATGAATTTATAATAAGTTTATATAATGGGGAACTTCCCTTAAAACCTTTTGAACGGCAGTTATTTTTATCAAGACAAACAATGAGGCAGGAAATTGCATTTCATCAGCAGAAAATAAATACATTAAATGCTCTTATTGAAAAATCTTCCGCAAATTCGGATGCTCAAGATATTAATTATTTATCTTATTCAAGGACAAGCGGATATGATGAAAATAAAATAAACAGACAGGAAAAAGTACGCAGTTCAAAATTCAAAAAAACAGCTCCAAATAAATTCAATACTGAAGAAATTGCATTAATGAGCAGTATAAAAAACAGGGATAATCTGGAAGACAGCATGAAAGAATTATCTCGGATGAAAAATTTAAATGCAGTTGAGGAGGAAGAACAAAAAGAAAATAATTCCATTCCTGACAGTATAGAAGATTATATTAAAATCGCACAAGATTATGAAAATTCATATAATTATTCAAGTGCAATACTATATTATAAAAAGGCATTGACATATAAAAAAGAAGAAAATTATCAGGAAAAAGAAATAATAATATATGAAAGACTTGCTCTTTGCCATAAAAAAATTCAAGAAACGGATGATGCGGTTAAATACTATGAACTTTTAAATAAGATATATTCAAATAAGGATAATGATAAAGCTAATGAAGAACTTTTAAATATTGCAAGAATGTATGCGGAGGCATATAAATTTGATATGGCCGTGGAATATTATAAAAGAATATTATCAAATCCCAAAGGAATAAATAATGAATTAAAAATCCGAATATATCTTGATTTGGCTGAACTTGAAGATAATAATATGAATTTAAAATCAGCCTCTGAATATGCTATTAAAGCATTGAACGAGGCGGAAAAAACTTCCAATATTAAACTGCTGTGTGAATGTTATTATAAATACGGAATTATCTTAGATGATTCGGGTAATTCAGATAAAGCGGTTAAATATTATTTAAGATGCATTCAGGCTTCAAATAATCCTAATGAAAATCTTTATATGGCATCTTCATATTCTAATCTTGCCGAAATATCATATGATAATAATAATATATCTGCAGCAAAGATGTATTATGAGTTATCAATTGAAGCAGAAAAAGTATTGAATAATAATGAAGGATTATATTATTCATATTCAAAACTTGCAGAAATATATAAAAAAGAAAATCCCGAAAAAACTCATGAATTATTATTAAAAGCATTATCTTATGCAAAAAAATTAGATGATGTATCGTATTCGGCTGCAATATATATAGAACTTGGCGATTATTATTTAAATTTGCAAAATTATAAAAATGCAATTAAAGCATATATACTTGCCAAAACTTTAATTCCGGCATATTCATCAGATGATGCCAATAACAAAATAAATACAAGACTTTCAAAAGTTAAAACAATAACAGGCGAAGTTCAGTTTTTAAAATATGTTGATGAAATAAAAAAGAAAAAATAATGTATATTGAACCTTCTAATTTAAATTTAACCGAAGAAAAAAAAGAACTTTTTAATAAATTTATAAAAGAGTTTTCTTTATATAATGAAAAAATAAATTTAATTAGTAAAAATGACATAAATTTATTATTTGAAAAGCATATTTGTGATTCTTTAGCTGTAAATTTATTTTTAAAAAATGCTGATAAATCCCTAAAAATATTGGATATCGGAACAGGAGGCGGATTTCCCTCTCTGCCTATTGCAATGTATTATGAAAATTTTGAAGTTACTGCAGTTGATTCAATAAAAAAGAAAATAAATGTTGTATCGGAAATCGCAAAAAAGCTGGATTTAAAAAATATACAGGCGATATGCGAAAGAGCGGAAAATCTTCCTAATAATTGCAAAAATTCTTTTGATATCGCCGTATCAAGGGCAATGGCAGAATTAAGAATAATTCTTGAGTGTGCAATCCCCTATGTTAAAGAGGGCGGGTATTTTATCGCATATAAATCAATAAAAGCCGAAGAAGAATTAAGTAAAGCAGAGAATGCAATAAAAATTCTGAGGGTTAAACTTGTTGATAAAATAAAGTATTCTCTTCCTCTTGAAAATTCTCCTAAAAGGGTGCTTTTAGTGTTTAAAAAAGTAAAAGATACTCCAATAATTTATCCGAGTAAAAACGGAATAATTTCTAAAAAGCCTTTATAAGTTTTTCAAAATCCGATTTTGCATGATTAAAAGAAGGTGAATTCTTAATTGCTCCTAAAATCGGGATATCCGTGTACATTTTTAATTCTTCAATAAAATTAAGGCTTGCGGTGTCTTTTGTTTCGTTTGGAACTTTGTTTATAATAATTCCTTTTATTTTAATTCCGTTTGATTTTGCATAGTGTATAGTTAAAAGGGTGTGGTTTAATCTGCCTAAAAATGGGACTGTAACTATAATTATCGGGATATTTAATGCCTTAATTAAATCCGCACAATGCATTTCATCCGTTGCAGGTGCTAAGATTCCGCCTGCACCTTCAACTAAAGTTACATCGTTTATAGCAGAAAACTCTTTAAAATCGGATTTTATTTTATTAATATCAATCTTAACCCCAGCAAGTCTTGCTGCTAATGCGGGCGAAACCTCGCCCTCCAGCAGATACGAGCATTTTGTATTAATATTATTTGAAACCTCTTTAACCGCTTCTATATCAGGAGCAAGCAATTTATCTCCTTCTTTTATTGCACCCGATTGCAAGGGCTTAAATACTCCGGTTTTTTTGCCCGATTTTTCAAAAGCATATGCTAAACCTTTTGTTATATATGTTTTACCAATATCCGTATCAATTCCCGTTATAAAAAATTCCATAATTACTCCTCGTTGGGCAGAACTTTATTTAATGCTTTATATGCAATATCGGTCAGCTTTTTAATTTCTTTTTCTGTTATTATGTAAGGAGTTATAAAGTAAATGCAATTCCACATCGGTCGCAAAATCGCTCCCAGCTTTAATCCTTCCAAATATATTTTTTTGCCTATTCCTTCTTCATAACTAAAAGGCTCTTTTGTATTTTTATCTTTTACAAGTTCAATTGCGCATATCATACCTGTCTGCCTGATATCTCCTACATTTTTATGAGCTTTAAATTTTTGAAGTTCCTTTGTAAATCTTGCTATTTTGGGTTTTAAGTATTCTTCAATATTTATTTCTTCAAGAATATTAAGGTTTTCAAGGGCAACAGCCAGTGCCAAGGGATATGCAGTATAGCTGTGTCCGTGGTAGAAAGTTTTATATCCGTCTAAGTCCTCATCATAAAAGGTGTTATATATTTCATCTGTTGTAATAGTAACGGATAGAGGCATATAACCTGCAGTTATGCCTTTTGCGGCACACACTATATCGGGGACTATTCCGGCATGCTCATAGGCAAACAGCTTTCCTGTTCTGTAAAATCCCATTGCAACTTCATCATCAATAAGTAAGATATTATATTTATCACATAATTGGCGGAGTTTTGTAATATATTTAGGCGGATACATAATCATTCCGCCTGCCGCTTGGACTAACGGTTCAATTATAATCCCCGCAATGTTTTGAGCCTCCTCAATTAAAATATTTTCAACAGATGAAAGACACTCGCAATTACATGTTTCTTTACTGCAGTTCATAGGGCATCTGTAGCAATATGGGCTTTCAGCCTGCCTTATTTCAAACAATAAGGGCTTATATAATTTATGATACATATCAATTCCGCCGACGGAAACAGCGCCTAAAGTATCACCATGATATGAATTTTTTAATGCAATGAATTTCTTTTTCTCGGGATGTCCTTTTAAAACCTGATATTGATATGCCATCTTTAATGCAACCTCAACCGCAGTTGAACCGTTATCGGAGAAGAAAACATGCTTTAGGGAATTATTCATCAGATTAATAAGTTTTTTAGAAAACTCAATAACGGGACGATGAGTAAATCCTGCGAATATAACGTGTTCAATTTTTTTTGCCTGCTTATAAATTGCTTTATTTATTCTTTTGTTTGAATGCCCGAGAGTATTAACCCACCAGGAGGAAACCGCATCTATATATTTATGTCCGTTAATATCATATAAATATATTCCTTTACCTTTTTTAATTATAATCGGTTTATTATTTTCATCTTCAAGTGATTTCATCTGCGTAAAAGGCCGCCAGATATATTTTAAATCCTCCTCAATAAGCTGTTTTTTATTCATAGTTTTCATCCCCCTCTTACTGATTATATTACGTAAATGGCTTAAAAATTAAGTTTTGAAAGTCTAAAGCTTAATATACAGCCTATGGTTAACATTATTGAACCAAGTATTATAAAAGTATTACTAATTCCGTATATATGAGCAATTGTGCCTGCAAATAAACTGCTTAAAGATGTAGTACCTAAAAAGCACATGGAATTCATGCTCATAACTCTTCCTCTTTTATCATTGTCAATTACCGATTGTAAAAGCATATTTTCGGGAGTTAATACGGCAGTTAAACCAAATCCTGCGCCGAACATAAGGAAAATAAGTATAAATTCCGATTTTATCAACCCGATTGAAATAAAACATAAGCAAGCCAGAATTGTTCCTGAAAATATAATCTGTCTTAAGTTTGATGTGGTTGTTTTCATTGCAAGCAGTAAGGAAGACAATAACGAGCCTACTCCCGTTGCACCGAGCAAAAATCCTAATACATCAGCTTTTTCTTTTAATACATCAGCAGTGTAAATAGGCATTAACATCGGATATATCATAATTAAAAAACAAAATGAAGCTAAATACATCAATAAAGTAAAAATTTGAGGAGTTTTAAAACAGTATATAAACCCTTCTTTTAAACCTTCAAAAATGGTTTCATTTTTAATTTTTTCGCACTTTATGTCTTGTATAACCATCATTTTAACAAGAAAAATACTTGGAACAAGACATATAAAATTAACCAAAAAACAAACCCCAACTCCAAAGTATGCTATAATAACACCGCCTATAGCAGGGCCTAAAAGCCTTGCCAGATTAAAACATGATGAATTTAAAGAAATAGCATTTCCTAAATCTTTTTTATCATCAACAAGACATATAAATGTAGACTGCCTTAAAGGGCCGTCTACTGCAGCAATGCAGTTTAAAAACATTCCTAAAAGAATTATATTCCATATCGCAATTAATCCCGTATATGTAAAAATTGTCATTAAAAAAGCTTGAACGGCATATAATATTTGAACCGTTAAAAGCAGTTTATGTCTGTCAAATTTATCTGCAATAACTCCCGCAAAAGGAGTTACTATAAATAAAGGTATGGAATTAAAGAACATAATTAATCCCATGATAAACGGAGATTTTGTAATATCATATACAAGCCAGCTTATGGCAATATTTTGAATCCAAATACCTATTTGAGAAACGGCAAGCCCCGGGAAAAATAATCTGAAATTCCTGTACTTAAAGCCTCTAAACATATCTTGCAGTTTATTCATCATACTTAAATATTAACTCAAAATAATAACTTATTAAATAATTAATAAACATGATATTATAACAGTATGAAAGGTAAATATCCCAGAAATTATTTTTTAAATCCCAACATGGATAAAGAAAAATCCATTGAACAAATATGGGATGATATTGATGCATATAGCGGAGAATATTTTGAAGATGAAGTAAATCTGCATGAAAAAATTGATTTTTTTGTACCTCTGCCTCCTTTAAAGTATAAAGATAAATTTACTAAGGGAATAGTATTTTCTCAAGGAATGGAATATCTTTTAAAACTGTATCCGAGGTTAAAGGAAATGTTTTTCTGCGGAGCCTATACAATGTGGTCAAGCTATTCCTGGTGTGATAAAGCGGATTTCTATCTGGCTTGTTATGAAAACAAAAAACGGGAAACCTATTATAAAAATAAATATCCGAATAAAAAAAATATTACATTTATACCGCTTCAAGATGCCGATTTTACAAATGAATATAAACTTGCACCGCCTGAAGGAAATAAAAAAACGATAGATATAATTAGTGTTGCAACTCCATTAGAGGTTAAAAATCTTCCTATTATTGCAAAAGCTTTAAAAATATATACCGAAAAATATAAAGTTGTCCCGAAAGTTACATTTATATTAGGCTCAAAACTAATAGAAAAAGACGAAAACGGGAATATGAATTATTCTAAAATGAATCCCCGCCATAGAGGTCAAATGGAACAAGTCGATGAAATATTAGGTGATTTGAAAAAACATTTTGAATTTTTGCCGTGGGTTACATACTCGGATATCCCTAAATATTATTCTTCCGCAAAATGCTGTGTACTTGCATCATTAATTGAAGGAAAAAATCGTGCAATAAATGAAGCAATGAGTTGTGATACCCCCGTTGTTGTATTTAAACAGCATAATCAATGGGCAAGAGGTGATTATCCTATATTCTTCGGTAACAGCGGAGAACTTGTTCCTGAGTTCACTCCTGAAGCATTGGCTGATACCTTTTATAAAGTAATCAATAACCAAAATAACTATGAACCCAGAAAAAATTATCTTAAATATAACGGCAGAAAAAACTTTATTGATAAATTGGTTAGTTATATTCCGTATTATAGTGAGAATATCCCTGATTATAATGCACAAGATTTCCACGATAATATTTGGCTGGATTTGGCTTGTAAGGATAATAATCAAATAAGTTATTGTGATTTTCTATATTCTAAAAAACCTCAAATACAGCACGCAAGAGGCTTGAAAAATATAGAACAGATAATAAATTACTATTCTGCAAAAATTAACTGAATAACTATATGAATGCGTCAAAAATGTGAGAATTCCTCTAACAAAAAAACTTCTTGTAATGGAAGTAAAACGCGCCCAGAGGGATTCGAACCCCCGACCTTTTGGTTCGTAGCCAAACGCTCTATCCAGCTGGGCTATGGGCGCAAGTTTGTGCATTACTATAATACAACATAATTTTTAATTGGCAAGGAGCAGTATAAAAGCAAAAAAAAAGCTGCACTGCAGCTAATACTTAATAATCTTGGGAGGAGATTTGGGGATTTGTTACAATTATAATAATTCAATTTTGTCAAAATGTTTACATTCTTTGTTATAATTTTAATAAAAATTTACATTCTATTGATTTTATAATTGATTTTATGCTGGAAAATTTCTTCTGTTTTTTTTAAAATCATGATAGAGGTGGAAATATGATTAATAATATTATAGTTTTTATATTATCGTTAGTTTTTATATATGTAGCGGTTTTTACGGTTTATTTTGCATTAATTGTCTGTGCAAGTTTCTTTAAGCCAAAAAAGAAGGGTGATATTCAAAAAGAGTATAAAAATCTTGTTGTAATAATTTATTCGCACAATAACGAGAAAACCATAGTTAATCTTTTAGAACAGTTAAACAAGCAGAATTATCCAAAAGGCAATTATCAAATTCACATTATTCTTGATAACTGCACTGATGATTCATCTAACAAGCTTGAATTTGTCGGCGGTGCAAAATTATGGCGATTAACCGACGATTCTCCTATCGGAAGAGATAAAGCAATCTCTTGGCTTTTGGAAAATATCATGTCTTTTAAGAATGTTGACGGATACGTATTTTTAAATGCTAACAGAATTGTTAGAAATGATTTTCTGTTTAATGTTAATGAAGCACTTCAGGATAATGATGTAGTAGTTGGTTCTACCGATATATTTCTTGAAGATGCCGATTATTCGGATAAAGTATGGTCTAATGTTAATGAATACAATTCAAATATTATGAAAATCGGCCGTTCAAACTTGGGACTTGCCGTTTCTATTGATTCTGATATTACCGCCATCAGGCACGAGGTGCTTGAAAAAGTTCAGTGTATTGATTTTAAAGATGCAAATTCGGAATTAAAATATTCATTTTTATTAGTAAAAGTTAATTATATTCCAAAATTTATTCCCGAAGTTAAGACATATGTTTCATCAATTGATTATGAGGTTAGAAGACCGCAGTTTATATTTAAATTGTCATTATTTATGCATTGTTTTAATATTAAAGCACTCAATAATTTTAAATTTAACGAATTTTTATTTTCTTTGTTTAAACCTAATCCTATAATATTAATAGGGCTTTTAATTGTATTATGTACATATTCATTTAATTATTTCTTTTTGTTTGATTTCCCTTGGGCCGTATTTTTAGCTGTTGTACTGGCAGTAACATTTGGAGTTTCTATATATAAATCTCAATTATATGTAAAACCGTTAATATATCTGGCAGGCTGCCCATTTTATACATTGTCGGGAATATTCAGCGGAAGCAAATTGGTAAAAGATGTATTAAAATTGCTAAAAAAACAACAAAAAGTTAATGTGGAAAAAATAACAGTTCCGGTAAATGTTACAAACGGAAGAAATGTTTTTCCTTGCAGATTAGAATTAATATCCGAAGACGGATTTAAAAAAGCGGTGTTTAGATATAAAAATAAAAAGCAAGAATCAGCCCAAAGTTATGTAAGGATGTGCGATGCCGTTAAAAATATATCTGATATTCTTGCACAGCACGGCTTTAGGATTAAAATTTGTCAATCTTGTGCATATTTTTCACCAAAAATTGACGGGACAAATAATATGGTTAAAGGAACATGTAATAGAGAAGCTGTTGAAAACCCGAATTATACAGATTTGCCCGAAACAATTTTATGGGCTTCGTGTGATTATTATATACCTGAAGAAGTAAATAAGGTTATTGATATTTCCACATATATTAAAAACAGATAATTATTACAAATTGTAAAATTATATTAAAAAATATCTTAAGTATTTGATTTATAGTGCCGATAAACTAAATATAAATTATTAGAATTGGAGAAAAAAATGGGATTATCATCTTCTCAGGGCAGATTATTAATGTTAACATCGGCAATAAGTGATATACAGCTGCAAGAAATACTGATATCACAGAGGCAAAATCAGCTTGCAACTCAATCACAAAATGCAGCACAAGAATATAATGAAGCTGTAAGCAATTATAAACTTCAAATAAAAGTAACAGATGGCGAATCAGGAACAGGTTACAGAAAAGAAGATCTTAATTATAATAATTTAAGTGCATTAGGCTATTTAACCACAAATAAGAAAGGTGAAATTTATCTTAAAAAAGATAAAAACGGTGAATGGATAATTCCAAAAGATGTTAATGGCAATGACTTATTGTCGATTGATAAAAATACGGGAAAAGCAATAGTTAATAGTCAAGAGTTTAATATTATTGACGGTACTAATTATCTTTCAAAAAAGGATGTATTGCAGAATTTATTAATGAATGGCTTGATGAATGTAATAAAAAGTGATGAAATTTCCAATAATGAATTTGCAACATCCATGCCGGAAGATACTAATTTTGAATGGGTTCTTGATACGTCAGATGATGCTGCCGCTCAAACGGAATACGAAATGGAACAAGCTCGTGTATCAAGAGAAGATAACAGGCTTGATTTGGAAATGGATCAATTAGAAACTCAGCACAATGCTTTAATGAAAGAATATGATTCAATTAAAGATGTTATTAACAATAATATAGAAAGAACATTTAAACTATTCCAAAATAGTTAACATTTGTAAAGAATAACAAATAATTTATTAACATAAGGCAAATAATTAATATTATTTGCCTTTATAGTAATATAATAAGGAGTGGGTTTTTATCATGGCAAACGGAATAAGTTCAAATTATCAGCAGAATATGGGTAGAAACATAAATCTTGATAATCCTGAACTGCAAGGAAAAATAGAAAAAGCAAAACAGTCCGTTACAACTAACGTGGAAAGTAATTCTGCTGCCCAGATAATAAACAGTAATACTCAACCGAAAAATTTGGCTGATACCGCTAAATATTTTGTACCGATTTATATCGCAGATAAATTTATAGATAGTACAATAGGCGGAAAAGGAAACGGTCTTTTAGGTAAAATTGCCGGTCTGGGTGATAAGATTTCTAATACTTTTAAGCTTAACAATATAATTTCAAAAAAATCAGGAAGTAAAATATCTAACTTTATTAAAAATAACAGATTTACAAAATATTTTACAAATGATTATAAAGCTATAGCTAAAAGCGGTATGGCAAAAAGTCATACAATGACTGAAGGATTTACTCAAAGTCTTATTGGTGAACTTAAAAAAGCCGGTTTAGAATTATCTGAAAAAACTTCAATTGATGAACTTATTAAACAGGCAGATGAATTTATTAAAAATAATCCCGGAACATCCCAAAAAATATCAACATTAAAAAATAAACTTTTAGCCTCTGAATCAAAACTCGGTAAAACAGGGCTTGGAAATATACTTGCTAAAGGAACACTCAAAACAAAGGATGTTCTTACTTATGGCGGAGGTATTTTCGGATTACTATTTACTGTAAGTTCAATTAAAAATACGATTAAAGAAACAAAAGAAGCCCCCAAAGGTGAAAAACTAAGTACATTCATGCATGTATTATCGGAACAATATCTCGGTTTATTATTATTCCAGCCGAGCATAAGTTTGATGTATAAACTATGCGGTAATAAATATAGAGGAATGACCCTTGAAGGCAGAAATGCGTTAAAAGAACTTATTAAAACCGTAAATTCAAATCCCGAATTAACAAAAGAAGGATTAAAGGTTGCTAAACTCCAAAGAGATTTATTATTAAAAGGTGTTGATAAAAATAAAGTGGCGGAACTTGCCGGAAAGGGTTTGAAGGAAGCTAAAAATCTTGCAAACTCTTTAAAAGGTGAAGGTGCAAAACTTAAATTCTGGGAAAAACCGCTTAAATTTGCAGGAAAAATTTTAAGTACCGGTTTAGATAAACTTCATCTTCCGAAAATTAAACCAAACGGAACGGTTAAAACACCTGTAACTCTCGGCGGGTTTGCAGGCGGGTTAGCAAGATTTGCCCTAATTTTGTTTGTTTTGCAGCCTTTATTACAAAAACCGATTACAAAGTTATGCCATAAAATCTTTGGCGAGCCAAAAACTTATCTGGCAAAAAATAATCAAAACGAAAAGAAAAATACACAAATAACGGCACCTGCCGTTGAAGAAACTCCTTCAGGGGAAACAAATCTTTTAAAATTATATTCTCAAAAGTTGTCGAATGCTCAAAATCAACAGCAGGCAGTTTCGCAATCAGCATCTAAAATGCAGACATCAGAGCCGTTACCTGCAGCTTCCGTAACTACTCCGATTAAACCTCAAAATAATGACGAACAGCCTTCTGCAGCACTTAATCTGTTTAATAAAAATAAATCACAAGGCGGATATATTCCTTCAATAAATGTTAATATTGTTGATGAAATTGATCCTGAGGTTCAAGCGGAAGTTAAGGAAAGAATAAAATCTAACGAAAAATATATAAAATCTATAAGTAAAAAAATAGGTTAACACAAGTTTTTAATAAATGATAAAATACTTGTATGTTAATAAAATACATTGCAGGTTATTTGGAATATCTTAATATAGAGCGGGGATTAGCTAAAAATACTGTTTTAGCTTATCGAACGGATTTGTATTCTTTGTCGGAGTTCCTTTCTAATCTCGGTTTAGAGAAAATTGAAGATATTTCAAGAATGCATTTAAATATGTATATAAAAGACTTGTATGATAAACAATATACCCCAAGGAGCATAACAAGAGAAATCGCATCTATAAAGGGGTTTTTTAAATGGATGGGAATAAATGATTATTTAAAACATAATCCGGCTCTTGCAATAGAACAGCCGAAACTTCCCAAAAGACTTCCTAAAGTTCTTTCTATGAAAGAAATAACAGCTTTGCTTGATATACATATGTCAGATATGGAAAAGGCTGTACTGGAATTATTATATGCCGCAGGTTTAAGGGTTTCGGAGCTTACCGATATTAACATTAATGATATTGATATTAATGCTAAATATTTAAGGTGTTTAGGAAAAGGCTCAAAAGAAAGAATTGTTCCGATAGGTAGAAAAGCCTGCAGTGCGTTGAAAAAATATTTTGATGACAGAAATTATATTATTAAAAAATACAATTTAAAAACAAAATACTGTTTTATAAAGGAAAACGGTAAAAAATTAACAAGACAGGATGTATATGTTTTTATTCGTTCACTGGGGAAAAATATAGATAAAGATATTTCACCTCATACAATAAGACATTCATTTGCAACTCATTTGCTTGAAAACGGTGCTGATTTAAGGATTGTGCAGGAACTTTTAGGTCATAGTGATGTATCTACTACTCAGCTTTATACTCATATCAGTAAGAAACGATTAAAAGATATATATTTTTCTATTAACAAATCGTAAAAAATATTATTTTATCTGGCAAAAAATATTTTTAGTATATTTAAAATAATCGGATAGGATAAAAAGATAATCATGAGAGTTTCAAACATAAACAATATACAGTCTTTTAAAGGATTATGGGCTAAAACCACCATAAAAAGTGACTTTGATGATATTATGGGTGTTTTGAAAATTATTAAAACAACTTATTATCATCCTTTTAAAGATGAAACTCCGGAAGAAATAAAATCAATTATTGATTCCAATAAAGTTGCATATATTGAGGAACCTGAAGGTGAAAAACCAAAATATTACATCAATGAATGCAAGCAATGTACAAAACTGCCTTTTGATTCATCTGCATACAAATCATACCTTGAAGCAACATCTTCTACAAGATTAAGCCGTACTTTAAAGATGGTTAATTATTATGCAACAGATAAGTATAAAAATAATGAATACGGGGATAAGCAAATTACTGCAGTTAATGGTATGGTAGACTATAAAATTAATAAAGTATCATAACAGTATTGCTGCCATGCAGGCTGAAATATAAGAAGTTAGCGTCCCTCCTATTAATGCCCGTATACCCATTCTTGCGAGGTTCTTCCTCTGGTTTGGAGCAATTTCTCCTATGCCTGATATTTGTATTGCGACAGAGGTGAAATTGGCAAATCCTGAGAGCGCAAATGTCGCTATAATAAAGCTTCTTTCGGATATTAAATTTTTTACGGCAGTTAAATCGGTAAAGGCGATTGCTTCATTTAATACAAATTTTGTGCCTAATAGCGAGCCTACTGTTGTTGCCTCATTTAAGGGGATTCCGATTAAAAGAGCAAATACGGAAAATATTTTTCCGAAAATCATTTTAATAGATAAGTGTTCAATATCCATTCCGATGAAGGACAAATTTAAATGCAGTGTATTATGAGCAAACATCCCGAATTTACCGAGGAAATAATCTATTAATGCTATTAAAGCTATTAAAGCTATAAGCATTGCAATAACATTTAATCCTACTTTCATACCGTCAGATGCACCTTTTGATATTGCATCTAAAACATTAACATCTGTTCTTCTCTTTCTGATTTTAAAATCATTTTTTGTTTGAGGCTCCAATGTTTCAGGGTAAATAATTTTTGAAACGACTAATGCTCCGGGGGCTGCCATAATGCAGGCTGCCAGCATGTATTGCGGAGGAATTCCCATCCCTGCATACACGGCAATCAATCCGCCCGATAAACAGGCCATACTTCCGGTCATAGAGGCAAGCACCTCTGACCTTGTTAAATTGGGAAGATATGGTTTTATCATAATTTGCGCAACTACCTGACCTACAAATGAACTCGCTACGTTAGATAGTGCTTCCGCACCTGATACATCCATTAATTTGTTAACAATTCTGCCCAAAAATGCAACTACTCTCTGCATTATTCCGTAGTAATAAAGAATATTTACAAGTATCATCATAAATATTAATGCAGGTATTAAATTAAGCGCAAACATAAATGCTTTATCGCCAAAAAGTTCCTTCATTATTTCAGGGCTGTTTGACAGCGGGCCAAAGACAAAATCCGCCCCGTCTTTTGCAAATTCCAATATCTTTTCTACAAATCTGCCGATATATTCAAACATTAATTTTCCGGGTTCAAACTTTAATATAAATGCGGCAAGTGCAAATTGAAGTAATAATCCCACTCCTACCGTTTTATAATTTATTGCTTTTTTGTTATGCGACATAAAGAAAGCTATTAATAACATAGCTATTATGCCCAATATTCCAAATAATATATTCATAAAAATTCCTTATTCCTACAGTTTCCTCAATTATAACATACACGTTATCAATATTAAAAATTAAAATTAAGATGTAAAATACGGTATGAAAAAATTTTTTATTATACTTTTTATTTTGCTGTTTTTAACTCCCAACGCATTTTCTGAGAGTGTCCAAGAGATTAAATTTATATACATAAACGGTTCTAATAATAATGATAAAAAAATGAAAAAGTGGTTTTATAACGGAATGAATAAACTGCATTCATATCTTTATAAAGATTTTTCAAATTCCGAATTTATAAAAGAAAATCTTTTAAAAAACGGGCGCTATAATATATCTGAATCGCCCGAAGCTTATTTCTGGGGAGATAAGACCATTAGAGAGTTAAAATCCATTGATTCGGATTTAAAAGAAAGCAGATTTTCAAGTCCTAAGATTGCTCAAAGTGTAAGGTCTTTATTTGCTCATTATATTCATGATGCAATCTGGGTTTCGCATTATTATAATATGCATCCCGTTATTGAAGATTTGCATAAACAAATATCTGTAAATTCTAAAAACGGTAAGAGTGTTATTTTAATGGGGTACAGTGCAGGAGCATTTATTTCATATGAATATATTTTTAATAAACTTCCTTATATTAATCTTTATGATTACTATTCATATAAAAATACCGATAAACAACTGTTGGAATATATCAAAAAACATCCGATGAAAAATACCTGTATTGATTCGCTTATAGAATTAAACCTTGCAGTATTTAGCGCTGAGGGTGATTTATTTCCCATAACAAATACAGATGATTTTTATATTAAATATTCTAAATTAAATAATTATACCTCAATGTATTGTTCTCCCGCAAATACGGTGAAGGGAATTATAAATTTTGCAAGTCCCTTGTCGCTGTTTTATTCAAATCTGCCAAACCCCGATTACCCTTTAAACTATTATAATAAATTGCTTTATAAATATTTAATTGAAAATGATATGTTCTGGCTTACCGTAAATTATACCGATGACCCTATGAGTTATACTATGCGTAATAACTTTTCATATTCCGATTTAAAGGACAAGCTTAATATAGAGATAAAACCCGATAAAGGTTTTATATATGAAAGTTCTGATGTAAAAAGCGGAAGAACTTTTTTATTTGCACACACTTCTTATTGGGCTACCGCTAAAAGATTTTCAAAAACTCTTGTAAATGCATATGAAAAAGGATATAAATTCTTTAATGATAATAACTTGTAAAAAAAAGAGAGCCTAAAGCTCTCTTTTTTTATTTTTCTTTAACTGCCTTAATTCTTTTATCGTATTTTTCCATTGCCGTATCTCTTTTATTAATTAAGTCAAGTTTTTCTTTATTTAGTGTGTGAACTCTGTTTTGTTTTTGAGTTGTAGATAAATTAGTTGCATTTTCCGTTGCTTTTATTTTTGCGTCAATATCTTTTATTCTTGAATTATAAGCGGATTTTAGCCCTTTTCTTTCATTTTTTAAGATTCTGATTTGAGATTTAGTTTCAAGTTCTTCTAAAGTGACGGGTTTATTCGGATTTAAATTATTAAAAATATCCTTGGCTCCATCCACGGTTTTTTCGGTAAAATCTTTAGTTGCATCAACTGTTTTTTTTGTTGCGCCCTTTGTTGCGCTAACTGTCTTATTTGCTGCTTTTTTAGTTGCGTTCATTGCATCTGTTGTTTTTGACGGATTTTGTTTTGGTTTTTCGTATTTTACATCAATAGTATCAATTTCAGATGCGGGAATTTCTATTGTAACAACTTCTTCTTTTGCTTGAACTTCAATATTATATACATTTATAAAAAATGCACAAAAAATTAAAGTAAATAATATTTTTTTCATAATGCCTCCTATCATATTTATTAATTTAACTTAGAGACTTGAATTATGTCAAATATGTGAAAAAAAAGCCCCTTATATTAAGGGGCTTTTTTAAATTAATTTTTAAATGAATTTTTTAAATCATTAATTGCTTTTTTTCTTTGTTCATTTTTAGCTTTTGCTTTTTTTGCATTTTCAGTTTGTTTTGCTTTTGCTTGGTCTTGTGATGATTTAATTTTATTTGTTAATTCATCCTGTTTAGCTTTAGCATCATTTTTAGCTTTTTCTATATCTTTTTTTACGGCATCTTGTTGTTCTTTTAATTCTTTATCTCTTGCTTCTTTTTTAGCTTTAGCTTCTTCTTGTTTTTTTGCATGTTGTGCTTCTAAATCTTTTTGTTTTTGTTCAATTTCTTTTACTTTTTTAGAAATAACAGATTCTTCAGCATTAGTATTAACTTTTACCGTTGGTTTTGTTACTGTAACCGTTGCTGCATTTGCAATATTTGTATATGCTAAACATACAAAGGCTGCTAATGTAAGTGTTAATAATGTTTTTTTCATTTTTTTCTCCTTTGACTAACCTAACCATTATTTATCTTATTTTAATGTGTGAAAAAGAGTAATTTGATAAGAATTCTTTAACTTCTGCATTTGAATATTCTTTATCTATAAAGTTCTTTTCATCATATGTTGTTGGAGTAATGTATTTAATTTTAAGATTTTTAATTTTAATTGGTCCGGGTACAATTACAATATTCTTTTTACCGAATTTAGTAGAATCAAAAGCCCCCGGTAAAAATGCAAGTTTATTTTCACCTTCAGGCAGTATTTGATCTTCATATTTTACGTTTTTCAAATATAAATTTTTTACTTTAAATGTGTTTCCGAATATGGCAGCAGGTGTTGTAGTTAATTCAATTGATGATGCATCAAACATTGGTTGATTATCAATATATTTTAAAGATAAATTTCTTAATTTAATAATTACATCAAAGTTTGGTTTTATATTGTAATCTACCTCATCGAGAGTTGTAACAAGGCTTGTTGCATCATAAAATTTTTCTTCAAATTTTGTGATATCGAATGATTTAGTTAAAATTACCGGTAAAATTCCTATAAAAAAAGCATAAGTAAGTAATATTGCCGAGATAACGATTAAAATTGTATTTTTATGATTTGTCATAAGTTTCACCTTTCTTTTTACGATTTATATAATATCATATTGTTTAAAAAATTGATACAAAAATTTTTATAATATTCTTTACATAATAAATAAAATAAGTAATATATAATTATGAGAATTGTATTATTATTAATTTGTTTAATATTTTCAATAAACGCTTTAGGCGCTGAAAATGGTTTAACCCCGCCATCAGAGCAGTGGGGAGAAAGTGCTAAGGTTTTAAATAAAGGATTTGAAAATCAAAAACCCGTTACGGATACAAAATTAAAAAAGACCATAGAAATGATTAAAGAGCGGTCTTTGACTAAAAAACAGAAAAAAATAAGAGACGAAGTAAAACCGTTATCTCCTATGTCCGATGAAGAGTATCTTAAGGAATTTACAATGTCGCAAGACCCTGATAATGAATTAAGCCAGACGTTAACTGTTATGATTCCCGTATGGGCATGTGATGATACGGGCAAAGCCATTCCGCCCGGGTACTATAAATTATCCTGTCATAAACAGGGTAATAATACTTATATACTGGAACTTTCGCAAGGAACAACAAAAATTGTTTCCGTAGAGGCTCATCAAACGGAGTTGGATTTAGAGCAGGATACGATTTCTTTTTGTGATGCAAAAATCATCGATGATAAAAGAATAAGGTTAATGTATGGTACTATTGACCTTAATTTAGTAGGATATTTGTATATTAAATAATTCCTTTTCTTCGTTTTAGTTCAGCAAGTTCTTTTTGGAACGGTGATAGTGCAGTTAATTTATTAACTACTTCGGGCATTTTTGCTATGGTATAATCGATTTCATCTTCTGTAGTATATCTGCTTAAGCTGAACCTTATTGAGCCGTGAAGGGCTGTAAAAGGAACTCCCATTGCTTTTAGTACGTGGCTGGGGTCAAGACTGCCCGATGTACAAGCACTTCCTGAACTTGCGCATATTCCCAAATCATTTAAATTTAAAAGGATTAATTCACCTTCAATATATTCAAAACCGATATTTGTAGTATTAGGAACTCTGTTATTAGAGCAAGAGTTTAATCTGGCATTATATATTTTTGATAAAATTCCTGTTTCAAGTTTATCTCTTAATTCTTTAACTTTTGTAGCTTCATAAGGTAGTGCATCTTGAGCGAGGCTGGCAGCTTTTGCAAGCCCGACAATAGAGGGAACATTCTCCGTTCCTGCCCGCTTGCCGTTTTCCTGATGTCCGCCGATTATCAGCGGTGAAATTAAAACTGATGATTTAACATATAATGCGCCTATTCCTTTTGGGGCATGGAATTTATGTCCTGAAATCCCCATCATATCAATTTCAGTATTTTCAACATCAAGATTTATTTTGCCTGCAGCCTGCACTGCATCTACATATATTTTAGTATCTTTATTTTTAGATTTTACTTTTTGTGCTATTTCTTCAACGGGGAATATAACACCCGTTTCATTATTAGCATACATAACGGAAACGAGGGCCGTTTTTTCGTTAACAGCCTCATACAGTTCATCCGTATTCAGTTCGCCAGCGGAGTTTACTCCTATATACGTTACATTGTATCCTTCTTTTTCAAGCTGTTTATGAAGATTAAGTACACATGGGTGTTCTACTTTTGTTGTAATAAGATGATTTTTGGATTTATCTCGTTCTAATATCCCTCTTATCGCCATATTGGCGCTTTCACTGCCTGAGGCGGTAAAGAATATTTCTTTCAAGCTTCTTGCCCCGAAAAATTCCCTTAAAGTTTCTCTTGAGTCTTTTATTACTCTTGAGTTTAGTCCTCCAAACTCATATATACTGGAAGGATTGCCGTAATATTGGCAGAAATAAGGCATCATTGCTTCAAGCACCTGTTCATCTACCTTTGTTGTTGCGTTGTTATCTAAATATATGAGTTTTGAATTTGACATATCTACACCTGAATAATTTCTATATTTTCGTTAATGTGTTGTTTTAAAGTTGCCTCTACAAAATGAGTTAAAGTAATTTTAGAACGGTTGCATGCTTGGCATCTGCCTGTTAACTTAACTTTTATTTTGTTTTCATCAACATCAATTAATTCAATATCTCCGCCGTCTTTTCTAAGTTCGGGGGAAATATATTTTTCAATGATATTGTTAATTTTGATAATCATTTGAGTTTTTGTTAATTTTTCTTCTTTTTGAGCGCTGTTAACTTCTGCAAGTATTTCTTTAATTTTACCCTGGCACCTTCCGCAAGCGCCACCCGCTTTAGTATAATTTATTACATCCTCTAAAGTTTTTAAGTTGTTATTTTTAATTTCTTCAATTAGAAAGGATTTTGTAATATCAAAGCATGTACAAACAAGTTCTTCATCTGTATGAGGTTTAACATCTTCGTGATAATAGTTAGCGATAGCTGCTTCAAGTGCCTCATGCCCCATAACGGAACAGTGCATTTTCTCAGGAGGCAGTCCCCCTAAAGCTTCCGCTATTTCTTTATTTGTTAATTTTCTTGCCTCATCAATGTGTTTGCCTATAATCATTTCGGTCATTATACTTGAACTTGCAACAGCACTTCCGCACCCGAAGGTTTGGAATTTCGCATCCGTTATAATCCCTTTATCATCGACTTTTAAATATAATTTAAGCATATCTCCGCATGACAGAGAGCCTGCTTCTCCTATTGCATCAGCATCTTCTATTGAACCCGCATTTCTCGGGTTCCTGTAATGATCCATAACTGTTTCCGAATAATTCCACATAATAATCTACACCTTATTCTTTCCCTTTAATTATACTCCAAATAAAAAAAGTCAATCTTATTAATCAGATAAAAATGCAAGTTAAAAGTTCCTGTGATATTATTAATTTATGCAGGAAGAGTTGGAATTAATAAAACAAAAATGTTTAAAATGTGAAAAATGCGCATTGTCCAAAACAAGGACAAATGTTGTATTTTCCTCGGGCATTCCAAATCATAAAATGGTTTTAGTGGGTGAAGCCCCCGGGTATTGGGAAGATCAAAAAGGCGAGCCGTTTGTGGGCAGGGCGGGACAATTATTGGATAAAATATTTGAATGCGTCGGATTATCAAGAAGAAAAGATGTATATATATGTAATACGATAAAATGCAGACCGCCCGAAAATCGTGACCCTCTGCCTGAAGAAAAAACTGCCTGCAAAGAGTATCTTGATTCCCAGCTTGAAATACTAAAGCCTAAAATTATTCTTATCTGCGGAAGAGTTGCCTTAAATACTTTTCTTCCCGATAAAGGCGGAATAACGAAAGTTCGGGGTCAGTGGTTTGACGGCCCGTACGGCTCAAAAATGATGCCTATTTTTCATCCTTCATATCTGCTGAGGAATGACTCCCGAGAAAAAGGCAGTCCTAAGTGGCTTATGTGGCAGGATATTAAAGAAATTAAACGAGTTTACGATACTATTAATATCTAATCTATCAGCATTAATAATTTATATACATAATTTAAAAGTTTATTATTATTAGAAATTCTGTTATTTATGTAGTTTAAATATTCTGCTTTTGTATTTTCATTTATATCAAAATCAAACAATACTCTTGGAGAAATTGAGAGTGCTTGACAGATAGCATCAAGATTTTCCGCAGACACAAAATTGTTGCCTAATTCTATCTGGCTTAAACTTTTAGGTGATATACCTATTTTTTCTGCCAGTTCTTCTTGTGTTAGTTCTTTTTCCAGTCTTTTTTCTTTTATTCTTTTTCCAAAATTCTTTTTTATGTTCATTTTTCTATAATATTATTATTTAAAATAGAGTAAACCTATTGACAGTAGAATTTATATTATTTAAAATAGAATTAATCTGTTTTAAATGTATATATACATTGCGAAATTAAGATGAGGTATCGTTAATGGAATTTGATGGTGTAGAAAATCTATCTGAAGAACAAATACTGGATTTGTATAATGATGTTATAGAAGATCCGTTACTTGCGGATACTTGTTCTAATTGGTATACAACATGTTCTTCCGGACAGTTGTGGCAATATATGAAATGCAGAACAGTACCCTGCTATTCAACAAACCCAGCTGCCTGTGGATATGATGCAGCAAAGGTTATAGGGACATGTAAATAATTTTACAGGGTTTTATAAATTTCTTTGTACCTTTGGGCGCTTTTTGCCCACGAAAAATCAACACTCATAGCATTTTTAATTAATTTTTGCCATTCTTTTTTGTTTTTATAAGTATTTATTGCATATCGGATTGTACCGAGCATATCGTGTGCATTATAATTATAGAATTTAAATCCGTCTGCGTTTTCATTCGGGTACGCATTTATTGTGTCATCAAGTCCGCCTGTTGCCCTTACTATCGGTATTGTACCGTATTTTAAAGCAATTAACTGGGATAATCCGCAAGGCTCAAACCTTGACGGCATTAAAAACATATCTGCTCCCGCATAAATTTTATTGCATAGGTCAGCTCTGTATTCTATTCTTGCCCTTATATTTTTTGAGTTATAACTCAGCCAGACAAAAAAGTCCTCATACCTTTTTTCGCCGGTTCCGAGAACTATAATATCCGCATTGAGTTCTCTTAATTCATTTTCTACAAATTTTAAAAGGTCAATTCCTTTTTGTTCCACAAGCCTTGATATTATGGCAATTAATGGTCTATCCTTTTTATATTCAAGCCAATAGTCTTTTAATATATCTCTCTTGCATTTTTCTTTATTTTCTATACTGTTTATGTTGTAATTATACCTTATATGTTTGTCTGTGTCGGGGTTAAATTCATTATAATCAATTCCGTTTAATATCCCTTCAAGCTTATATTGATTGTTCCTTAATGCCCAGTCCATACCTTCACCGTAGTCATAGGTTAAAATTTCCTGCGCATATTTAGGGGATACCGCTATAATTTTATCGGAATAATTAATTGCACCCTTCATCCAAACAAGATTTCCCCAGTGTTCAAGTCCGTCTTGATGATAAGTTTCATTTCTTGATATTCCTGCAAAATCCAATATTTCAGGAAAATACCTGCCTTGGTATGCTAAATTATGAATAGAAAATACCGTTTTTGCATTTTTAAAAAATTCATCATTCTTATATGATGTTTTTATCCAAACGGGAATCATTGCCGTATGCCAGTCGTTGCAGTGTATTATATCGGGTTTAAAATTTAAGGCTCTTGCATACTCTAAAACAGCTTTTGAAAAACAAATAAACCTTTCCTGCTCGTACCAGCTGTCAATTCCTTGAGGATATACACAGTTAAAACAGGAATAAAATTTAGGGTTATCAATAAAAAATACGTTTATATTTGTCCCGGGGAGTTTGCACATTGAAAGGGTAAACACGTATTCAGCATAACCAAATCTTAACTGCATTCTTGAATTTTCAAGTTCTTTAATATTATATTTTGCTTTATCTATACTGCCGATTAACGGAGTAAATATTGCAATTTCAGTTCCCTCCTCTTCTATATACTTAGGAAGCGATCCCATAACATCCGCCAGCCCTCCGACTTTTGTAAACGGAGCAAGTTCAAATGCAGCATATAATATTTTCATTTTTTTTGCCTCTTTTATGCTTGTCTTGATAAAAATTCAAGTGAATATTTTAATATATCTTCAGTCTTTGTGCAGTCTTTTTTATATTTTAATATTTCCTGTATCGCTGTTTTAGATTCACTGCTTGTGTATCCGAGTGAAATTAGTACGGATTGCACTTCCATAACCGTTTCCTGATTAACATCTTTTGACGTTTTAATATCAGCAACATCGACAGGGGTTACATTAGACCAATTAATTAATTTATCTTTAAGTTCAAGTATTATTTTTTGAGCAACCTTTGCTCCGACACCTTTAGCCCTTGAAAGTTCTTTAAAATCTTCCCTTATCATTATGTCTATAAGCTCCGATATTGAAAATTCATCCAAGATTAAAAGTGCAAGTTTAATGCCTATGCCTGATACACTTTGCAGAATATTAAAAATATCCCGTTCTTCTTTTGTTATAAAGCCCGTAAGGCTCATTGAATCTTCCTTATGGCTTAAAGATACATAAATTTTAACCTCGCCTTCAGATAGTTTTTCAACGGTTCTAATGCCTGTATGTATTAAATAACCGACATTATTAACATCTAAAACAATATGAGTGCCTCTATAAGAATTTATTTGTTTACTTACAAGCTGTCCTTTTAAATAGTCGTACATTTATTTTTCTTCTTCTTTTAACTGATTATATTTATCAAGTGTTTCTTTTGCTGCTTTTTCTTCGTTTAAGTTTTTAAGAGCAAGTGCAAGATTATAATAAAAATCCGCATTGTCATTTTTTAATTTAATGGCTTTTTCAAAGGCAGATTTTGCCTCTTTATAATCATTCTGCCCAAGATATGCACACCCTAAATTATAATAATAATAAGGAAAATCTTTTTTATACTTAATTGCAAGCTTATATTCTTTTATTGCACTGTTATATTTCTTTTCCTTTAAATAAATATTTCCGAGATTATAATGCGCTTTATCAAAATCAGGTTTCATGATTATTGATTTTTGAAGGAAAAAAACCGCATTTGTATCATTATTAAAATCTTGCGATAAATTGCCCAGAAGATACCAAATTTCATAATCTCTTTCATCTTCAGTTATTTTAGATATCATATTATAAGCCTCCTGAAGATTATTTGAATTATATAATGCTATAATTTCCTTTTTTTTATCTTCAAAAGACTGCTCGGCAAAACAACAATTTGCCGTAAAAGATATTAAAAGTAATATTAAAAATGTTTTAAATGTGTTTTTCATAATCTGCCTGACAATATTATAAATTATAAAATATAATTGTAAAATTTTATAACATTTTCTTCAAATTCTTAAATTTTTTCATGAAAAAATTTTTTAATATATATAAGGATACGTATAAATACGAGCAGATATGATTACATTAGATTTAAATTTATCTTATTTAAGTAAATATTACAATATAAGTTCAAGTTCACTTGAAATGTATCGTAATAAAAGCATCAAAGAAATAATGGAACTGGAAGCCGAAAAAGGAAATCCGCTTGCAGCCGGTTTTATGATGCAAATTACAAAAGATCCTTCTAAATTGGTGGAATTATTTCAGTTGGTTAATCCCAGAAACAGATTTTTAATCCTGTCAAATATGAATAAAGATGACTTAACTAATATAATGGCATTATTAGAGCCTTATCAAATAGTGTTAGGGCTTAGTATTTTTAATCAGGAAATGATAATTGCCTTGATGAAAAAACTTGAACCCGAGGCACTTTCCAAAGTCGTTTTAAAAAAGATGTCTCCCGATAAATTTTTAAAATCAATTCCTGAAAAATATATGGATGAATTTTTAAATTCAAATAAAATTGACAGAAATATTTTAAATAAAGGAATAATGTATGTCGATGAATATAATCTTCAAAAAATGATGGAAAAAACTACAGGTCAGGCTTGTTATGAAGATAAAGATACAATCCTAAAAAAAATGTCTTCTATGAAGGATGATGAATATAAAAATACCATATTAAATATGGAAGTTGAGGGCAAAAGAGAATTAATATTAGGAATACTCAAAGAAAAACCTGAATTATTCCAAGAATTTTCAGCTGATGCAATGACGTTTCCTTTCAGGACAATGGAAAAAGAAGAAATATTAAAATCTTTAACGGTTTTGGAAACAGAAGAACTTCTTCCAATGGTAGAAGATTTACCTCAGGAGGTTATGACATTAATTGCTACGCAGATTGATCCTAAAGTATTTGCTCAAGTTCTTGTATCTGACTTTAAAGATATAATTGCGGAATGCGGAATATAATATTTATTTAATCTTTTTTACGTAAATAAAATCGCCTATATCATCTGTTTCTTTAGATAGAATAATTGTATTTTCTTTTATCCACTCTTCAAGTTTATCCATTTCGTCATAATAATCATATAACTTTGTATTATAGAAATATATATAGCTGTTTTTGGGGATTTCGTTAATATTTGATATCCTGTTTACAATATTGTCTCTTTTATCGGATATAGAAAATACATCAGGTACTGATTGGTATATGACATTCGTTTTAGTATACTTTAAACCTTTATCATATAGATTAAAAGCAGCTTCGCCTTGCCTGTCCACATATACAATATCATCAGGCAGAACAGTTTTTGTTTCCAGTTTTTTTACATATTCCTTTGAATTACATATATAAAAATAACATTTATTTCCATTAAGTATTAAAGGGGTAAGTTTACCCGAGTTAAAATATATAAACAGATATATGCCTATTGATATTATTAATAATGAAACTAAAGAATTAAGTATTATATTCTTTTTTATTATATTTATTCCTAAAATATCAAATATTTTCAAACAAATAATTATAATAATCGGACTTGAATATAATATTACACGAGTTACATTGCAAGGATAATATCCGAAATAACCTGAAATTGAATTTATAAGAATTGGTGCAGACAGTATAAAAAGTAAACATCTTTCTTTTATAAAAAGATATAAAATTCCTGATATAAATAAAGCAAAACTTATATTTTTATCAATGTTAAATATAAAAGTATATTTTAAATATTCCTTAAACATTTGAAAAGATTGGAATATATTGTCATATCTGCTCCAACTGTCCAATATTCCGCTATCTAAAGTATCATGAAATGCAAGTAAATATTCAAGTCCCAATAATATTATAAAAGGCAGTGATATAAATATAATTTCTTTCCATTTTTTGCTTTTTAAAAAATTAAAAATAAAAAACATACACATCGGAATAACAATAAAAATAGCAGGGAAACTGAAATAGCCTGTTAACCCGAAAAATATACCTGTTAATATTGCGGATTTCTTATCCGTAATTTTATCTTTAAAACATAAAAATAAATATAAAATTAATAATGTGCAAAAAACATCCAGGGAGTATTGTTTAAATTGCATAGAATAATAACATAATTGTTTATTAAAAATAAAAATCGGAAGAAGTATTAAACTGATTTCTTTGAATTTAAACAGTTTTTGGCATAAAAATGGGATTAATAAAACAGATAATATACCTGAAATATAAGAAGTAAACCTTAAAGCCGTTTCATTAAATCCGAAAAAGTGGTAAATTATCTTTGAAAAAGCTAAAAAACAATATGGAGCACTCATAATATCTTCTTTTGCCGATAAAATAAGTTCAAATATATTCCTTGTTTGTATATTAACGACTAATGGCCCTTCATCCCCAAAAAAGCCAAGTTCATATAACCAAATTTCAGTTCTGTAAATAATCCCTATTATTATAATAAATATAAGTATAAGATAGTATATGATATTTATTAATTTTGCGACTTTGTTATTCATTTTTAATCCGAATATGGTAGAATTATAAGTAAATTATATAAAATGAGTGTGATATGTTCAAGAAAAAAATAATTTTTCCGATTATAATATTTGTAATTTTATTGGCATTATTGGATTATATAGGTTATAGAATGATAATTCAAAATCAATTAGCTTTTATGCCGAAAGAGGCAAGAGCTGCCGCGCAGTTCCCTTCATGGTTTTGGCATAGATTTCAATTCTACGATGAAACAACAATAAAATGGTTTGAACAGCATGGAAAATACAGACCTGCTGCGGGCATGGAGTATAAAAAACCGGCTGTTTGGCTGTTCGGATGCTCTTTTGTATACGGAATAGGAATAAATTGGACAATACCTTTTGAAGAAACCTTTGGATATATACTTTCAAATTACACGAAAAGACCTGTTTATAACAGAGCATATCCTTCCTGGGGTGTTCAGCATATGTTTTATCAACTGGAAAAAGGTGATATTTTCAATGAGTTACCAAAACCCGAGTATGTAATTTTTACTTTTATTAATGACCATGCAAGAAGAACACAAAAACTGGTATATGATGCCTGGTCAGACGGTGAATATTTAAGATATAAAATAAAAAACGGTAGACTGAAAAAAATTAATGCAGTTTTAGTACCTTTATGGAAATTTTATCCCGTTAAATTATGGCTTACTCATTTGGAGTATTATATTAGGCTTAATCCCAAAAATCACGATAAAAATTTTGATTTAATAAAAGAGTATTTTATTGAATCAAACAATATATTAAAAACAAGATATCCGGATGTAAAATTTATAGTATTAAAATATGACGGAAATGACGGGTTTGACAGGTGGTTTATAGAAACCGACAGATGGGAAGAACTTAAAAAAGAAGGTATAACGGTTATTGATGCTGATGATTTAGTTAATGCAAATCTTAAAGATAAAAAATATACGGACCCTGACGGCTATCATCCTAACAAAATTGCTTGGGATTTAATAAGTAAAAAATTGGCAGAAGATATAATTCATTAATAAGAAACTTTTTTGATTAATCATTTAATTTATATACATCAACATCGCCAAAGTCTATTATTTTTTTGTTTATAACATTATTATTCATTGCCAAATCATTTGAAATGAATACGTAACCGTCTTCAGACGCTGTTTGATTATAGGGGATGGTGTCTTTAGATAAATATTGAGAAAGTAAGAAACTGTCAGAATTATGCATACCTGAAATTCTTCCGCAATACATTTTAACAAAATCATTTGAATGCTGATTTGTAAATAATCCCATTTGCGGTTCTATGTGTTCACCATGAACATCGCGCATAGGAATGGTTTCGGTGTGGAATATTTTTAAAGCTTTATCTTCAGCCCCTTCTACACTTATTTGGTATACCGTACCAAAAGTTCCTTTGTGGCCTTCGGGGTCTATTTTTGTTTTCTTCCCTAATATTTTTGTCAGATTATTTTCAAGTCCCGGTATATATTTTGTTTCTTGAAATTCGCTTATTGCATTATATACTCCTTCTTTAACACTTGAGCGCTCTTCTTCGGGAATGTTATTAAGCCAGTCCTCAGGCAGCTCACCGATTTCTCTCGGTGTATTCGGATATTTGCTTAATATATCGGTTAATTTATCAGCATATAAAACATTGTGTTTAATATAATCAGTTAAATTTCCATAGTTTAATTCATCTTTATTAAAAGTCGTTTTATTCGGATTTAATTTGTAATGATGTGATAAAAAGGTCATCATTTCTTCAAATTTAAAGTTTGCCATTGTAGGTGCTGCTTTTATCAGATTTATTATGTTAATTTTTGAAATGTACTCGTTAAATGATTTTAAATCCATGTCGGGAATTTCAAGTACCGCTTGAACAGCATTGGCGATATCTGATTCACTCGTTTCGCTTATCCGTGAAACGGAATTTATTAAATTTTTTATATCTTCCGTATCATAATCATTTATATTATTTATATTTGCTAATATTGAAGCTGTTTTCGGGGTATTCCCTTCTTCTAAAAATTTTTCATATAATTCTCGTATATCATTTTCATAATTAATTGTTACGGCATCATAAAGAAAAACTCCGTCCTTCATCAATTTGTTTATATTATCTTGATTAATGTACTCTGATAATTTTCTGTATAAACCTGCTTCCTCCATTAGCATCATAGTATCTATCGGTGTGCCGTTTTTTGAATTTACTTCCTTTCTACAAACATGACTATTTCCTAATATCGTCGCAATTTTAAATTCTCGGGGCGTAAGGAAGGTTGCAAGAATCTTAAGGTTCTGTAAAGAATATTTACCTGAACTCAGCATTGTTTGTGCGTATTTGTTATTTTCTATTATTTTCTTTATTTCATTTTCTTTTTGTATTTTATCTTTTATTAACTTTAGTGCAATTTCTGTTGAATGCACATTTTTGTCTTCATATAAATTTTTAAATACCCATAAATATTCTCTTATTTCGTTAAATAAATCCTTTGACGTTAAAGAAGGACCTTTTAAAAGTTCCTCCAGTATTTGAAATCCTTCAATTTCTTCTGTTTGAGCTTCTTTTATAATTTTTTCCGTATTTTCATCATTGGGATATAAAGTTTCAAGTTCTTTTTGTACATATTCCTTATATCTTTCCGCTTTTAATTCGGCAGGAGATGTTAAATTTATTTGTGCTTTCCCGTATGTGGCAAGCCCATCTTGTGCATTTGCCTGTGTCTTTTTTTCTTCGCTCTTTGCAGGTTTTATTTTAGGACTTATTTTATTGTTCTGATTTTGAACAAAAGATGGAATTTCATTATTTTTTTCTATGTTCATTTTATTTTTACTCTATTTTCCTCAAATCTATATTGTATAAAACGTCACGCATAAAAAAAATCTTTAGTATTCTTTATTTTTTTTTACAATTTGTAACTGGTTTATTTTAAATTCCATTTTTGTTTTAATTGTTTTAATGTGCCGTCTTTGTGCATTCTGGTTATTATAATATCTATATTTCGTTTGAGTCTGTCATCTTCATTTTCATCAGGTTTCCTTATTCCTATGACATAAGGCTCTTTTGAAATTTTATTTTTTAACATTCTGTATTCGGAATGCGTTGCTAACAAACCTGATAAAATTGTGTTATCGGTGCTTATGGCATCGCCTTGTCCGTTTATAAATGCTTTAAATGCATCAGTATAGTTTGTGTATCCGATAATTTTTACCATCGGAATTATTCGTCTTATATTTTTTTCTGTAGTTGTTCCCAGTATGACAATTATTGTTTTATTTTTTAAATCTGCAAATGTATATATATCACTGTCTTTTTTTACAAGGGCTGTCTGCCCTGCAATAAAATATGGTTCTGATAAATCTATTAAATATTGCCTTTGCGGAGTAGCTGACATTGTTGCCGCTATTATATCAACTTCGCCCGAAGTTAGTTTTTCTATTCGGTTTTCAGGTGTTACACTTACATATTCTACTTTTCTGTCGCTGCCTAAAATATCTTCAGCTATATATTTAACAACATCAATATCAAATCCGTCAGGCTGTTGTGTTTCATTATTTATAAATCCGAACGGAGGAGAATCCGTTTTAACTCCTGCAATCAGGTAATCCCTTTTTATTATTTTATCATATCTGCTTTCAACCTCTTTTTTTCCGCAGGAGGTCAGCAGAAAACATGCAGATATTATTAATATAAAACACAGTATTTTTTTCATATATTTATTAGAGCATATTTTATATTTAAATGAAATACAAAATGTATATGAATTTATTCACTTTCTTTAAAATATAAGTATAATAAAAGTATGAAAAAGATTTTAACAGTAATGTTGTTATTTATAACCGCTGTAATTACGACCGGCGCGGGATATGTAGGTACTTTGCCTAATGTTGAAGCAGAATTTGAATATATGAAAAAGCAGAGTTCTGAAAATGCAAGCGCCCCATATTCTGTTGAAGAACTTGATAAACAGAACGAAAACCAGCTGAGACCTATTCCAAGAAATAATGATAGTTATGTTGATATAATTATAAAAAAAGATAAAACTACAAAGTATTTTAATGACATCAATGATGTAATAATTATTCTTGAAAAACTAAGGAAGTGCCTTAACACAAACGGTGATATTCAATTATTTAACGCTATTGTAAGTAATTTTATTGATAATGTTGAGTATATTAAGCAGGAATATAAAGATAAACCCGAGAGCAATTATTTATCTTACAACCGAATAATAACTCTTTCTGCCGAGGCGCGGGAAACAGCTAACTTTAGAACTCAAGGGCTTGCTTATGAAAAATATCTTCCTTATACTTCTTCAAATAATATCTATACTAAGGAAAGTCTAAACTCCAAACTCGAAAGTCTGCTTACTAATGTAAACGAAACTATTTTTATTTTAAAGAATTTAGAATAATTATACTAATTTTTAGCTTTATGACTATTATTTGCCGTTAAATTTTCTTCTACATTTACAAAGAGGAGAAGAAAATGTTTTTAAAATCTGCAATTACTATCATATGCGTATTATTAACGGCATTATCGGGCGGATGTTATTCGGATGAACAGCTTGCCGATATTGAAATGAACAGATACGGTCAAACTTTTGAAGATGACAGCTTATCATCAAGATTAATAAGGCTTGAAAACGATTTATTCGGAATGACACAATCAGGCGACATTGATACAAGGCTTGATATGATTTCACAAATGGCATCTGTTTCAAAAAATCCTGCGATGTTAGCAGATAATGATACTTTTTATCCCGGAGTAAAGCAAAACCCTGTAAAACGAGTATGGAACAGTATATCATCAGGGTTCACGGGCGGAAACATGACAGGGTTTACACCCTCCGTTAATTCTTACGGATATTCAAGCAGTAATTACGGAAACGGATTATGGAACTTTTTTAACGGTGCAAATTCCTATTGCCCGTATCATAACACATATCATAACGGTTTTTTTAATAATCACAATTTCCCTATGGGATACCGTCCAAACTTTAATAACAGATATTTCCCGCATAACCATAATTTAAGACATATCCCTCATAATCATATCCGCCCTGCATATAATACTCCCTACGGATTTTATCATAATCCTGTTCCGACTAATTATTCATCTGATGTAATAACAGGGTCCTCTGTTCATATTCTTAAGGACTGATTTTATACAATAAAAAAGAGAACTTAATTTTTTAAGTTCTCTTTCGTTTGAAGAAATTATTAAGTTTAACCTTCATAAACATAGCATAATAAAGAAACTTCTCTTGCTTTTTTAACAGCTTTAGCAAGCATTCTTTGGTGAGCTGCGCAGGTTCCCGTTATTCTTCTGGGGAGGATTTTACCTGCTTCAGTTAAGTATTTTCTTAATTTTTGAGCATCTTTGTAATCGATTTCGGTTACTTTATCTGCACAAAAACTGCAATTTTTTCTTTTCTTTTTGTCTAATTGTTCTTTTGCCATTGTTTTTTCCTTTACTCTTTTCTAAAACGGAATCTCTTCTTCACCTATTAATACATCATCCATTTCTTTTTCGGAAAATTTAACAACATCTGATGTATCGGAGGAAGAAGATGATGGCGATACAGATTTAGAAGAATTTACAACTTCAAAGCTTGTCATATCAAGTTCCATAACTTTCTTTTCGGTTCCGTCATCACTTTGAACGGATGCAACTTGAAGTCTGCCTTCCACTACAACCTTATCACCTTTAGAAACTGCAGATTCCAATAAATCCGCATTATTTCCTCGTGCAATAACTCTTATCAAAGAAGTTTCTTTTTCGTCAATATTTAAAGTGAAAGAGGTCACGGGAATATTATTCCCCGTAAATCTTTTTTCGGGATTTCTGTATACCGTACCTGATAATACCGCTTTTGCTATTGACATAATTTTCTCCGATTTGTTATGCTTTTACTTCTGATGTTTCAAGAAGCATAATTCTTAATATGTTTTCATTTAATCTTAATTGTCTGTTGAATTTTTCAACCTGATTAGGTTCCATTGTAAAGTTGTGTACTACAAAGTAGCCGTCTCTAAAGTCTTTAATATCGTAAGACAATTTTTTTCTGCCCATTTTATCAGTTGATGTAACTTTGCCTTCTAATGAAGTAATTGTTTCTTCAATTTTTGAGCAAAGTTTATCATATTCTTCAGAATCAATATTAGGCTTGATTATTGATAATAATTCGTAACTTCTCAATGTCTTTCTCCTTGACTTAATATGTTCAACAATAATATTACCACGAACATTTTTAAAAACAAACATTTGTGTTTTTATGTTAAAATAGTTTGCGCCATGGATAAATTTGAACTTGTCGGAAAAAGCTTGAGCGAAATTGAATCTTTTATGACTGATAATAATCAGTCGAAATTTCGTGCAAAACAATTATATAATTGGATTTATTTAAAATCGGTAAATAATTTTGATGATATGACTGATTTGTCTTTATCGACAAGGGAATTATTAAAAGAAAAGGCTCTTATCACAACGGTCAAAATAAAAGATAAGCAGATAAGCAGAGATTCAACAATTAAATATTTGTTTGAATTTTCTGACGGTGAATATGCAGAAGCAGTTTTAATGCGTTTTGACAATAGAGCTAATTTAACTGCCTGCATTTCAACTCAGGTGGGATGCCCTATGGGTTGCAGTTTTTGTGCAACGGCAAAACTCGGGTTTAAAAGAAATTTATCGGCGGTTGAAATTATTCAGCAGATATTTTTAATTCAGGCGGATACTAATTTAAAAGTTACAAATATTGTATATATGGGGCAGGGTGAACCCTTATTAAATTTTGATAATTTTATTAAATCGGTTAATATGTTTAGGGAATATTTTCAAATCGGAGCAAGACGAATTACCGTTTCAACCTGCGGGATTATTCCTCAAATTAATAAACTTGCCGAAATGGATTTTCAATCAACTCTTGCAATTTCACTTCACTCGGGAAATCAAAAGACAAGAGAAACAATTATGCCTGTTGCAAAAAAATACGGGTTTGATGAACTTTTATCCGCTTTAAAAAATTATACGGATAAAACAGGCAGGAGAGTTACTATTGAATATGTTTTGATTAAAGGAGTAAATGATTCCGTAAATGACGCAAAAGAACTTGCTTATGCAATTTCAAGGCTCAAGAGCAATGTAAATCTTATTGTTTATAACGAAAATGAGAAAAGTGATTTTAAAAGACCCTCTAAAGACGCCGTATTAAAATTCAAATATATATTGGAAGCATCCGGTAAAAAAGTAACAATAAGACTTGAACGAGGCAACGACATCGATGCTGCCTGCGGACAATTAAGTTCTAAATTTAAAAATAAAATCTGACAGTCTGTAATTATTTTTCTTCCGGTTTCGGTTTCAGTTTAACCGTATCAAAACTTCCGCCGACTTCATATAAATCGGTATGCTCCCTAATGTAGTTATTAAATCTTCTTATTTGTTCGGAGGAAAGATGTCTGTCAATTCCGTATGCGGGTACAACCGATTCAAATGCACACAGCATTCCTTTTGATTCTTTTTGTATTTTATTTATAAATTCCACCACATTATCAAATGTTTTGGGATAACGTTCTTCAAAATAATGAGATAAGTAGTATGGTGAGGCAATCGCCAAAACGGGCTTTTGCGGTTCTTTATCCAAACAATCAATCATGTCATTGTATAAATTTTCCGCATAAGAAACAACTTTTCCTTTATCTTCATCCATATGTGTCGAATATTCGTGAAACACTTCTTTTATTTTTTTATTTAAATCCGAGTCTTCATCTATAATTTGAGTGCCAAGTGCGGAAAATTCTTCCGTAGAACCTGTATGCAGACTGCTTAATTGATTTAAAATGGTTTCAGCCTCCGCTACAATTTTTTCAGGCACCATTTTAATACTTTTTATCTCAAGGTCGCCTTTTGTTTCGGCATACTCTCTTGCCCTCCAATAGAGGTTGGAAATTGTATAATCCCTATAGTATTTAAGTTTATTTTGTTCTGCAAATTCCAAAATATTATATGAAAATTCAGGGTATAATTTATTGACTTTTCGTATAAATTCAAGAACCATTGTCCTTCTTTTTTGAATAATATTATCTACAAAATTTATTAAATTTTTTGAAAAAGGATTTATTCCATACACCAGCATTTCACTGTTTTCATAACCTATTTTTGAAGTCGGGGCAGGATGAGCAAATGTCAGTTTTATTGCGGGAATAAATTTAAGATGTTGGTATTTTTCGGGTTCTTCCCCTATAAATCTTACCAGATGTTGAAGCCCTTCAATGGAATCTCTGTCAGAGAGGGCAAAAATGAAATCTTTTCCTGCATTTTTGTAATATTCATCGGAATATTCCGCCAGTTTATCTAATATATCATAAACATTGGGATTATTGCGGTTTGAAAAATTTGATTGATAGTCTAAATCAACAAAATATACTCCTCTTTCTTCATTGCGTTCTGAATATGTAAAATTTTCCTGTTTTAATTCAGGCAGTAATTCTTTAAATTCTTCAGGCGACATTATATTTTTAAAATTCTGAGGAGGAATATTTATCTTGGTTACCTCTTTTAAACCGTTGGAAATATTTTGTGCAAATTCTGTCGGACTTTCATATGATATAGGTTTTATATTATAAGGAACTTCCGGTTCTTTAATAAAATTAATTATTCTGTCAAGCAAAGGGCCTTTTTCTTCTTGTTCGGCTTTTCTTTGAGCTTCTTTTTCCTTCCATACTTTTTCAAAAGTATCTATAAATAATTTAAATGAACAAAAGGAAGGATTATTTTTCTGCTGTTTCCTTAAAGTAAATGAATAGTTTTGAACAGGTGTAATATGCATATTTTCTCCAATGTTTGTTTAATGTTTGAACATAAGGGGAATTGTTATATTAATACAATTTTTCGGAATAATTTTTACAAAATTTTACAAAAAATATATGTAAATTTTTGTTAAAAAGAAATCACAAATCAGCAATAAATGTGCTTTATTGGTATTAAAACAATATGGATTTTCTGCATGAAAAAGGAGTAAAAATTGAATATTCAAAATAACGGGATTAATTCAAAAAAAGTTGCATTTGGTGCATATTCCAAAGCCCCTGATAAGAACGGGCAAATAATGCATCACTTTAATTATTTGTTCGATTTGGACAAATATAAATGTGAATTGGAACTTTACAGCCTGAATAAGGATGAACAAGGCAATATAATTCCCGGAGAATTAATAGATGCACTTGAAATGCAGGATGGCAGAATAAATGTAGATTTAACTAAGTATAATATGGCGAAAGAAGGTTTTGCCTACCGTTATAAATTAACGGAAAAGAAAGATAAAAATAATGTATCATATGCGTTTGATAACGGTCTTGTTTCAGGAATTTTCACAAATGAAAAGGATGATAAATACAATATAATATTAAATAACAGGGCATCAATTAATAAAAACGGGGCAATGCAGTTAATCATGCCTGATATTTATTACCCGGGGATGGAGGGTGTTAAAGGAAAGCCAGTATTAAATCAAAAAGCAAGAAAAGAAGCACTTGAAAGTGTAAGAACGCACGCAAACAAATTAGGCGGTAATTTTTACGGTATTATAGCAAGATTACCCCGGCTTGAACAAGAAGGAATAAAAAGAATAGTAGGAACCCCGTTTACTAAAGATCAGGTTTCCTCCCATAAATATTGGACGGAAAACGCATATCAAATTTCGCCTGATTTCGGCACGGAGGATGATTTTAAATTATTCCAAATAGAGTTATTTAAACATAATATGAACTGGATAGCAGATGCCGCACTTGTTAATGAAGGATTGCAGGGAATTCATTTGTCCGAACTGCTTAGAAAAGGTTCTGACTCATATTCTAAAAATATGTTTAGAGCCTCGGATAAAATTTCTTTAGGTATACTTCCTTCCGAGTCTAAATTTACAAGAATGAAAATAATAAATGCTCCTTTTACATTAAAAAATGGAGAGTATTCTGAATCAAATCCTGATTATAATCCTAAAAAACCTACATATATTCAATTTTATGATGACAGACTGGCAGATGAGGAACAAAAACAATCAAATTCTCCTAAGGATTTAGTAACATATAAACATAAAAATACGGAAAATATTACCGATATAACAAAACATGATGATGCGGTATATCCTTTTGCACTTGAAGTAAGTCCGTTTGAATTGCGTAAAAATGTTGAAGAAATAGCTAAAAACAATAATAATTCGGTAAATTTATCCGATATAGATACAATAAAACAAATAGCTGATTTCACTAATTTTAATGTTGTTGAAAAAACAAATGCCGGCGGGCTTGAAGTATGGGACGGTAATGTTGATATCGCAAAAAGCTTATTTTATGTAAGTAAAAAAGATAATGAAAGATTTGTAAAGCTTACTCCCGAGCAAATTGAAAAAGTGAAAAAGGATTTATATAAAGGTACACTTGCCGTAAGGGATTATGCATTAAATTCCGGAAAATATTGGACTAAACTGCCTTCTGATACACTTATGGAATATATAGCAGACAAACTCAAGGTGGCAAGAAAAGGTTCATCTGATTACTATACCGCAATAAATGATTTGGTAAGAAACGGCGATTTGCCAAAATATACCCTTGAAATCATTGATGAAGAAGTAATAGAAAATATAAAAAATGATGAATATCATTCACTAATTCTTGATGAAGCGGATGAAAGAGCGCCAATCAATAAAACAGGTGATAAGAATACATATAATTTGACTGATTATATTCTCAGACATTCAATGGATATGCCTTTAGAAACACTTCCCGCATCAAATAATCTTCTTGGAGTTTTAACATCTCCTTATATGGCAAAGAAGGCAAATACGGAGGATGAACTTGGTGTATCAAGATTTGATTTATATAAAGCAGGCAACCCGAATCTTCCTAATGAGTATAAAAAAGTATATGAACAGGTAGAAGCTTTCTATTCAGGTTCCGTAACCCCGATGATAAAAAATATGGTAAGTAATATTAGCGGTTTGGAGGAAGATGGAGAAATAACTCCATACGGGAAATATGTATTAAATGAAGTAACACCGGAGTTAACCAAATACATATTTATAAAAGCTTTAAACCCCAAAGCTGATATTAAATTTACGGAGGAAGGACCGCTCCGGGGACATTTGGATTTTTCAGCCGTTAATGAAGAAGACATGACATTGCAGTCAATTGGTATACCATATGACGGTAAAACCCTTGAAGAAGAATCTGATATCGTATTAAATACATTAAAAAATGGAATTGCCAATATAACAGAACAAGATATTCACAATATACAAAAGCATTTAACAGACAGATTTAACGGCATTACAGTTGATGATTTTAAAATAGCAGAAGCTATTGTAGACAGAACAGAATCCGGCTTGGGCTGGAGAATAGATGCTTCAAAAGATATAGCACCGATTGATTTCGTCAAGGCTGATTATGAAACTATAATGAATGCCTGGGATCAAGTTTTAGATTTTTGGAAGAAATATAATCAGGAAGTGCTTAAAATAAATCCGCATGCATATACAACCGCAGAAATAACAGATTTAGCCACATTGATTAGTCGGGATAAAAATGCAAAATATACATCTGACGGAGATGCGGAAAGGAAATTTTTGGATGAAACAGGCATAACATCAATAGCAAACTATAATTATTTATTCACTCTTCCTCCTCAATTATACAGTAATTATGATCCTGATAATGACAAAACAAGCTGGATGGCAGAACAGAGTAAAAACTTTGAATTGTTAAATAAATTGGATTGCGGCTGGGATGGCAATCCGGGATTTTTATTCCAAAGTCCCGCTGATGGAGTGGTTAACTCTTATACATTCAATGATAACCATGATAAGCGCCGTATGATGCATCATTTAGCATTGAATATGTATGTATTTAACACTGTTCCTTTATCTGATTCCGAAATAGAAAGACTACAAAATGAAATAAAAAGATTAAAAGAAAAGAAAGCAAAAGATGTTAAAAAGGAACTGTCAAATAAAGAAAACGGTGACCTTTATAATTATGAAACTTCACTTGCAAGGGATAAAGATTTTAAAAAGATTGCCTCTAAAGTTTTAATGACTGATACTGATAAAATAAAATTTGATAAAGTAAGCGGAAAATCGGTTGCAATGGGCTTAAGAATGGATGATGCAATTGATGCGGTTGTTAAAGATGAAAATATTAATAAAAAACTAAAAACCGCAGTTAGTCATTTAGCATACGGTGAATTTAAAGGAAAGAAATTTAATAACGAAGCATTTGGAACTCGTCCTTTTGAAATTGCAATAAAACTTGTATTGGATGAAGCTGAACAAAAAGGTAAAATTGCAGATAGAAACAGTATTGAAATACAGTTATTGAAGAACATTTTAGAACCTGCTTTTGACAGAATGCAGACATTAACAAAATTGTATACGGTACTTCCGGGCAGTCCTACTGATTTTGCAGGCGACAGAACAGGTGCCTCCGGTGATGAAACAAAAGCTAAAAACTATGAACAGCAAAACAGAAATATTATTCATTGGGAATATTTGGAAAATCCTGAATATTCATTTGTTCAAGACCATTATAAAACGGTAAATGATATATCTAACCTGAGAAATAAAAAAGAATTAAGTGCATTAAATAACGGTGCAACAGTTACTTTGCCTATGAAAAATGAATTTGTTCAGGCAATATTGAGATATAATGATGATTCAGCCGTTATAGCATTGATTGATTCATCCGGTTCAACAAGTTCAAATGAAGAAAAAATGGACAGAACAAAAAAATATTACGGTAATCCGTTAAAGGATAGCAATGGAAATACCCTGACTGATAAAAACAACGGACAAGTTTTATGTGACGGAGCAATAGATAAAATTCCGTTAAATATTGATGGTTCGGGTATAAAACAGGGGCTTAAACACGGGTTATCAGTCGGTACTAAATTTAAAAATGCACGTTCATCCGATAAATCAGTTTATGTTGTCAAGATAGATGAAAAAGGTAAATATTATCTTGAACGACAAGGTGTTGATGGAAAGAATAAGCCTTGCAAACTTCCTATTACAATAGATGATGCAGACAAAAATATTTTAATTCTTTATAAAGCAAATTAGTTAATATGAAATAAAAATCCTTTGTAGTAATATTAAAAAAAAGGATTTTTATTTATGAAATTATTTAATACATATGCTAATTCACTTGAAGAATTTAAACCCATAGAGGGAAATAAGGTAACTATGTACGTCTGCGGGCCTACTGTTTATGATTACCCTCACTTAGGGCATGCAAGATGTTATATTACCTGGGATATGCTATACAGATATCTGAAATTTGCAGGTTATGATGTAAAATATTGCAGAAATATAACAGATGTGGATGATAAAATATTAAAAAAAGCAAAAGAAGAAAATACCACCGCAGAAGTTATATCAAGAAGATATTATGAAATATTTGCCGAGGCAATGAATAAATTGAATGTATTAAAACCTGATGTTGAACCGTTTGCCACCAAAACATTAGGCGAAATGATTTCAATAATTAAAGACTTAATAAATAACGATTTTGCATATGAAGTTGACGGGGACGTTTATTTCAGAGTAAAAAAATTTAAAAATTACGGAAAACTCAGCAAACAGCCGATAGAAGATTTAATCGCAGGTGCAAGAGTAGAAACATCGGATAAGAAAGAAGATGTCTTAGATTTTGCTTTATGGAAAAAAGATGAAGAATTCGGTTATAACAGCCCTTGGGGGAAAGGCAGACCCGGCTGGCATATTGAATGCAGTGCAATGTCCAGAAAATACTTAGGAAAGCAAATAGATATTCACGCAGGCGGTGCTGATTTAATTTTCCCTCATCATGAGAATGAAATTGCGCAATCCGAGTGTGCAAACGGATGTAAATTTGTAAATTATTGGCTGCATAACGGTTTTGTAACCATAAATAAAGAAAAAATGTCCAAATCCTTAAAAAACTTTGTTACCATAAATGATATGCTTGCAAATTACGATTCAAATACAATAAGGTTTTTTATTTTGACTAATCACTATAGAATGCCTGTTGAATTTTCTCCCGAGGCTTTAGACGGGGCAAAAGCAGGCTGGAAAAGAATTCAAACTGCGGTAAATGAAGTATTAAAATATACGGGAAAAGATAATCTTTTAGATATTATGGAGAGTGAAGAAGTATCTTTGTTTAAAGAGGCAATGGATAATGATTTAAATACTTCAAAGGCGCTTGCGGTAATATTTGATACCGCTACAAATGCAAATAAAGCAGTTAATGAAAAAAATATAGAACATGCAAAAAAATATGCCTCAATTCTTTTAAAATTGACAAATACTTTAGGTTTTAACATTGAAAAAGAAAAATTATCCGAAGAGGAAATTCAAAAAAGACTTGGTAATATCATTAATGAGATGGAATTTTTATCTGATGAAGATAAAAAATTATCAGGTTATAAATTGATGGATAAAATTATTGAATACAGAAATAATGCAAGAAAAGAAAAGAACTGGGCTCTTGCAGATAAGGTAAGAACATTATTTGACAGTATTTCAATAGTATTAAAAGATACTAAAGATTCAACAGCATGGGAAGAAAAATAGGGAACTTTTATTTTTAACTCTTGTCTTAAAATAGTAAGAAAGGGTAGTGTGGAGGTATATATACAAAAAAGAACACGGCTGTATTGCCGTGTCCTTTTGGAAATTTATGTAATCTAGTGTGCTCCGCTTCTTTTTTCAAACATTGAAGGAAGTGCAATGAGTAAGAAATACATTAAAGCTCCGAATAATAATAAGTAAAGACCATCCATAACGTAAACCCTTTATTTAAATAACTACACATGTATATAATTCCACAAATGACATTTTCCTAAACATTTTTTATAATGTTTATTAGAAATTTTGCATTATGAGATTGAGGTAAATATGGATAAAGCAAAATTAAAAAAATTATTTTCAGGGTTGTGCTGCAGTGTCTGCGGGCATGATTTTGATGAAGATGCAATATTTATAAAACGGGAGGAAAAAAACCTGTTAGTATTGCAAGTTATATGTCCCGAATGCGGAAAAAGTTTCGGACTTGCGCTTTTAGGAACGGGTGCATTATCGGTTAAAGATAAAGAAGATGACCCGCTTGAAATTCAGCCTTGTCCTTTGCCGATATCATATGATGATGTTCTGGATGCTCATAATTTTATAGACAAACTGGAAAAGGATTGGACTAAATTTATTCCTGATGAATTGAAAAATAATTAAACTCTTCTTGTTACTTTAGAATATTTGCCATCCGGATTAAGAGTTGTTGTATAGATACCGTTATCTTGAGTCATGACCTGAACAGGATTTCCTAATTCATCAACGGAATAAGAATAATTTCTTTCAATAGTCGGTTCGGTTTTATCTTTATCTTCTGCATGTAAATATTCAATATGTTGTTTAATTGAACCGTTGGCATTAAATAATGTTTCAATCAAAGTACCTAAAGAACTTCTTTCTGATTCCGTGAATTCACCGTTATCGTTGTAAGAATAAGTTATAATATTTGTTCCGAATTTTTTGTTAACGGTTATAACAGAAATTAATCTGCCTTGAGCATCGTATTTTGCGGTATAATTGTCAATTCTGCCCGTACCGTAGTTCCCTTTACCTGTTATGGTAGAGTTTGGCTCTCCTATTTTCGGAATATTGAAAGTATAGAACAGAGGTTTTTCAATAATGTAATCATATTGAAGTTCCCTGCTTTCTTCTTTTGTATTTTCTCCGTCAAAAGCGAAGGCATTTTCAATAACTTGTTTTTTAGAAGTTGATTTTTTAGAATAAGAGCCGTCAGGATTAAGTGTAGTGGTAAAGATACCGTCATTTTGAGTCATAACCTGAATAGGATTCCCTGTTTCATCAAAGGAATAGTAATAATTTCTTTCAATGAACGGTTTATTGTTATTTTTATCCTTAACATGTAAATATTCTAAATGATTTTTAATCGTGCCGTCATTGTTAAAGACAGTTTCAATTAAAGTGCCTAAAGAACTTCTTTCTGATTCCGTAAATTCACCGTTGTCATCATAAGAATATGAAATGATATTAGAACCGAAATTTTCATTATTAGCTTTAATATAAGTTAATCTGCCTTGAGCATCATATTTTGCGGTATAATCATCAATTCTGCCCGTACCATAGTTTCCTTTACCTGTTATGGTAGAGTTAGGCTTTCCGATTTTCGGAATATTAAAAGTATAGAACAGAGGTTTTTCAATAACATATTTATATTGCAGGTCAGAACTTTGAGCTTTTGTATTTTCTCCGTCAAATGCAAACGCATTTTCAATTAATTCTTCTTTTGTAGGAATTTCTGCCTCATTGCCGGGTAAAGGGATTTCTTCCGTGTTTAGCAATTGTTCGTCTTCATTTTCATAATCGTTTATTGCACCTGCAAATATGTCATTGCCTAAATTTGAAGAAATTTCATAATCAATTATTTGTTGAAATAATATATTTCTTTCATCTTCATTTGTGGTATTAACCAGTGATTCATAAAGTTCTTCTAATCCGTTTGAGGATGAAACACCTTGAGTTCCATATTTATTTTGATTTAAAGCAATTAACTCTGTTGTATATTTATTTATTTGAGATGCAAGTTTTTCCTTTTTTTTATCTGTAACATTTTTGTATTTAAGCACTTTGCGGTACAAATTGTTTTTTTCATCAGAATTTAAAATATTTGCAATTATTTTGTGAAAACTTTTTAATTTTTTTTCTGATGAAGTTTTTAAATTTTCAAGTTCAACTTGTTTTATATTTATTAAGGTTTCTAAGTATTGTTTTCTTTTTTCGGTTTTTTGTTCTTCAGATTGAGGTGTATCTTGTAAATCCTCTGTTTCAAGCTGTTTTAAAGAGCCTCTTATATAATTTTCTAAGATATTATTTGAATCCAATAAGTTACTTTTTTCCTCATTTTGTACATCGGGTTGAGGTATTTGTGTTTTAGAAAAAGAATCTTGGATAATATTTGGCTGAAGGGCACTTTGCTGTTCATTGTTATTTATTGTAACGTTATTGCTTAAATCATTTGTATTTTTTCGTCCGGGTAATTCTGCATTTAAAAATCTTGTGGGTTTTATAAAAGTATAATCGTTCTCAATAAAAGTCATAGTAATTCTCCGATATTCTTTTTATAGTTATCGGCATATTTTGAATAAACTTTATATTATTTTGAAATTATTTAACATATTTTTACAATTCAATATATTAAAAATTTTGTTAAAAATAAAATGATTAAATATCCCAATTATCACTGAGTTTGGCAAATTTAAAATCTTTATAAAAATAGTTGAGGATTTGAAATGCATTATAGCCTTGAGAGGCTAAATTATTAGCGCCATGCTGGCTCATCCCGACACCGTGTCCGTTTTTCTTGAGGTCTGAATCAAAAGAAGGAACGGATTGAAGAAAAGAACTACCCGAATTCCATACTTTTGTCTGTCCTCCTGAACTTGAGTGGTAATATGTCGGTAAAACTTTTTTATCTTGAACAAGGACTATCCCTTTTGTTTCGTTAACAGCTTTTGTTGTTGTCGTTTTTTCTGCACTTGCTCCGCCATATACCTGGTCTGCTGTTGTATCAACCAAATCAAAGCCTTTAGATGCGTGCTTGCCTGCATTTCTTGTCGCAACGGCATAACTTCGGGCAGCTATTGCCTGAGCTTTTAGTGCTTCTTCGTTCCATTTTGAAGGCATCTCGGAGGGCACTACTCCTTTTAAATAATCTTCCAGCGGTACATTGTTTATAAGAGTTAAGCCTGAACCCATGTTGTTTATAATAAAATCGCCCCGATACCATGCTTTTTTTGAACATAAATATCCGGGCTTTTTTGTTCTTATAACAACTTGATTTGTACCTAATCCTACATTTTTTTTGTTTATTACAATGGATAATTCATTTCCTTTTCGGTTAAATTCATATACTTTCATCGGAGTAATTTCGTATAAAACTTTATCTTTAAAACCGTCATAAATTTGTGCGGAAACCGAGGATGCAATTTTGATTTCTTTTGCATCGGTTTTTAATCCGATTTTTATTGCTTCGGCTCTGGTGCTAAATAAAAATAATACTATTAATACGGAAAGTATTTTACTTAAATTCATAGCCCTAAACTCGTTATATACTTTAACATCATAACATATAAAAACACTCAAAAAAGAAAAATCATATAAAAGGAGGATAATCGGTCAAATAAAATCACATAATTCAACCATAAAAACGGGTACTTTTGACTTTCAATATTATATCATTATATAGAGTAAAAAAAGGGAAAGTTGTATGATAAACGGCGGTGTACATTTTACGGAACCGGGAATAGTTCAAAATATTAGAGCCATGAGAATGCAGATGATGCTCATGGGAATTGCAAATGATAATATAACAGGGTTTGATAAAGTCGGATACCAAAGAAAAATCCCTGTTGTTTCATCTTTTGCAGAATATATAGGTGAGGATGCTATTTCAACTACCATAGATGACTCGGTCGGCAGGCTTTTATTAAGTGAAAATCCTTTAGATGTTGCACTTGCAGAAAAAGGATATTTTCAAGTGCAGTCCAAAAACGGTATAAAACTTACCCGTGACGGCAGATTTATGATGGATAAGAATGGGGCTATTCTTACAATGGACGGCGAAAATGTTCTTACAAATATGGGTACTCCTTTAGTACTTCCTTTTGTTCCGGATAAATTAGATGATATCTCAATAGATTTAAACGGTGTTGTAAGGGTTTTGAATAATAAAACGAGAAAATTGGAAACGGCAGGTATATTATCTGTTGTAACTCAAGATGGTGTTGCTGTTCTTGCTCCAAATGTAAGACAAAAATATAACGAATATTCAAATGTATCTTTAGAAACAGAATTTATGGAAGCAATGTTATATCCGAAAACATTTGAGGCTAACAGACAGTTATATCAAATACAAAATTCAAATTTGCAAAGAACTATATCGGCGCTCGGAAGTTAGAGAGGTAACTAATGACAACAATACAGGGTATAATTAATAAAGGTGTAATAAATGCTGAACAGCAGTTTGATGCGTTGGGTTATATATCATCAAACGTAGCAAATTATAATACAAACGGATATAAAGCTGTCAGGTTTGAACAAATGCTTGATGAAAACGGATATTTGCATGGTGCGGAAAGAACTGATTATTCTCAAGGGGCAATACAGACGACATCAAGAGAATTTGATGTTGCAATAGACGGTTTAGGCTTTATTCCTGTTACTTCTCCGACTGGCGATGTATCATATACCCGTGACGGTTCTTTAAAACTTGATAAAGACGGTTATCTTATTACAAATGACGGATATCTTGTAGGTGACGGCATACAGCTCCCCGTGAATTATGAAAATTTTGAAGTTAAGCCCGATGGCAGAGTTGAAATATTTTCGACGGACGGCACAAAAAGAGAATATTTAGGTACAATTCCTCTTGTTAATTTTAAAAATCCCGAGGGGTTAAAAAAAGGTGATATGAATAAGTATTATTTAACCGCAGAATCGGGTGAGCCTGTTTTAATTAAAAATCATAATAGTTTTAGGCAAAGAAATTTGGAAATTACAAACGTAGATATGATAAATGAAGTTAACACTGTTATAAGGCTGAATGCATCTATGCTTGCAAGTTTCAAAGTTATGCAGACAGTAAATGATATGTATTCAAAAGCACTGCAGTTAAACCAATAAGGAAAGTAAATAAATGATAAATCCTGAAAATTCAATATCTTCAACATTACATGCACTGGATTTGATAGCGGAAAGACATAAAGCGCTCTCATCAAATCTTGCTAATATGCACACCCCGAACTACAGAAGAAAAGATATATCTTTTTCTCAATATTTAGGCGGGATATCAAGTCCTTTGGAAACAAAACTTGCAGCAAAAATGGGGCCTTCTCCCGTAACTGTTGATGAAATGTCAGGTAAAAAGATTGATGCTTTTGAGGAATTATCTGAAATTCAGAAGAACTCAATATTATATACAATCGCAACAAGAAGAATGACTTCTTTAGTAACGGAAATGAGAACAGTAATAAACATGGGTAACGGCTAATGGGAATATTCAGTGCAATGCAGGTAGGCTGTGACGGCCTTAAAGTACACAGTGCAAGATTAGACTTAAATTCTAAAAATATTGCTAATATTGATACACCTAATTATGTAAGGAAAATACCTCTTGTTGTATCAACAGACAGGACTTCATTTTTAAGTGTAATGAATCAGATGAGAGAATCTGTTTTCGGTGCAGGGACAATGCCATATGCCTCAGGAAGTGTGGCGCTTTCAGGTGTTGTGGAAGATCCTACTTTAGGTGAAAAAATATATAAACCGGGTCACCCCGATGCTGATGAGAATGGTTATATAAGAACCTCAAATGTTGATCCTCTGGTTGAAATAACTGATGCAATTATGGCGCAAAGAGCATATGAAGCAAGTTTGGCAATTATAACAATGACAAAATCAATGGCAGATAGGGCGGCTTCAATAGGAACATAATAATAAAGGGTAGTGTGTAATGTTTACGGGTATGATACAAAACTTATTAAATTCATCGGGTCAGGCTCAAGCAATTCAAAGAGCAAGGCAAATAAATAACTATGTTCAATCAAGAACTTCTCAGCCTGAAGAAATTAATCAGGGACTTGAACTTAATACATTTGAAGATGTTATGAAATCTTCACTTAACGTTCATACAAGATTTAATGTAAATAATGCCGAAAATAAAATAAAATTCGGAGAATTAACTCAAAAAAATGTTAGTGCGGTAAATTTAAGTGAACTTAATTTAAATCCGTATATTGATGATGATGCGGAGGAAATTTCTCTTTCTCCTTTTCCCGTAAAAGCTGATAAATCGCAGATTAAAGATATGATATCTAAAATTGCACAAAAACACGGGATTGATGAAAAACTTGTAAATGCAGTAATAAAGCAGGAATCAGGGTTTAATCCCAATGCAAAGTCACCTGCAGGGGCACTCGGGTTAATGCAGTTAATGCCCTCTACTGCAAAATCATTAGGAGTTACAGACCCTTATAACCCCGTACAGAATGTTGACGGCGGTGTAAGATATCTTAAAAGCATGATGAATAGATATAACGGGAATTTAGTCTTAGCGCTTGCTGCCTATAATGCAGGCCCCGGCAATGTCGATAAATATGACGGTGTTCCGCCTTTTAGAGAAACTCAAAATTATGTAAAAAATATATTGGCAAATTACCTATAGAAAGGGATAAATATGATAGAAAACAAAATAGTTCCGAATATAAATATATTTTCAAATATAAATTCATCTATGCCGATAGATGATTTTTCAATGAAGGGTTTTGGAGTAAGTTCACTTAATGAAACAGAGGGAAGTGATTTTAAAACCGTGTTATCAGGACTTGTCGGAAAAATAAATAATGAAATTGATAAGCCGGATCAACTTTTAACAAGACAGATGATGGGCGATAGTGAAGTTGATATCCATGATGTAACTACGGCAATTGCAAAAGCTGATATTGGTATAACACTTGCAACTCAAATTACTTCTAAAGTAGTAAATGCTTATTCTGCAGTAATGAACATTTCTATATAAGTGTTAAGAAGTTACCTGTTATAAAAAAAAATAGTATAATATCAATTGATAGTTAGTATAAGATTAGGGATTTATGGATAAATTAAAGGAATTATTTAAGAATAAAACCATTTTATACTCCGTAATAGGCGGAGCAGTTCTATTGCTTTTTATAATTATTCTCGGTATTACAATATCTGTTTCAAGCGGTAAAGGCAATCAAGCAAAACAAGCAGTTGAAAAAATGCAAAAGGAACAATTTGATATAGTAACAACCGATAATCAAGGTAAAGCTATTGAAATTCAAACTCTGCTTGCAAGAAACGGAATTCATGCAAAAAGGAGTATAGACGGTTCAAAAGTTACTGTCTTTTTAGAAGCAGGTAAATATACTAATACGGATAGAGATGCTGCTCTGTTAGCGGTTGTTAAAAGCGGATTAATTGATCAAAATGTAGGTTTGGAAATATTTGATAAAAGTGATTTTACTTCTACAAGAGAAGATAAAAGGATAAAACTAGCCCGTGCGGTAAACGGAGAACTTTCAAGACTTATAAGGCAAATGCCTAATATAGATAATGCTTCGGTTTTAATAACAATACCCGAAAATTCTATGTTCAGAGTTGATAAAAAACCCATTAATGCAACTGTAATGCTTACTGTAGCAAGCGGTGTAAGGCTGGATGCCTCTGTTATAAAAGCAATAAAAAGCTTGTTAATAGGAAGTGTTGCGGATTTAACGGCAGAAAATATATCAATAACCGATTCTAACGGAAATGTGTACAGCAGTCTTGTAAAATCTTTGGATGATCAGATATCTAAACTGCAGGAAAATGATGCATATATGCAAAATAAAGTTGCAACTCAGCTTGACATGCTGCTCGGTAAAGGGAATTATGTCGTAACCGTAAGTACCTTCTTAAATCAGGTGCCGATAGAAGAAACAAGTATAAAGTATGATCCTGCCGATAAAACCGCTATAACTGAGCAGGTCTTTAAAGAAGGCTTAGGCGATAATTCGGAGGATACAAGCAGAGGTTCTGATGCTGTCAGTGTATATTTACCTAACGGACTTCAAAACTCAGCATCATCTTCAACTCAAAATAAGAGTTATGAAAGAAAAGCCACCGAAACAACATACGGAGTAGGTAAAACTCATACATCAAAATACTATAAAACGGGAATAATCGAAAAAATATCAATAGCGGTTACAATGAATGCTGATGCAATGCCTCCTAATATGACGGAAGATGAATTAAAGGCTCAGGTTGCATCTGCAGCATCGCCTAAGGTATCACCATCTGATGTTTCTATTGCATATGCGGAAACAATTGATCCGTATCTTGCATCAGACAGACCCGTAAATCTTCCTAAGCCTGAGGCATCGGGGAATCCTTGGTGGCTGGCTCTTGTTCTATTGATATCAGGATTAATTGTAGGTTTTATATTTGTTCATAAAAAATTAAAAGATTCCGCTAATGAACAATTAGAAGAACTTAATAATTTAAAAATCAAAACGGAACAGCAGGAAAAACAACTTGTTGATGTTAATTTGAAAGCTGCAGAATTAATTGAAAAACAATCTATTCTAACTCAAGAATTATTGGAACAGCAAAAGCAGTTCCAAATAGAAAAAAAAGCGGAAACGGATGTTTCTTTAGCTGATGTAATTGATGATGTATCATCTGATATTGTAAATTCCGATGCTGATAAAACAGTAACGGAATTAAAAAGCTGGATAGAAAAATCATAACGGGATAAGAGGTTAATATGCCTATAGAAGGGTTTGATTATAAAGCATTTGCAGTTGATTTAGCAAATCAGGCAATGGAAATATTAAAACAAAAGGATTCTAATGCCGCACCTGACAGTTTAACTGATGAAGACAGAAAAACTATAGTTGATACGGTAAGAAAATTTTGTTTTATGTCGGGAGAGGCATTATTTAATGATCCTCAGTTAAAATTTAATGCCGAGCAGGCAAGTTTGGTAACGCAATTTATAGGTGAATGGACTTTCCATAAATCAATTGATTTGATTAGGAGTAATGTCCCGATAAAAAACAGAGATCCAATTTTGCAAGCAATAGCAGGAAATATTTTTAATACCGCAAAACTTGCAATTATTAAGAATATGCCTCAAGAGGCTCTTATAAGTTTGATTGAAGAAAAAGTAAAAAAAATATATAACGACGAAATACAAAAACTCGTAAAGCAAGGTTTATTTTCTCAAAAAGAATATGAAAAAGCGGTTAATACTTCTAACCTTAATGATATGGTTCAAAAAACCCGAGATGAAGAAAATTTGAATAATCTTCAACAAAATGCCGCTGCACCTAAAAATCAAGATAAAAAGGTCTTAAAACTTGCATCTCTTGCAATTTTGTTGAAAAGGCTTCCGGAGGAAAAAGTTAGTCAAATACTTTCTGTTTTGGATAAAAACGATGTCGTTCATGTTGAAAATTATATGAAAATGAGTAATCTTGAAGATAAAATTGATCATGATGTGATAATAAAATCCTTAGAGGAAATAAAAAAAATAATTCCTCAGTCTGATACAGTTAATGTAGAAAAGTTGCTTCAAAGACATTATAAATTTATTAAAACGGTTTCGCCCGAAATTTTAAGTAAAGCAGCTTGTAATGAGAGAGAAACGGTAAGGGATTTTATTTTGGATAATAAATTCCCTGCCGCAGAAACGTTTTCTCCATATGTACTGCAATCACTTGTTAAATCTATAGAAGAAAAAATAAATGATAATTAAGAAAAAATATACTGATATAAAAAAATTAAATGAATTAGTTAATGAACCCGAGGAAAGTTCTGAAATTGAAACTGTTGAAGAAGAAATTTCCGTTGATCAAAACGGAGAAGAAACTTCAGCAGCGGACGAAACCCCAACACAGAATGATAACAGTGATTTTGATTTAACACTTGAAAATATAAAATTTGAACAAAGAGAAGAAAGACGAGAAGGTACCAGAAGGCGGGGATATAGAAGAAGTCAGGATAGAAAATTAATATCCAGAGCGCAGGAAGAAGCTAATGCTATCAGAGAATCTGCAAGACAAGAAGGGTATAAAGACGGTATTGAAAAAGCATCTGAAGATATTAATAACTTAAATAATAATCTTTCTGAATTCTTTACTTATAAAGAGCAAGTATATAATAAAGTTTCTGAATGCATTTTAGATATAGCAGTTGAAATAGCTCAAAAAATAATTAATAAAGAAATACAAACAGATTCAAGTGCAACAATAGAAATAATAAAAGGAGCACTTGAGGAGGTTAATAAAACAGAAAATAAAATTACATTAAAAGTTATGCCCAAAGATGTTGAAATAGTTAAAGATAAAATACCCGAGATGATTTCTTCAAATTATTATGAGGCTTCTGTTATGGTAATCCCCGATAATACGATAAAAGAAGGCGGAGTAATTATTGAAACCTCAAACGGAATTATAGATGCAGCTATAGAAACACAATTGGAAATAGTTAAGCAGGCATTAAAAGGGAAGGAGGAAGGTTAAACTAAATGGCGCAGCCTCAAGGGTTAAAACCATCTATATTTAGTGAAATCGGTTTGGCAATATTTGTAATATTGCTGGTTGTGCTTTTAATATGTGAACTTCCTCCCGTTGTTGTAAACTTTGCAATAAGCTTTAATATAACTCTGGGTATTTTACTTTTAATGATTTCCTTATATATCCAAAGACCGTTAGAACTTGCGGCATTTCCATCTATTATCTTAATAGGAACAATGTTCAGACTTGTATTATCAATTGCCTCAACAAGGTTAATTCTTGCAAAAGGAGAGGCGGGTGAAGTTATTGATGCATTCGGAAACTTTGTAACAGGCGGAAATCTGATTGTTGGATTTGTAATATTTATTATCATAACGGTAGTTCAGTTTATGGTAATTACAAAAGGTTCTGAACGTATTGCCGAAGTTGCGGCAAGATTTGCATTAGATGCTATGCCGGGTAAGCAGATGACAATTGATGCCGATTTTAATGCGGGGCTTATATCACCTGAAGAGGCCGTAAAAAGAAGAGAAGATTTACAAAGGGAATCCAATCTGTACGGTTCAATGGATGGTGCCATGAAGTTTGTAAAAGGTGATACAATGGCGGGTATCATCATCGTTATAATTAATATTGTCGGCGGATTATGTATCGGTATATTAATGCAGGGGATGCAAGCAGGTGAAGCAGTACAAAAATATACGGTTTTAACCGTTGGTGATGGTCTTGCCGCTCAATTGCCGTCTTTATTAATGGCTGTTTCAGCCGGTATCGTAATGACCAGATCTACTGCCGCCGGGGGTTCGTTAGGCGGTGATTTGGCCGGACAGATTTTAAGCAAGCCTTCCAGCTTGATTTTTACGGTAGTATTTTTACTGTTAATTGCTGTTACAAGTTTTGTCACGGGGCTTCCCTGGTATACTTTCACTATTTATGCCGCATTTATTTTGGTTGCATTTCTTATTGTTTCCGTAAATAAAGATGTTCAGGCGCAGCTGGGGCAATTGGATGCGGTTAAGAAAAGTATGAGTGATTTAACAAACCCGAACAGAATGTATGAAAGACTTGGTGTTGATGTATTAAATCTTCAAGTCGGTACGGGATTATTGGAAATTGCAGACCCCGAACAAGACGGTTTATTACTTCCTAAAATTGCGGCTTTAAGGCAAAGGGTAACAGATGAACTCGGTTATATTATTCCTAATATCAGAATAATGGATTCATCTGCAATCGGAGCTAATGAATATATGATATCCGTTCGTGGTAATACTGTTGCAATAGGTACGGTTTATCCTAAAAAGAGTATGGTTATTGCCGATCAATGGGATGCAACAGGCATGGAAGTGCCTAAAGATGCTATAGTAGGGATTGATCCTACTTTCCAAACTCAAGCTTATTGGATGGATACGGAATTTTTGAAAAAGCAAAAAGATGTTGTTGCTGTTGATTCCGTTGATGTTATTATTACCCACCTTCAAGACTGCGTAAGAAAATATGTAGACGAAATCATGACTAAGACTGATGTCTTAAAACTTATGGAACTTGTAAAAAGCCAAGACCCGACACTGGTTAACGATTTAGTTCCTACAATTATTTCAACAAGCGATTTAAGAAAGATTTTTGTAAACTTAATCAGAGAAAAAGTTTCAATAAAAGATATTATATATATATTTGAAAGACTATGTGATTATGCAAGATTTTCAAAAGAACCGGATATCTTGTCTGAAAGATTAAGAGCCGCACTAGGCAGACAAATATGTCTTGCAAATTCCAATCAAGATAAAGTAATGTATGCTCTTACATTATCTCCCGAATGGGAAAAGACACTCGATGACAGCTGTCAAAGAACGGAGCTTGGTACAATGTTCTTATTAAATCCGATGCAGGTGCAGGAATTGATTGAATCTGCCGCATCAACATTAATAAGAGCTCATCAGAGTATAAATGTACAACCTGTTATTTTGTGTTCTCCAAGAATAAGATTACCTTTATATCAACTTCTTGAAAGACACATTCCGACAATTGTCGTAATTTCATACTCCGAACTTATAACGGATATTAGGGTAGAAGCCGTAGATACAATAGGTGAAACGGCAAATTATAATTTTGAGTAGGACTATGCTTGAACAATCAACTGAAAAATCAATAGAATATGTAAAAAAACAGGCTTTTGAAATAATAAATTCAACAAAACTGTATTCATATAAAGGCACTGTTTCAAAACTTCTGGGGTTGACGGTAGAAGTTAAACTCCCGGGGCTTAAAATCGGTGATTTATGTTTTATTGAAAATTATCAGGGAGAAAAAAAACCTGCAGAAGTTGTTGCGTTTAAGGGTGAAAATGCACAATTGCTGTTATTATATGACGGTGCGGGAATAGGTCAAGGCAGTTTAGTTACAACAACAGGAAAGGCTATAAGTATACCCGTTGGAGATTTTTTACTGGGAAGATTAATAAGTCCTTTAGGTGAACCAATAGACGGGAAACCAATGGATACAAGAGGCGCAGAGTGGACAAATATTGATAATCCTCCGCCCGATGCATTTGATAGACCTATTATTACACAAATGTTTTCAACTGGTGTAAGGGCTATAGATTCAATGTTAACACTCGGAGCCGGTCAGAGAATGGGCTTGTTTGCAGGCTCAGGGGTCGGTAAAAGTACTATGCTCGGTATGATTGCAAGAAACTCTGATGCGGATGTCAATGTTGTTGCACTAATAGGAGAACGTGGAAGGGAAGTTAAAGAATTTATTGAAAACTCGCTAGGCGAAGAAGGTATGCGTAAATCCGTAATTGTATGTTCAACGGGCGACCAGCCTCCTTTAATCAGGCAAAAATGCCTTCTGTCAGCTACTGCCGTATGCGAGTATTTTAGAGATAAAGGTAAAAAAGTTTTCTTAATGACTGACACCGTTACAAGGTGCGCTATGGCAGGAAGAGAAGTCGGACTGTCGATTGGCGAACCTCCTACTATTAAAGGTTATCCGCCTTCAATATTCTCTTGGCTTCAAAGAGTTCTTGAACGAAGCGGAAACAGCCCGAGAGGCTCTATTACGGCTTTATATACCGTCCTTATGGAGGGCGATGATATTAATGACCCCGTTGTTGATACCGTAAGAGGTATTGTTGACGGGCATATATTCCTGTCCCGAAAAATTGCGGAAATGAATCATTATCCTGCTATTGACGTTTTAGGAAGTATAAGCCGTTTATTTACGGAAATTGTAACTGAGGAACATAAGCAAGCCGCATATAAAATGCGCCAATTAATGTCTTTATATCGTGAAAATAAAGATTTAATTGATGTAGGAATGTATAATGCAGGTTCAAATCCTAAGCTTGATATTGCTATTGAACTTATGCCTCAAATTAATGCTTTTCTCCAGCAAAGAACATCAGACAGTGTGACTATGGAAAATACCATATCTACTTTAATTTCTATGATGAAGGATGTTGATATTTAATCTGCCATTTCTTCTAAGGCTGCTATTTTCATTTTTAATATGTCGGGTTTTTTGCCTGTCCAGATTTCAAATGCTTTTGCTCCTTGATAAATAAGCATATCAAGTCCTTGAATAGTATTGATTTTCTGTTTTTTCGCCAGTTTTATAAGCTCTGTTTTCAGCGGATTATATACTATATCATAGATGTAACCGTTTTTATTCATAGTTAAAACAACATCTTCTTCAATGGGAGAGAGCCCCATAGCTTTGCCTCTCATCCCGATTGGAGTTGTATTGACCAGCATTGAATATTTTGATAAATCTTTAAGACTTTCTATTTGATAACAGTTTATTTCAACAGAGGGGAAATTTTTCCTTAATCCTTCGGTCATTGAGGAGGCATTTATTATATTCCTTACGAAAAAGTCAATTCTTTTAACCTTTAATATTGAAAGCCCTACTCCTATTGCCCTGGCTGCTCCGCCGTTACCTAAAACCGCTGTTGCTGTGCCGGCTAATTTTGCCCTAAAATCCTGCGGTATCGCTTCTACAAATCCGTATACATCTGTATTGTAGCCTATTAGTGTTCCATCGGGTAAGATTTTTATTGTGTTTGCACTTTTTGCAATATTTGCGACATTATCAACTTCAGATAAAAATAATGTTACGGGAACTTTTAAAGGAATTGTTACATTAAACCCTTGATAATTATTGGATTTTAAATATTTTATTCTCGGAACTAAATCCTCGGGCGGTGTTTCAAGTATTTCATAAGTGCCTTCTTCTTTTATGGATTTAAAAGCAGCCTCATGAATTACTTTTGACATTGAATGTGATAATGGGTATCCGATTAATCCGAATTTATACATAATTTATTCTTCCATTTCTTTAGAAAAGGAACATTTTTTATTTGAACAAACGAGTTTCTTTTCTTTTTTTGTAACCTTCTTTACAAGTATATTACCGCATTCGGGGCATCTTTCATCAACGGGTTCATTCCAAGAAACAAAATCGCAATCGGGATATTCACTGCAGGCAAAAAATATTTTTCCGTATTTCGATTTTTTAAATACTATTTCACCTTTTCCGCATTTAGGGCATTTTACCCCTGTTGATTTTATTATTCGTTTTCTGTGTTTGCACTCCGGATTTGTGCATTCTAAGTATTGACCGTAAGGCCCTGTTTTTTGAACCATCGGCGAATTACATTTTTCGCATTTTTCATCCGTTTCCTGATTTTGAGGCAGAACTTGACCATCCTTGCTTAAAGGAAGCATTGTCTTACATTCGGGGTATTTTGAACACCCTAAAAATTGCGAACCGTATCTGCTTGTTCTTACAACCATTTTGCTTCCGCAGGCAGGGCATATTATATCCGATTCAATTGTAACTTTTTGCATATTTGTTTTAGCTTCCGTTACAGTTTGAATAAACGGAGTATAAAAATCTTTTATAACTTCATTCCACTTAAGTTTATCTTCTGCGATATCGTCAAGTTTTGTTTCCATTTTCGCAGTAAATTCATAATTCATTATGTCTTTAAAGTGTTCGTTTAATTGTTTGCATAAAGTCATGCCTAAAGTTGTCGGAGCAAGTGCTTTTTCAATTTTTTCAACGTAATTTTTCTGCTGGATTTTAGATATAATCGGCGCATATGTTGAAGGTCTGCCTATGCCGTGTTCCTCGAGTGCCTTTACAAGTGATGCTTCCGTGTATCTTGGCGGGGGACTTGTAAAATGCTGTTTGGGCATTATTTCTTTTAGTTTTAAATTATCGCCTTCTTTTAAATCAGGGATTTTAGATGATATTTCTTCTTCGTCATCTTCATTATAAATTTTTAAATACCCGTCAAAGGTTATTTTGCTAACTCCTGCTTTAAATAAGCAGTCACCTGCCTGTATATCTACAGTTGTATTTTTTACATTTGCATTTTCCATTTGAGATGCAACAAACTTGCTCCATATAAGCTTATACAAATTATATTGTTCGCTTGAAAGATATTGTTTAATGCTTTCGGGTGTTCTTTCTATGTAAGATGGTCTTATTGCCTCATGGGCATCTTGTACGTTTTTGGATTTTTTTACGTAATTATTGGGAGTTTTAGGGTAATATTTTTCTCCGTAATTTTCAATAATAAAATCTTTTGCGGCAGATTGCGCATCATCCGAAATCCTGACAGAATCGGTTCTCATATATGTTATTAAACCTACAGGGCCGTCTGAACCTATATCAATTCCTTCATAGAGTTTTTGGGCTATCTGCATTGTTTTTGATACACCGTAGCCTAGTTTGTTGCTTGCCTCTCTCTGCAAAGTTGATGTTATAAATGGGGCAGTGGGTTTTCTTGTTGTGTTTCTTGTTGTTATTTTTGAAACATTAAAAGTTCTGTCTTTTTCTTTTAAGTATTCGGCTATTTTTAATGCCTCTTTTTCATTTTTTATGTCGGCTTTTGCATTTTTATATTTTGCAAGTTCTGCCGTAAATTTGGATTTATCCTTTAATAAATCTGCTGATATTGTCCAGTATTCAACAGGAGTGAAAGCATTTATTTCATCTTCTCTTTCGCAAATCATTTTAAGAGCAACACTTTGAACTCTTCCTGCACTTAAATGATAATTGCGCATTTTATCCCACAAAACGGGGCTGATTTTATAGCCTACAAGCCTATCCAGTATTTGTCTTGTCTGCTGTGCTTTTACCCTTTTCATATCAATTTGTCTTGGGTTTTCTACGGCATAGGTTACAGCTTTAGGAGTTATTTCGTTAAACTCTATACGGTAAACTTTATCATCGGGTACATCAATGACCTGCCTTACATGCCAGGCTATTGCTTCTCCTTCTCTATCGGGATCGGAGGCAAGATATACTCTGTCAGATTTTTGTGCCAATTCATTCAGCTTTTTTACTACTGATTTTTTTTCGGGAATAATTTCAAAAGTCGGGGTAAAATCATGTTGAACGTCAAAGCCCAGAACTTTTGGCGGGAAATCCCTTATATGACCATAACTCGCCTCTATTTCATATGAACTGCCAAGTATTTTTTTTATCGTTTTTGACTTCGCAGGCGACTCAACTATTACCAGAATATTTTCTTTTTTCTTTGCCATTTCTTATACCATTGAGATGTATTTTCCGCCCTCTGTTGAGGAAATTATTCCGTTTAATTCTAACTTTGTTAATATTACCATTAAATCATTTATATTCAAGTTTGTTTTTAAAATAATCTCATCCATTGTCAGCATATCTTTTTTTATGCACTCTATAACAAGTTGTTCTTCGGGTGTTAAATTAAGGTTTGGCTTTGTATTAATTTCGGTATTGATTTGATTTGTAATCCGCCAATTCATCGCATCTAAAATATCTTCGGTATTTGTTATAACACCCGCACCTGTTTTAATAAGTTTATATATTCCTTCCGTATTCGGGTTAGAAATTAACCCCGGCATGCACATTAATTCTTTGCCTTGTTCAAGTGCAAGCTTTGCTGTTATCATCGCACCTGATTTTAAAGCGGCTTCTGCTACCAAAACACCTTTAGAAAGCCCTGAAACAATCCTGTTTCTTAAAGGGAAATGCCAGCTTATTGCATCTTCACTAAACCAATACTCGGTTATAACTGCGCCATTACCTTCTTTTATTTGATTAAATAATTTTATATTTGATTTCGGGTAAATTTTATCAAACCCTCCGCCGAGTACAGCAATGGTTTTCATATTGTTATCGATTGCAGTTTTATGTGCAGCAGTGTCTATTCCTTCTGCCATGCCTGATATTATACAGATATCCGTATCATGAAAGCCCGATAAAATTTTTCTTAGTACCGTTTTAGAGTTTTCGCTTGCTTTTCTTGAACCTACAACAGCCAGAGTTCTTTCTAAGTTGCATGATTTTAAGTCACCCGCAACAAAAAGTCCTGTGGGCGGATTATAGATATGTTTTAAAAGATTAGGATACTCATCATCTTCAAGGCAGATAAATTGTATTCCCTGTTTTTCGGTGTACTCAAGACACTCATCGGGATTTATTTTTTTTCTTTCTTCAAGAAAACTGTCAACGGAGGTTTTTCTCAGTCCTTCTATTTTTCTTAAAACATATTCTTCGGCATGCCAAGCAAGTTCTATAGATTTAAAATAAGCATAAAGTGTATTAACAAAAGCAGTACCTGTCTTTGTCAGTCTTGAAAATGCACACCAATATTTTTTATTATTCATAGCTAATAAATAACATACAAAAGGTATATAGTCCAGTTGTTAAATAAAATTAAGCTTCACAAACACCGGTTTTTAAAAGATTTTCATATTGGGTTTTGTAATATGCGGCTAATCGGCAAGCTAAATCATATTTTTGTTCCGTGGAAATTTGATTAGCCTGAAATGTATCCGGACTATTTTTTATGGCTTCATTTAAATTAATTTTCTTTGCTTTTTTTCCAAATTCAACTTGTTTTATCGGCTGACAGCTATGAACAGGATTTATCGCTTGAATTTTCATGAAAAGCCCCTTTACACATAATTTTCCATGCCAAAATCGTACCATAAATTAAGTGTATTTTCAACTACTCTTATAGATAATGTTTTATTTTATTTACATAAAATGTCTGCTAACGGAGTTTCTATCATTCCGTTTAATGCTTTATCAATTTCTTTTAATTTTATTGATACATTATTTATTTCATCTGTCCATTTGAAGTATTTGTTAACATATTCTTCGCCCTTGTTAAAATCTTGAGATAATTGGACTTGAATTATTTCAGTAAGCATTTTGTTTGCCGTTTGAACCATTTTATCAATATTTATGTCTATAATACCTTCATTATTAACAGATATTGCTCCTTCTTTTATAAAGAAATAAGCCTGCATAACAGTTCTAACACGATGTGCTTGAGATAGTTCGGGTTTCGCTTTTAAAAAGCAGTTTGCTCCAAAAGTAACCAGTATTTGTTTTTTCTCTTCTTCCGTGTATACACCTGCATTTGTAAGGCAATCTAAAAGAGCTAAAGACCCCATATCTGCTTTATTTTCTTCAATTATGTTTTTGTATTTTCCAAGCGCCTCTGTTCCTGATTTCGGCCCTAATGAGTGAACATTTTCATGCCCTATAGTAAACCAGTGGTCTGCTTCAGGGTTGTAATATTTATGAAGTTCGGGGTTTAATGTTGCGTTAAGTCTTTTTCTTCTTCTTTCTATTGCATCGGGTGAGTTGCTGGTTCTGATTTGTCTGTGATATACATTTCTCCTTCCTCCGCCGATTGTAAGCGAAAGCTTATCATTATTCGGAAGATTTTGGGCGATTGTTATTCCGCCTCTATATGAGCCTTCATCTCCTCTTAATGAAACTATATCAACATCCACCATTGTTTGAAGATTATCTTCTTCTGAGGATATATTTTGTTCATATTGTTCTTTTAACGGCATATTTTCAGCCATTAAAGGAAGGTAATGTTTTACTTTTAGTAAATCCTCGGTGCCTTTTTTATTTACAATTCCAACTCTTATGCCTATTGAATCTTTTGAAATTGCCGTTATATTATTTTCTTCAAGTAATTTTTTTAATTCTTCATCTTCTATAACACTTCCCGTAAATAAATCCGCATATTGTTCTCTTGAAATTGTAAATTCTAAGGGAGTATCCTGAAGAGATGCCCATTTTTTATCGGCTTTTGCATCAAGCATCGGGTCATTTTCTCTTAATGCCTTTGCTTGGAGCAGTAAATACTCATTAAAATCTTTATTTGTTGATGTTTTTGATGCAAGTTCAAGTTCATCGGCTATTTTATTAAATTCTTCTTTAAATTCTTCAGTATAATCATATGCTTTAAGTTTACTGCCGTTTCTTTTTACTATTGTTCTTTGATTTAATATTTTTTCGACTTCATCTCTTTCGCCGTTTTTAAGCATTTCCTTTAATATTTTATGGAGTTCTTCTTTTGTTAAACCGTTAGGGTAAAAGGCTTTCCCGTCTGTTTCTTTTGCATCTTTTAAAAGTATTACTGGGTTAGATTCAGAGTCTATTCCTATTATTCCTAATTGTGCGGTAAATAAAATTTTAGTTAATTCTGCCTGCTTGCTGCCTTTTTCGGTTTCTTTATTTATAAATTCAAGAAAAGTCAGGTTTAATTCATTATCCTGTTTCATGTAAATTATATTTGCATAATTTGCCGCTTTACAAAGGTGCTTAAGTGCCTCTTTATCGCCTTCCGCAAGAGCTTTATACTCCTCTGCATCTTCTTTTAACAATGGTTTTCTTATTAAATAATCTTTATGTGTTCTTTTTTCAAGTTCTTCTACAGATAAATTAAGTTCAAAATTCATAGTATTTCTCCCGTTTTTAATTATTGTAGCATATTATTGCAAAAGTACGGTATCGGGCATTTCATAATATACACAGGAAGGACATATTTTCTTTGCGTAAGAAATCCCGTATTCATTATAAAATTTAGATTGAAAATTTGAAATTATTTTAGATTGTTTTTTAGGTGTTTTTATACAAAAAGTATAAGCATTCTCGTTTTTTTGTTCAATAGAGGGTTTTATAAAGTCAGAACCTGTATATTGAACTGAAATCGGAACTCTGTCAAGTGATGTATTATTTTTTACTTCGTTATTTGTCCAAAATTTTGCTGCCGGGTCATTTATTTCATATACTTTAAGTATTGCCGCTAATTCAGGGATATTCGGCACTCGACCTCCATTTGCCATACAGTATGCATTTTTTTCATATCCTGATTTTAATACGGGAGTTTGTTTTGTAACTTCAAAAGAAGGAGAACAAAAACTTTGTTTCCATATTTCTTTTTGATTTTCTTTTGATATATTTGAATCATCAATAAACGGGAAATAGCATAAATTAATTTGTGTTCTGTCATTATTATTTGTTATTGTTTGAGAAATAGCCGTATCTGTTTTTTCATAATACGGATTTGCTTTTAATGTCCTGTTGTAGTTATAACCTTCTTTAATCAGCTGATTAAAAACATCTTCAGGAACATGTTTTACGCAGAAATTAACGTTTCTGATTTCAGACGGCATTTTTTGAAATAAAGGTGTCGTATTTTGCAGGGTATTTTCCAAGGAGGTTTTTATTTCATTTATATCAGGCGGAAATTTATATTCTTTATTGTTCGTTTTTTTTATTTTATTTTCTTTTTTAATAATTTTATTTCTGTAAAAATATTTTTTATCTAATAATTGGGAATCAACCTCATTATTTGAAATGCAATACAGAGTAGGAGTTATATTTTTAGGTTTCATTTCTATTTCGTATGACATATTTTTAAAGTGGAGCACCAGATTATATTTGCCTGCATAGTTGCTTGTCCAATAGTATTGTTCTCCGAAGGTATCAAATCTGTTAAATATAATATTATATATTTCAATATGATTTGGAACTCTTGCATTAATTGATTTGCAGAAAAAATCAGACTCTTCATATGTATTATATTTAAAGCCTTCTGCTGTATAGTACAAAGGTACTTTTATTGTGTCAAATGAAAGAATATTAATTCTTTTATCTGTTAAGTCTTTATATTTTAAGTATTTTTCAGAGTATGAAACAGGCAGTTTTACAGCCTTAAATTTTTCTCTTTTATTTATCGTAAGTGAGTTTATTGCATCTGTTGTAAATTTTGATAAAGATGCCAGTATAAAGATTACAAATAGTATTATTATAATTATATCGGATTTGTTTTTATTCTTTCTTGTATCGTATGAAGGTAAAATAAGTGCCGGATTTACAATAAAAATGTAAACAAGAAAAAATATTGAAGGGGTCAGCATTGTTATCGTACTTAGGAAAAAAGTAAGTATAAAAGCCGGATTTAAAGCATCTTTATTCACAATCGCCAGTATTACAATATTTGCGGATAATACCAAAAACATTAGTATGAAAAATCCTGTAATCAGCAAAGGATAATTAATATATAAAATTTCTTTTTTTATATGGAGCCAATATTTTTTAATAATTTCAGAAAGTCTTATTTTATAAAGAAAGAACAGAGAACAATTTATAAAAAGGCTGAATAGGGTAAATTTTTCTTTATTGCCGGAGGAAATATAAAAATCTGCAATATTTAATATTAATAACAATATAAAAAATTGTATATTTGTTTTTAGTAAAAAATTACCCGTATTTATATTTTTTTGCATTTTAAACAGTTTTGTCCTATATACTTTATTATTGTATAATTAAAACAGTAAAATATGGAAGGTTAAAAATTGGAAATTATACAAAAATCTACATTAAAGGAATTAGCTAAGGAAGTATTTCAAATAGAATCAGATTCGATTTTGAAATTAAAAGACAGATTAAATGACAATCTTGAAAAAGCGGTTTCTGTGATAATTAATACAAAAGGCCGTGTAATTGTTACAGGCATGGGAAAATCAGGACTAATAGGCAGAAAAATTGCAGCAACACTCTCTTCAACCGGTACTCCTTCTTATTTTTTACATCCTGCAGAAAGTACACACGGGGATTCAGGTATTATAACAAGAGAAGATGTTGTAATTGCGATATCAAACAGCGGAGAAACAACGGAATTACTAAATTTACTGCCTTTAATAAAAAGGTTTGAAGTTCCGTTAATAGTGCTTGCAGGTAATAAAAATTCTACATTAGGGAAGTGTGCCGATATATATTTTGATATTTCGGTTGAAAAAGAGGCATGTCCATTGGGTAAAGCCCCTACGGCAAGTACAACCGCAACACTTGCAATGGGTGATGCAATAGCAATATGTCTGCTTAAACAACGAGGCTTTTCAACGGAGGATTTTCTTTTATATCATCCCTCGGGTGCATTAGGAAAAGGTGTTTTATATATGGTAAAAGATTTAATGTTAAAAGATAAAACACTTTTGCCGATTGCGCATGAAGATGATACCTTTATTGAGACAGTTGATTTGATTTCCAAAAAGAAACTCGGATGTGCGTTAATTGTTAATAATGAAAATAAATTAACGGGACTTATAACTGATGGTGATATAAGAAGAATTTTATTAAGGTATCCGGATGTTTCCATATTAAAGAATATTCAGGTAATGACAAGAAATCCTAAAACCATATCAGGCAGTGATATGGCAACAAAAGCACTTGCATTTATGGAAAAATATTCTATTACTTCGCTTGCCGTATGCGATGAAAATAACTCGCCTGTCGGTTTAATACATATTCATGACTTATTGAAAGCGGGAGTTGCATAATGAATAAGGAGGATTTAATTAAAAAAGTTTCCGGAATAAAACTTGCTGCTTTTGATATAGACGGAGTTATGACGGATGGTAGTCTGACTTTTGATGAAAACGGTGTTGAATACAAAACATTTAATGCAAAAGACGGTCAAGGCATTGTCATGATTACAAAAGCAGGTATAATTACCGCAATAATTACCGCTCGTGACAACGGAACGGTTAAACATCGTTTTGAAGTTCTCGGTATGACAAGATTATTTATGGGACAAAAGAATAAAATTCTTGCAATGGAGCAATTATTAAAAGATTATAATCTTGACTTTTCTCAAGTGGCATATATGGGTGATGATTTGCCTGATTTATGTGTTTTAAATAAAGTGGGGCTGGCATGCTGCCCTAATGATGCAGTTGATGAAGTAAAACAGGTTTGTCATTTTATATCCTCCAAAAATGGCGGCAGAGGCGCGGTTAGAGAACTTTGCGATTTGATTTTTAAAACTCAAAATTTAACTGTTTAAATCATATAAAATTTTTGCACCTATTAGTGTTAAGTCAGGGTTAATATAATCAAATTTTCTGTTTAAGTATTTGCTGATAACGGAAGAATACCCTCCTGTTGCAATGATGGAGGCTTTCGTTCCGAGTTCTTTTTCGCATTTTGTTATAAGTCCGTCAATCATGGAGGCATGCCCGATTACAATACCTGACAGCATTGCATCTATTGTATTTTTGCCTATAACACTTGATGGCGCTTCTATGCTTAGTTTTGGAAGTTTTGATGTCTTACTGCTTAAGGCTTCAGCTTGTATTTTCATGCCCGCCGTAATTATTCCGCCTATAAATTCATTGTTTTCGTTAACTATATCAAAAGATGTGGCTGTGCCAAAATCAACGACTATAGCAGGGACTGAATATAATTTAGCGGCAGCGCATCCGTTTGCAATTCTATCCGCACCTATTTGAGAAGGGTTTTCGGTTTTTAACTTTATGTTTGTTTTTATTTTATGAGAAATGATGAACGGATTAATATTCATATATTTATTTAGTGCTGTTTCTATTCTTTCGGTCAACTGAACAACAACACTTGATATAACTGCAGATTTAACGTCTTTATCCAAATGAGTTTCTCTTAAAAGATTTTTTAAAAATATTCCGTATTCATCTTCCGTTCTTGATAAATTTGTAGATAATCTCCATACATGCACAATTTCAGAGTTATTAAAAACTCCGATTGTAATATTTGTATTTCCGATATCAATTACTAAAAGCATAAAATTCTCCTTCGTTCATTCTACCAAAAACATATTTTGTGTTACAATAATTAAGAATTAAAGGTTTTGACTGATGTTAGAGATTTTGGTGCAAAGTTTTCAAGTAAAATCTATGAGTTTATATGAAGCCGGCATGTTAATATGTTTTGGCGCAAGCTGGCCTTTTGCGGTGTATAAAACATATAGAACAAAAGCAGTAAAAGGAAAAAGCAGACTTTTTTTAATTCTGATAATTATCGGATATATTTTCGGAATTATTAATAAAATACTCAATTCTGTGGATTTCGTTTTGTGGCTTTATGTAATAAACTTATTATTGGTAGGCACTGATTTTGTATTTTGTCTGATGTATGCAAATCATAAGGAAAGCAGTAATATATGAAATTAAATAATAAAAATCTGTTAACTAATATAATATTATCAACAGTTGTATTACTTTCAATTAAATCAGCGGGATTTGCAATTCCTCCCGTAAATACCGATGCTGATAAGGTAAATGTTTCAATTGAAGAAAAAGATTTTAAAAATGACGAAAAGAGTTTAATTGAAAAATTCAGTTTGCGAAATAAGTTTAAACGTTCACCTAAAGCACAAGTTGAAAGTTTTATAAAAAAATACAATAAATACTCTGAATCCAATAAAATAGAAAAATTACAAGATTTATATTCAGACTCATATGTTAATAATGACGGATTTAACAAGAAAACAATATTTGAACTGATGAAAGAAGCATCAGATTTATATAAAAATGTTAAATATACTTCAGAAATTAAAGAAATAAAGGTTAATGGCGACAATGCTGCTGTAAGTATTTATGAAACAGCAATCGGAGAAACTTTAAAATCCATAGAAAAATTTGAAGGTAACGGCATTATTGAATCTGAAATGAATTATATAAATTACCTCAGAAAAGAAAACGGAGAATGGAAATTATTAGCTACTGATGTTAGAGATGAAAATGTATCTATCAAGTACGGTGAGGCAAAAAATATGGAGGTAGAGGTAATTGCACCTCAATATGTTCCTTCTGACTGTGATTATGAAGTATCAGTAAAAATGAAATCAGGACTTACAAGAATTCCTGTTGAAGAAGAAGACGGAATAGAACTTGAATCGGTTTCACCTGACGGTTTATTTATAGTCGGATCTATTACAAATGATAAAATCAAATTTCCTCAAGAACCTTCTAAAGAAGTATTAAGAGCGGTAAAATCAGAAGAACTTGCAAGAATTTTGAAATCTAATAAAGACGGATATAATGAATATGCAACTATTTCACTTGGAATAACAAGAGCGCATATAGAACCGCCTTCTGTTGTAATTAAAATGACAGGTATGTCAATTATTATGTCCAGAGTTAATATATTACCTGTAAAGTTTGAACAATTATCAGAAAAGGAGTTAAATAATGGCGAGAAGAAATAACAATAGAGTTGGATTAATTGATCCGGGTACTATAGTAAAATATGTGATTTTAACAATTGTATTTTCACTTGTAATTTTTGGTATTAACCACCTTGTATTAAGAGCTCTTGCTATTTCCCCGACAGGTCAAGTCGGTAACGGAATGCTGACTTTATATGAAGTTCATAATACGGGAGCAGCTTTTAATTTATTCTCAAATCAGCCTGAAGCAATTGTTATGGCATCTTTTATTATTCTTGCAATAATATTACTTGTTATTCTTACAAGATCGGCAAGATTAAGTCATAATGCAGTGTCATCTATGGCTTTATTATCATCAGGTATTTTAATGAATTTAGCTGACAGACTTTCTCACGGTTATGTAATCGATTATATTAATTGTAATTTTGCTCCGAATATTCCCGTATTTAATACTGCTGATATTTTAATTGTCTGCGGAGCTTTAGGTATAATTCTTGCATTATTTTCGAGAAACTAGGCAAAAATGATTAAAAAGTATATTTTTAATGTCCAAGCTTTAAGTGAACCTTTAAGGCTGGACATTTTTTTATCCATGCAGGAAATATTTTCATCAAGGTCTATGGTACAAAATATAATTAAAAAAAATCAGGTTTTTGTTAACGGTAAAAAAGCAAAGGCTTCAATATTAGTTTCTAATGATGATGAAATTGCCGTTGAACTCAGTGAAGATTTTAATCTGATTATACAACCCGAAGATATTATGCTTGATATTATATATGAAGATGATGATATTCTTGTTGTAAATAAGCCTAAAAATATGTTAACTCACCCTACTTCAAAAGAAATAACGGGAACACTCGTAAATGCTCTTTTGTATAAATACGGGTATGAAGGGTTATCTGATATAAACGGAATAATGCGCCCCGGGATTGTTCATCGGCTTGATAGAAATACTTCGGGGCTTTTGATGATTGCAAAAAATAATAAAGCTCATGAATTTTTAACGGAGCAAATAAAAAATAAGACAGCAAAAAGAAACTATCTTGCCGTTATCGGGGGTAATTTAGATAAAAATGAAGGAACTATTGATGCACCTATATTAAGAAATCCAAATAAACTGGAAAAAATGGCGGTAATTGAAGGCGGAAAACCTTCGGTTACTCATTATAGAGTTATTGAGAATTTTAAAGGATATTCCTATATTGAACTTGAACTTGAAACAGGAAGAACTCATCAAATAAGAGTACACATGGCTTATATCGGACACCCGATAGTTAATGATACACTTTATGGCGGGCAGAAATTAAAAGTTAAAACTCAAGAGCAGGTGCTTCAGGCTTATAAACTAAAATTTACTGCATTAAAAAATGATGATATAATTGAACTTGAAATAAAACCTGATAACGACATTGAAAAAGTTTTAAAATATTTAAGGAGTAATTTTAAATGAAAAGTAAAATAATTTTAATGGTTATAGAACTCATTGTATTTTGTTGTGTTTTATATTTTTTGACAGTAAATTTTCTTACAAAAACAACGGCAGGATTTAATGTCTCATTAGACGGAAACGGATATGTTGTATTAAGTACGTTTTGCGTTCTTATTTTAGGATATATTTTAGGACTGTTTTCGGGCAGTTTGTATTCATTAGTTTTAGGTGCAAGATACAAAGACCAGTTAGAATTTTATGCAAGAAAAAACGAAAAACTCGCTCAGCAGAATGAAATAGATTCAGATGACAGAGAAGCTTTGCAAAGAAAAATCGCATCACTTGAAATTGCACTTGATAATGCCCTGAAAAACAAATAATTATAATTTCAACAGTATTGAAATGATGTTATAAATTTTTTTCAATTTTGTTTTTGTGCAATGCTTAAGAAGAAGTGTAATATTTTTAATAATTTCTTCATTGTCATTATTTTCGTTAATCATAAGCAGTTCAACGGGTGTAATTTTAAATGCTTTACAGATATTATCAACTGTTTTTGCATTAGGCTGATAGCGGTTTCTTTCGATATTTGATAACCCCCTGCAAGCTTAAACCTGTTTTTTCTGCAAATTCTTCTTGTGTTAAGTTATGAGTTTGCCTTAATTTTTTTATGTTTGAGTTTATAAGTTTTTGATAGTCCATTTTAATAATTTATAATATATAGCCATTTAGTTTAATAAACTAAATAGATAATAATATGGCTAAATAATTATAAGAAATGTAACAAAATGCTTGAAAATTATTAATTTGAAAAAGTCATATTTGTTAATTAAATTATAGAAAAGAAAAGGAGAAAAATTATGACAATTCAAAACGTAAATCAAAACTCTTTAACAGGCAGAATAGGAAAATTTGTAAAACCGGAATTAATAATTAATGAAGAAGGTCCGAAACCTTCTGTGGAGGAAATAGAAAAACACTCTATGGATGCTTTAAAAGCAGCAGCTGAACTTGGCAAAACTTTGGTTCGCAAGACGCAATTAAATACAGAACCTCAAGATTATTCAAAAACACAAGCTAATGTTGGTATTAAAGTAAATAAAAAAGTAAACATTTGTGATGAAAAAGTTAAATCAAATGATAATGCATTTCGCAGTATTGAAGATTTTAAAAATGCGGGTGGCTCTTTTGATAAATATGGAATAGCTTTAATTAATGGAAAACCTTTTGACGGTGTTATTAGATTGAAATATGATGAAAAATACCCGGAAGATGATTTTAGTTCAAGGTATAATTCAAGACAATATGCCATATTTGATGATAGCGGACATCTAAATCAAGTATTAACAGTTGATAATAAATGTGGCAAAGTTACACTTGATACTATGCGATTAAATTGGCCCGGCTCCAGTGTTGCAAATTATGAAATAATAACTGAACAATTTGATGTAACTGACTGTCCGTTTGAACACCAGAATGTTTTGTTAGAAAAGTATGGAATCGGTTAATAATATCTGTAATAGTATTTATAAAAAAAGAGTTATTTATAACTCTTTTTTTTGTTAATTTAAGTTTATATAAAGCGAATTATAGTGTTGACAATGAATTATGCTTGTAGTATCAATAAATATATGATAGAAAGCGAGTGGTTTGTTTGTGCTGAATGAGCCACGGGCTGAAGCTAAATGACGGCGAGGAGGCGGCAGGAGGCGGAGGCTAAAAGAAATTAAACAAGGAGATAATATGCCAACAATAGCACAGTTAGTACGTAAAGAACGTAAAAGAACAACTGATAAGACTAAATCACCGGCGTTAACAAATTGCCCTCAAAGAAGAGGTGTTTGTACAAGAGTTTATACAACAACTCCTAAAAAACCTAACTCAGCTTTGAGAAAAGTAGCAAGGGTAAGATTAACAAACGGATTTGAAGTTACTTCATATATTCCGGGTATCGGACACAA
>CANQNW010000001.1 GCA_947625305.1 Candidatus Gastranaerophilales bacterium | reverse complement strand
TGCTAAAAAATAATTATGTTTTAACAAAAATTAATTTAATTCTTTAAATTTTTCATAAAATTCGTTTTTTTCACGGACAAAAAGTTTATCGGGGTGTAAATAAGCTTGTGCCGGGGGGGGTAAAAATGGTATAATTATTTATTATGAGGAATAAATATGAATAATCAAATAAACAGATTTATATATAAGTTTACTGCCGTATTTTTATTATTTTGTTTTTTCAATTTTATTAATCCTTTAAATTTTGTTTGGGCACAGGAAAATATAAAAAATACCGATTTACAAATAACAAAAGATGGCAACAGATATGGATTAGTTGATTTAAAAACCGGTAAAGTAATTTTTAATACTGAATTTTCAAAAATAAAAATTAATGAGATGGAAAGTAAAACTGTAATAATGGCATCTAAAGGCAATTATAATGCTATATATTCACCTGATGGAACATATAGCGGATTTTTAAAAAAATACATTGAATATAATAATAAATTTCAAAACATTAAATTCTATAATTATCCGCAAAATGGTGCAATATTGTATAGACATAATCGAATATACGGATTAATTTATGCGGAGGATGACTATATTGTCATTATACCGCCTATATTCCGTGAAATTCATTATCCTGATGAAAATTCAATAATATCTCATGTACTCGGAATTTCTTTAGCCGATAAAAAAGATATTGTATTAATTTATGATGATTTTTATAACTATTTATCCTTAGAAGAATATTTAAAAAACGCTAAATTCCATGATTTTCCTATAAAGGTTAAACTTTCTGAACCGTTAGAAGATGTTGAAATAAATAATGCTAAAATGATTGTTAAATATAATGGTTGTGATTTTTCCGATTTTAATACCCAAACTGTTATGAAAAAAGATAAGGGGTTCAAACTGTTTAATAAAAAAGAAAATCAATATTCCGAGTTATTAATAACATTAAAAGCCATAGAAATTCCATCTCAAAATGAAATTTTATTCCTTGCAAAAAAGAACGGAAAATATGGTGTTGTTGATATTAATAATGAAGAAATTGTTCCTTTTACGGTTATAAATATTTTCGATGATAAAAATGAAAAATTTTTAAAAATGACTATAAAAAAACAAATTAATAAATATAATGCGATTAAAGCTCCGTTTAAATTATTTGAAGTATTATATTGCACTATATTTGGAGTTATTGCTCTGCCGTTTGCAATATTAACAATGCCGACGGGTATCGGGAATATAATAAACGATGAATTTTCGGATGAATACGATAAATACGAATACGGGATATAAAGACTTACATTAAAGATAACATCGCAAGCAAAAATCCGACTGTTGTTAAAGGGATTGTAACGGGTAACAGCAATATACAACATATTGTTTTTATTTTTGATTTATAAGGATGAAGTAAGTATTTTTCACCGTTAACAGTAATTTGAATTTCGTCATGAGAAACAGCAATATTATCGAAAATAAAATCGCTCATTTCCTTTTTATAAATATCATATAAAGCATATTTGTCATCTTTTTTTACTTTTGCAAAACGACTTTGAACCATATTGTTATAACCAACCCTACTAATATAATCAAATTGAGGTTCATATAAAATTTTACCGTTTGTATCAGCAATTCCATACTTGTCATTTTTCTTAATAACATAAATAATTTTTTTATATGCACTTTTACCTGATTGTTTAATGTAATTAGTGCCTACATCTTCTATCTTGTCATAAATCGGCTCAATAATTATTTGTTTTTCTGAGTTTAATAAACCGTATTTATTTTCTTTAGTACAGACAATATAGTTATCATGCCTTGGTAGAACAAATTTATAATTTTCATCTGCGAAAACAGATTGCGTAAAGCAATAAATAAAGAAAAATATAATAAAAAAAATCATCGGTTTTATTTTACTCATTATTGCTCCTTTTTTTTATATAGGTTTAAATTTTTCATAAAATTCGGTTTTTTCGCGGACAAAAAGTTTACCCGGGTGTAAATCGCTTTTATAAAGCACCATTATTTGCTCGGAATTGGCGTTGGTAGCATTAATAACGTCATCTCTTACCATTTCATAAATATTGCCCGTTTTAAGGTGTCTAAACTTTTTGGAATACATAAATATACTCGTGTTTAAAGATATAAAAACCGCCGTTTAAGGCTCTGTAGCGCCAAAGGTTAGCTGTTTTTCCTTTTGCTCTTTCATTACCTTCCATATTTTTAACTATAACGGCTTTCATTTTAAAACCTATTTCACGCATTTTTTGTGCGCAGTCAGCACCAAGCGGAACTATTTCACCGTTTGCGTATTTGTCGCCTATAATAAGCGCTGCAAATCTGCCCTTTTCAAGCATATCATATCCGTTTTGTGCTACTTGCTTGAATAACTCATAAAATTCTTCCGTAGAAGTGCAGTTTGATAAATCTTCTTTTCTGTCTGAGAACTTAATAATATCATCATAAGGCGGATGAAGAATTAAAAATTGTGCTTTTTCTTTTCTCATAATATCAAGATTTGCCTGAATTTTTTCTTTAACGGAAATGTCGGCACTGTCATTGCATATTAATCTTATATCTGTTACAAGTTCTTTTTGAGAAAATTTATTCTTAACAATTTCTACTTGTTCAGGCTTAAGTTCAACACCTATACATCTTCTGTTCATGTGTTTAGCTTCTATAGCGCTTGTTCCTGAGCCTAAAAACATATCTAATATAATATCGCCTTTTTGAGTAAATCTTTCATATAACTGCTGGGCTATCTGCGGAATATAATTCCCGTGATATTCGTTTGAATGCCCGTTAGATTTATCTCTTTGCGCAAATTCCCACCATGTATCCGTTTTAATATGGCTGTATTCTTTCCAATTATTTAAATCAATATCGCTATAGGGTTTAGTTTTAACCTTCTTAACAATTCGCAAATCAGGTTTTTGCTCTTGCGGTAAGATTTTTCTTATGTTTGATTTTGCCATACAATTCCCCAAATAAGTACTATATCCAGATGTTTAGTATATAAAAATTTGATAATATTTTTATCGTATAAATTGATGATTTGTAAACGACTTTGAAAAATCTTGAAAAAACCTTAAAATATAATTAATTGAAACTTTTATTAAAAAATAAAAATACTTTATATATATGATGTTCGTGCATGTAAAAGAATATATTGTATTTTTAGGTAAGATTAGGGTAAAAAATGGCAGTATCTCAAACAGATAGAAATGAAAATATAACAGTCAAAAATAAATTGATTGACAGTTATTCATTATTCTATACAAGGTTTTACTCTGAAATCCAAAAATCAATAAATAAGTTTTTTCAAAAAAACTATAATCTCAGATTTATGGGTGTTTCTGTTGATGAAAATATCCTGTTTTACGGGGATGAATACTTTGTAAATAAAGTGCCCGTTATAAAAAACGGTGATTTTGTCATAAAAATATCATCTGATATGGTTTCTTATATGCTTGATTGCGCAATAGGCGCTTCTGATAAAAAATTTAACCTGAACGGTTTAACTAATATTGAAGCAAACATTATAAAGTCATTTACGGTTTATATTTTTAAAAAATTGGAAAATGAATTTTATAAATCGGAAGTTACAAAAAAACAGCTTCAAAATGCTAAAACATACAGCTTAACATTCTATGTGCAGGATGAAAATAAGCATATAGGAAAAATTATAGTTTCTTTCCCCGATTTTTTAATAGGAGAAATTAAAGCAAAACCGATTAAGGAAACATTTACAATAGATGATTTTGCAAGTTCAGAGGCAAAAGTTAAAATATCGGCAGGGAAATCTAAAATTGCTTTAAATGATATAAAAGCATTAGAAGACGGGGATTTAATAGTACTGGAAGAAAGTGATATTAACTTTATGGCGGTACTATACCGTGATAAAGAGTATAGTTTTAAGGTAAACCCAAATACTGACTTAATAGTAAGCATAAATAATAACGGAGGCAATGAAATGGAAGAAGAAACAAGTACAAAACCTCAAAATATGTGGGATTCTATTCTTGTTGACATTGTTGCGGAATTTGATAATGTGAAAATGACTTTAGGTGAATTAAAGCAGATATCAGAGGGGCTTGTAATAGATGTTGGAAGTATTTATGACAATAAAATAAAGCTTCGTGTTGAAAATCAAGTTGTAGCGACAGGGGAACTGGTTATATTAAATGACAGATATGGTGTAAGAATTGAGAATGTAAAAAAGACAAAAGATTCAGCACCATCAGATAATCAAAAAGTAAAACAGGCACAAGATAAACCAACTAAACCTGCTGCAAAACAGACGGGTAATGCTAAACCTCAGCCGGCAAGGCCGAATGCAAAACCGCAGACTCCGCCAAAAGAAGGCGATGAAAACTTTGACTACAGTGATTTTGAAATAGAAGACGAAAGTATTTAAGTAATATGAACAGCTACATAATAAATTTTGCTACATATACATTTGCTATGATAGGTTTTATAGCATTGATTTTATACGTTTATAAAAAATCTGTTTATAATACCTTAAATGTAAAAAACAAAAATTACTTAAATGTTGAAAATATATTAAGACTTTCTCCCGCAAAAACTATTTATATTATAAAAGCGGGAACCGAAAGATTTTTAATTGCGGGTGATAATTCAACAACAACAATGCTCGCTAAGTTGGATAAAGATAATTTACCTGAAGATACAATTACATCAGGTGAGAATGAAAAAGTAAATAACAGTTAGAGGTAAAAGATGGATGCAGTTTTAAAAGATTTAAGTCCTGTAATACAATTATTAGTGGTAATGGCGATGTTCTCGTTTTTACCGTTTATGTTTGTTTGTATGACAAGTTTTATGCGTTATGCAATAGTTTTCGGATTTTTAAAGCAGGCTTTAGGTGCTCAGCAGATACCTCCGGCTATTGTACTTGTCGGTTTATCAATTATTTTAACATTTTATACAATGGGCCCTGTATTTCAGCAGATGTATGAAGTAGGCTCAAAGCCTTATGAACAGTCGGGAAATATAGTTCTTGCGGTAACGGAAGGGTCTAAACCTTTAAAAGAGTTTATGCTTAAACAGACAAGAGAAAAAGATTTGGCATTTTTTGTTCAATTGGCAAGGAAAGAAGCTCCCAAATCAGTTGAAGATTTAACAATATGGGAGGTTGCACCCGCTTATATTTTAAGCGAACTTAAAACCGCATTTGAGATAAGTTTTATTATATTTGTTCCTTTTATTGTATTGGATTTGGTTGTAGCGAATGTACTTTTGGCATTAGGTATGTTTATGCTGTCGCCTACAATTGTTTCTCTGCCGTTTAAACTGCTGATATTTATAGCGGTTGACGGTTGGAGTTTGATTGTTAACGGTTTAGTCGGAAGTTTTAATTAAGGATTAATAAATGGAAGCTTTATTGGAATATTTTACGAAAGGTTTAATAACAATGCTAATGATAGCAATGCCGTGCGTATTAACGGCAGCGGCTATCGGTTTGATTGTAGGTATTTTGCAGGCGGTAACTCAGGTTCAGGAACAGACTATTGCCGCTGCCCCTAAAATATTTGCGGTTTTCCTTGTAATAATTCTTTTAGGCACGGGATATTTAAAATTACTTTCAAATCTATTTAATGAAGGTGTTGTTATTGCGTTTGATGTAGTGCCGAAAACGGATGATTTTGTTCTGCCTGCAGACTATTATAACTACACAAAGCCGTTTATAGACGAAATGAAAACGGATGTGAAAAAAGATATGACCCCAATGGACAGAATTTTAAATAGTGCTGCAACTCCTCTTCAATCACAGCAAAAAGACAGGTTTAATTTCTTAAGAAACGGTGCTAAAGAAGTTCCTACTCCTAATCTTGTTGAAAGAAAAACAATTATGGAAAATAACAGGCGCTAAAGGACAGATTAATGCTTGATACAATTATTAGCGAATTTCCTAAATATTTTCCCGAAATAAATAATGTTTTAACGGCAGGAATACCTATTTTTGCCCGAGTTGCAGGTTTAATGAGGGCAACTCCCTTTTTAAACAGAACTGAAATTCCCATGATAGGTAAAATAGGATTTGCTTTAATATTTACTGTCATGTTATCTTCCTTTTTAAAGCCTGCTCCGCCGTCAGGTGATGTTTCGATTATTTATTCAATAATTGTTAATTATTTATGCGGTGCTATTTTAGGGTTTATTGTAAACTGTATAATTTCTGCAATTGAAAGCGGAGGCGATATGATTAATATGCAGCAGGGTGTATCTTCCGCTACAATTATGGATCCGACTACATCCTCGCAGGTTTCCATTATGGGAAGGTTATTCAGTTTATTAGGTCTTATTATTTTTATTGAAATAGGCGGTGTTTATTGGACTTTTAATGCCTTTATAAGAAGTTTTGAGATATTCCCCGTGTATTCATATGCAATTCCCATGGATGAAATTATTAATATGAGTTACCTTGTTAAAATAACTTCAAATGTTTTATACATTGGGCTTCAAATAGCATCGCCCGTACTGCTCGCTACATTAGGGCAGGATATTATTCTTGGTATTATTTCAAAAACCGCACCGCAGGTTAATGTATTTCAGATGAGTTTCTTATTTAAACCGTGCTTAGGTTCTGCAATTTTAATTGTTGCAATGCCTATGATTTTTGATATTATTAACGACTTTTATATGTCTTTTTCCAATATATTTTAATTTTTAAAATAATCACAAATTAATTCTTTTTTGCCTGAATTAATTTTTTTAACTAATTTAGAAAGGAAAGAGGGTGATTTGTGCAATAATTTATCACGAAGAATTGCTTTTTCAATAAGTAATTTATTAAAAGATTCATTAAGCGCCGTTTTTTCTTCGGTTAAATGAGGCTTTATGGTTGTTAATCTCATTTTGCACATTTGTATTGTATTTTTAATTTCTTCAATCTGTTTTCTGTTCATAAAATATGTATCCTAACTGTATGATATGCAGATAATTAACCATTTGTTCCTGACATTTTTATAATAATAAAATTCCAGAAAAAATCATTCCCCCAAAAAGTTTAAAATAATGTTTCAAATGTAAACTTTTACTGTATTTTTTATGTTTGGTTTAAACTAAATATATGGAAGATTTAAATAACAAAAAAGTATTAATAATAAGATTAAGTGCAATTGGTGATACAATTCATACAATTCCTTTAGCAAATGCTTTAAGAAAAAAATATCCCGATATTATATTAGATTGGATTATTGAAGATAAGGCTTCAAAATTTGTAGTTAATAATCCTTTAATAAACAGAGTTTGTATTATTCCGAAAAGCAAATGGAAAGCCTCTAAAAACAAATTAAAAAACTTTTTTGAATTTTTAGACATAATAAAAAAAATCAGAAAAGAAAAATATGATATAGTCATAGATACTCAGCAATTATTAAAAAGCGCAGTAATAATGGGATTATCGGGTGCAAAAAGAAAAATTGCTTTAGATGGCGGAAGAGAATTATCTTGGATTTTTTCAAATGAAATAATAAAAACAGGCAGAAAATTATTTGATTTATATTATCATGTTGTAAAACGAAATTTGGAATTAGCAAAATATTTAGGCTGTGACGATTTAACTCCTTCCATAGTAATACCTGATTTAAAATGTTCGGATGAAATAAAATATGAAATTGATAATTTGGATAAAAGCAAAAAAACAATAGTAATCTCGCCTGCGACTACGTGGGAAAACAAACACTGGCATATAAAAGGCTGGGTGGATGTTATAAATGCCTTTAAAGATGAATATAATATTGTAATAACGGCATCGGAAAAAGAGAAAAAATATACATCTCAAATTCTTTCGTTTGTTATCGGCGGGAATATTATTGATTTATCAGGCAGAACAACAATAGAAGATTTAATTTATATTTATAAAAACTCCAATTTGGTATTAAGCCCGGATTCAGGGAGCTGTCATATCGCATGGGCTTCAGGTGCTGACAAAATAGTAAGTTTATTCTTTGCGACAAGCGCTTCAAGGACAAAACCTTTAGGTGATAATTATTATTCCGTATCATCAGAACTTGAATGTTCCCCTTGTATGAAAAAAAAATGTTCGTTAAACGGCGATAAAAATCTTTGCATGTATTCACTAAAATCGGATAAAGTTATACAAATTCTTAAAAAAGTATTACAATAATATAAAAACGGGTATATAATAATAAAAAAAGGTATCGGGTAGCGGATTCGTGGGAATATTCAGCGGTTTTAAAGATATACTGGGACAAATAAATAAACTTGACGGTTCAATATATTTAAAAGGCAAGGATTTTGCCGATGTTTACGCAAAAAATATTGCACTGGAGGAAGAAATTGCCGCAAGAACAAAAGAACTTGAGCAGGCTAATCAAACAATTTTAACTTTAAATACGGTTTGGGAAATGATGAATTCTTCTCAGCCTTTATCCAGTATGCTTGATAAAATCGTAAGTATTCTGCACGAGGATATGGGGTATAATTTTGCCTGCATATTAAAGCTTGAAACAGAAAATTGTAAATATCCTTATTTAAATGTAAAATCCTCCTCCGTAAGTAAAATTGTTAATAATGTGTTTTTGCAGATTGATGAAGCGAAAGAAACTTATAAGTTACCGTATTTGGAAAATTCACTGCTCGCTAAATCAATAAATGAAAGAAAAATATATTCAACTCCCGATATAAAAGGGATGGTAAAAATGTTTTTCCCGAGGTTAACGGAAGAACAAGTAATGCAAGCTTGTAATGCAATGACTTCAAAGAGTTGTACGATAGTACCTCTGCACAGCGGAAATGCAAATTTCGGGTGTGTGCTTGTAAGTTCCGAAAGAGACGGTATAACGGATACCGAAACTAACTTTTTATCATTATTTGCAAATCAGATTGAACTTGCAATAACTGTTGCGGGCTTGTTTGAAGAAGTAAAGAAACAAGCTATTACAGATCCTTTGACAGGGATATATAACAGAAGATATTTTGAAGAAAATCTTATAAAAGAGGCGGAAAGGTCTTTACGATTAAAACAGCAGTTTTCAATAATATCAATGGATTTAGACTATTTAAAGAAAATAAATGATACATACGGGCATCAATATGGCGATTTAGCCATAAAAACCATAGCAAATGTATTAAAAAGAGAAGCCCGTTCAATAGATATTCCCGCAAGAATAGGCGGAGAAGAATTTAACCTGCTTTTACCCGGGGTTGATTCATCAGGAGCCGCTATCGCAGCTGAACGTATCAGGAAATCAATTGAAAATCAGGTGCTTGATACAATAGGCGGAATAACCGCAAGTATTGGTGTAGCAACATTTTTGGAACATTCCGACAGAATTGATGAACTTATAGAACTTGCCGATCAAGCTATGTATAAAGCTAAAGTGAACGGAAGAAATCAGGTTCAAATTGCTCAAAACAGCACTGATGTTGATTGGCAGAAAATAGCAGTTGAAACATTTATGGATATTCTTTCAAAGAAAAGAATTCCTGTCAGCGAAAATACAGCTTTAGCCATTAAACAAAAACTTCAAAGAATTAAAACGGCTGATAAAAACTCAAATGATATTTTATATTCTGTTGTTGATATGATATCTCAGACATATAATCAAATGTATAAACCTGGTACAACAAAGTCAAAACAGCTTTTGGCGGTTCTTCTGGCAAAAAGATTGGATTTGCCTAAAGAAGAAATCGATAAATTAAAAATAGCAATATTACTGTATGATATCGGAAACATAATGATACCCGAGGAAATCTTAAATAAAAAAGAACCTTTAACAGAGGAAGAAAAAACAGTAATTCATCAGCATCCTTTAATAGCTGCAAGGGAAATATTAAAGCCTATTTCCAATATTCAAGATGTAATTCCTATCATTGAAAACCACCATGAATATTGGGACGGGAAAGGTTATCCTTCTAAAAAGTCAGGTATAGAAATTCCGATTGCCTCTCAAATTGTTTTATTGGTAGATGCTTTTTATGCAATGACGCAGGATAGACCGTACCGCAGTGCATATACGGCGGATGAAATCATTAAAATAATAAAAGAAGAATCTGGTCAAAGATGGAATGAAAAACTCGTCGATGACTTTATATATGTTTTAAAAAATGAACAAATCCAATAAAACTATTGTTTATCGTCAATAGAGAAAACCTGCTGTCCTGTTTCTTCTTTCATTGCTGTTTCAAGCAGGATATATGTCATATATGCGCCAAGCGCAACAGCTTTAGGGTCTAAATCGGTATTTTGAGCAGCTTCTATAATCGCAGAATTTATTTCAGGGTTTTCATCTTTTATATAATGAATCATTTTTTTTCGCCAGCCGTGGACATCCTGAAAAATTTCCGCAAAGCATAAACTTGATTGTTCTTGAGTAACTATAGGAAGCATTATTGTGCCTTTTTTACTGATACAATTCAAATTATAATTATTATTGTATTATGTTACATCATATAATAAGTGTAGTTTGTCTGAAATTGAAACATAAAGCGGGCTTGTTAAACTTCATTTGCAAATAATACCGATAAAAACTGCCGATTTTTAAATACTCTTATCATTCTTGACTAAGGGGCATGTAGGCGATAAAATAGGTTTGAATTAGATTTAAAGGGATTGTATGAAGAATTTAGAACCTGAATATATTGAAAAACTGATTGATATAATGAAAAATAATGAACTGACCGAGGTTCTGCTTGAGGACGGTGAAATGGCGCTTAAGATTAAAAGCAGCGGTTATAAACCTGTTATAAAGGATAAAACAAGTCAAGCTGAAACTGTTATTGAAGAAGAACAGCCAAAAGCAGTTGAACCGGAGGAAGAAAAGAAAAAATTAACTCCTATTGTATCAAATATGATAGGGATGTTCTACTCAAGACCCGCTCCGAGCGAAGAACCGTTTGTCAAAGTCGGGGATGAAATAAAAGAAGGTCAGGTTATTTGTATAATCGAAACTATTAAATTAGTTAATAAAATAACCTCCGAAATTTCGGGCAGAGTTGCCGAAATCTGCATTGAGGACGGCAAACCCGTTGAATACGGTCAAGTTATTATGTATGTGGAAGAAAATTAACGGTAAGGATATGTTTAAAAAAGTATTAATAGCAAACAGGGGCGAAGTCGCAGTCAGAATTATCAGAGCTTGCAGAGAAATAGGAATTCCGACAGTTGCAGTATATTCACAGGCAGATGCAAACTCTTTGCACGTAAGCTTAGCAACAGAGGCATACTGCATAGGGCCTAATGAAAGTTCAAAAAGTTACCTCAATATTCCTGCAATAATATCAGCGGCTTTAGTATCAGGGGCTGATGCCATACACCCCGGGTACGGCTTTATGTCGGAAAGAGCTGATTTTGCCGAAATTTGCGAGGAGCATAATATTAAATTTATCGGTCCTTCACCTGAATCTATGAAATTAATGGGCGATAAAGCAACGGCAAGAAAGACAATGTCCTCTAAAAATGTTCCTATAACCCCCGGAACAGGTATTATTACAGATATTGAAGAGGCTAAAAAAGAGGCTGAAAAATTCGGTTACCCTGTTATTGTCAAAGCAACGGCAGGCGGGGGCGGTAAAGGTATGAGAGTTGCTAATAATCCTGAAGAACTTGAACAAAATATTACTCTTTGCAGGCAAGAGGCCGAAAAATTCTTCGGCAACCCTGATGTTTATATGGAAAAATATTTGGTTAACCCCCGCCATATTGAAGTTCAAATTATTGCAGACAGATTTGGCAATGTTGTTCATTTGGGTGAAAGAGATTGCTCTATTCAAAGAAGACACCAAAAACTTGTTGAAGAAGCACCATCTCCCGCCGTAAGTGATGATGTCCGCAAAAAACTCGGCGAGGCTGCAGTGCGTGCCGCTAAAGCCGCTAACTATGAAGGTGTCGGCACTATTGAATTTCTGCTCGACAAGGATAAAAACTTCTATTTTATGGAAATGAATACTCGTCTGCAGGTTGAACACGGCATATCTGAAATGATTTCCAATATTGATATAGTCAGAGAACAAATTAATATTGCTGCAGGAAATCCACTGTCATTTAAACAGGAAGATATTAAATTGTACGGGCATGCCATAGAATGCCGTATTAATGCGGAGGATCCCGAAAGAAACTTCCTTCCGGCCCCCGGGGAAATTAACGGTTATATCCCGCCCGGAGGTTTTGGGGTCAGAGTTGATTCTCACGTATATTCAGGGTATAAAATCCCGCCGTATTATGATTCTCTAATCAGCAAAGTTATGTGCTGGGCGCCTACAAGAGAAGAGGCAAGAAGAAGAATGTACCGTGCCTTAAAAGAATATGTTATTACGGGAGTTAAAACAACACTTCCCTTCTATCAGGATTTAATTGAAGATGAAGTATTTATAAGCGGTAATTTCGATACGGGCTTTATGAATACCTACAAGCAGAATAAATAATATGGAAGAACCGATTACAAAACCTAAAAAAGAAATGCTCAATTACATAAATGTATTCAGAGGGCTTGCAATACTGCTTATCGTGGCAGGTCACACTATGCAGATTGGCGCTAAGGGAAGTTTAGTAAACAGTATTTCTTTTGAAGTTTTTGCAGGCGGTACTGCCCTGTTTATATTTATTTCGGGATTCTTGTTTCAGCACCTTTCATATAAATTTGAGTATAAAAATTACATGTCAAAAAAATGGAAAAATGTAATTATTCCCTATATGATAACGGCAATCCCCGGGATAATACTGTGCTTTACCCTTCCTTTATTATACGGAAACCCGTTTGCGGGCTTAAATCCGTTGGCGCAAATCGGAATATTTCTGACTGTCGGCAGAGTGCATAATGTACCTGTTTGGTTTATTCCTATGATTGTTATTTTCTTTATTCTCAGCTGGGTGCTTTTGTATTTGGAAAGAAAAAATATTTTGTATAAGCTTCTTCCCGTTTTATTTTTAATAACGATTTTTATCCCGAGGCTTGATATAGAACCCGAGTATGTCGCTAATTTAGACTATCTGCATAAGTATTTTGAATATATTAAGTATGTTTTAAGCGGATTTGTTCATTTTTCCTCCATGTATGTTTTTGGGATGTTTTTGTCAAAATACAAAGAAAAAATAGACTTTTTTTATGATAAAAGACTTCTATTTATATGTTTAATGCTGATTACGGCTGTTTTTGATGTTTATATTAATTCAAAATACGGCATTGTGAACGGAACGGTTTCAAAAATATTTTTAACAGTATTGGTTTTAGGCTATTTAAAGCATTATGATGATTTAATTAAAGCGCATGAAAAAATAAATAATCTGCTTGATATATTTGCAAAATACAGTTTCGGATTGTTTTTTGTTCATTGGTATTTTGTTTTTGCCTTTAACAGATTATTTAATATGTCTAAAGTCTTACCTGCAGGCAATATGGTCGAATGTATAAAAGCCTTGTCCATAGCATCTTTCAGGTATTTATTTGTTCTGATTTGCAGTTTCTTTATATTATTTATATTAAAAACACTGCTTCAAAAGCTGAATGTAAAGAATACCAGAATGTTTACGGGGGTTTAACAAATTTCGTTTATTATATTTTTAATCCGTTCAATACAGCCATCAGGGCTTATATACCATTCACGATATGTTATTCTCTCAACAACGGCGCCTGTTCTCTCCATTAAGGTCTGCTTTTTAATTTGTGTCTTATTGGATTTAACATTATCCTCAACTCCATCGCATTCAATTATAACTGTTTTACCTGAAGGACTTGTAACGGTTAAATCTGCGCTTAAGCCTGCAAGAGTTTTACCCGCCGTTACCGTAAATCCTTCTTCCTTTAGAGCCTGTGCAAGTTCTTTTTCAAACGAGTTTTTATAAATATTTTCATCAATATTTAATTCATCTTTCAGTGAATTTCTTGCAATATAAGCTTGAACAAATTCTATATAATCTTTTAAAAGCCCCGTCGGTAATGATTTTGGGTCTTTTGACAAGAATATAATCTGTTTTTTCCTTGCTCTTGTAATTGCAACGTTAAACAGGTTAGGTATTTGCAGGAAGGTCAAGCTTTGGTTATGGCTGTTATTGGCTATCGCCCAAGAGAGCATTATTATATCTCTTTCATCCCCTTGGAATGTGTGAGCGGTACCTGTTTCCAGTTTATGCTTTCTTATCGTAGATTCTGAAAATACCTGTGATATTGCCTTTTTAATTAATTCCACCTGCCCTCTGAACGGGGATATAATGCCTATAGTTACAGGCTGGTGGTCTTCATCGGTATTTCTTTCATCCTCCTGAATAATTTCCTGCAATCTTTGCATTATAGCTTCAACCTCAGGGGCATTACGGGTAATATCAAAATCAACTTTGCCGTCAGGCACCTGAATAAGCTCTAATACTTTATTATCATTGCATTGTGACATTATTCTTATTCTGTCGCCGTAAAATTCTTTGTTGCTGAAATCTATTATCGGCAGGTAGCTCCTAAAATGTTCATCTAAAAGAACCGGCCTTGTTGAATAATAATTTGCCAGATCAAACATTGAATTAGTCCTGAATCTCCACATTAATTGGTATTTATCGGGGATATCATACTGGCTCATAAAAGATTGTTCTTTAGATTTTTCCAAGAATGACAAGTGCGGAAGCTGTTTATCGTCACCGACTATTACTGCTTTTTTACACCTGAACAGTATCGGAATACAGCTTGCAATATCGCATTGAGAAGCTTCATCAATAATGGCTACATCAAACATAGCGGGTTTTAAAGGAAGTGAGTTTGATATTGCATATGTTGTAACGCACCAGCAGGGGAATGCTTCTAAAAGCGGTTTAAAATCTTCATCTTCAAGTATTCTGTTTTGAAGATTTTTCTTTCTTGATATTAAAGCCCTTGTATGGACAATTAATCTTTGTCTTTTTACCTGATCTCTGAGCAATCCTTTTAGAGATTCTCTTCTTTTGCCTTTCAGGATGTCTATGGCAAGAGTTTTTTGTTTTTTCTTAAGCTGTTTTATTTCATCAAGAATTGTGTGAAGATTGCCGATTTTAAAGATTTTCGTTTCAATCATTCTTGCCTGAGCCGATAATCTTGCTATTATAAGTTCAAGTTTTAACCTTTCAAGATTTTCAATATCGGGCTTAAAGTTTTTATTTTGAATGATTTTCTTTAATTGATGATTTGCATAATTTGTTGTTAAATTAGCAAAAAATCCCTGTTTTTCGATATTTTTTTCAAGATTTTTAACGGCATTTTCTATTTCATCAACCTCTGAAACGGTTAATTTGCCTGTTAAGAACTCGGGTTTGCCGATTTGTTTTTCTTTCTCATCCCGTTCTTTAATAATGTCGTGCCAATTCTGTTCAAGTTTAATTATTTCCTCACACTGATTTTCTTTTTCTCTGATTGACATAACAAGCTTTTGCATATCTTCGGTATCAACTAAAATAGAGTTTTCAAAGCCCGTATCGAGGTCGACTTTATTTGAAATTAAATCTTGAAGTTCAAATGATAATTGCTTTTGGTAGTTTGGTCTGCCTGCTCTGAGCGCTAAATACGGCGCACCAAAATCATTTAATCGGTTAGCCACAACGTCTGTTGCTTTATCCATTCTTGAAGCAACAAGAACAGTCTTGCCGTTTGAAACTAAGTGGCAGATTAAGTTTACTATAGTCTGTGATTTACCTGTGCCGGGCGGGCCGTATACGGACAAAATTGTATTATCTTCAAGATTTTTTATAACATCTTCTTGTGAATCACTTAATGAAAGCGGAGTTACGGCAACAAAATCTTTAAGATTATTTTCTTTAATGATTTTTGAAGCCATTTTACCTTTACCTTGAAGGTATTCTTCGTTTACTATGTTTAAAGCCGTTTCTCTGATAACTCCGGGGGCTTTATCGGATATTTGCGACAACTCATATAAAACACCTGCAGTTACTAAAGGTCGTTTGGTAAGTATTATTGCGCTTTTATTTGCCAGAACGACTTTATCGGCTTTTAATTTAGGCTTGGATTTCTCTGAATCGTTCTCTTCTATAATTTCCTGTAAATTTTCGTAATTTATTTGTTTTTCGCCGTAAAATTCATTGGCGGAATTTTCATCAATATTATTTTCTAAATCTTCTTCCTCCGTTAATTCAAATTCTAAATCGGGGATTAAAGATTTTAAGGTGGTAAGGAAAATGCTTAAATCTTCTTCTTTTAACGGAAGTTTTGGTACAACATCCAGAAGTCCATCCAGCATATTATCAATTTCATCTTCTTCGCCCGATAAATTCATTAAGCTTGTCAAAGCTGCAGTATTAAGTGATAAACCTTCATCCTCAATGGAGCATTCTATATTCATTCCTACTCTTTCAAGCTTACAGCTTGAATATAAAAGCGGAGTTAAAAATTCATTTTTTCTTTTTGTTTTTGCATTTTTCCCGACTAAAAACAAATAACCGTATATAAGATATTTATCCTTCTGGCTGTTTTCGCTCATCAGCATTAATTCTGTTAAGTATGAGTCAGAGCCGTCCAGCTTTAATGCTTCGGGATAGCTTGTAAATACTTTTTCATCCGCCAATAATGAAGGATTTTCTTCTTTAGATTTAGTTTGGCTTTCAAGAAAAATCCATTTATTATCTTTATCTTGTTTTAAGTTTCTAAAAGTTGAACTTTGTACTTCTTCTCTGACACAATCGTGAAGATATAAGCTTAATCTTTTTATAAAGCTGTTATTTAGTGCCGAATTGATTATTTTTGCTGCTTCTTGTAACATAATTTCCCCTATAATATCATTATTTTAGGAAATTTTTCGCCTTTTTTCAATAATTCATTTATATGAAAAATGATTTTACAAGCCCTTTGAAAAACATTAAATCAAAAGAGAAAAAAATTCTTTTATATATTAATAACAAATTTACTTTATTTAATTTTTCAAGAAAATACGATTTATTTTCGGATATAAATTTAAACATCTGGCTTCTTATTTTTCTGTTGTTCCTGAAATATTTATTTTGAGTATGCCCTTTAAAATATTTTTTATTCCCCATAACAGGGTTTGCCATAGAATAATTAGAATTGTGCCTTCTATAAGCAAATAAAACCTTTTTTACTACAGCACTTGAACCGATTAAATGGCAGAAGGAAAAAATAAATTTATCCGCAGTAATTTTAAGATTTCTTGTTTTATTAAGTAATAACAGCATTGTTAAGACAGATTTTCGCATCATGGCTGATGTGGTTGGTCCCCAATGCCAGGTGGCAAAACTGTATTTATCGTTATCAAGCACCTGAACTTCACACCCTTCTGTGTTTATTCCTTGTGCCCTTCTGTAATTATTAAATTCTTCATAGGTTTTATTTTCTATTTTAAGTTTATCGGATTTTTTTTCAGGACTGTCTATGGAATTTAATGTATGGATTGTATTATTATCATCAATTTCCGCCTGATAACAGGTTGTTAAGGCAACGGGTGTTTTAAGGTGCGCCTCTATGTGCATTGCGCAGTATTCGGGGAATAATATATCATCTCCGTCTATTGCCGAAATAAATTCACCCTTTGCAATTTCAATTCCTTTAAGTATGGAGGATAACTGTCCGATATTTTCCTCATTTTTTATCAGCTTAATATCAAGATTTGAATTATCCTTTATAAAAGTTTCAATTTTTTCAATTGTTAAATCTTTAGAAAAGTCATCCACGACAATAATTTCAATATTCTTATATGTCTGATTTTTAATACTGTTAAGACAATCAGTTACATAATTTTCAAAATTATGCGTAATAACGATAAATGAAACTTTTGGTAAATTTAAAATCTCTTCCATACTTCTTATATGCTATTTTATCGCTTTTTCTATACGATATTTTACTTTGTCTTTACCTAAGACTTCAAGGATAACACCCATATCAGCACCATGTGTTCTGCCTGTCAGGGCTGCTCTTATTGTCCACATTGTTTCTTTTGGCTTTATTCCATGGTTTTCTTTAAAGTAGGTTCTAAAATCTGCCATTTGTTCGTGGAGTTTTTCTTCATTATTAAAATCATAATTGTCCAGTTGCGAATCAAAATATTTTAAAATATTTTGAGCCTGTTCGGTATCAATATTTTTTTCTTTAACTCCTTCTTCATAAACAATATCTTTCCCGAAGAAATAAGCCACGTCATTTGTTAAATCAGATAAAACGGTAATAGGTTCACGAGTTGCCTCTATTACTTTTTCAAGCTGTTTTTCGGTTAATTCCGATAAATCATATTTTTCTAAATACGGTTTTGCTTTTTGAGTAAGTTCTTTAATATCCATTTTCTTGATATATTGACCGTTCATCCAGTTTAATTTGTCATATTCAAAAACGGAATTAGAAGAAGAAACTTCATGAATTCTAAAATCTTTAGCTATTTCATCAACGGTTTTAATTTCAACACCGTCAGAAGGCGCCCAGCCTAAAAGTGCAACAAAGTTTAATAGGGCCTCCGTTAAATATCCTTTTTCAACGAATTCAGAAACCGCAGTTGCACCGTGTCTTTTAGAAAGTTTACTTCTATCGGGGGCAAGTATCATACCTAAATGCCCGAATTTAGGAACTTCAGCCCCTAATGCTTCATATATTAAAATCTGTTTAAATGTATTGGAAATATGGTCTTCGCCTCTTATAATATGTGAAATTTTCATTAACATATCATCAATTACAACGGCAAAGTTATAAGTCGGTGTACCGTTTGATTTCATAATAACAAAATCGCCGATTAGGCTAGTATCTTGATGCAGGTCGCCTTTTACAAGGTCTTCAAAGTGAAGTATTGAAGTGTCATGAAATGCTTTCTGCGCTTTTTCTATAGAAAATCTGATAGCAGGCTTTCTGCCTTCGGCTCTTAATTTTGCTTTTTCTTCTTCGGTTAAATTTTCGCATTTTTTAGAATAAACATAAGCTCGTTTTGCTTTTGTAGCTTCTTCTTTTTCCGCTTCAAGTTCTTCCGGAGTGCAGTAGCATTCATACGCAAAACCTTTATCAAGTAGTATTTGAGCATATTTTGGATATATATCAAATCTTTCGGACTGCGTATAAGGCCCGTATTCTCCGCCGACATCAGGGCCTTCATCCCAATTTAGTCCTAATGCTTTTAAACTGTCAAAAATATTATCAATATATGCTTGGCTTGTTCTTTCGGCATCCGTATCTTCTATTCTTAATACATATTTTCCGCCGTTTTTTTTGGCAAATAAATAATTAAATAAGGCGGTTCTTGCCGTTCCTATATGTAAATTACCGCTCGGTGACGGTGCTATTCTAACTCTGATTTCGTCCATTGTTCTCTCCAATTAACTTGCTTATAAGCTAATTTTATAACAAAAACAAAATCTTAGTATAAAAAATTTATATTATTTCTTATTATTATCAAAATGAAGAACTACTTCACCTTTTTCAAGAGTTTTTTGTACATCAATAATTCTTTGATTGGAACTGCCAATCCAATGCAGATTGTTATCATTTAAAGATTTAATAAATCTGCCGTCAACTAATACATCAATATATTTCATCTTAGGATTTTGTTTAAATTCTTCCCATAAGAAACCTGTATACACCCAAACTGTTTTATTGGGGTATAGTTCTTTTACCTTTCTCATAAGACGGAAAGTTTCACCTCTGTTAAACGGGTGCAACGGGTCGCCCCCTGAAAAGGTTATTCCTGATATATGAGGTTTTGCCAGTGCTTCAAAAAGTTCATTTTCGGCTGCCTCATCAAATGGAAGTCCGCCTGTTATATCCCAAGTAATCGGGTTTTGGCAGCCTTCACATTGATGATTACATCCTGCAACCCACAGTACGACCCTTAAGCCGTCCCCATTTAGCATGTCGTCTTTTGTGATATTGTGGTAGTTCATTGTTACATACTTACTCTGTCTTTTATCTCTTCCATTTTTGCTTCGTTAAGACGAGTATCACCTTTTACTCTCGAGTAAGAAAGATAACCGTTCATCCTTTCGATTTTTGTTAAATTTCTGCTGCCGCATTTAGGGCATACATCCATATTTAATTCCTGATGACCGCAATCATCACAGTATGAAAGCGACAAGTTTACACCTTCATAAAATCCCATATCCATTGCTCTTTCAATCAATGTTCTGATTGCCTCTTTGTTGTATGAAATCGGATATTTTACATATTGGATTTTACCGCCGTTCATTAAATTCCAGAACCTGTTTTCTAAGTCCTGTTTTTCAATCGGAGAAATTTTTTCCGTTACATGGCAGTGGAAACTGTTAGAAACATATCCTCTATCTGATACATTCGGTACAATACCGTATTTTTCACGGAATTGAGTAACCTGAAGTCCGCATAAGCTTTCTGCGGGAGTACCGTATAATGCATATAAGTTTCCGTCTTCTTCTTTAAATTCATTAACTCTTTTATTAATGTATTCCATTACTTCAATTGCAAATTGACCGTCTTCAACTAATGATTTACCGTTATGAATTTCTTGCAGTTCATTTAATGCGGTAATACCAAATGAAGCCGTTGCTGCTTTAAGCAGAGGCTTAATTTTATCGTGGAAACCTAAGTGACCGCCGTAAAATCCGCCTTCACAATATGCAAGAGGGTTCGTTGATGCTCTCATTTCACCTAAGTAATCGTAAGTTCTTATATGAATTTTTCTGATTAACTGCAAGTAGTAATCAAGAACTTCATAGAAATCTTTGCTTTCTTTTTTAGCTTTTGCATATATCATAGGCAAATGAAGACTTATTGCCCCTATATTAAATCTTCCGACAAATATAGGTTTATCGTTTTCATCTGCAGGTTTCATACCGCCTCTTTCATACCAAGGAGATAAGAAAGCTCTGCATCCCATAGGAGATACGACTCTCTTATATTTTTTATACATGCTTGCAACATAACCTTCGCCGGTTAAACTTAACCAATCAGGATACATTGACCTTTGTGAGCATTCTAAACCTGCCTCAAATACATCCTCTAATACTCCGCCTTTTCCGTGGAGTTCTTTATCATATAAGAATACAAGTTTAGGAAACAGTACGGGTTTTTTGCATTCTTTTTTGCCCTGTCCGTTCTTTCTGGTGTTTAGTGCGGCAATTGATGCCATTTTTTCGTATTCGCCCGTACCTAAGCCAAAGGTAATTGTTATAAACGGATAATCACCTCTTGAAGATGCTACTGTATTAAACTTATATTCCCAGCCTTGGAAACCTTGTTCAAAGTCTGTTTGAACATCTTTTAATGCTTCATTTCTTGCCTGTTCAAAGCTTAAGCCCATTGAAATATAACGTTCGTATTGTTTATTATAGGATTTTTCCGCATAAGGAGCAAGCAGTTTATCAACTTCGGGAACAGTAAATCCGCCGTATTGCTGGCTTGCTGCTGCCATAACGATATCGCCTATAACATCAAATGCAACGGCTAAGGTCTTTGGTTCATTGTACCAAAGGTTGCCCATTTCAAAACCGCCTTTTAATACTTCTCCTACATCAAATAAACAGCAGTTCATAGTATCACGTCTTGCTGACATATCGTGAATATAAATATACCCGTCACGAATAGCCTGCAAATCTTCTACCGTTAAAAAGAACTTTTTATATAATTCTTTATTTAATTGATTAAATATTAGAGAACGTTTTGTTGATACCAAAGCGGAATCGGAGTTTGAGTTTTCTTTATCCCCGATATACATAATCTTTTGGCTTTCTTGATATACTTTATCAAGCATTCTTACAAAGTCTTGTTTATAATTTCTGTAATTTCTGTAGCTTTCGCATACTTTATGGTTAACTTCTTCTAATGCTTGTTCAACAATATTGTGCATTTCCTGAATTAATATTTCGTTATGCCCCGTATTTTGGACTTCTCTTTCAACGATAGAACAAATTTTATTTAATTGTTCTTCCGTAAAATCAATTAAAACTCTTCTTGCTGATTTTTTCACGGCATTAATAACTTTTTGTACATCAAACTTTTCTTTTGTACCGTCTTTTTTGATTACAAAAAACTGTTGTTGTTCCATGCTTTCCATTATCAATCCCTCACTCTTTCCAAGATAACTAAAAACACGTAATAAATTACGCATTTTTAAATTTTTTATATTATCCCAAATCTCTCGATTTATTATTTTATTTTACACTAATTTTTTAAACATGTAAATAAAAATATATACAAAAGATATGTAAAAATTTTTTTAATTTTATGGTGTTTCGTTTTGTTTTGTAACTGTATAATCTATAATATTTTTACTTCGTATAGCTTGATCCTTAAGCCTTTCAGCTTGTTCTAAATCATAATTTGCATCCGATAAGGCTTTATCTGCCCTTTTAGCTTTTTCCTCCATTATTTCTTTTTTCTCTTCGGCTTTTTTAATGTCTTCTTTTGCTTTTTCTAATACCTTTTGATCAAGATTTCTTATATACTCCTGATCTTCTTTGAATTTTGACATTACTTCGGGAGTTAATGTTGTCATATTTTTTAATTTGTAATTATCAATTTCGTCAATAACCAAATCAGCCGTTACAAAATTCTCAGGAGTAGGATTATGTTTTTTTGCATCGGTTACAAATAATTCAATTTCTGCAGGAGTAAATACCAAATTTTCTGCTTCTATTTTATCTAATACTTTTTGATAATCGAATTCTTCTGCGGAATCTTTTTCATCTATTTTAAAAAGTACATATTTTATCATATCTGCTATGGCAAAATTTTCCATTTCTCCGATTGCCAGTTTAATATCTGTTCTTCCCGGACGAAGTATAGCCGGGTCAATGTTTTGAGAATAATTTGCCGTACCTATCCAGGTTACACCTTCATCACAGCAATTTTCCGCACTGTTTATCATTGCTCTTACTTCTTTTATATATTCGGGAGCTTTTGCTCTGTCTATTAAATAATTATCTATATCCTGCGGGAAGTATATAACAGAGGGTTTACCTGTATTCTTATAATATTCTTTACCGTTTGCAAATGCTTTCTTTATTCTTTCCGCATTTCTGGCATGTCCTCTTTCTTTAAATTCAACCGTAATAACATTTACTCCGAAATGTTGTAAATGCTCGCAGATTTTTTCTGCCATATATGTTTTTCCGCCTCCCGGGGGGCCGTATAAGAGCATTCCGCTTGGTATACGGGTAATATTGGTTTGTTTCTTTAATAAAACAGGAACAATAAAGTCCAGCGCAACTTTATACTTTTCTACTCCATATCCCATTACAGCATTTAAACCGATTTCATGCCCGTCATTTTTCGGTTGGATTTCGGCAATTTGAAGAAAGTTATCGTGATACTTTGCTGCGGAGGCATAATTTAAATTCATAGAGTTTTCAATGTTTTTAATTTTTTCTTCTCTCAAGTCATATAATCTTGTGGCTTCTTTTTCCCTTTTCTGATCAGGGATGTGTGTTAAGTAATCTAATGCAAATCCGCATGTAACAAGGAATGCGATTGATGCAGTTCCAAATCCTATACTTTCAAGCATTGGTCCTAGTATATCTTCTAAAACTCCAAAACTCGGATTATTTTTGCTGTTTAATCCGACTTGTGCCCTGCCGTATACCCCGTTTGAATATTTTTGGTTTTTCGGTTCGTTAAAATTATTTTGTTTCTCTCTCTGATTATATTTATTTATATAGTTTATATGGTTATATTTTACATTATTTATCGGTTGAACAATCATTTTTCCCTCTTATCATTTCTTATTTAATATACTTAAAGCCCTTTTAACTAACTCCTCACGGTCTTTTGGGTTTGCAAATTCATTTATAAAGTCCAAATATTTCTGCCAAATTTCTTTAGATTCGTTTTCAAGCGGTTCTGTTAAAATATGCAGACTGAATCTTCCTCTCCTTGAAACGGCAGGATCTATTGCTGATAAACTATATTCATCTGCGACTACCGTAAACCCTTGTTTTCCGCAATCCTGCAGATAATTTAACAGGGGTCTTGCTGCTTTATATATTCCTGTTTTTTGTCTGTCAGGTGCAATTTTATCGAGTTCGTTTATAACTATTGCAGTTCTTTTACCTGTTGTTTCAAATCGTTTTTTTGCACCCCTTATTGCCTTATCTATTTTTAAACCGATTTCTTCTATTGAAGAATCTTTTAATTCGGGCATTCTTTCAATTTGATATCCTGCACCTGATAATTCTTTTACTAATCCTTCTTTTATCATTGTTTTATTAGCACTGTCCGGTCCAAAGAAAGATACACTGTTAAATAAAGTTTCATTATTTGCTTTAACTTCGTCTATTAAGTGTTCTCTTGCTACATTTACTTGTTTTACAAGTCCGTCATTCTGCTGAACCTGAAGGTATTTAGGTAATAATTGATGTTGTTTTAATGCTTCAATTGCCGCATCTGCTCTTTTTTTTCTTACACAGCTGTAATATATAGCCAGAGCGGAAAGAGAGAGTAATCCTACGGAAAATAACAGTTTCTTATTTTTATAAAACGGCTGTTTTTTTGTTTTAATTTCAACTGTATCAGCTGTATTTATCGGAGTTGTTTTATAATTTACGGGTAATTGTTTTTGCTGACTTACATCAGTAAAAACTGAAGGAATGTTATTAATACCGTTAAATGTTACTTTCAATGCTTTCTCCGTTTACTTGCATTTGAATTGTAACAAACTTGACCATGCTTTTCCATGGCTTTATATATTCCATATATAAACATTGAAATAATTTTTTACAAATGCTACCAGGGTTCTTGTGCGGCAGCCTCCTCCATAACGGCATCCGCTTTTGTCATAAGAGTTTCTATTTCGTAAATTTTTTTCTGAACATCTAATATACTATAGATTTTTTTTATCTTTTTTATGGCAAAATTTCCGACTTCCGCCAATCCCAGTGTAACCATGTCTATTTGAACTCTTTCGTTATCAGTACATTCATCTAAAGGGCCGAACGGAGTATTATCTATTGTGTTTTTTAAATATTCTTCATACTTAAAAAGTTTGCTTCTATCTTCTAGATATTCAATTAAATCGTTTAATTTTGAATCAGGCAATTTATTAAAGGGCTCAGGCATGTTTTTTTTGCCGAGTGATAATGCACCTCTGAAATCACCTTTTGCAAGAAAATCATTTACCGTCGGTTTATGACCTGACTTTGCTCTTTCCTCCATTTCATCAATATATTTAACTCTTTCAGGACATAATTTTAATGCTTTTTCCTTTAATCCTATGGAGATATAATAATCTATTACCAATCTCTGCATAACATCCGAACTATTTGCAATGTCTACTTTATTTGTATTTAAGTAATGCCTGAATTCTTTATATCTTTTATCTTGCATAAGTCCCAATAAAATACGTTCATCTTTTGAATATTTATAATCAGGCGAATTGTGATGTTTATGTTTATTAACGAAATCTGATATTTCACTGTTATCATAATATGTTACAGACCCGTCTTTTTCGGTATATATTACTCCGTCATCTTGAAAAACAAATTCCGTTGGAGCTGAACCTTCGTAACAGTTGGTATGAAAGCGAGAGGTAATATTGCAAAAAATTAAGCCGGAACCCGGATGTTCTTTAGTATAATTCTTTATATCCTCGGGGTTTGCTTCTCGAATTGGATTTGACACTGATTGTATATATTTATCGGAGGAATCCGTTATTTCTGTTATACGTCCCGGATTTGAAATTACATCTTTATAAATTCCCCAATCCTTTGGAATTTCTTTTATATTTGTACTTTTAAAACTCACAAGTTTTGATGAGTTTTTTGAAAAATTACTAACGGCAAAATCAGCTTTTTTTAATAAAGATTTACCTGTTCTTAAATCATATCCTACTCTTGTTATCATGTTTATTCCTTTTTTATAAGTTGTCGATAGAATGCGACACTAAATTATATTTTTTTAAAACAGGTTAATAATTTTTTTGTTAGTATGCGAGTTTAAAAATTACAATTTTTTACAAAAACCGTTTTTCTATAAGGCTAATTGTCAAAAATAATAATATATTTTAAAATTAGCTTATGAACTTATTAGGATATGTTTTTAAAAGAATATTACAAACGATACCGTTATTATTTTTGGTATCGATAATCAGTTTCTTTTTAATACGATTAGCCCCCGTTGATCCTTTGGCAGAACTGCGGCTAAATCCTTCCATTACGCAGGAAACTCTTGATTATGAGGTGCAAAGGCTCGGGCTTGATAAACCTGTTATTGTTCAATACGGACTTTGGCTTAAAAGCTTTATAAAAGGTGATATGGGGTATTGCACGACAGGTGAAAAAGTATCCGATAAACTGCTTGAAAGGATACCAAATACACTTTTGCTTACAAGTTTTGTTATTTTATTTACATGGATGGTCGGTATTCCTTTGGGGATAGTTGCGGCACTTCATTGGCGAAAGCCCATAGACAGGATTTTAACCGTCTTATCCAGTATAGGAATGGCAATTCCGTCATTCTTCTTTGCATTATTATTGTTAATTTTTGCGGTTAAAACGGGGTGGTTTCCGACAGGCGGTCTGACAAGCTTTAATTATTCCGAACTCTCGCCTATGGGTAAGGTTTTGGATGTTTTACATCATCTTGTTTTGCCTGTAATTGTTCTATTTACAATATCTTTATCGGGACTTCAAAGGCAGATGAGAGGTAATTTGCTTGATGTTTTGGAATCGGATTATGTTAAATTCGCAAGGGCAAAAGGATTAAGCGAAAATAAAGTTATTTATAAACATGCACTTCGTAATGCAATTAACCCTATGGTTACTCTTTTGGGATTTGAATTTGCCTCATTATTGAGCGGTGCAGCGCTGACCGAGTACGTTTTTCAGTACCCCGGGCTCGGCAGATTAATATTAGAGGCAGTAATGAAATCTGATATTAATCTTGTTATGGTTTCTTTAATGATTGGTACCGTTATGCTTGTTATAGGCAACCTGCTTGCAGATATCCTCTTAAAAATTACAGACCCGAGAGTGGAGGTATCTTAATGGCTAAACTTCCCGAGTATAATGATTTTGTCAGAGATAATATTTTTAAAACACTTATAAAAGATAAGTTTGCAAAATATGCTTTATTTATTTTAATGATTTTATATCTTGCCGTTTTGTTTGCCTCTTTTATCTGCCCGTATTCAAAAGAATATTCAAACAGGAATAAAGCATACTGTCCTCCTTCAAAAATTTACATTATTAATGAAAAAGGCAGATTATCTCTGCCGTATACATATAATTACATTCGTTATTTTGATAAAGAAAATTTTGATACCAAATACATTGAAGACAGAAGTCAAAAACATTATGTAAAATATTTTGCCAAAGGCTATAAATATAAACTTTTTGGAATAATTCCGTTTGACAGGCATTTTTATAATGTTGATGAAGGCGGTGAAATTTACCTTTTAGGGACTGATATAAACGGCAGAGATAATTTTTCAAGGCTTTTATTCGGCGGAAGAATTTCTCTTACAATCGGTTTTCTTGCATTATTTGTATCGTTTCCTTTGGGTATGCTTTACGGCGGAATTTCAGGATATTTCGGCGGAAAAGTTGATTTTGTTATGATGAGAATAGCGGAAGCTATTATGTCTATTCCGAGTTTTTATTTATTGATAATATTAGCTTCAATTCTTCCCGCTAATATGACGAGTGTGCAGAGATTTACACTTATAGTAGTTATTCTTGCCCTTATCGGCTGGGCGGGATTTTCAAGAGTAGTAAGAGGAATGGTTCTATCGGTCAAGAAAAAGGAATTTGTTATTGCCTCAGAGGCAATGGGGGCTTCTGCTTTAAGAACAATAGTAAAACATATTCTGCCTCAGACTTTAAGCTATGTTATAGTCGCAATGACATTGAGTGTTCCCTCGTATATATTATCTGAATCAGGATTAAGCTTTTTGGGTTTAGGCATTCAGCAGCCTGATGCAAGCTGGGGAAATATGCTTAAAGAGGCACAGGAATTTATTAATATTGTTTCAAGACCTTGGTTATTAACTCCCGGTTTTTTAATTTTTGTTGCGGTATTAGCTTTTAATTTAATAGGTGATACAATTAGAGATGCGGTAGATCCCAACAGCAGAGAAAGATAATTTATGAGAGATTTTCTTAACTACTTTTTAACAACGGATTTGGATATATTAATCAGAATTTTTGTTTCAATAATATTAGGTTCTATGATAGGACTTGAAAGAGAACTGACAAATAAATCAGCCGGATTAAGAACTCAAATTATGGTATGTCTTGGTTCTTGCATATTTACAATACTTTCTATATACGGTTTTTCTACTGCCGTAACACTTTACCCCTTGGGCGACCCCGCAAGAGTTGCTGCTCAAATAATTACAGGTATCGGTTTTATTGGCGCCGGTACAGTATTAAGACAAGGGTTAACGGTTACGGGATTAACTACGGCATCTTCCTTGTGGATAGTTGCCGCTATCGGTATGGCTTGCGGATGCGGTAAAATAAGTATTGCAGTTATTTCAACCGTTCTTGCCGTTGCTATTCTTGTTTTAATAAGAATTTTTGAAGTCAAAATAATGCCTAAAAATCTTAAACATTTGCGCAAGGTTAAAATCTCTTTTATTTGTAAATATAATGAATATGAAGAAGTTTATAAAAAATTTAATGAAATATTTCCCGAAGTTATAGACTACAACCATAAAACGGTTGATGACGAAGGGGACAGTTTAAAAATAAATGCTAAAGTATTCTGCAGTGAAAAAAGCCCTGTTATGCACATTTATAAACAGCTTGATGATATGAAAACTCTTAAATCGGTAAGTGTAAAGGAAATTTTTGAATAATTGTCTTTAGTTTAGAAAAAATGATATAATTATTATGGTTTAAAGAAGTATGCAAAAGACAGAAAAATTATATTCGGATATACCTCCAACAAGGCTTAGAAACAGAAAAGAAAAATTCAGAAAAGCTCATAATTTTGCTTTTTGGACATGGCTTGCCGATAGAGTATTCTTTAGAATGCTAAGCCACAGATTTTATGCGCTCAGAATTAAAAATCTTGAAGCTTTTAAGGAAAGAAGAAATAAAAATTATCCTTCAATAATTTATGCGCCTCATATGAATTGGTGGGACGGAATAGTAGGCTATAACCTTATGCGCCGTTCTTTTAAAGTTATTCCCAGAATGATGATTGAAGAAATGAACAGATTTCCTTTGTTTTCATTTATCGGAGCATTTCCTGTCAATAAAGCTTCTGCACAAGAGGCAATTAAATCTTTAAAATATATTGTGGATGACTTACATGACCCTAATATGGCTTTATGGATTTTTCCGCAGGGAATAGTAAGACCTCCAAACTATAGACCTATTGAATTTCAAACAGGGCTTGTTTATGTTGCTCAAAATGTTGCTAAAAAGTACGGTGGAGTTAATCTTATTCCGCTTGCGGTAAACTATACCTTTTTGCGTGAAGACAGACCCGAATGTCTTGCTGAAGTAGGTGAACCAATTATTCTTACTGCAGAAACTTCTAAATTAGACAGACATGAATTTACCCAGAAAATCCAAAAAGAATTTGAACAGCTTTGTGATGAGCAGCTTCAAACCTTTTCTAAAGGGGAAGTTACAGGTTATGAATATGTCTTTAGGCAAGATTTACCCTGGAACAGGAAAATTGAAAAAAAATTAAAAAATGTTGCAATGGAAAATGTTGAAGAACAATAAATAATTTTATTTTTTGTAACAATATTTTTTTTCTTGGCAATAAAAAAACAAGAAATTACTTTATATTTATAGTAAGTAATAAGGTATTTATGGAAAAAACTAAAGAACTTGAATTAGATATTCAGTATCTTAAAAATGCATATTCCAAAAGTGTGCTTTTTTATGATACAAGTATAAAAAAGCTTAAAAATAATAAAAAACTTATTGATAAACGTAAAGATTTTATATTATCCCAGTTTAAAATTATTTTTAACAGCGAAAGGTTATTGTGATTATTCGGGGAAATATGCAATATACGGCAGATTTCTAAAGTAACCTTTGTAATCCAAACCAAACCCGACCACAAATTTATCATCAATTTCAAATCCGTATAAATCGGGTTCTATATCCGTTTGTCTTGCGCATTTTTTGTTTAACAAGGATACAAACATTAATTTTTTCGGATGGTGTTTAATTTTAAATAAATCAGTTAAAAATTTGGCGGTAAGTCCCGTGTCTATTATATCTTCCACTATTAAAACATTTTTATTTTCAAGATTTGGAAGAGTTAAATCTATTGCCTGCAGATTATGCGAGGATTTAGTTTCATTCCCGTAGCTTGATATCCTTATAAATTCCATTTTAACAAGATGTTTTAAATGTTTAACCAAATCAGAGCAGAAGATAACAGACCCCTTTAAAACGCAGATTACATATAATTCTTCATCTATAGGATATTCTTTTTCGATTTTTTCTGCCAGCTCTTTTAGTTTATTTTTAATATCATTTTCGGAAATTAATATTTTTAAATTGTTTATATCTTTATCCAATTCAGTCATTTTTAATTATCTCCATAGTGAGTTTATAGGCAGGGATTCCATTTGAGCGAAGTTTTTCGCTTAATCCCGTTTCTATTGCCCACATTACCTCTTTATCTTTGCACAGCAATATTATTTTATCTCTGTCGTGTTCTGGTATATTTTTATTTATAAAATATTTTTTCAGCTTCATTTTTCCCTGCATACCAAAAGGCTGAATTATATCACCGTTTCTTCTTGTTCTTAAGATTAAAGGAAATTCAGGCGCAGGCAAATCTATATATGCCATAGGGACATTTGCCTTTGGAAATTTTTCAGGCATTTCTTTATTTTTTTTTATGGTAAATTTATAAATACCGTTTAATACATATTCTCCCGGGGCAGTTATGATTATTTCTTCTTCAATTTTTTTGTAATTATCCGAGTGAACAAAATATGTATATTTATGAGATACAAAAAGCCATAAATCATTTGTAACGGAAAGGGTTTTACCTGTTTTGGATTTTTGATTTTCAACTATAAAATTTATAATTTCCTGAATTTTTGTGAAACTGGGTTCAAGTTCATTTTTTACCAGGAGTTTATATACAAAATGCTGTTTTATTGCCGAATTTAAAATTAAAAAGTTTTGTGTAAGCCATTTATCGCCTATTGTAATTTGCTTTTCAATATTTGCCATAAGTTCATTAATAACTTTATTATTGCCTGCGGCAATATCTGCAAGTGTTATTAAAGAGTTCTCAATATTTGGGTTTATTATTTTAATTGCAGGCATTATGTTATGCCTTATATTATTTCTTGCGTATTTTGTATTACTGTTGCTTGTATCGTTATTCGGGTACAGTTCATTTTTAATGCAGTATTCTTCAATTTCTTTTCGTGAAAAATTTAAAATCGGTCTTATTACTTTAAATCCGCCTAAATCTCTTATTTCTTTAATACCTTCAAGTCCGTTTAATCCTGTCCCTTTAATAATACGATATAAAATGGTTTCGGCATTATCGCTTTTTGTATGAGCGGTTAATATTGCATCTGCTTCAAATTCTTCGGCACATCGTTTAAAAAAATCATACCGCATTTCCCTTGCCACAAGTTCTGATGCCTTTACATTATCGGGCAAGGTGTCTGAAATAAAAGTAATATCATTTTCTTCGCAAAAGGCAAGACATCTTTCTTTTTCAGCCTCGGATTCCTTTCCTCGCCAATTATGGTTTAAATGGGCTGCAACAAGTAAAAATCCGTACTCACGGGATAATTTATTCATTATGTCTAAAAGACACATGGAATCCCATCCGCCTGAAAAACCTACTATTAAAGTTGTTTCACAGCTTATATTTATATATTTTTCTAATATATTTTTTACTGTTTCCTTCATTCTTTTATTATAGCAGATTTTTATTTATCTGCTGTTTGAAAATTTATTTTGATTATTCATTAAAAACAGATTTGTAAAATTTACTTTCAATATTATGTGCTTCATCATATTTTCTTAGTGCCTCAGCACATTTGGTCAAATCCCAGAACTTATTTTTAATACTAAATAATCCTAAGGGCATAGCTATTATATCATCTCTGGTTTTGGGCATATGTAAAAAATCTCTAAAAGGTTCATGTCCGTTTTCAATACTGTTTTCATAATGTAAAAGCAGAGTTTTTTGTTCATAGCTGTCTGAAAATAAAATACTTGTTGTACTATAAAACCCGTGCCAGATGTACCTTCTTAAATCTTTATTTTGAAAACTTGAAATTTCTTCGTGTTCGGAGGGAACATAAAGTAAATCCTGACAATTATTAAGTTCAGACTTCATATATTGAATATTTTTATCCCAGTAGTATGTATCAATTAATTGCCAAGCTGTTTGAAATATTCCGCATAATAATACTATACAAATATAATTTGTTAATTTTGTATAATTTTGTTCTTTTTTGAAAAAATCAAATAAACAAATAACCATAAATATTATCGGAAGGCTAAAACAAGGAATTATTCTTAAATGCTGTTCCAATATCGGTGCTACAGATGTTTGGCTTGTTAGTATTAATCTTATAAAATTGAGTATATATATTAATGCAAAAATTATTAATGTTTTTGTTCCTGCTGCTTTTTTATGGAATATTAATATTGACAGTATTATCAGAGTAATTAAACTTAATGAAAAATTTAAATTTATTATATGAGGAATAACATTAAAACCTTCGGTAAAAAATCTGATAGTTTCATTATGTTCTTCGGGTGCTTTTAAAGCATAAATTAAATTAAATAAAGATGCACAAAGTGAGCCTATTCCAATACTTAATTTTACAATTTTATTTTTTATGTTTTCTTCTCTTTTTGCATACATTAAAGCGGCAATAAAGAAAATAACTCCTAAGTAAATAACATATTCATATGTTCCGAACATAACAACAACAAGGAAAATAATTAATGCAATATCTTTTTTTGAATAATTAATTTTTCCCGCCAAATAATTCCAAAGTATAAAATGGAGCATACTTCCCAGAATACATTCAACAACCGAGAAAATAGAAAAAGTAATTATAATTAGTGAATAAGAAAATAAAGACCAAAAGAAGATATCAAGTCTTTGAGTTTTTTTAGAAAGTTGAAAATTCCATAGTAGCGCCAATAAAGGGAATAAAAACATTGCACAGGAAAAAATCATCATTAATGCATATTTATTATGTATGAACAAAATATAGTAAGAAAATATTGAAGGTAATTCTAATAATGCCATTATACAAAATCTCGGATGAGAATAATCTGATGAAATTTTAAATACACCGTTTGAATAGCTGTTTAATTGGTCAAGCATATAAAAAGCACCGTCTTCATACATACCTCGCATTGTTACGGTTGCATATATGATGTGAAGTAACGACACTAATATAAATATAATAATTAGAAATTTACATTGTTTGTTTTTTAAAAATTCATTCATAACATACTCTCTACATTATTTGTTTCATAATACTTTTGGAGTGCCTCAGCACATTTGGTCAAATCCCAAAATTTATTTTTTATATTAAATAAGCCGAAAGGGATAGCTATTTTATTATCACTATTTTGAGGAACATGTAAAAAATACCTGAAAAGTTCTTTTACCGGCATAGTGCTTTTTTTGTAATTTACCAGCAGAGTTTTTTGTTCATAACTATCTGAGAATAGGATACTTAATGCGGGATAAAAACAATACCAGCCTATGTATCTTCTTAAATCATGATTAAAGAAACTTGAAATTTCTTCGTGTTCAGAGGGAACATAAAGTAAATCCTGACAATTATTAAGTTCTGATTTCATATATTGGATATTTTTATCCCAGTAGTATGTATCAATTAATTGCCAAGCTGTTTGAAATATTCCGCATAATAATACTACACAAATATAATTTGTTAATTTTGTATAATTTTGTTCTTTTTTGAAAAAATCAAATAAACAAATAACCATAAATATTATCGGAAGGCTAAAACAAGGAATTATTCTTAAATGCTGTTCCAATATCGGTGCTACAGATGTTTGGCTTGTTAGTATTAATCTTATAAAATTGAGTATATATATTAATGCAAAAATTATTAATGTTTTTGTTCCTGCTGCTTTTTTATGGAATATTAATATTGACAGTATTATCAGAGTAATTAAACTTAATGAAAAATTTAAATTTATTATATGAGGAATAACATTAAAACCTTCGGTAAAAAATCTGATAGTTTCATTATGTTCTTCGGGTGCTTTTAAAGCATAAATTAAATTAAATAAAGATGCACAAAGTGAGCCTATTCCAATACTTAATTTTACAATTTTATTTTTTATGTTTTCTTCTCTTTTTGCATACATTAAAGCGGCAATAAAGAAAATAACTCCTAAGTAAATAACATATTCATATGTTCCGAACATAACAACAACAAGGAAAATAATTAATGCAATATCTTTTTTTGAATAATTAATTTTTCCCGCCAAATAATTCCAAAGTATAAAATGGAGCATACTTCCCAGAATACATTCAACAACCGAGAAAATAGAAAAAGTAATTATAATTAGTGAATAAGAAAATAAAGACCAAAAGAAGATATCAAGTCTTTGAGTTTTTTTAGAAAGTTGAAAATTCCATAGTAGCGCCAATAAAGGGAATAAAAACATTGCACAGGAAAAAATCATCATTAATGCAGTTTTATTATGTATAAATAAAAACTTATAAGCAATCATTGAAGGAAAATCCAGCAAGAACATAATACAAAATCTTGGATGGAGTGTATCTTGAGATATCTTAAATATGTTATCCGAATAGCTGTTTAATTGGTCAAGCATATAAAAAGCACCGTCTGCGTACATACCTCGCATTGTTACGGTTGCATATATAACATGAACTATTGATATTAATATAAATAAACATATTAACAATTTATAGTTATTATTTTTAAAAAATTCTTCCATAGCCGATTCTCTTTGGTTTATTATACATATACGAAAATTTATTTTTCAAGCCCTAATATTATTCTATAAAAATATTCATATCGGGGATATAAGGCTTTCTGATTTAATTTAAACTGTAAAGCAGAAAGGAGATTTTATGCTTTATAAAACACTTGAAATAGATGATTTAATTAATTTAAAAGAATCCGAAAGAGGAATTGTTGACTTATTGGAAAATAACGGTGCGCATTTAAAACTGGTTGCTTTAAAGAAAAATCAAATGCTTGAACCGCATATGGCGCATACTAATGTTTGTATTTATATAACAGACGGTGAACTGGAAATTAACTTCCCTGTCAATGATAATTGCGCTTGTCAGGCATGCGGATGCGACTTACCTTATGAAGAAGATAACGATAATAAAAAATACAAAATTAAAAAAGGTCAGATTTTCTTATTTGAAAAAGATGTTCTTCATTCGGTTAAAGCATTAAAGGATACTACTTTTCTGCTTATAAAAATTTAAAAAAATGAAACGAACTGTAAAAAACAGTTCGTTTTTTTTGAATAAATTTTTACTAAAGTTTATAATAATGTTTATAGTTAGGAAGTAAGTATGAAAAAGATAGTTGAAAGTTTATTTATATTTGTGTTGTTTATTTTTGGAATTATGCTGCCTGCTGAAGCTATAGATACAGCGCAAAATCAAATAATTAATGATATATATATTCAAAATAAAGTAAGCGATATAGGTTTAAAGCTTTTAAATGCAAATAAAATAGATGTAAGAATGATTTTTGTATATGAAAGTAAAAACAGTAAGATTAACTTAGAGCCGGGGCTTACCAAAAGGCAGATTATAGCGTATGAAAAAACCTTGCAGTTTGCAGCAAACGATGATGAAATAGCAGCATTTCTTGCAAGGGAAATATGTAAAACCGCAGAGTCATATTCAGGTATTTGGAGGGGAATGGTAGCTTCCGTACAGGTTAAATGCGCTCCTAAAAAATTTGAGATTTTCTTTGATAAAAGAGCTGTTGATTTTATGGTGAATGCAGGGTTTAACCCGCTGGGGCTTATTACATATATAAATAAGTCATATCCTCAAAAACGGTATGATAAGTTTGCAAGAACTAATTTAACCTCTAAAAGATTAGCTAATATTTATGAATATATTTATACAAAATATCCGATTTATTTAAAAAATAATGAATATATTCAAAATGAAGCATATCAAAACTTTCTTTTAACTTCGGCAGCTAACAGGAAAAAACTGTATGATAAAGTTAAATCAGGCTCAAAAAAGGCTGTTGATTATGAATAGAATTATATATATCATAATTTCTTTTCTTTTCATTCATTCTTTTGCTTTTGCCGATATTTCTGCCGATGAATATATGGATGAATTGTTAAAGGATGTTCAATTATCAAAACCTGCGCAGAATTTAAACTATAATTATGAATCGGTCGAAAAAATCCCTATAAGACTTAATATTACGGAAACAATAACAACTAAAAAAGATGAAATATATGATTTTCAGCCTTTAAAATTTGTTGTAAAAGAAAATGTAAAATATAAAAACAGAGTTTTGATAAATAAAGGTGCAATCGTAAATGCGAATGTCGCAATCTATAATACGAAAGGCATGAACGGAATTCCGGGGTGTATAATTATTGATAATTTTAATATAAACGGAATTGATAAAAATAAATTAAAAGGGGTTTATATAAAAAAAGGATTAAATTTATCATTAATGGTATACCCTATCAAATGGGCGCTGACACCAATTCCGGGGGTCGGGTCTTTAACTAATTTTATTTTGGGCGGAAATGCCAAAATTACTCCTAAAGATACGGTTATTATTTATTATTACCCCAAATGGAACGAAAAACTCCATTAAGGTAATTGATTTATTTTTCAATTATAATAATAAATAATAAAAAAGGAGAAAACCGTGGATTCAGTTTTAAAACAAATATTAACACAGCATGTAGCTAAGATAAATTTATTTTTAATCGGTAAATCAATATTAGAACTTATACTTTTTATAATCGCTATGCGAGTTATAAATAAAGCATTACATTTATTTTTTGAAAAAATAATATCAAGAATTTCTCACCCCGAAACAAGAAAACAATATTCAACAATAAGACAGCTTGGAATTTATCTTGTAGATGCTTTATTGGTACTGTTTTTTACGACAAATATTCTGGAAAATTTCGGTATAGATATGAAACCGATACTTGCCACGGCAGGTGTTTTAGGTGTGGCGGTCGGCTTTGGCGGTAAAAAGTTTGTGGAAGATTTATTTACGGGACTTTCAATAATACTTACAGGTCAGGTTCGTGTTGGTGATTTCGTTACAATAAATAATTCCACGGGAACGGTTGAAAAAGTTACTCTAACAATGATTATTATAAGAACTTTTAACGGCGATGTTCATTTCTTAAGAAACGGGCAGATTGATACTATCATTAACCAAACAAAAGATTTTTCCATGCCTTTGTTTCATATAAATGTGGCATATAAGACAAATATAACGCATGCAATACACGTATTAAAAGAATTAGGGCAAGAACTAAGGTCAATGCCCGAGTATTCAAAATATGTACTTTCCGATATAGAAGTTTTCGGGTTGAACGAATTTTATGATTCTTCGATTGAAATATTGTGCAGAATGAAAACAACTCCGCATGAACAATGGATGATAAAAAGAAAATTTAATCAAATGGTAAAAGAACGGTTTGAAAAAGAAGGAATTGAAATACCCTTCCCTCAGGTGGTTGTTAATAAACCTGCTGAATCAATTGAACAAGAAATATAAAATTTTGATATAATAAATTTGTTAAAAGATTTTGAAAGGTTGTTTGTGGAAAAAATTAACTTAGTATCGGGCATGAGGTCAACGGGGAAATTACATCTCGGGCATTATATGGGTGTAATTACAAATTGGGTTCAATTACAGGAGGAGTATAACTGCTTTTATTTTGTTGCAGACTGGCATGCACTTACAACTAAGTATAACGAAACCGAAAATTTAAGACAGGATAAGCTTGATGTTGTATTAGACTGGCTTGCATGCGGCATTGACCCTGATAAATCAACGATATATTTTCAATCGAGTGTATTGCAGATAGCGGAACTTCATATTTTATTAAGTATGATAACACCTAATAACTGGGTGGAACGTGACCCTACGTTAAAAGATATGGTTAAAATACTTAAAAATAAAGACGGTGATACAAGCGAAAATATGCCTCAATTGAGTTACGGGCTTTTGGGGTATCCCGTTTTAATGTCAGCCGATATAATGGCAATGAATGGAGCCGTTGTGCCTGTCGGGGTTGACCAGTTAGCACATCTTGAAATAACTCGTGATATTGCACGCAGGTTTAATAATATTTATAAGACCGAACTATTTAATGAGCCTATGCCGAAGTTAACTCAAATACCTTTATTATTAGGTGTTGACGGGCAAAAAATGGGAAAATCTTTCCATAACGATATTAAAATATCAGATGATGAAGAAACGACAGCAAAGAAAATAATGCAGTGTATAACGGATAGAAGCCGTGCAAGGAAAGATGACCCCGGGCATCCCGATAAATGCGAGGTGGCTTATAAATATTATGAAATTTTTGCGGATAGTGAAACGTTTAATCAAGTAAACTGTGAATGTAAAGCAGGACAAAGGGGCTGTGCCGATTGCAAAAGACAACTGGGCAAAATAATTAATGAAAAATTTGCTTCGATAAGACAAAAACGTATTGAATATTCAAAAGACATAAATAAAGTGCGTGATATCATTAATGAAGGCGGTAAAAAAGCTGCAGCGGAAGCCGAAAAAACAATGGCAAAAGTCAGAGAGGCTGTAAATATTTAATATGAGCAATAAAATCAAAGTATTAACAATATTCGGAACCCGCCCCGAGGCTATAAAAATGGCGCCTCTTGTCAAAGAAATTGAAAAAAATTCTGACTCACTGGAAAGCATTGTATGTGTTACTGCTCAGCACAGGCAAATTTTGGACCAAGTCCTTGAACTATTTAACATAAAGCCCGATTTCGACCTTGATATTATGAAGGATAACCAGAATTTATGGTCGCTGACATCGGAGGTACTTTTAAAAACAAAAGAAGTTATTGAAAAAGTTAAACCCGATATTGTTTTAGTGCATGGTGATACAACTACATCAATGGCAGCGGCTTTGAGTGCGTTTTATGCTAAAGTACCTGTCGGACATGTTGAGGCAGGCTTAAGAACTTTTGATAAATATTACCCTTTCCCGGAGGAAATAAACAGAGTTTTTGCAGATAGTGTCTGCACGTATCATTTTGCACCTACGGAAAAATCCTGCGAAAATCTTAAAAAATCGCAGATACCTGATGAACACATCTATAAAACAGGTAATACCGTAATTGATGCCCTTCTTTATACTGTTGAAAATGTTAAGGCTGATTTAAACGATATAGGTTTAAAAGATAATTTAAAAACAATACTTTTGACCTCTCACAGACGGGAAAATTTCGGTGAACCTATAAGAAATATATGCAAGGCGGTTTTGGAATTGGTTGAAAAAAACAAGGATATTCAAGTGGTTTATCCCGTTCATCCGAACCCGAATGTACAAAAGCCTGTTTATGAACTTTTAGACGGGGTTAACAGAATACATTTAATAAAACCGTTAGAGTATGCGCAGTTTTGTGCATTAATGAAAAAATCGCATATTATATTGACGGACTCGGGCGGAGTGCAAGAGGAAGCCCCCTCGCTCGGTAAACCCGTACTGGTTTTAAGAGATACAACAGAGCGCCCCGAAGCGGTTGAATTTGGCACCGTAAAACTTGTCGGAACGGATAAAGATAAAATTGTTTCAACAGTTCAATTATTGCTTGATGAGAAATCCGAATATAAACGCATGTCGGAAGCCGTAAACCCGTACGGCGACGGGCTCGCGTCAAAACGCATTGTTGATGTTTTAATGAATATTTCTAAAAAATAATTTAAACCTTTTCAAACATTAAAACTGCATTATGCCCGCCAAATCCGAAGGAATTTGATAATGCAACTTTTACGTCTTTTTTCTTGGATTTATTTGCAACGTAATCTAAATCAGCTACCTCGGGGTCAGGGTTAACTAAGTTAATAGTTGGAGGAACTGCGCCTTCTACTATTGTTTTAACCGCAACAATAGCTTCAGTTGAGCCTGCTGCACCAAGCATATGACCTGTCATTGATTTTGTTGAACTTACGCAAAGATTTGTGTTTTCTTTTCTGTCGCCAAAAACTCTTGCAACAGTCTGTGATTCTGCCAGGTCGCCCAAATGCGTGCTTGTTCCGTGCATATTAATATAATCAACATCTTTAGGCTGTTTATTACCTTCTTTTAAGCAGTTGCGGATAGCAAGTTCAGCGCCTCTGCCCTCGGGATCGGGTGCTACCATATCGTATGCATCGGAGCTTTGCCCGTAGCCTGTTAATTCGGCATAAATTCTTGCGCCTCTTTTTAGTGCGTGTTCTCTTTCTTCCAAAATCAAAACGGCACCGCCTTCTGATAATACAAACCCGTCACGGTCTTTATCGTATGGTCTTGATACCTCATGAGGGGGTCTTGTACTCTTTGAAAGGGTTCTGGCACTTGTAAATGCCCCAATACCAAAATCACATACACTTGATTCTGCACCGCCTGCAAACATTATATCGGCATCTCCGAATTGAATTGTTCTGTAACAGTCACCGACTGAGTGTGCGCCTGTTGCACAAGCGGATAATACGGCTTTACTGGGGCCTCTTAATCCGAATTTTATTGATACTTTACCTGATGCCATATTTGCTATCATCATAGGAACGGTAAACGGAGAACATTTATGAAATCCTCTTTTCATCATATCTTCATAACCTGTTGTTACTACTACAAGTCCGCCTGCTGCCGTTGATACGATTGTTCCTATTCTTGTTAAATCTTCTTTTGATAAGTCTAAACCTGAATCTTTATAGGCCTCTTCTGCTGCTATAAGTGCATATATTATGCTTTTATCAAGCCTTTTAGCCTCTTTTGCATCAATATAAGCTTCAACATCAATATCCTCGGGAACTTGCCCTGCTACTTTTACAAGGTGTTTTTCTTTATCTAAATGATGTTCGGTTATTCCGCTTTTGCCGTTAATTAAATTTTCCCATAATTTATCAACACCTATTCCGTATGGTGTTACACATCCCATGCCTGTTACAACTACACGTCTATGCGACATCTTTTTCCTCCAACGTCAGAATAAATTCCCTATCTGCCATAAATATTCCATTAAGATATTATCCCGAAAAAAGGACAAAATCAATATTATAAATTTTTATATTGAAAATTTTTGGCCCGATATATTTGTGAATAAGGAAACGAAAGGGTAATAATATAAATCTGAAAGCATATACATTTTATCCGTTGATTTAGTAAATGTTATTGCAAATTCCGCTTTGTTTTCGCCCAAGCACTGCATTTTAGGAGTTTCTATAGGCGGGCCTGCGGGTGTTCCTCTTGTCGGGTTATATGGGTTAGATATTACACCAATTGAACGAAGCAGGGTTAAATTTACCGTATTTTTGTTTATTTCATACTCATTTAAGCCTTTTGTAATAAGCCCGAACCCTTGTGCCAGCATAAATCTCTGCATGGGAGAGGTATTAGGTTTTATTTCTTTGCCTCTTGGGGCGGGGATTTGTTTATAAATATCAAAATCAGGATTAAATTTGCGCTCAACCGTTGAAAATAAATCCTCATTTATAGTTGAATATATTTTTTCTTTTAAATTAAACCCTATTTTTAAAATATGGTCTTTGCTTTTGTTTTCCCAATTTGCTTTAAATTCAAGGTGTTGAGCCTGATTGTATAAAACTGCATTTACGATTATTTTATGCTTGCAGGTTTTTGTACTTCTTCCTTTATTTGTTGATTTTGAAGGGATATTTATATTAAAAGTAAGGTTCATTACAGCCATTAAGGGATTAGACTTTGTAATTTCAGCTGATTTTAACTCAGCCTTAAGGGGCTTATCGTTTTTTAATGCCCCAAAATTATAGCTGTCACCTATATCGGCTAAGTCTGTTATTGTAATAAAATCATTATATTTAGTGTCCGTCATCTTATCCGTAACCGTAATTTTACCTTGTTTTACTTCAAGTTTGATATTTTTATTTTCAATAAAGTTTTTACCTTTTTTAAGATATTGTTCGGTGCATAAATTTTTACCAGAAATATGTGTTAAAGACATTGGTTCAAGATTTTTTACGTCTATCAGATATTCATTAATTGTCGTATAGTCCTCTGTTATGGGGATTTCATTAATGTTATAAAGTTTTTCATCACAAAATCCTTTTTTTGAAGAGATTTTTACTCCGTCAAACTTTTTATCGGTGAATACTTTTACAATCCCTGAGTATTTGTATTTTGAAAGATTAAAGACAGCTAAAGGCGCATTGTCATTTGATAAATCTCTTATTGTACGTTTTATTATTCCGTTTGCAACGGTGTTTACTTTTTCATACCTTGCTGTAACTTCATCGCAGACTTTATCGGTACTGCAGGCATAAATACTGTCATGTGCATGATTTTTAATAAGCATTTTATATGCGTAATTTATTTCTGCACTTCTGTCTTTTGTTTTATAATATTTCCGCCCTATCTGCTCCAGGGGATCAGCTATATTTGTTAAAATATGCTGAGAGTGTGCGTTTTTCTGCTTTATATCAAGCCTTGTTGAATAAACCCCGGGCAAAATAAAGTTTAGGGAATTTTCTAAAAATTCGCCTTTTACTTTTTGTCTTGATTTAATTTTTTCAAAATATTCAAACGGAGTCGCTATGTCTATTTTATATTCGGAATAAATTTTATTTAATGCTTTTATTTGTTCTTTTAAGTTTTTTGCAGCTGCCAAGTGGTCTGCTCCGATTGGTAAAAGGACATTTTCCCCGCTCTTTAAGGCGATTTTATCAAGATATTTTTTTAATAGTTGCGCCTTTTCTTCAATAGGTTTATCAAGATTTAAAAAATCCTGAAAATAGCCTTGGATAAGATTTGTGACTTTTATTTCGTTCCAGTCAAGATCTGCTTTTAAATCACCTAAACCCCGCCAAAGACAAGCTTTATCAATGTTGAAGTGCTTAAGTAATATCGGAATATCCTTACTGTGACCAAAGCTGTCTGCAATATACCCTATAAATTCCGTTTCACCAAGATTTTTTGCGTAGTCTATACCAAGTTCAAGATTTTTCATAAGACATTTGCCTGAAACCAAAAAACTATCTGATGAACAGTAAAAAGGGCCAATTCTCAGTTTTTTTTCTTTTATTAATTTTTTTATTAACGGGAGTTTTTCGCCTCTTATTTCAAGATAATCTTCTAAAGCGGCAGTTTGCCCGTCAAAGTAAAAACAAGGCAGTTCACCTGATATAAGCATATCAAGAACATCATCAAAAACTTCAATCAGCCTTAATCTGAACTCGTCAAATTCCCGATACCACTCTCTATCCCAGTGAGTATGAACATATGCGCTAACTTTTTTCATAAGCATATATTATAATTTTTTTCATCAAATGTACAGAAATTTATTTTTTAAAATTCGAAAGTTTTCTCTTTACAAAATTCCCCCCCCCCGTGGTAGAATTCTGTTTAATTTCGACATAATGGGAGTAATAATTATGAATTGGGAATTAGGACAAAAAATTATTGATAAATTAAGAGGCTGTAAACATCCTGATAAAAAATATGATGAAAATACAAATAATCAATTGGAATATATAAATTACTCCAAGGATTCGTTTTATGAGGTTTATAAAAATCATAAAGATCTCTATTCTTGCAAGTGGGAGCAATACCTGCATGTATATGATAAATATTTAAATGTATTTTTAAAAGAGAATAAACCCGTTAGACTTTTGGAAATAGGTGTATCTAAAGGGGGATCTCTTGAAATTTGGGGAGAGTATCTGCCTAAAGGCTCAAAGATAATAGGGATTGATATTGATAAAAAATGTGCTGAATACAAATATAACAACGAAAATATAGAGGTATTTATCGGAAGTGCTTCAGATGAAAATTTTGTAGAAAAAAACTTCGAAAATATGAATTTTGATATCATTGTTGATGACGGTTCGCATATATGTTCCGATGTTATAAAGACATTTGAATTATTTTTCCCGAAATTAAATAACGGCGGATTGTATATTGTTGAAGATTTACATGCAAGTTATTGGAAAAATTATCAGGGCGGTTATAAAAAGAAACAATCATCAATTGAATATTTTAAAAATATAATAGATGCTTTGCATTTTGATTATATTTTAAAATTTAATTATAAGGTTTCTATGAGTGAAATTGACAGATTGAAAAAATTAAACAGAGAAATTGCCTCGTTAGCTTTTTATGATTCAATTCTTGTTATAGAAAAATATTATAATAAATACAGACCTATGAAGGAATGTAAAATCGGAACTGATTATTCAAATCCCGAGAATCCGGTTAAATTTGAAAATTCTCAATTTGAACGGATTTTTAAATAGCATTGCCGCTAAAAGTTAGGTAAATATTTCAAATAAATCTTTTAATTCTTTATAATAACCGTTATTCAATAATTGGTCAAATTTTTGTGTTGAAATCGGGGCTACGGTTTTAATTGTTTCAGGGGTCATAAAATACCCTGAAACAAAACGGGCAAAAAGTTCTGTTGGCTTTTCATAATACTTTGAAAGTTTGTTTATTCTTCTTGAAATTTTAGCTTGTTTTCTTTGCATTGAACATAATCTGATATAAAGCTGAAAGGCTTTTGGCATATCGGGGAAATCGTTTTCCAAATTTTTAACCGTTAAAATATGCTCCTTTTTAAAGAAAAATCCCTTCATAATTCTTATAGCATCATATTTAACAAGGTATCTAGCATCTGAGTTTTTTATGTACTTTTCAAATTCAGGGAACTTTTTTGACCTTAAAAAATTCGGATAATCTCTTTTAATTGCCTTTTGCATGCCTGCAACAGTTTTTGCCGTTTCTTCTTTTGCTTGTGTAAATACTGTCAAACGGGAATTTTTATCGGTTAGTCTTGTCACATTTATAAGTTCGGATTTTATTTGTTTTATATCGTTTGTATCAAAGAGTGTTTCAAGACTTCCGCCGTTTTTAATGAAATCCCTGTCAATTTTATAATGGATATGATGGGCGAATTCATGAACAAGAACTTCTATTGCCTTATCTTCTTTAATATTACGGGATAAATCTATTCTGTTTTTTTGGTATAAACCTTGATTGCCTCTTGCTTTCGTGTTCGTTTTAACTTCAATTCCGCAATCTCGCATAAACTCTATGACATTGCGTTTCGTCAAAGGTTTTGACTTGTCATAAAGCATTTTTATTGAGTATTGATGTTCTTTTTCTTTTTTTAAAAATCCGAAAATAATTTTTTACCTTTTTTAGATATTATATATGATATTTTACGTAAAAAATAGTATCCCAAACTAGGATACTATTTTTGTATAATAATAAGATTTTTTATTTTTATTGTTCACTAAATTGTTTTAATGTTTCAAATCCGTTTATTGATTTTTCCGTATCAATAGGGATATTTCTTTTTAATATATTTTTAGCAGTGGTTACATAAGGACTGCCTGTATGGTCAACAGCTATTACTTCACCATCTCCGATGGTTCTAACCCCTTCAAGAGTTTGTACTTTAGTACCAGCAGGTGCCATTTTGAAAGCTCCCGGAGCTTGTTTAGTAACATCAACAATTTTTCCGTATTCTAAATTTGCAGGATTTTGATAATTTAATTGACCTGAGGTTTTGAATGCTGCCGTATCAACGTATGAACCGTTAAATACACTTCCGTCACATACAGCCATATCACTTGTTCCGTCATACATCATAATCATTTGTTCTTTTGTTGTATCAATAATATATGGTTCATCAGGATTCCATTTATTCGGTATGCAATAATTACCGTTTGTATCTTTAAATACACCGGGGTTATTTGCTAATATTTCTTCTTCTGTTCCGTTTGGATTAAATCTATATGCTTGAGCTTCATTAGCTTTGCTCATATATTCAACCTGCCCTTTTCTTAGTGCATTTGAATTTGCATGTATTGTTCCTGTTGCATAAGTTAAAAAATTACCTTTTATGTTTTTAGCACTTTGTAATATTGCACCAGGTGTAACTTTAAAACAATCAACTGTAGATTGAATTATATTTGCATCTTTAGCTGTACTTGCAGAAGATACCCCTGCTTTTGATGCGGCATTTAAAGCGCCTTTAGCTGAAAGCATTGAAACAGCAACGGCAAATGTACCGTTTCCGATGGTTTCAAGTGCTTGTTTCGCCTCTCCGTCTGTTTCTGACGTAGCTGCTTTATAAACCCCGACACCTATTTGTGCCGTACCTAAAGTAACTCCTGCCGCAACTAACACGGGAAGTGCTGCTCCGCCTGTTGCAACAGTTAATACAGCACCTGCTGCTATTGTTAAACCTGTTGCTATAGGATGCTTGATAGCGGATTTAACTATACCGATAAGCCCTTTTCCAAAGGAGGCTGCACCTTCTTTAAAAGATATTTTCCCGTCATCTTTACCATCGGTACAGATTTTATCTTTATCTTCAAGCCAATATTTAAACCATGAACTTTTTTGAGTCACTGCCGTATAATTTGTTTTTTGCAGTTGGTTATTTGTAATATTATAATTACCATTTATGGATGAAACCATTTTAGTCCCCTGATTAACATATACTTTTATTAAAAAATTTTGAAAACTAAAATTGATAAAATTAATAAACTGTATTAAATATTGTAAATTATATTATGTTTGCTCATCTATCCAATTTAAGTATTCTTTACTGCCTGCATTTATCGGTATACATATAATTTCGGGAACTTCGTAACTATGCAGTTTTTTGATTTCTTTTTCAACTTTTGAATAAAGCTCAGCTTTTGTTTTCATAATCATTAATACTTCATTATCTTCGGTTATTTCATCTTTCCATCTGTATATTGAAGTAACTGTTGGTATTATACTGCAGCAGGCAATAAGTTTTTTTTCAACCAGATGTCTTGCAATTTTTTTTGCTTCTTCTTCATTTGCAGTTGTAGATTGAATTATGCAATATGTCATTATTCCTCCGAAAATATTTTTTTAGGATTTAAAATATTTTTAGGATCTAAAAGTTTTTTTATTTGTTTCATTATTTTTATGGAATTTTGATTTAATGCCAGATTTATAAATTCTGATTTTTCACATCCTATGCCGTGTTCGCCCGATAAAGTTCCTCCAAGGCTTACTGCTAATTCAAACAGTTCTTTTTTAGCTTTTAAAAAGTTATCTTTTTCAATAGAGTTCCTTAAATCAAGAGCAATATTGGGATGAATGTTTCCGTCGCCGATATGCCCCATTATACAGGTTTTTAAACTGTATTTATCGCAGATATATTGTATTCCTTTAACAAGAGGAACTATTTTATCTCTTGGTACAACCACATCTTCAGTCATTACATTAGGAGCAAGTTTTGCGGTTGCTCCGAAGGAGGAACGCCGTGATATCCATATTCTTTCTTCCTCTTCTTTTGTTGAGGCAGTTTGAATATAAGAAGAATTATTATTCTTACATATTTCAATAATTTTTTCGTATTGCTCGTTTAATGCTGATTTAAACCCGTCAATTTCAATGAGCAGGGCGGCTGTTTTATCGGTTAATAATCCAGTCGGGTAAAAACTTTCTATGGTATTTATTGTGTTTTTATCTATCAAATCAATAACGGAAGGAGTTATTAAATTTGAAATAATATCATTTACTGTTTTAGAGGTATCTTCTAAAGTATCAAAGTATGCAAGCATAACTCTTTTGGTTTCGGGTTTTGGAATTAATCTTACGGTCGCCTGAGTTATAACTCCTAAAGTCCCCTCAGAGCCTACGAACAATTGAGTTAAATTATACCCTGTAACATTCTTAGAACAGTCACATCCTGTATTTAGTATTGTTCCGTCTGATAATACCACCTCTAAATCAATTATAAAATCTTTGGTTGAACCGTATTTAAAAGTATGAGGTCCGCCGGAGGATAGTCCTATACTCCCGCCAAGCATTGATACTTTTAAATTGGAAGGATCGGGCGGGTAAAAAAGATCATATTTTTCAACGGCTTTTTGTAAATCTTCTATTATTACCCCGGGTTCCGCTTTACATAAAAGATTATCTTTATTTATTTCAAGAATTTTATTCATTTTGGAAAAATCAAGGATAATTCCGCCTTTTTTCGGCAGGCATGCACCGCATACATTTGTTCCCCCGCTTCTTGGGGTTACCGCTATTGATTTTTTATATGCGTATTTCATTATTTCCGATACCTGCATTGTATTTTGCGGAAATACTACAACTTCAGCCATTTCTTTCTGCTCGGTAGTGTTTGTTGAATCGGTTGAATATACAAATAATTCCTCTTTGCCGCTGAGAACATTTTCCTCACCTGCAATTTTTTCCATTGCTTTAACTGTTGCACTTTTTAAATTTAATAATGTATTAAACATAAAACCTCTCATTAGAATTATAAAATAAAACAATTCGTTAAAACAATATTTTATACTTAATTTGAAGTTATAATAACTGTTTTAATTGTTAAATACACACACTTTATTGCTAATGCGGTTTTTGCGAAATAAATGTTTAATTATTAAGGAAAGAGAAATTTTGGGTAGGAAAATGCTGAAACATTGGAAAATTTTATCTGTGATTTTATTTCTGGTTGTTTCTTTTATAAGCGGAATTTCAATAAATACAAAAGTTTATTCCAAAGAAAATGATTATAAAAGTGAAGAATTCATAAATGTCACGGTTTACGAGAAAATAAATCCCGCAATAGTATTGGTGGAAGCTCAATTAACAGACGGATTATCAAGCGGAACGGGATGTATTATTAATAAGAGCGGAATTATATTAACCAGTTCGCATGTTGTGGATAGTGCTTCTTATATAGAAGTTACGACATCATCAGGTGAAGTATATAAGGCAGAGGTAATAGACGGGACTAAACATAATGCAGATTTGGCTTTGTTAAAAATTAATCCCACTAAGCCCCTGCCGACGATTAAACTTGGTGATTCTTCCATAGTCAAAGTGGGTCAGAAAGTGCTTGCTATAGGTAATCCTTTCGGCTTTAACGGAACACTTACAACGGGGATTGTTTCAAGAATTGACTACGAAAGAAATAAAATTCAAACGGATGCCGCAATAAACCCGGGGTCATCGGGCGGGCCTATTTTAAATGCTAACGGAGAAGTTATCGGGATAAGTCAATCAATATTCAATCCTGATAATAATAAATCAAATATAGGTATAGGCTTTGCCGTTCCCGCCAATGAAGTTAAAAAACTCGTTAACGGATATATTAATTAACAAATATTTAAAATTGCAATACCTTTTTTGTTGACAAGCTGTTATGTGCAAGTTAAACTTTTTCTATAATGCATATAATTATGCATGTGTATAGATAGGTACACCGCCCTTAAATGCTTTACAGCTGCGGTTGCCTCAAGTGAAAGGAATTTGAAATGTTTGCAATTATTGAAACAGGCGGAAAACAATATCAAGTTACCGAAGGAAGATATGTTGATATTGAATTGCTTGAAAATGACGTTGACTCAAAAATAGTTTTTGAAAATGTTATTATGCTCGTTAACGGTAAAAAATCTAAAGTCGGTCAGCCTTATGTTAAAAATGCAAGTGTTGAAGGCTCTATCGTTAAACACGACAAAGCTAAAAAAGTTTTAGTTTACAAACAAAGAGCTAAAAAAGGCTACAGAAGAAAACAAGGTCACAGACAAAACTTTACGAGAGTTATGATTAATAAAATCAGAACTACCGCTAAAAAAGCAGAAACAGCACAAGAAACTACCGAAGAATAATTTAAGGAGAATATAACAATGGCTCATAAGAAGGGTGTCGGTTCTACAAAAAACGGACGCGACAGTGAAAGTAAACGATTAGGTGTTAAAAAATTCGGCGGTGAACAAGTTACTACAGGTAACATTATTGTCCGCCAAAAAGGTACTAAATTTCACCCCGGTAACAATGTCGGAATGGGTAAAGATTATACCCTCTTTGCATTGACTGACGGAGTAGTTAAATTTGAACCGTTTAGAAGAGATAAAAAACAAGTTAGTGTTTATGCTCAATAGTTTTTTAATTTAACAAAAGAACAACTTATAGTTGTTCTTTTGTTTTAATTGGATTTTTTTATGAACGAAAAAGGTTGTATTTTTCTTGAAAAAGGTATTGACTTTGAATTAGATAAAGTGTGTGATTGCTGTATATCACATAATGATGGCCGTGGAATGCCTGTTCTGTTAGAAAACTATAACGGCGAACCTATTGATTGGGAAAATATTTTTAATATTAAGGCTCAAAGAATTTCCGCACAAAAAGAAAAAACTATTTATGATTGTGAGAATTGCTACCGTTTAACAAATTATCAATTTACGGGAGTTCGCAAAATCTCGGATTTTCATTTTTCTCATTGCAGATTATGTAATGTAAAATGTATATACTGTTCGGATATTCAAGGAGGCGGGCCGATAAATTATGACGTTTACCCTGTAATTTCTGATTTGATTGAAAAAGGATACTATCAAGCAGGCGGGGAGGCTACTTTGCAAGGCGGAGAACCCACTTTAATGAAAAATTTTGATGCCTTGGTTGATTTATTGACTAAAAACGGCACAAATATAAGAGTTCATACTAATGCCCTTAAATATAGCGAAACTGTTGAAAATGCACTTAAAAAAAATATGGGGCTTGTTGTTACATCGCTTGATTGCGGTTGTTCTTCAACTTTCTTCAAAATTAAACAAGTAGATGCTTTTGATATTGTATGCTCTAATATAGGTAAGTATGTCTCCGCATCATCTAAAAATGTCATAGTGAAATATATCTTAATCCCCGGTTATAACGATAATATTAAAGAAATTGATTTATTTTTTAAGCTTATTAATAATTTGGGAGTTAAAAATACTGCTTTAGATATTGATGTTGTTTATGCAAGGAAATATAATAATAAAGATGTTTCTCCGCATATATTTTTATTGGTGGATTATTTTAACTTAAAAGCATCTAAACTGAATATTGACGTTCAAATATATTCTTTTCTGCTTTATGTACTAAGAAACAGAACTATTAAAAAATCTAATTTAATATATTTTAAATTCTTGTATAATATCTATTTAAATAAACAGAAGGACAAAAGTAAAAATTTAGAATATTTTAGATAAATAGTTAATACTTTTTAATATATTAATTCGCTTGACAAGTTTTGAGTTAAAATATAAAATGTATAAAATTAATGGTGAGAGCAAAGGGGATTGCTTTTTAGCCGATATATCAGAGAAGTACAAAAAAGATAATTTATGATTAATACACTAATAAAACATAATAATAAAGTTAATAATGATTTAAAGAATATTTTAGATAATATTTATCTTCTTCCTAATTGGGAAAAAATTAATTCTTTCCTTTTATCTGAAAAGAAATTCTTTATGTTTAAATCTAAAAGATTTAATTTATTCAGGAAATTTTCCTCTAAGAATATGCTTGAAAAATACGAACTTAGAACTTTAGATAATAAAATTTCCGCTAATTTGGATTTGAAAATTTATAAAGATAGTGTTTATATTATAAATATTGATACTTATTCTTTAAATTTTACCGATAATCTTATTTCTAAATTAGTTCAAATATCAGCAGAAAAGGCTTTATATAATACTTCTGATAAAATAGTAAAAATTAATCTTTCTCTTCCTTTATTTAAAATGAATAAAATAAAACAAATTTTATTAAACTTGGATTTCGTTTGCGAAGAACAAAGTAAATATGAAAAAAAGATGTTTGGTGAAACTTTAACTTTAAATGTTGAAAAATCAGCTGTTTTGCAAAAGTTAATTAAACAAAATCCGATTTTAATTAATAAATAATTTATAAAACTTCATATATATATATGATTTGATATTTTCTCTAAATTTATACAATTAAGATAAGTATAATTATATCTTAAATCAGGTTGTATAATGAGCGATAATATTGAACATAATAATGCTTATAAAAATATAAAACGACTTTCTGATGAAGAACTTATAAAGCTTTGGGAGCTTTATCTTGCTGATAAGTCAAATAAAAAATACAGAGATATGCTCATTTTGCAATATATTTATCTGACTAAATATGTAATAGGCCGTATAAAATTAAATCTGCCTGCAAATTTTGCTCTTGATGATATTACAAGCTTTGGTGTTGAAGGATTAATTGATGCAATAGAAAAGTTTTCTCCCGAAAAAGGCGCTCATTTTGAAACTTATGCAGTTATGAGAATTAGAGGGGCTATTATTGATAAAATAAGGTCTCAAGATTGGCTCCCGAGAAGCACAAGAAAAAAAATTAAAGATATAAAACAAGCTGCAGAAGAACTTAAACAACAGTTTGGCAGAACTCCTACAAATGAAGAAATTGCTGATTATTTAGGTGTTGAAAAAGAAAAAATTACCTCCATACTTGCTGAAGATACTTCCGTTACTTCTCTATATGATAAAAAATACTCCGGCGATGAAGGGGTTGAATTAATTGATACATTGGTGGATACAAATTCAATCAGCCCTTTGCAAAAACTTGAAGAAAGAGATGTTAAAAATGAACTTCAAGCAGCTTTAATGAAATTGCCTGAAAGAGAACGAATGGTTATGGTTCTTTACTATCATGAAAATATGACTTTAAAAGAAATCGGTGAAAGTATTGATGTATCTGAATCCAGAGTATGTCAAATCCATGCACAGGCTATTATGAAACTTAGAAACATTTTTAATGCTAACAGAAATGAAGAAAAAAGTGTAAAGCCCTTATAAATTTTCTTTTATTAATTCAAAATCAAATAATAAATTTTTAATCTTTTCTTGATTATATTTTATTTCTTTATCTTTAAAATTTTCTATTTGTTTATTTAAGTTTGAATAATTATTTAAATCGATATATTCTAAATCAAATTCTTCCGCTATGTTTTTTACTTTTATATCATAACTTACAGGAAGCAGTTTTACGTTATTTTTTATTGCGATTAAACAGGCATGATAGCGCATTGCAATTAGTTCTTCCATTTGAGTTATATCATTTATTACTTTTTCGTTTGATGTATTTTCTACTGTTTGTATATTTATATTCGGATTTAATTTAAGTATTTTATCTTTTAATTTATTTGAAATTTCTAAATCCAATTTATTTTGAAGTGAATAAATATATATATCTTTAGTGCCGAAATGATTATTTATTGCCTCTGCGAATAATGTTATAAAATTTTCTGTTAAATTTTTGGAATTTCTTAATTGAATACCAAGTGTGTTTGGTTTTGATTTTTTTTGAGGCACAGGCAGATTCCATACGGGGTCAGATGTCTTTAATGCGTTTATTTTATTGTCTTGCAGAAGTTTATAACTTTCATCATCCCGAACGGTTATAAGGTTTGCCCTTTTAATAAGAAAAAATGTTATTTTTTTTAGTATTTTATTGCTTATTGGCCCTATTCCTTGAGAAAATATTATAATTTTTTTCCCGAACAGTTTTGCGGTTAAAATCACTCCAAGGTAATAAATAAGGCTTTTTATACTTGTAACATCCTGAAGAAGACTTCCCCCTCCGGATATTAAAGTATCCGTATTATAAAGTTCTTTTATAATTGAGGGTATTTTAAATGTATAAGTGCTTTTTATATTAAGTTCTTTTGCTGTTTTTTCGGGGGAGGATGAAAATACCGTTATCTCAATATCAGGGCTTATTAATTTAAGGTTTTCCGTTAAAATTTTTAAAATAGTTTCATCCCCGAAATTATCAAAGCCGTAATAACCTGAAATACATACTTTCTTAGTCATTTGTACCTTTAAAAATTTTATAAACTTCTTCTTTATTAGGGATTGATTTTATTGCGCCTATTCCTTGTACCTGCAAGCCTGCCGTTATTGAACCGAGATATGCAGCTCTAAATGGCGACATGCCTGATGCAATCCCGTGCAGTACTGCACCGTTAAAGGTATCGCCCGCACCTGTAGTATCTACACTATTTTCATTATAAAATTTAATAAATTCTATTTTACCGTTATTTCCTACGTAATAACCTTTTTCTATGGAGGATTTTACTATTACCGTTGAGATACCTCTATCCCAAATATGTTTCATTATATTATCAACCGAGGAGGAATCTATTATTACTTTTGAGTCTTGGTTTACATTTAAAAATAATATATCAAGGTATTCGGATAGTTCTTCAAAAGCTTCTTTTGCTTCATCCTCCGACCAAACTTGCGATTTATAATTAGGGTCGTATGCAGTTATTACATTATTTTCTTTTGCTATTGTAAATGCTTTTTTAACCGCTTCTCTCGCTGATATTGATAAAGACTGAGTTATCCCCGTGGAATATAAAACAGAGGCACTTTGAATATAATCATCAGAAATATCATCAATCGAAAGATTTGTAGCTGCTGATTTTCTTCTGTATAAATACAGTTCTCTATTTTCACATTTCTGCCCCATAGCAAGCATGTATAGTCCGTTTATTCCCTGGACGGGTTTAACGTGTGATATATCAAGCCCTGCCTCCTGCCAGCTTTCAAGTAAGTAGTTCTTAAAGCAGTCCATACCTATTCTTGATATATATCCTACTTTTGAACCTAATCTTAATGCCGTTATTGCCGAAGCTAATGTATCGCCCCCGTAGTATTTATCTAATGTTGTTGTTTCAATTAGACTTTGAGGTGTCGATAATTCAATTAAACTTTCGCCTATTGTTATTATATCTAAATTTTTATTCATAATTCTAACTTATTCTTTTTGTACTTTATCAAAAAGATTTTTAATAATCAAATTACTATACTAATTTTAATTTTACTTTATTTTTATTTTGTATTCGTCCGAATTCTTTTACTCTGGATTCTATTTCTTTATAATTTTCGGATAATCTGTTTTGAGTTAAGTATTTCTTATAATATCTTTTTGCACCTGAAATATTGCCTATTTTCTCATAACAAATTCCGATTGCTAAATATGCTCTATAGTATGATTTATCTCGTTTTAAAACTTCTTTAAATGCTTTTGCGCAATTAAGATAATCTTCTATATGCATATATAACGTTGCTTTTTGTATGTAGGCTCTTATATAATCGGGATTATATTCTATTATCCTTTGATAAATCATTAAAGCCATTTCTTCTTCTTCAATCATTTCGTGAACTAAAGCTAATTGCATTTGTATATCGGGATTATTTGGCTCTAATTTTATTGAACTTCTTAAATGTTTTATTCCCGTTTCAAAATCACCTTTTATTATGTTGCACATTGCAAGTTCTTTTTGAACTTTTACATCCCAAGGGTTAAGCTTTTCTGCTTTTTTTAGATTTTCTATTGCTTTTGTATATATTTTAAGGTTTTTATATGCTATTGCCAGCCCCAAATATGATGAAGGGTTATTTCGGTTTATAAAAATTGATTTTAAGTAATTTTCTATTGATTCTTTATTCTTGTTTTCAATTCTTAATTTTTCTGCCTGATTGTAATAATTCTCGGCAGAAAATTTTTCATATTTATTACTTTTTTTAGTTGAACTTTTCCCCAAATTTATATACCCCTTATATTATATTTTTAATTTTAGGGAACAATATAAAAAGGGGATATAGTCTTAAGATTAAACTTTATTGACCTTAAGATTAATATACTTATTTCTTATTTATTTGCACTAAGGAATTTTGTTAAAATATCCTCGGGCATTTTTCTATATATTTTTCCGGTATTAATATCTGTCGCAACTATTGTTGTATGAGCGATTACTCTTAATTGATTTGTATTTTTTTCAAAAACTTTATGCTCAAATGTAACACTTACGGGTTTTACTTCCGAAATATGTGTTTTTATTATTATCCGTTCATTCATTTTTGCAGAGGATTTATATCTTATATTCATTTCAACTACGGGGAATAATATTTTATTTTTTTCAAGATTTTCTAAATCTAACCCAAGCATTTCAACAAGTTCTACACGGGCAGCTTCAAACCATTTTGTATATGCCCCGTGCCAGACTACTCCATATGAGTCCGTATCTGAATATAAAACTCGGATTTCTTGTATATATTCCAATTAATGCCTCTTTCTATGTAAATAAATCTTGAATTTTTTCCTGAATATCCGCAGGATCAAGTTCCATTGTATATTTATTAATATCTAATGCAACTTGATATAATTTAGCAGCTTCTATTTTATCTCCGGTTATTGCAATAGAGCGGGCAAGGTTATAATTTGCAAGTGCGTAATTGGGGTTATATTTCCTTGCTGCTTCAAATAATCCTATTGCTTTTTGAACCATTCCCAAATCATCGAGATAAATTACTCCGAGGTTATTGTATGCTATATCATAAGTATTATCATACTTTATAGCTTTCTCATATTCTTTAATTGCCTCTTCTATATTGCCTTTACCCCAGTAAAGGTATCCTAAGTTACAATGAAGTCTTGCACTGTAAGGTGATGATTCCAATGCTTTTTTATATATTACTAATGCATTATCAAACGAACCTTTTTCAAAAAATACATTCCCTAAGTTTAAATATATATCCAAATCGTTTGGATTTAAGCTGAATGCGTTTTGATATGATGATATGGCAGCATCCAGATTTTTTATATTTTCCTGAAAAATAAATCCTAAAGTTTGTGCTACAACACTTGTCCATTGAGAATTAGGATTAAGTGTTACCGCTGTTTGATAATGTTCTACCGCCTCATCAATTTTCCCTGTTAAATATAAGTATTGTGCTATTCTGCAATGAAAATCCGCAACATGAGGCTGTAATTCTATTAATTTTGTGCAGGTTTCTATTGCATTATCAAAATCTTTTAATTCTTCATATAATTGGCAAAGATAAAAATATGCCCGTATGTTTAAGCAATCCAGCCATATTGCCATTTTATACTCGCATATTGCATCTTCATATCTGCCGAGTTCCTGATATACCCTGCCAAGATTAATATATAATTCTACAAACCCCGGTGCCTTATCTATGGTATCTCTGTATGATTGAAGAACTTCTTCCGTAAATCCTTGTGTAAATATCATAAAAGAGGTTTTTAATAATGTCGGAAGAAATTTAAAATATGTAAGTTGTCTGTATACCGATTTTATTGCATATTTATCAAAAGGAAGTGTTATAAAGGACTGCAAGCATTTTATAAACTTTTGATATCTTTTATATTTATTTGATAAAGACATTAAATTATATATTAAATAATATGCCCTTGATGCTTTAAACGGAGCAACCGCTACGGATTTTTGCGCATATTCCATAGCCTCTAAAAAATCACCTTTTCTCATAAATATTTCAGCTATCATAAAATATGCTTCCGAAAATTTTGGGTTGTTTTCGAGCGATAGTTTAAAATAGTTTATTGCTTTATCAAGTTCTCTTTTATAATAAAATGCAGTCGCTATTTTAAAATAAATTTCCGATGAATTAACACAGCTTTCTAATGCCCTTTGGTATTCCGTTATTGCTTCATCAACAAATTGCTGTGCCTGATATATATCAAGATGCTGTTCCATATATAAATCTCCGAGTTTAATGTGGAGATTTGTATTATTTTCATCTTGAGCAATAGCCTTCCGGCATGTTTCTATTGCTTGTTTAAAATTACCTTTTTTTTGTAATTTATCTATATCTTTATTTATTTTATCCGTTTTATTCATAATTTCTATGTCGATTTTACCATAATATTATGTCTTTTAACAGTCTAATTCTGCCTGCTTTATAAATTTTTCAGGCGCAAGAATTGATAATGAATATGGAGTGTCAAAACATTTTTTTGCTGTATTTATTATCATTTCTTTTGTTACGGATTTAATATTTTCAATCAATTTATCTTCAAATTCAAATCCTAAACCTAAAAATTCATAATATCCTTTTAATGAAGCTTCAAGTAAATTTGTTTCCTGATAAAATTGTCTTTTGCCGATTGCATTATTTTTAGCATTCTCTAATTCTTCATCCGTTATTATTTCCGTCATAATTTTTTTAATTTCTTTTTTAAATCCGTCAAGTGAGGTTCTTATATTTTTAGGCTCAGTACCTATGTATACAAAAAAGTTCCCGCATAAATTAAGCGGTTCATAGGCGCTCCTTACGGTGTATGCAAGTCCTTGTTTTTCTCTCAGTTCCAAAAATAATCTTGAGGATAATCCTGATGAGCCTAAAATAGTATTTAACAGTATTATTGCAGGATATTCTTCAGAAAATATATTTCCTACCTGCCAGCCTTGAAATATTTGTGCTTGATTTGCATCTTCCTTAGCTGTTGTTGAAATTCTGTTTTTTTCAATAGGAATTATTTTTTCTCTTTCATCCTTTAAGTTTTCGCATTTTAAGTTTTTAAGATGTATATTTAATAATTCAATTATTTTTTTGCCTTCAATATCGCCTGCAACGGCAATATTTTTTTGAGATTTGTATATTATTTCATTATGATATTGTATTAAATCTTCTTTATTTATATTGTCTAAGGCCTCTATTATTTCCTTTCTGCCGATTCCGTACGGATGATTTTGAAATATTGTTCTGTAGTAATCATCTTGTGCTTGGATTTTAGCGGAATCCAAATCCGATATAAATTCGCCTTTTATTTTTGTAATTTCCTTTTTATAGTCGTCAAAGGTTGAATTTTCAATCATATCTTCAAAAATGTTCAAAGCTGTATTTATATCTTCATTCAAACATTGAATTTTAAATCTTATATAATCTGCTTTCTTTTCGATGCTTATATCGATTGCATTTTCATCAAGCAAGGTTGCGAGTTCTTCTGCCGTTTTTGTTTTAGTGCCTTGAAAAAAGAGCTGAGTCATTAAATAATATAATCCCGCTTTAGGTTCATCTTTATTTAATTTTGCATACATTACAACTGCTGTTCTCGGGGTGTTTTTATTTATTTTTACTATTGTTTTTATTCCGTTATCAAGAGTATATTTTTCCATATGTTTATCCTTTATTTTCGGGCATTAATACTGCAATTACCGCATGCTTTAAGTCTAAATATTGCCGTGCCGTATTTTTTACATCTTCTACGGTTATTGATTCTATAGATTTTATATATTCTTCTATACATTTTAAATTGTTGCAGACGGTTGTATAAAAACCTATATTTTCTCCTATATCGGATACTGTTTCTGAATTTTCGGCAAAACCCGCTTTTAGTTTTTTCTTAGCTTTTTTTAGCTCCTGCTCGGTTATTCCTTCATTGCATAATTTATTTATTTCTTGTTCTATTGCTTTTATTGCTTCATCTTTAAATTCAGGTTTAAAGTTTGCATCAATAAATATATTTCCGCCGTCTCTAAAGTGATAATAATCGCTTGATACGACATTAAATATCGGAGATTTTGATTTTTCTATTAATTCCTGATAAAGTCTTGAACTTTGTCCCTGCCCAAGTACAAGGCTTATCATTTCCATTATTGTTGAAGTCTTTACATCGCAGGCTTTCGGGCCTAAATATCCGAACATTAAAAATCCCGTATTGATTTTTGAATATTCTTCGACTGTTTTTGTTTCATTAACGGGTCTGTCAATTTGATATTCCGTTATCGGAGCATTTTGTCTATCCTTAAAATCAAATTCCTCGCATATTTGAGGCAGAACATCATTCGGGTTTAAATCCCCTACTATTATTGTTGTTATGTTATTCGGGGTGTAGTGTGTTTTATAATAATCTAAAACAGTTTCCCGCTCTATTGTGGAAATTATTTGTTCATTTCCTATAACATCTCTTTTGTAAGGGTGAGAGGTGTACATATTTTTATTTAATAAGTTATAAACCTTTGTCCAAGGCTGATCTTTGCGCATTCTGATTTCTTCTATTACAACGTGCCGTTCCCTTTTTGTTTTTATTTGAGGATTTTCCATGTCAAAGGGGTCGCCGATTTCCTCGGGTGGTATAATAGGATCAAGCATCATATCTGCATGAAGAGAAAGTGTATCTTTAAAATTCTTATCCCCGCTCCCTTTTGGGATAGTTACATAATAAAATGTATAGTCTTTCCAAGTCGCAGCATTTACGATTGCACCTCTTGATTCAAGAGTTCTGTCAAATTCGCCCGCCTTATGTTTATGTGTTCCTTTAAACATAAGATGTTCAAGAAAATGCGAAATTCCGTTATTTATATCATTTTCATTTATTGAACCTGTTTTTACCCAGCTGCTTATATTAATTAATCCGCCTTTTTTATATGCAAAAACTATTTTATGTCCGTTTTCACGTTCATATATTTCTATAGGTTTTTCTAAAAACGGATATATAACTTCTGATTTTTTTAAACTTTCCATAAATAACCTCTTATGTGTATTCTTTATCTATTGTATCAGATTTTAAATTAATTTCATAATTGATTGGCAAGTTTTTTTTTTAGGGTTTTTAAAAATAACATAGTACATGCACAAGAGGAAAAATTATGAATATATCACCCGTATCTTTTAAATCTTTAATGTGTTTTACAATAAAAGACGGAAAGGCAAAAGCCCCTGTTCCTGATTTAGTTAAACTGGCTTTTAATAATAATAAGTATCTTTCATCAAGGTACAGATTGGATAAACAAATAACAAAATATACGGGTGAAGCAGAAGACGGCACTGTATTTAATGCCTTTGGCGACTTTTGTAAAAAACTTGATAAACTATACAAAAATCAATTACCGAAAGGCTCAAACAGAGTTATTTTAACGGAGGCTCCTTTTTTTGTCAGCCCGAGAGAAATTGAACAAAGATATTTTATTACGGCAGCTACCTACGATGATGAAGAAAAAATCCTTAAAACATTAAGTAAAAATAATAATTTTTATACCGTTAAGCTTAACGGCGGAAAACCGTCTAATAATAGTTTATAAAGCCTGTTTTTAAAGCTTGTTCGATATCTTTTCTTGTTATTGAACCGTTGATTTCTTGTATACAGGTGATTTGTTCCGTATTTATTTCTTCATTAAAAATATTTTTTAATAATTTCGGATTATAAGTAAAAAGTATTGAACCGTGTTGAAGAATGTACCCTTGAGAGCGAAATTGCGCCGAGCCTATAATTTTTTTGTTTTGATAATTTATATCTGCTCCCGTTGAAAGTGACATACAGTAATTATATTTTGTGTTTACTTTGTTCTCAGAACCGAAATCAAGGTTTATTCCTATACTTTTGAACCCGAGAATTATTGCCGAGGAAATTTCTTTATATGAAACGGTTATAAAATTCCCGTTTTGTAAAAAATCCATAGGACATATAAAAGAATATGTGAGTTCATCGTCATGCAATAAACCTCTTCCGCCCGTTATTCTTCTGACTATATCTATTTTATTTTCGCTGCAGAATGCCTCATTTACCGTTTTTATATTTTGGTTTCTGCCTAGGGAAACGCATTTTGGGCTCCAGCCGTATAATCTTAATATCGGAGTTTTTTCTCCTGTTTTTATACTGCTTTCCAATAATTCATAGTCAATGCGCATATTTTCTGCGCCGTTATATTCTTTATATTCAATTATTTTTATCATTTATTTAAAAGATTTTTTATTCTTTTAACTATTGTTTCTAAATCGCCTTCTTTTAAATCATAATAAAGAGGGAGCGAAATGCAGTGTTCGTAATATTCTTCCGCAATCGGATAATCACCTTTTTTATACCCTAAATTTTGATAATAAGGCTGAAGATGAACGGGAATATAGTGAACTTGCAAATTCAACCCGCATTCCCTTGCTTTATTATAAAAATTTAATCTGTCCTTAACAAGAATGGGATAAAGGTGAAAACAAGCATTTGAAAAATCTTTTTCGATTAAATGCTCAATATTTAGGTTTTTATTGTAGTAATCCACAATTTCCCGCCTTCTGGCTTTGAATTTATCAAGTTTCTTTAATTGAGAAATTCCAAGTGCGGCTTGTATATCCGTCATTCTGTAATTATATCCGAGTTCTCTCATTTCATATTCCCAAGTATGAAACATTTCACCTTCTTTATGAACTCCATGTGAACGGTATGCAAGAAGCTTTTTATATAATTCTTCGTTATTTGTAGTAACAGCACCGCCTTCACAGGTTGTTATTGTTTTAACGGGATGGAATGAAAATACCGTCATATCGGAATATTTGCAAGCACCGACTTTTGTTCCTTTATATTCAGAGCCTATTGCGTGTGCCGCATCTTCAATAACATACATATTATGTTCTTTTGCAATCTTTTGAATTTCTTCCATATCACAGCTTTGACCTGCAAAATGAACGGGGATTACGGCTTTTGTTCTTTCAGTTATGTGTTTTTTTATTTCTTCCGGATTAATATTAGCGGTTTCTTTTTCAATATCCGCAAAAACAACTTTAGCACCGCAATACCTTGCGCAATTTGCACTTGCTAAAAATGTTATTGGTGTTGTTATTACTTCATCTTCAGGTTGTATTCCAGATGCAAGCATTGCTATATGAAGCCCTGAAGTTGCACTGTTTACGGCTACGCAATATTTAGCACCCGTATAATCGCATATTGCTTTTTCAAACTCTTTTACCTTCGGTCCGCATGTTAAAAACGGAGATTTTAACGTTTTTATTACCGCAATAACATCATCTAAATCAATATGCTGTTTTCCATACCCGTATGTTTTCATAATATTCATATTCCTTATAAAACTTTTTTAATTAATTCTACCTTAAAATATTTGTTTGTGCTATCTTAATATTATAAAAATTTAAAAGGAGGAACATTAGCATGGAAACATTCGGAATTGAAAAATGGGGAATTATTAACCCTAAAGCCGTTTACAGAAACCTTACTCCCGCTGAATTGACTGAAAAAGCATTAGCAAGAGGCGAAGGGAAGTTAAGTAATACCGGCGCTTTAGTTGTTACAACAGGTAAATATACCGGTCGTTCACCTAAAGATAAATTTATTGTTGATACCGATACAATCCACAATGAAATAGCTTGGGGAAAAGTTAACCGTCCTATTTCAAGAGAAAAATTTAACTCAATAAAAGGCAAAATCGCTGCATACTTAGAAAACAGAGATGTATTTATATTTGATGGTTTTGCAGGTGCTGATAAAAAATATACTAAAAAATTCAGAGTTATTAATGAACTTGCAAGCCAAAACTTATTTATTCATCAATTATTAATCAGACCTTCTCAAGAAGAACTTGCAAACTACGGTGAAGCTGATTATACAATACTTTGCGCTCCGGGTTTCAAATGCGATCCCGAAGTTGACGGAGTTAATTCTGAAGCTTGTATAGCTATTGATTATGAAGCTCATACAATTATTATTTGCGGTTCTCAATATTCAGGCGAAATTAAAAAATCTGTATTCGCTACTATGAACTATGTAATGACAAAAGAAAATGTACTTCCGATGCACTGCAGTGCCAATATGGATCCTGTAACAGGTGAAACGGCAGTATTTTTTGGTTTATCAGGAACAGGTAAAACAACATTATCAGCTGACCCTGCTCGTAAGTTAATCGGTGACGATGAACACGGATGGTCTCCTGACGGTGTATTTAACTTTGAAGGCGGATGCTACGCAAAATGTATTAACCTTTCAGCTGAACATGAACCTGATATTTACAATGCAATTAAATTCGGTTCACTTGTTGAAAATGTAATTATGGATGATAAAACAAGAGAATTTGACTTTAATGACGGAAGCTTAACCGAAAATACCCGTGTCGGTTATCCTATTGATTACATTAACAATGCTCAGGTGCCTTCAAAAGGCGGAATACCTAAAGTTGTTGTATTTTTAACCGCTGATGCGTTCGGTGTATTGCCTCCTATTTCAAGATTAAACAAAAATGCAGCAATGTATCACTTTGTAACAGGCTTTACATCTAAATTGGCAGGAACGGAACGTGGTGTAACGGAACCTCAGCCGACATTCTCAACCTTATTCGGCGAACCCTTTATGCCGATGGATGCTTCAGTTTACGCTAAAATGTTAGGCGACAAACTTGATAAATACGGAACTAAAGTTTACCTTGTTAATACAGGCTGGGCAGGCGGAAGTGCTGCATCAGGCGCTAAACGTATGAAATTAAGCTACACAAGAGCTATGGTAACTGCAGCATTAAACGGTTCATTTGATAACATAGAATTTAAACATCACGATGTATTTAATGTTGACTACCCCGCATCTTGCCCCAATGTTCCTGATGAAATGCTTGATGCCAGAGGTATGTGGGCTGATAAAAATGCTTATGACGAATCAGCAAATAAACTTGCTCAAATGTTTGAAGATAACTTTAAGGCTAAATATCCTAATATGCCTGCTGAAATCGTTAACGCAGGTCCTAAACCTAAATGCAGAGTTTAGAACTTTAAACACAATAAAAAAAGACCTCAATTATGAGGTCTTTTTTATTATATTGATATTCTTAAACCCAAGTTTTTTAATTATTCTTTCAATGCCTTTATTGCTTTTTTCATTTAATTTTTTATCTTTTGATGCTTGTATGTATTCATAGCCGGCAGCGGCATATTCACCTGCGGATTCTAAAAGATATCCGTAATAATAACTTTCTTGAGGAGATTTTTTATATGATAAGTGTTTTAAACTATTTTCCAGTTGATTTTTAACATATTCAAGTATTGTTTTCGTTATATCTTTTGTATTTTCGGGAATAAAAAATTCAATATAAAATAATGCACTTCTATAATCATTGGCGGATTTTCCGTATTCCTTATCTTTATTTTTATCTCCTCTTAAAATATAGGCATTTATTAAATCTTCTTTTACATCGGAATTTTTACTTGCTAAATTTAAAGCTTTTGTTAATTCATTTATCGCTTTTGTGTATTCTTGTTCAGCTAAGGCTTTTTCTCCTTTTTTAAAGTAAGTGCCGTAAGAGTCTTTTGCCGAGGAGGTTAATTGAGTGCAAATAAATATTATTATTAAAACTGATATAATAAAAAATTTTTTCATATTTATTTCCCGTCCTTTAAATAAGTATTTTGGGTAAGTTCTGTTAAATAGTTAAATATATTATTTCTTACTTTTTCACTGCATTTTAAATCATCATGTTTACACATGTCGACTTGCTTAAAACTTTTATTAAGATGTTTATAACTTTTGGGATATTTTTTTAAATGTTTCATATATTCATCTGTAAGTTCTAAATCTCGCTTTATCATAGATGCATTTATAATCCCGTATAAAGCAATTTCGGGATTTTTATTTGAATTTATTGCCAGTGCATACCATTTTATTGCTTCATCAATAAGATTGATATTTTCTCCGTAATTTTCCATATAACAGCTAAGAGCCATTGTCCCGTATAGTGCATAATCATCAGAAGGAACATCTATAGGGTTAATATAGTGTTTTAAATATTTAAACAACATATTTGTATTATCTTCAGCAATGGCATAAGCTATGAATGTTTTAAGTTCTTTTTCCGTTGAATTTTCTGCAATAAAATCAGTCCAGATTAAATTTTTGGAATTAACTTTTTTCTTCTTATTAATATAAGGTAAAAAATATGAAGTTTTGCTTGCAAAGTTTATGTTTTGCGTATTTGAAGGATTGTATTGGGCTGTTATCATTCCGATTAAATATCCTTCATTATCTAATAATGCGCCTCCGCTTGAACCGGATGACGATGGGGCGGAAAATTGAATTAATTCTTTTGTTATTTGATTTATCATTCCCGATGAAAATACAAATTGCAATCCTTGCGGATTTGAAATTGTGTATACATTATCTCCGACTTTTAAATTATTTTCTTTTTTGTATTTTATCGGAATAAATTTTTTATTGCTTCGTATTGTCAGTATGGCTATATCATCATTAGGATTTATATATTTATATCCCGTTACTTTATATTCTCTGCCTTCATGTGTTTTTACTTTAATATAATCAGCATTCGCTATTATATGAAAACAGGTTGCAAATGTTCCTTTTTCATCAAGTATTATCCCGCCGCCAGTAGTATCTTGGGTTTCTACATATAAGACTGAAGAAACATTATCCTCATATATTTTGTTTGCAGAAATCTCATTTTTTATTTCTGCTTTTACACAAGAAATACAGGATATAACAAAAATAATTATTATTATAAAATATTTTTTCATATTTCCAAACTTATCTATAATAACATATTTTAATTAGAATTTAATTTTATTTATTAAAACATCTGCAAGTATACGGTTGCCGATATCGTTTAAATGAACTCCATCATATGTATATATAAAATCTTTTTTGGGATTTTTCCATGTTTTCTTTGTTTCTTTAGTATAAACAGAATTTATATCAATTAAATTTATTTGTTCTTTTTGTGCTATTTCATATAAAACTTTATTATATTCATTTGCTTTTTGATTAAAATTGTATGATGAACCTTCTGTATTTATTATTGTCAATAAATTTACTTTTATATTATTTTTTAAGGCTTTTTCAATTATATTTGTCATATTTGCTTTATAAGTATCTAACCCCCATTCTGATTTAAAAATATCATTAATTCCGCATAAAATTATAATAATGTCAGGGTGTTTTTCTATTATATCTTTATCCATTCTTTGAAGTAAATCTTGAGTTGTATTACCGTGTATACCTGCAGGTATCGGTATTACATTTATTCCTTTTTTTTGTAATCCTTGAACTGTTAATCTTACATAACCGTTTTTTTCACTCCAGCCGAATTCGGTTATGGAATCACCAAAAAATGCTATTTTTATCAGTTCTTTTTTATATTCTTTTGCCATATTTGTTACAAAAACAGCACCAAGCATAAAAGTAAATATAAAAATTAGAATATTGATAAAACTTTTTTTCATGTAAATTCCTTATCTTTCGTTTTTTGTATTACTTTTTATAACTAATTATATTTTAAAAATATTGTAATGGGAAATTTTTAAGTTTTTACCTGTGATACAAAGTAAAGTATTTAATGATATAATTTTATAGTAATTTAATAAGTAATTAAAGTAATTATGAAAAAATCTGTTTGTGATATTGTTTTTGTTTTTATTTTTTTTGTTTTATTGTTAATCCCTTCCGGGTTTTTTATTAAAATAAATAATAATGAAATACCAAAATATGAAAAAAGACCCCTTAATAAATTTATACCAATTATGACAGACGGCAGAATAAATGCTGATTTTTACCGTGATTTTGAGTTATGGTTTAGTGACAGACTGAATTTTAGGAATGCTTTAATCAGATTTTATTCAAATATTAATTATTATATATCTGTTCATTATAGAAATGATTCTGCTTATATAGGAGATGATAATTTTGCTTTTATAAAACGCAGAAGTGATAATGCTTTTAAACTGTTTAATAAAGAAGATTATGAACTGTATTCCCGTTATATAAAAAGATTGACACAATATTCTCATAAAAAAAATATTAAAATATATATGTTAGTAAGCCCTTCACAAAACATTATTTATGCAGATAAAATGCATTTATATAAAGTATCGGAGGATAAATTTGATAAACTAATTGATTATATTAAAGAGAAAAATAATTATGATATTTTATACAGTAAAGATATTTTATTAAAAAATAAAGATAAGTTTGTTTTTTACAAAACTGATATGCATTGGACTGATTATGGTGCTTATTTAACATATAAATATTTTATAAATTATATTAAAAAAGATTATAAAGGGCTTGAGGTCGCAAAAGAAAATGATTTTAAAATTTCATACAGTAATTATGCAGAATTTATAGAAGAAGGTTCTTATCCCGGGATAAACCTTGAAATGCTGAACTTTTTTAAGGGTGAAAATTTAGGAGTATTAAATGTTAATTTTGAAAAATTATTAGATATCAGCTATAAATATTATGAATTAAACAACCCGAATATAATTATTAAAAGAGATAAAGTAAATAAAACTGATGTTTTTCATAATCCAAACGGATATAAAAAAACAGTTTTAATATGCGGAAGTTCGTTTTCGGAAAATATAAAAGATTTCTTTGCTCAAACATTTCAAGATGTTATTAAGATGAGGTTAAATTATCCTGAAATTGAGGTTAGAAGATCCGATTTATATTTTGATTTGGCCAGAATTGATGAATTCGTAAATAAATATAATCCTGATATTGTAGTTATTCTTTTTGATGTTCCTTGGCTGGAGTTTATCAGTGAATATGAAAAAAGTATTAACGAAGGACGAGTAAATGCTATTTAGTTCAACAAGTTTTTTATTTATATTTTTACCAATTGTATTAATATTAATACTGTTATCTAACAACAGATTTCATAATCATATACTTTTATTTGCAAGCATTGTGTTTTATGCAATCGGAGCGCCCGAATACCTTCCTCTTTTATTTTTAATAGTGTTAATTAACTATATCGGGGCAATTTTAATAGGAGTGGAAAATAGATTTGGTAAGTATAAAAAGTTGTTTTTAATATTAACATTATTTTTAGATTTGGGGATTTTAATTTATTATAAATATTTCAATTTCATAATTAATAATATAAATAATATTTTTCATGCGGATATACATATATCAAATATAGTTTTACCTCTTGGAATATCTTTTTATACTTTTCAAGCAATATCATATTTATTAGATGTCTATAAAGGTGTATCAAAATCGGAAAAGAATTTATATAATTTGGCATTATATATATGTTTGTTTCCACAGTTGGTTGCAGGCCCTATAATAAAATACCATGATATTTCCGAACAAATAAATTCAAGAGAAATAAATTTTGAAAATGTAAACCTTGGAATAAAAAGATTTATTATCGGATTAGCTAAAAAAATGCTTATAGCAAATATTTTAGGTGAAATTGCCGATAAAATATTTATTCAGCCGCCTGAATTATTAAATCCTTTTATTTCCTGGCTGGGAGGAATTGCATTTACATTTCAAATATATTTCGATTTTAGCGGATATTCCGATATGGCTATAGGTTTGGGGTTAATTTTTGGATTTAAGTTTATGGAAAACTTTAACTATCCTTATATATCTCGTTCAATAACGGATTTTTGGAGGAGATGGCATATCTCTTTATCAACCTTTTTTAAAGAATATTTATATATTCCTTTAGGCGGTAATAAAAAAGGAATAAGAAGAACATGTCTGAATTTATTTTTGGTTTTTCTCATAACAGGTATCTGGCATGGGGCTAATTGGACATATATTATTTGGGGATTATATAACGGATTTTTTATTATAATTGAAAAATTAATAAACATAAAAGACATTGAGTTGAAATATAAAAATATATTTTTTAAAACTTTTCAACATATATATTTAATATTTGTTGTAATAATAGGATTTGTTATATTCAGATCTCCTGATATAAATTATGCACATAATTATATATTGGGTTTATTTGGTAAACTCCAAACTTATACTTCGGATGTTATATATATGCCTTCTTATTATATTGATACTCCGCAAATAATAGTATTTGTAACTGCTATATTATGTTCTGTTCCTATATTTAAAGAAATTTTGGAGGTAAAAAGCAAATTCGGAAAAATTACCGTTAATCTATGGTTGTTATTCATATTTATATTGTCAGTTTCTGCATTGGCATCATCAAGTTTTAACCCTTTTATATATTTTAGATTTTAATATATATTATAAAATTGGTTTCATGATGTATTTCGGCAGTCAATTTATTAAAATGGTTGCGGGAGTTGGATTTTACAAAGCGAAACGCAGAACTGATGTGATGCGATTGAGCCTGTATAAGTAACTTCTAAATAAAAAATCCTTCCGAAATGGAAGGAAAATGGTTGCGGGAAGTGGATTTGAACCACTGACCTTCGGGTTATGAGCCCGACGAGCTACCAGGCTGCTCCATCCCGCGATATTATTCAATTTTTTTGAGTATACTCCCGCAGCCTGTACCAGGCTTACCTCTCGAAAAATGATACTCAATCATTTTTCTCGGCAGAGTATCCCGCGATATTAAATTTTCTTGATAAAGCAAACTCGCTTCACACTTAAATTATTAAATGCTGAAATTAAAAAATCAACCCTATATTTTGTTTACTAATCAAAATTAAAAAATTCTTTTTCTGCTACTTCAAGAGTATCACTTAATCTAAACAACAAGTTTATACTTATACCCCTTTTAGCGGTTTCTATTTTTGCAAGGTGCTCTCTTGTTATATCAAGAAGTTCTGCCAGTTGATTTTGTGTTAACTTCTTTTGTTTTCTGTATTTTGCTATATTTCTTCCGAAATTTTGTAATTTTTTATTTTCATTTTCCATAGTATTATTTTTAAATACTAATAAATGTTTGTATGTAGTCGTATAGATTACAAAAGTATATTTACTAAATAAAAAAAACGATATACTATATAGGAATGAATAAAAAATTAAAAAAGATTATCTGGTATACATTTGTTTTAATATTACTCTTAATTGCCATAATTGGTGATGTTCAGATGGCAGGAGCGGTAATATTATAAAAAAATAGGACATTAAATTAATATCCTATTTCTTTATAATTATATTTTTATTATTCATTTTCTAATGTTTCGATTGGTGTTTCTTCTTCAATTGTTGAATCGGATTCTTCAGAAGATTCTTCTTCAATAATTTCTTCTTCTATTATTTCATCTTCTACAGTTTCTTCAGATTCTGATTCTTCATCTGATTTATTTTCTTCATTATCATCAGATTTATCTTCATCTTCATCATCTTCCGAGTCATCAACTTTTTCTTCTTCTTCCTGTAATTTTTTTCTTATTTCGTTAAGTTCTTCTTCTGTTTTTGCTCTTACTACAGGAATGTTTAACATAAGAGCAACCGCATCGCCTTCATTTTTAAGTCCGATTTCAAGCTGTTCTTTGTCAATAACTACATATTTTGAAAAGACATCAATCAGTTCTTCTCTCATTTTATTCATAATAAGCGGGTCAAGTTTAGTTCTGTCGTGCATTAAAATGACTTGAAGTCTGTTCGTTGCTGTTTCGCTTGTATTTTCTGATTTTTCAAGCTGAAATAATTCTCTTATTTTATTATATATATCTGCAAAAAGTGTTTTCATTTATTGCTCCTTTCCGTGTTTTCCTAAGCCTGAAAGGAATTTTTTTAATTTCCCGACTAAGTCTTTAGGCTCATCAATATCTAAGAAAGGAACTTCTTCCCCGTTAATTCTTCTTGCTACATTTATATATGCCTTACCTGCAAGTGATTTTTCATTATTAACAATAGGTTCACCCCTGTTTGTTGAAGTTATAATACCTGTATCTTCAGGGATAACTCCGATTTTTTGACAAGATAAAATATTTTCTACATCTTCTACACTCATCATATCATTTGATTTAATCATATTTGGTCTTACTCTGTTTATTAACAGTTTATAGCTTTCAATGCCTTCTGCTGCTTCTAACAGACCGATAATTCTATCTGCATCACGAACGGCAGACATTTCGGGAGTTGTTACAACGATAGCTTCTGAAGCTCCTGCTATTGCTGTTTGAAATCCTTGCTCTATTCCTGCGGGGCAATCTACTAATATAAAATCATAATCTTTCTTTAGTTTATCCGTAATTTTCTTTAACTGCTCTGCACTTACAGAAGATTTATCTCTTGTCTGTGCAGCTGCAAGCAAGCATAAATTAGGATTTTTCTTATCTTTTACAAGTGCCTGTTTTAATTTGCATCTTTCTTCCACTACATCTACAAGTGTGTATACAATTCTATTTTCTAATCCTAAAAGTAAATCAAGATTTCTTAATCCTATATCCGTATCAACGAGAACAACACTATGTCCGTTTTTAGCAAGTGCTGTTCCGATATTGGCGCTGGTTGTGGTTTTTCCTACCCCGCCTTTTCCGGATGTGATTACTATTACTCTCCCTGCCATCTAATCCGCTCCTTAATCGTTTATTTTAAATACTACTATTTCACCGTTTATTATTCTCGCTTCTTCCGGTGTGAAAGAATTCGTTTTTTCTATATATACCGTGTTTAATGAATCAGGTCTTCTTGAATAACAATTTGCTATTCTTAATTGGATTGCATTCATTTTTAAAGCCCGAACTCTCGCTTTTTGATTGCCCGCTGAGCCGGCATGCGCTATTCCGCTTAATACTCCCCATACAGTTATATCTCCGAATGCACTTATTTCGCATCCGGGGTGGCAGTCGCCAATTATTACTATATTGCCTTCATAATTTATAACCTGCCCTGACCTTATTGTTTGTTTTATATATTTTGTCGGGAATGATTCCAGTTCTATATCTTCTTTGGTGTATTCCTGCTCCGGAACTATAATATCCGTTATACCTTCTTTTTCTTCATATAAATCTTCAGGTATTTCCATATTAAATATGCTTGTTTTTGCAGGGTCTGACCCGAATATTACTTCCAGTTCATCTTGTACTTGCGCTTTATCTTCGGTTGGAACTTGTTCCTCCGTTGTATTTTGTAATTCTTCTCTTTTTACACTTTCGGTATTTACAGACTCTTCAGCTGATGTTTCCTGATTTTCATTATGTTCTTGAACTTCCGTTTCTTTTATTTCTTCTTGAACTTCGGTATGAGTTTCATTTTTAAACTCCTCTGCCGTTTTATAAGGAATTTCAGGATTTACCTCCGTTATATTTTCGGGGGATACATTTGAAACTATTATTCCCAAGGATAATGCGACTTTTTCAGTTTCCGCAGATTTTGTATCTATACTTGATAATATTGAATTTATACCGTTAATTAATGATTTTATGCTTAATATTTGAGCCTGATTTAAATCTACATTTCCAAGTTTTAAGCATATTTTTTTATTTCTTGCCTCACTGTTATCAAGTAGTGAACTTAAATTAAAAATTATATCCGCAGCTGAATTAATTTCTCCTAAATCCACAACATATGTATTTTCTTCGGTATATTGTTCCATAATCATTTTTCCCGCCTCTACACTCAATAAAAGGTCTTTATACATGAAAAGGATATATTAAATCGGGCATGATTTCAAATATATTTAAGTTTTTGTATAGTTTTATTTCTTAATTTAAATTTACAATTTCCGTTAAATTCTTACTTACGATATAGATTAAAAAAAATATGCGGAACTTGAAATAAAAAAATTTGTCCTTAATTACTAAATAGGTAATAATATTATTATGAGTTAAGACGGGTTAGGATTTTATGAAGAAAAAGATACTGATTTTATTTTTAAGTTTAACAATTTTCTCATTGGGGACAGCCTTTGCCAAAGATAAACAAACTCCGGGTCTTGATGAAACTAAAATGAATATTTCTAAAGATTCAAGCGGAACAAGTGTTAATAAGCCCGAGTTTGATACCGATGCATATGCAAAAAAGTATAAAAAAGTAACTAAAGACGGTGCTGTTATGCAGGCTATGGAACTTATGAATACCGTTAATATAGCAAAATATTCTTATAATGCTTTAATGGGCAATAATTTAACTCAAAAACCTTTTAAAATTGAATTTAAAAATATTGCCGAAATCAGGCAGGAATACGCGTCTTTTGATGCTTTAGGCTGGAAGAAAAAAGATACTTTATATATTTATATCAATGAAAAACACAGAAATGCTCCGCCTGAAGCAATTGCAGCCTTATTGGCGCATGAGGCAATCCATCAGGATGAATTTGCTTCACTTAATGAAGAAACTTATGCTTGGACACTGGAGGCTGCGGTTTGGATGAAATTAACCGAAAAAAATCCATCTGCATTAAATAGTCCTTCTTCTCTTGTTACAAGAGAAAACATGCTGAAAAAACTTTTTGAAAAAGGTGATTATACAAATAAATATATAAAAAAAGCTGTTTATACGAACCCCGGTTATAAAAACCTTCCTACCCGTTCCCCGGGATTTGAGGATGAAGATTTATAATTATTAAGAAATGTAAAGCATTAAACCCCTTGAAATTCAAGGGGTTTTAATTTTGTATATACTATTTATGCAATTTTTATTTCTTAATTGTTTTTATATAAGTACGAGAGCAAAATAAAGATTATATAGAGAGGATATAAAATGGCAAGAGTTTTAATTTCAATGCCCGAAGAATTTTTATCAAGAATAGATGAAGTAGCTGAAGGTGAAAACCGTACACGAAGTGAATTAATTCGTGAAGCATTAAGAACATATATTCATAAGCAAAGAGTTAAAGAAAATGCTTTGGCTATTAAGAATGCAAGTATATTAGAAACATTACTTGATTAAAAAAAGTTTATAAGAGCGCACTACAGACTAGGGAAAAGATTTGGGGAAATAAAAAAAATGCTTACATATATGTAAGCATTTTTTTGTTGTAAAATTTTATCAGATAGTAAATAAAAGGGAAGTAAAATGACACAGCCTTTAACGGGAAATGAAATAAGAAAAGCTTTTATAGAATTTTTTAGAGATAAACATCAATCAACGGAAGTGGCAAGTTCAAGTTTAGTGCCCGATAATCCTACGGTATTGTTAACTACGGCAGGTATGCTTCAATTTCTGCCGTATTATTTAGGCTTGGAAAAACCTCCGTTTAACCCCGCAAGAGCTGTTTCATGCCAGAAATGCGCAAGAGCGGGCGGAAAAGATTCCGATATTGAAAATGTGGGAAGAACTCCAAGACACCATACGTTCTTTGAAATGCTGGGCAACTTTGCTTTCGGTGATTACTATAAAAAAGAGGTTATTCCCTGGGCATGGGATTTTGTTACTAATTACTTAAAGCTTGACCCGAATAGGCTTTGGATAACAATATATGAATCTGATGATGAGGCTTATGATATCTGGACTAAAGATGTCGGAATTGCACCTGAAAGAGTTATAAGAAAAGGCAAAAAAGATAATTTTTGGGGACCTCCGGGGGCAACGGGTTCTTGCGGGCCTTGCACCGAAATCCATTATGATTTGGGGGAACACTTAAAATGCTCCGATAACTGCTCTATTGCAACATGTGAATGCGACAGATGGGTGGAAATTTGGAACCTTGTATTTACGGAACTTTTCCAAGATGAAGAGGGTAATTATTCCCCGCTTGATAAGAAAAATGTTGATACGGGCATGGGCTTAGAACGTATTGCTATGGTAGTTCAGGGCAAAGAATCAACTTTTGAAACGGATTTATTATATCCAATCTTGCAAAAAGTATCTGATATGGCAAAAGTCCCTTATAAACAGGATAAAAAGACCGATATTTCTTTAAGAATAATAACAGACCATGCAAGATGCGTAACATTTATGATTAATGACGGAGTTACCCCCGGTAATGAAGGTCGAAGCTACGTTTTAAGAATGATATTAAGAAGAGCGCTAAGGCACGGTAAAATTTTAGGCTTGGAACTTCCTTTCTTAAATGAAATAGTAGATACCGTTATTAATCAGTATAAAGAAACATATACTGATTTAGAAAAAAATGCGGATAAGATTAAATCAATAATCAAACAGGAGGAAGAAAGATTTAAGATTACTCTGGATAGAGGCTATAAGCTTTTAGAAGATTTGATGCAGAATAACAAAGTTATAGACGGCGAAAATGCGTTTAAACTTTATGATACATTCGGTTTTCCGCTTGAACTGACGGTTGAAATAGCGGCTGAAAAAGGTGTTACCGTTGATACGGAAGGCTATAAAGCGGAAATGCAAAAGCAAAAAGAAAAAGCAAAAGCTGCCGCTCATAAAATAAGCCTTACGGATGACCTTGTATATGTTGATGTGGAGAATAAATTCGGCTCAACAGAGTTTTTAGGATATGAAAAAGACACAGCGGAGGCTAAAATTATTGCAATAATTGAGGCGGGCGACTTTATTGATATTATGCTTGATAAAACACCATTTTATGCTGAATCGGGCGGTCAGGTCGGTGATACGGGTATAATTGAAGGAAAAGGCTTTAAAGCGGAAGTTTTAAATACATTTAAGGTTAATAAACTCTTTGTACACCGTGTACAAATGATTAACGGTGAAGCTAAAGTCGGAGATACGGTAACTGCTTCAATTGACAGTGCTAGAAGAAAAGAAATAACCATACATCATTCCAATGCTCACTTAATTCAAGCTGCTTTAAGAAAAGTGCTTGGAGAGGAAGTTCATCAGGCAGGGTCTTTTGTTGAAGAAAACAGAACCCGCTTTGACTTTACCTTCCCTCGTGCTATGACAAAAGAGGAAGTACAAGAGGTTGAAGATATTGTTAATAAATGGATTGAAGAAGATTTAGCGCAAACAACCACCATAATGAATATTGAAATGGCAAAAAAATCGGGCGCTATGGCATTATTTGGCGAAAAATACGAGGAAGATGTAAGAGTTGTTAAAATGGGCGAAATTTCATCGGAACTCTGCGGAGGTACACACGTAAAATCAACGGGGCAAATTCGTTTAACAAAAATATTATCTGAATCAGCAGTAGCTGCGGGGACAAGAAGAATAGAAGCCGTTTGCGGTGATACTGCTTTAAAAATTCTTTCAAGAAAATCCGAAATAGTTGATAAAATGTCGCAGTCTTTTAAAGTTCATTATGATGAACTTGGTGAAAAAATTATGAAACTTGCCGTTGATAATAAAAATCTGCAGACGGAAATAGAACACTTAAAGGCAGAGCAGGCAAAGACAAAATTTCAATCGTTTATATCAAAAGCGCAGGATATCAATGGCGGAAAGCTGTTTATATCAGAAATTGAAGCATTTCCGCCGAACCTTGTTAAACTCGGATGTGAGATGTTATCCGCTAAACTCGGGGAAAGTATTGTAGTGCTTGCTTCCGTTGATGAAGATAAAATAACATTCATTGTTAAAGTATCAGACAGCTTTATTAAAAAAGACATAAATGCAGGTCAAATTGTAAATACTTTAGCCCAAGCAACGGGCGGAAAAGGCGGTGGCCGTCCTAACTTTGCTCAAGGTGCAGGCAAAGACAAGACAAATCTTAGAACAGCTTTAGCTGAACTTGAAAAACACATAAAACAATCAGTCTGATTTATGAGCTTTTTTCCAAGCTTTAATTTGAGCAAGTCTTGTTTTATATTTTAATTCAAAACCTTGTTCTGTAGGCTTATAATATTCTCTATCTGCTAAAGAATCGGGCAGACACTGCATATTTGTTAATTTATCTTCACTGTCATGTGCATACTGATATCCTTTGCCGTAATCAAGTTCTTTCATTAATTTTGTCGGAGCATTTCTTATTACTAAGGGAACAGGTTCAGCCAAATGTTTTAATGCGTCTGATTTAGCATACATATATGCCACATCCATTGAGTTTGATTTTGGCGCCATCGCCATATAAATTACAGCTTCAGTAAGATGTACACTGCATTCCGGCATTCCTATAAAGTGGCATGCCTGATAAGCCGCTACTGCTATTTCAAGCGCATGAGGGTCTGCTAAACCTACGTCTTCACTTGCAAATCTTGTTACTCTTCTTGCTATATATAATGGGTCTTCTCCTGCCTCCAGCATTCTTGCAAGCCAATATACCGCTGCATCGGGGTCGGAATTACGCATTGATTTATGTAATGCCGAAATTATATTATAGTGTTCCTCGCCATTCTTATCATAAATTAAAGATTTTTTAGATATGCACTGCTCTATAATTTCTGTAGTTACGGTTATTTCTTCTTTTTCATTAATATCGCCGTTTAAAATTACCATTTCTAATGTTGAAAGTGCTGTTCTTGCATCACCGTTTGAAAATTCAGCTATTAATTTCAGCATGTCATCAGTTATGTTAATTGTTTGATTTCCAAATCCCCGCTCATCATTTATTGCTCTTTTTAATAATATTATAAGTTCTTCAGTCTTTAATGGCTGGAGTACAAATACTTTTGAGCGGGATAATAAAGCAGAATTAACTTCAAAAGAGGGATTTTCGGTTGTTGCTCCTATTAAAATTATACTTCCCTTCTCAACAAACGGCAAAAATGCATCCTGCTGAGCTTTATTAAATCTGTGTATTTCGTCCACAAAAATTATTGTTTTTTTACCGAGTGTCCTGTTATCTTCAGCCTGCTGCATGACGGTTCTTATTTCTTTTATTCCGCTTGTGACTGCCGAAAAATCAATGAACTCGGAGTGCGTTTTATTTGCAATTATTCTTGCAAGTGTAGTTTTACCAACCCCAGGGGGTCCCCAGAATATTAATGAAGTTATATTATCACTTTCAATTAACCGCCTTAGGACTTTGCCTTCTCCTAACAGATGAGTTTGCCCCGCAAATTCATCAAGAGATTTAGGTCTGAGCCTTGAGGCTAACGGTTGATTTTGCGTATTTTCAAATAATGTTTTTTGTTCCATTTTATCCCGTAATATTCTATTTATTATTATATATTACTTTAAGTAATGTAAAAAGGGGAAAATTTTTTAACAAAAAATTTTATTTGTAAACTTAAAATTATTGTCAAACAGAGGATAATAATTTTGAAAATTAATAACATTAGCAGTATCAATTTATATAATAATCAAATTTCTTTTAACGGTAAAAAAAGAAATAATAATTGGTTTAAGTCTCCGTTAGTTGAAATAAATACAGACTTTCTCGATTTAAACAGCGAAAAAATCAGAAAATCAGCCGAATTAAATGAAACATCTAAAAAATATTATTCTGAAAGTATTAATATACAAGAAGAAGGCAACAAATTATTATCAGATGCAAGACTTCAGCATAAAGATGCAGAAAAACTTATAAGGGAAAGTATTTCTCATATTAAATCTTCGATAAAAAATATAGATGAATACGGCACGGGAACAGTTATATTTAAGTCAAAGGACGGGAAAAGAACGGCTGTTGATTATGCCAGCTTTGAAGAAGGTATTGCAATCTTAAAAATAAATATTGATAATCAAAACGGCACTAAAGATGTTATATCTTTTTTCCCTGCCGATGATATGCCCGACGGGCTTATGTTCAGATATAATAGTAAAAAACATAATCCCAATTTCATATATGACAATGAAATAGTCTATGATGATGAAATATTTATTAAAGCAGTATTAAAAAACAGAATTGACAAAATTCAATTGTCTAAATTTTCATCTGATAATTATGAAACTTATAAAAGAGAATATTCATATAACTATAATACGGATGATATTTCCGAAATTTCACTCGGTTTTGAATGGCAATTTTATAAAGCAAAAAGAGATAAAATATTTGTTTATAAAAACTTCGGAAATAAAACAAATTTAATTGAAGCAACTATTGGTGAAAAAACTGACGGGTATAATTATTGGGATAAAAAAATATTCCAATTTTTAGAAGACTTTATAAGAGTGAAATCAGATAGCACTTATAATATCGCTGATGAAACGGAAACTGTTAATAATGAATTTGTACTTGATAAAAACGGTAATCTTTTAAGATTGGAAAAACAATATGATTATACAGGTTTTAACGATGGGGATGAATTTGTTGTATCTGCCGTAGTTTATCGTTTTAATAAAGATAATCAAATTTCTTCAGTTCAAAAAATTTAAAAATTATCAATTTTGAATTATTTTTCTTAAAGGTATAATTGCTCCGATAAATATAATTATAAAAAATATTATTGCAGCTTTTTGAGAATGATAATCAACCAAAAATTTAAATATCATTAAAAATAAACCAGAAAATAATCCTGCCAGCATGCTGTTTACCGATGACATTGTTGCCCTTGATATTGATGGTATTAGATTATGAATTCTTGATAAACTTCCTACATTAAATACCATTTGAATTCCTATGGCTATGCAAATAAACAGAACAGTTGTTATACAAATATATTTATTGCTAATCTCTATTGCATTTACAAGTAATATAAAACTAATAAAATACAGTATATAAACAAGTACTCCCGCTTTTTCAAGAGAATATTTTTCTATATATTTATTTGCATTAAGTGAACCCACTGCCCTTAATATATGATTTATAAAATATACATATCCGAAAAGTAATACCGGTACTCCGGCAGATTTCATAAACGGCTGGAATATCCATACAAATATGCTCGTTATGCCTGTTAAAATTGCACTATAAAACATATATACATTTATTTTTGAATTTTTTAAAGCTCTTTTACAAATGTGAAAAATTCGCAATATATGAAGTTTAAATTTAATTTTCTTTTTATATTGCGGTAATTTTGGAAGATTAAACAACATTAAAACCGCAAGAGTATTAAAACATAATTCAAGTGTTAATAATACCGTAAACCCGAAATATCTGTACAAATATGCTCCGATTAAACAACTTACGGCTGAACCCGTTGACATATAAAAATTAAATCTTCCATATTTTGGAAGCATCTCTTTTGTTATTTTATTTTCTTTTAAATAATCATAAATATATCCGTCAGAAACCCCTCTATAGAAGGCTTTTGATAATCCGTATAATATTTCGCCCAGCATTATTGTTAAATAATTAGGACAAAAAATCCACAATATTATTCTTACTATAAATAAACAATATGAAAAAATTAATACATTTTTCCTTGGAAATATATCACCTATATATCCTGCCGGTATTTCGGCTATTAATCCCGTAAAATAAAAAATGCTCTGAAATAGTAAAAAATCCGATAAAGTTAATCCGTTTTGAATATAAAAGAAAAATAATACCGGTATTACATACCTTTGCTGTTGAAATAATACTGTTATATTTAATATATTTAACGGTTTATCATTCTTTTGGAGCATATTTATACCATATTTTTGAAGACTCACTGTTTTTATCTGCCCAATCGAACCATGGTTTTACATTATACGTACCTGTATAATGTAATATGACCACCGCATTTTTATATTCTTCTGCGGTTTTATACGGATATAATTTTTCATCAAAATTGTTTTTCAATACAATTTTTAATATTTCTAATATATATTTGTCATTATACTCTTGAGCAAATGTATCATATATTATTGGGAGAAATTTTACTTTTTTATATAGTACCGCATTGAACGCATCTTGTGTCATTAAACGATTTATTTTATCATTTTTTTTATAGTCAATTAATTTTTCTTCTATGTTATCTTCTCTCATCTTTTTTAAGTTTAACAACATTACACCATTGTTAAAATAACGTTCTTCTCTGTAATCAACCCAGCCGCATTCTAAATCATCAACACTTGCAATATAGTAGTTTTCTATATCTGTATTGTATAATTGACTTAAATCCTTTAAAACAATTATATCGCCGTCAAGATATAATATTTTTTCTGTATTGGGAAATATTGAACATAATTTGAATTTTGCATAATCAGCCCTAGTTACATCAGGATTTTGATTTGACCCGCCGGGCAAATCAGTAATTTCAATTTTATAAGGAATAACTTTTATTTTTGTTTTTAATTTACTTTCACTTTTTATTTTTTTTATATCTTGTTTGCTTAATCCAACACCAATTACATTAACTTCAATATTCGTTTTTTTTGATTTATTTGCATTTATTGATCTTATTACTGTTCTTGTTTGTCTTACATATTTATTATCGGTTATTAAAACTATCCTTACGGGATTTTTAAAAAATATATAATTATTTATATCTTTATATTTAATAGCCGTTAATATGCAAATTGTACTTATTAATAAAATTGTTATTACATATAAAAATTTTTTCATATGCTTATAGTATATTAAATTTTATATTTATGCAAAAATATTATTAATTTTTTGCCAACTAAAGAATTTTTATATAATATTAATTGGTATAATGCTTATTATAATTATAATAAACCTTTTAATATTCATACTATAGATAATATTTATTATAATATGGTTGATAATTATACAAAAAATTTTATTAAAAAAATAAAATGCGGTTCTTTTGCAGAAATAATGAATATTACTTAAGATGTACTAATTTCGATATTCTTGAAAATATTCTTAAAGAAAATAATTTAAATTATGATATACATAAAAATGAAAATTTATATTTAATTTATGCTAAATAAAACGGAGTTATAATGGAAGCGAAACTAAAAAATATTGATTTTATAAGGATTATAGCTTGTGTGGCAATAATATTATTTCATTTGCTTTATGATTCGGATTTAGAAGTTACTAAAAACGGGAATAAAGCAGTTGATTTGTTTTTTATAATTGCCGGATTTTGTTTTGTATATAAACTTAATTTAAAAATATCATTATTTGAGTTTATAAAACATAAAATTATAAGATTATATCCCGTATTAATTTTTGCAATCCTTCTAATTGGATTACTTTCTTTATTCGGTTTTACTAATTTAAATTTATATAATACTGTTTATATGATTTTAGGATTATCAGGCACCGGATTGCATAATAATCTTGAAAGTATCAATTATTTAGGACATTATTGGTTTTGTTCTTCTTTACTATGGGTGCTTGCTTTTTACTTTTATTTGGTTAAAAATTTTGACATTAAACATGTAAATTTATTTACGGCATTGGCAGTGTTCTTTTGTTATTCATTTATCTTAGATGCAAGGCACGGTATTATTAACGGAATGACAGATAACTATTACCATGTTTTTAATCTCGGATTAATGAGAGCTATGGGCGGAATAGGTATTGGTTATTTAATCGGGAATTGGTACAAAAGTAACTTATGTAAATTTGAATCGGTAAAACTTAATCTTATTCCTAAAATATTTCTTTCCGTACTTGAATTTGTATGCTTATATTTTGTAATCAGTAATTTAACATTTCATGATGTAAAATGTACCAATCATTTTATATTCATAATTGTTTATATGGCGCTCATTATTTTATTCCTCTATAAAAAAGGATTTGTTTCCCGGTTTTTGGATAAAAATATATTTGTACATTTAGGTAAATATACGTATTCTATTTTTGTAACTCATTTTATTGTTGTTAATTTCTTGTGTAGATTGTACTGGAAATATTTTTGGAATATATCGGCACTTTATGTATATCCTATAATATTTATTATTTGTATTTTATTCGGTATTATTACTTATCATATTATTGAAAACCCGGTAATACGTTATTTAAATAAAAAAAACCCCTTAAAAGAAGAAAAATCAGAGTAATTCTTGTTACTTTTTATTAAGAAAATAGCAAATTCTATCTTTACGGTTATTATTATTAACAGCATCCATGATTTGAATCAAATAAACGAAAGGGATATAAAATGATAGAGAAAGTAAATTCTGTTTCACCGAGAATTAACAGATTAAATTACAATGCAAAATCAGTATCAACTTTTAAAAATGTTAATTCTGCATCAACACAATTACCGGGGAGGGAAAGTAATTCCTACTTTAAAGCATTAAATAATATTTCATTTAAAGCAGGATTGCAAAATACAAGTAATTTATCCGATTTGGAATTTTCATTTATAACTAAAGAAGAAATTCGTATTCCTAATATATTAGATTTAAATGAAAATATAGATATTCCAAGGAAAAAAATGCCTCAGGGAACAGAAAATTTAAATGCTGCAGGTTTAAATGTAGAAAAAACAACAAACGGCAACAGAGAAAACTATCTTATAACAAATGACAAAGGTGATAAAATATTTGAGGGTGAATTTTATAGAAATGGTACTAGCCTGCCTGTTATAACATATAAACAAGGTAAATATATGCCTGAAATTACCATTAAAGATTCGTCATTAAAGGGAAAATCAATAAAAATGTATGCCGGAAGTATAATGGAAGGTGAAAACTTTAAAATTAAAATGCCGGGAACCTGCTATCCTAACCCGGGTTCAAAAAAAGGTATTTCATTTAAAGGCAGTACTATAATTACAACTTTAAATAAAGAAGACAGAACCCTTGCTGCAGTTAACAAATATTTTAATTCAGGATTGCAAAAAGAAGCGGTTTACGGCGATTTTGCGGACGAAGTTGCAAAAAATGATCCCGTTGTTGTAATTCCGGCAGGCGGGTTTGGTGAAAGATTTAAAAATATTACAAGAGAAAAAGAAAATAAACCTTCCGCTAAAATGCCGACGGATGACAGATATCGTTTAATCGCTACTGCGCTTAATTTAGCGGCTTCTGCTAAAATAATAACAGGTAATGAAAATGATAATTTAACATATTTAAGTCAGAAACATGAAATATCGGGTGATAATGTAAAACAAGTTTCCGCATATAAGACCGACGGCGGTGCTATAGCAGAAGGGCTTAAACGTGATATTATTCCAAACGATAAAGATTTAATTATACTTAACGGTGATATATTTACTAATGCAGATATTTCAAGAGTATATCATGCTTTAAAAACATTACCGGATGCGGCTTTAATTATTCCTTATTATCCTGTTAACCCAGAAAGGGCTAAATCCTTTGGTTTATTAGGGGTTGAAGATGATGAAAAAGGTAATTTATTACTTAAAAGTTTTGTAGAAAAACCAAAATATACTTCGGATGCACCAATGCCAAATGAATTTAATGCAATGGGCGAATATGACGAGGCAATGGCTCAATGGGCGAAAGTACAAACAGCTAAAGATCCTAAAGATGAAAATGTATATCTTGCAAATCCGGGTATGTATTTCTTGACTTCTGCAGCTTCAAAAGTTCTTATGTCTATGGGAATATTATCGCCTGATAAAACAGGCTTGGGCGGAAGTGTTATGCCTAAAATTGTTGAATTAATTAACGAAGGTAAACTTCTTGATGAAAACGGAAATAAACTTAAAGCATATACCGTTCCTTTAGAAGCAAAAGACGGAAAACCTGCTGTTTGGGAAGATTTAGGTACAGCTGAAGCATTCCTCTCTTTAATTAGAGATGTTGCTAACCAAACTCAAAAAAATGGAGTTACTTCTAAAAATAAATTCTTTGGAGTCCCTGAATTCCTTCTTAATGACTTTAGAAAAAATGTTGATCTTGAAACGGGTATAGTTTATGATTCACCTGAAGCAAGAAAATCTCTTGATTCATTCAAAGAAAAATTCTTTGTTGATAACATTCAAGGTAATATTTATGTCGCTGCGGCATAAAACCAAATAATATTTATAACGGGGCTGTTTTATAAAACAGCCCCGTTTTTTATTTCTTTTCTCCATTTAATATAAAAATATACTGCTAAAATAAGATATATTAACCACATTAAGACGGTTGCAAAGCAATGAGATTCATTTAAATATGCATTTAACCATATAAATAAAGTAATTAAATTTACAATAAACCATATAATCCATTGTTCTATACATCTTTTTAGGGTTAAATACTGCCCAAGAACCGAAAAGCCTACACTAAAAGCATCCATAATGGGACTTTTTCCTCCGCACATAAGTATTATTTTATATATTAAACCCGTTAATATTATCCCTGTTATAAAATATAAAAATCTTTCTTTATTGCTTAATTTTGTTTTAATTATTTCATTTGTCTTTTTATTTAAATGCTTTCGCCAATTAAAGATACCTATAATCTGCATAGGAAGAAAATATAATCCGTATAAACACATATTCCCGTAAAACCCGTTTTTATACGCAATTATACAATAACAAAAAGTTCCGATTATTCCTGTATAATAACAGTATACTTTACCTTTCCCCGCTAATAGAGTATATGTTATTCCGCATATTGCCGAAATTATTGCAATTTTACTGTCCTTTATCGCTATTGATATTATAATTACCGATAAAATTACGGATAAATATAAAATTTTCTCGTATTTATTAAAATAATTTAATTCTGTTTGTATATAATTTAAAAGTTTCATTTTTAAATTATAATTTAAATAGGGATTTTTTAAAATGAAATTAAGTCAGATTAATTCTTCAACTTCATTTAAAAGAGCTTTAAATAATAAGTATCTTCTTAAAGGACTGGAAACTATTGCAAATCATCCCGCCTCTTTTATTGCGGGTACAACTCTTGTTATGTCCTCTGTAATAAGACCTGCTTCAATATTGTTAACACCTAAAACAGATAAAGAAAATAAAAAATATGCTGCTGTTGATTCTTTTTCTTCAGGACTTGTTAAATTTGCAATAACAGAGGCGGTGGCTCTGCCTGTTGAAAATGCAATTAAAAATATTGATAAAAATCCTGACAAATTTTTAAATCCTGATATTATTGCAAAAATGAAGGATAAAGGTAAAGCTTTAGTTGATTCTAAAAACTATAAATTTGCTTCTCAATTAATTAAGCTTTCAACGGGATTTTTAACGGCTGTTCCAAAATCATTAATTGCAGTTGCTCTTATGCCTTTTATTATGAATTTGATTTCTCCTTCTAAAAATCCAAAACAAAATACGAAGAAAATAGAAAATTATAAATATCCTAAAACATATAATCCTGTATTTAAGCAGTTTTATGATGAGCCTGTCAGCTTTAAAGGCTTAAAAGATATTCCCGCAAAAAGTGTTAGTGCTATTTTTAATTCAAATACATTTCAAAATTTTGTTCAAAAACATAGTTCAAATGATGCCAATATAGCCAGAAATCTATCAATTGCAACAGATGTCCTGCTGGCAGGTTCTTTTATAGTTCGTACAAAAAAATCTAAAAAAATAGATGAAAACAGAAAAAATCCGCTTATATATAACAAAGCAATTTCAACAGCTTTAAGTATTCTGCTCGGATATAAAATTGATAAGTTTATTCAAAAAAATTCTTCTGATTTTATTGAAAAATTTAAAAATGCCAATATTAATGATCCGAAATTAACAAAATATATTCAGGGAATAAACGTTTTAAGACCGACAATTATATTTGCCATTCTTTATTATGCAATTTTACCTGTATTATCAGTATTTACCGCAGATAAAATTAATAAATTAAACAAAGAAAAACAGATGAAAATGCAGTAAATTGCATAAAATTTTGTTCGGACAACTTTATCTTTAATTTAATTGAAATATTGAGTAATAAGTATTGCAATTTATTTTATGTTATACTTTTTCCGGAAATGTATGTGTAAAAAAAGAAAAATTGTATTTATTAATGTTGTTATCATAATAATAATTTACTTATTCCTTGAATTATTGTCTATTTTAATTCTTTCTTATAATTATAAAGAAGAATTATACAGTTTGATAAAGAACAATCACCTAAAATTAGTAAATATATATTTTCCAAAAACATTAAGGGAACAAAATCCTCAAAAATACGAATATTATTTTAGAAAACCATTTATTTTTGATAATAACAATCAAAAATCTGTTTTAATCTATGGCGGTTCATTTGCCTATGGTGATGGACTTTCTAATGAAGAATCATTAGGAGGTGTACTTGCTAAATTAACGAAACGCAATATATATAATAGAGCTATTGGAGGAAGCGGACCACAAATGATGCTTTATGATATTCAAACAAAAAAATGTAAAAATATTGTTAATGATGCCGAATATATAATATACATTTACATAGATGATCATATCAACAGAATTTTGATGTTCAGATGCTGGCCTTTTTTACATAAGGTATTGGTAAAATATGTATTTGATAAAAAAACAGGAGAATTGATACTTAAAAAACCAAATTTTTATCAGACGTATTCTTATGTATACAGACTTATTGAATCCTATATGCCTTATTATATCTGTAGTGCCGATAGGGAAAAATTATTTTACGAAATAGTTAAACAATCTTATGTTGAATTAAAAAAACTTTATCCAAATTCAAAATTTATAATATTAAATTATTCTGTTTGGACCTTGCCGAAACAGAAACAATTTGAAAAACTTGGTATAAAGGTTATTTCTGTTAGTGATTTGACCAATAAAAATCTATTTTCATTAGAATATTATAATTCTGAATATGATACCCATCCAAATAAAAAGGTCTGGAAAGAATTAACCCCAATTTTAATAAAAAAACTGAAAATGTAAAAAGTGCAATTTGCATACTAATTAATAAAATTTTCTAGCGGATACGATAAAATATTGAAATATCTATTATGATTTTGCACCGGATTATATTTGATAAAATTAAAAAGACCTTTTATTTAAAAGGTCTTTTTATGGTGCCGATGGCCGGACTTGAACCGGCACGCAGGGTGAGCTGCGTCAGATTTTGAGTCTGATGCGTCTACCAATTTCGCCACATCGGCTTTTTTCATCGCTCCTGCTTATATTAGCTTAAATATAATTTTTTTTCAATTATTTCATTTATTGAATATTATCGGAAAATTTTTTAAAATATCTGTATAATAATTTAAAGGAAAGTTATGAATTTGAATTTAATTAATAAAATCTTATTTTGTATTGTTTTGTTAATTGGAGCTGTTTTTTGTTATTTATTATTTAGTCAAAAAGATAATACTGCTAACTCTGTCAGTAACAATGAAGAAATTAAACAAACAACTCAGGTTAAAGCTGTAAAAGAAAATAATATTGCTGATAATATGGCGGATTTTAAAAATTATAAGTTTAAATATACTTATACTATTAATATAAAAGGGGCTTTAAAATCTTTAAATTTCAAAATGCCTATTCCTGTTAATGAAGAAGGAAAACAATATATTGATATAACATCAATTTCCGAACAACCTCAAAAATATTATGATACTCCTAATGGTCGTATTGCAGAATATATTTTTAATGACTTGTCTTCGGGACAAAAGATAATAACATTTGAAGGTAGTGCTAAAGTAAGAACATATGATTTAACAGAAGCTGAAAAATATAATCGAAATACCGCTCCCGGAACAGATTTAAGTTTATATTTAAAGCCTGAAAGATTGATTGAATCAAATGATAATTACATAATTGATATAGCAAATAAGATACAAGGAAATACCCGAGAAGAAATCCTGCAAAATATATATGAATACCTTCAAAAAAATATTAAATATACTTCAGTTAAGGGTAATATTGGCGCAAAACAGGCGCTTAAAAGGAAACAAGGTAAATGTAGTGAATACGCAGCAGCTATGATAGCAATTTGCCGGGCAAAAAATATTCCGGCCAGAATTGTTTCAGGGGATATTTTAAGAGAACAATACACTCCGCATGCCTGGGTCGAGGTTTATTTTGACAGATACGGCTGGGTTGCATTTGATCCTACTCATCAAGGTATTCATATAAAAAAATACATGCCAGACGGAACTGTTAGTAATAGTATTTCTTATAATTCTAAAGATACAGGTATGAATTATATTGCTTTATCAAGAAATAAAATAGATGACCAGCCTATAAACTATGATTTTTATAATAATAAACAAGGCAAGGCTTATTTAATAAAAAATTTCAATATTGAATAAATATAAATGCTATAAAAACAGCGGGCGAAGGGACTTCTTGCTCGTTCGCGATAAACGGCATTTCGTGCCGAATGCTCTACGCATCCGTCACTACAGCCTCTGCTCACTCGCGCTCGAACCAAGTCAAGGCTTTGCCTTGAAAGGGTTCTCGTCCTTGTATATTTATCAAAATACAAAAAACAGCGGGCGAAGGGACTTCTTGCTCGTTCGCGATAAACGGCATTTCGTGCCGAATGCTCTACGCATCCGTCACTACAGCCTCTGCTCACTCGCGCTCGAACCAAGTCAAGGCTTTGCCTTGAAAGGGTTCTCGTCCTTGTATATTTATCAAAATACAAAAAAAACAGCGGGCGAAGGGACTCGAACCCTCGGCGTCAACCTTGGGAAGGTTGCATTCTACCACTGAATTACGCCCGCATTAATCTTATTATATTTTAAAAAAAATAATTTGTAACATTTTTTTTAAAAGTAATATTTAATTTTTATGTGTATTAAAATATATATATGGCAAGAATAAAACAATTACCTGTTAATTTAGTAAATCAAATAGCCGCCGGTGAAGTAATTGAGCGCCCATCCAGTGTTGTAAAAGAACTTGTTGAAAATTCCATTGATGCCAATGCAACAAAAATAGAGATTTCTGTTTCTAATGAGTGCAGAAATATTCGTATTGCCGATAACGGCTCCGGTATCCATCCTGATGATATTCAGCTTGCTTTCTCTAAGCATGCTACAAGCAAACTTACTGATGAAAATAGTCTTTTTAATATTGAAACTTTAGGTTTTAGAGGTGAGGCTCTTGCCAGTATTATTTCTATCGCAAGAGTATCTTGCACGACCAGAACAAAAGAATTTGACTACGGCACTAAAGTAGAATCCGAAAATTCAATTGTAAATGCCTTTCAAACAGGCTGCGCTCAAGGTACTGTTATGGAGGTTAAAGATTTATTCTTTAATCAGCCTGCCAGATTAAAATTTTTAAAAAATCCAAAAACAGAATTTGCATATATTCAGGAATTAGTTAATGCGCTTGCTTTAGCTAACCCTAAAATAGCTTTTATATTAAAAAATGACGGTAATCAAGTTTTAACAACATCTCAAAATTCTGATTTATTAACAAGAATTACTCAAATTTATCCTTCTGATATAATTAACAACCTTAAAGAGGTTAAAAAAACAGACATATTAAGCGGGTTCGCAATAGAAGGTTACGTCTCCGTTCCTTCTTATACCCGTTCAAGTAAAAAATCAATTTATACATTTGTTAATTCAAGAACCGTGAAATGCCCTGTAATGCTCAAAGCCATTGATATAGCATATAAAAACATGCTCCCGCACGGCAGATATCCGTTTATCGTAATTAATTTAAATATCAGCCCCGATGAAGTGGATGTTAATGCACATCCTACAAAAAGAGAAGTCAGATACAAAAATCCGAACAGAATATTTAATTTCGTTCAAAGTGCAATAAGTTCTGCTCTCTCCAACATTAAAACCGATTTTGAAGTTAATGCCATCCCTTCTCAAACTTTAGAAAAACCTGACAATATTGTTCAGTTTGAAACATTTAAAAATTTTTCAAAATCCGAAGAAAAAGAAGAAACTCCTGTTTTCCCGATTAAAATTGAAAGGAAAATTGAGGATAAACCTGAACCTGAAGAAGAAAAAATTGTTCAAAAGAAAATGGAAATAACTTTTGATTCAACTCCCCGCTTAAAACAGATAAATGTTATAGGACAGTACAATAATACATATATACTTGTGGAAAATGATGACAACTTGGAAATAATTGACCAGCATATCGCACAGGAACGATACATTTATGAAAAACTAAAAAGTGAAAAAGAAATAGCCTCTCAACTGTTGATTATATCGGATGTCCTTGATATAGAACCTGTTGAAGTTCAAATATTAGAAAATGCAAAAGAACATTTGAATAAATTCGGATATCAAATAGAGAAAATATCAGACACGCAAGTAATATTTAAAAAAATCCCTCAAATATTGTCACAGGCTAAACCCAAGGATGTATTAGCGGAACTTTTAAAAAATTTAAAAGATTCGCCTGAAAATGATTTAGATACGATAGAAGAAAGAATATTAATAACAACTTCTTGCAAAGCTTCGGTAAAAGCAGGTGAAAAGTTGACCTTATGGCAGATGGAAGATATAGTTAAAAAGTTAAGGACTGCAAAAAATCCGTATACATGCCCGCACGGAAGACCAATCTCGCATTTTATACCGTTAAAAGAAGTAGCATCATTTTTTGACAGATGCGTAAAGGATAACAAATGATAAATTTTTTAGGATTATGCATACAAAATTTTATAAAGGTTATGAAGTACATATTTGGCGGAAATGTTAAATATGGTTCTGTTATAGCCAGAGCAGCCATGATAAGTTATGATTCACTGCCCATTTCTTTAAGTATAGTTTTCATAGCTGCTGTAGTCATTGCACTTCAGGTATCAAAGCAATTTTTAATGTCCGGTGCGGAAAGTTATGTAGGCGGATTTTTAGCTGTTGCTTTGGTTCGTGAACTTGCCCCGGGGTTCGCTGCACTTGCTATAAGTGCCAGAGCAGGTACTGCAATCAGCGCTGAAATTGCGAATATGAAAGTAACATCTCAGGTTGATGCTCTAAAAACATTAAAAGTTGAGCCTGTCGGATATTATTTTACCCCAAGAATACTTGCAGGTGCCGTTACCGTTCCTATGGTTGTTATTTTGGCTGAATTATTCGGTGTTTTAGGCGGTATGATAATTTCTTATTTCACAATAGGACTACATCCGAACCGTTATATGTCATCCGTTTGGCTTTGGCTTAATACAAGAGATATTTATATAAGTATATTTAAAGGATTTTTATTCGGAATTACAATACCTCTTGTTTGTGCAACTCAAGGTTATGAAACTCATGGCGGTGCTAAAGGGGTAGGGATTTCCACTACAAATGCCGCAATTAAATCAACCGTTTTTTTACTTTTTGTTGATTTAATTGTTACCTTTTTATTCTATGTAGTTTAATTAATCGGTTATACCGGTTAATCTTTTTAATTCATCAGGTCTTTGAGATTTAGCTAAAGCTGCTTCTGCGGTTATTAGTTTTTTTCCGTATAATTCACTTAAAGCAGATTCTAATGTCTGCATTCCTTGAGCTGCCCCTGTTTGAATTGCAGAATATAGCTGTGCTGATTTTCCTTCTCTAATCATATTTGAAACGGCATTATTTTTAATTAAAATTTCCTGAGCCATAATACGGCCTCTTTGACTTCCGTCAGGGTTAACTCTTGGCAGTAGTGTCTGAGCAAATACACCTTCTAAGCATCCGCCTAATTGAACTCTTATTTGCTGCTGCTGTCCTTCAGGGAATACATCTATAATACGGTCTATTGTCTGGCTGGCAGATGAAGTATGAAGTGTTCCAAATACTAAGTGCCCTGTTTCTGCCGCTGTTATGGCAAGTGCTATTGTTTCCACGTCACGCATTTCGCCGACAAGTATAATATCGGGGTCTTCTCTTAATGCAGATTTCAGTGCATTCGCAAATGACCTTGTATCTTGCCCCAGTTCTCTTTGGTGTACTACACTTTTTTTAGATTTATGAACAAATTCGATAGGGTCTTCAATTGTTAATATATGTTCACTTCTTGTTTCATTTATATAGTCTATCATTGAAGCAAGTGTTGTTGATTTACCGCTTCCGGTTGGCCCTGTTACAAGCACTAATCCTCTTGGTCTTTCGGTTATTTTCCTTACAACGTCTGATAATCCTAAGGATTCAAAAGAAGGTACCGTACTTGTAATTGTTCTGAATGCCGCAGCATATGTTCCTTTGTTTTTATAGATATTTACCCTGAAACGGCTTAACCCTTCAATACCGTATGACATATCAAGTTCCCAATTCTGCTCTAAATTTCTTCTTTGTTCATTTGAAAGCATAGGAAACAATAAATCTTCAACTGCTTGCGGAGTCATTACCTCATGTTTCGTTCTTAATAAGTTTCCATCTACTCTTATTACGGGCGGTAACCCTGCTGATAAATGCAAGTCACTTGCTCTGTAGCTTACAACTTCTTTTAGTAAGTCATCTATTATCATAACTAACCTCTTTTATTCCAATAATAAATTATATGATAACATTTTTATCTTATTTTAGACAAGTTTTTTGCATTTTATACTTTTTCCAGACTATATAAATAGGAATCCCCGTTGCAATTATTAACAAAGTTTTCATTGAATTTGCAAATTTATGTATTGTTAATGAATATATTATAAAACCTCCCGTTAAAATAAAGAAAATACCATATAAATCGTTTACTTTATTTTGAATTGTTTCTTTATTTTTTATCCGATAAACGAAAATTCCTATTGCGGTTAAAACATAGAAAATAAGGGCGGCATATATTACATAATCTAATAATTCACTGTAGTTTCCGCAGAACAGTATGAAAACACCCGCCCAAAGGCATTGCAAAATTAATGAGTTAACGGGAACATTTGTTTTTTCGTTAATTTTTCCCAAGCTGTTAAAAAGCAGATTATCTTTTGCCATTTGATAATAAACCCTTGCGCCTGTCATAATAAGTCCGTTTGCGCTTCCGCAGGCTGAAATTAATATGATAATTGCGGTTATTATCTCGCCTATTGCTCCGGTGATATTTTTCATTAAAACAACGGGAACAATATCTTCAGGAGCGGTCTTTATTTGTTCTATGGGAATTGAGAATACATATAAGATGTTAATAAATAAATATAGCGCCATTACAATTATTACACCCCAGAAAAGAGCTTGAGGTATATTCTTTTCAGGGTTTTTAACTTCTGCAGATATAAAAGTTATGTTATTCCAAGTTACCATTGCAAAGATAGCACCGACTGTTGCGGCGGATATTATTTCCAGATTAGAAAAGTTTAAGTCACTAAAATGGATGGTATTTATAAAGTTTGAACTTATAATATCCCAATTAAAGCCTAAAAATAAGCCGAAAACAATAATTCCGACTATGGATAAAACTTTTGTTACCGTAAAAATATTTTGAGTTAAAACCCCGTATTTAACACCTTTTGAATTTATAAAAGTAAGTAAAATGCAGATTAATAAAGCGCAAATCTGCTGAGTGGAAATATGAAAATACGGCAGATTAATTAAGTATACTGAAGAACTTATTTTAGGGAATATAACCCCTAAAAACTTTCCGACAGCAATACACACTGCTGCAATAGTTGCGGTTTGTATTACAAGTAAAAGCGACCAGCCGTATAAAAAAGCGGTTAAATCGTTAAACATTTTTTTTAAAAACATATATTGTCCGCCGTCTTCTTTAATATTCAAGACGGGTTCTGCGTATGCTATTGCACCTGATAAGGAAAATAATCCCGCAATTATCCAAACCAAAAGCAAAAACCACGCATTACCAACTTGCCGAGCAATATCTGCGGACACTATAAATATCCCGCAGCCGACCATGGAACCCACTACAACGGATATTGAATCTTTTAAATTTAATGTTCTTTTAAGTTCACTGCTCATTTTTAAACCATACTTTATTTAATTTAAAAATTAAATCATGTCTTTTGCAATAGGATATTAATTCTGATTTTATGTCTTTTAATAAAACAAAAATTGTAATAAGGTTCGGTGCTGCCATAACAAGGTATGTTGCGTCGGTAAAGTCGATAACACTTTTAATATTCATACAAGAGCCTATTACAATAAACAGGCAAAAAATAATTTGATAGATTATAACTCTTTTACAGCCCTCTCCCGATAAGAAACACCAAGCTTTTTGTCCGTAATAAGCCCAGGAAACTATAGTTGAAAAAGCAAATAAGATTATAACAACGGCAAGAATATACGGGAAGAAGGAAATAACACTTTCAAAAGCCGAAGAAGTTAATTGAACACCCGTAATTCCGTTAGTGTAGTTTAAGTATTCGCCCGTTAAAATAATAACGAAAGCTGTCATGGAGCAGACAATAACGGTATCAAAAAACGGCTCAAGCATTGAAACAAAGCCTTGAGAAACAGGTTCATTTGTTTTGACTGCTGCATAAGCGATAGGAGATGAGCCTATCCCTGCTTCATTTGATTGTATTGACCTTCTTAAACCGATAATTATAGCGCCAATCATTCCGCCTTCAACTGCTTTAGGGAAGAAGGCCTCATGAACAATCGTATAAATTGCGTGCGGAATTTGATTAAAATGTAAAACAATTATTGTAAGACAGGCAAGCATATAGATAATACACATAACGGGAACTATTTTAGAAGTAACTTTAGCTATACTTTTAATCCCTCCGACTATAACAAGCGCTACCATAAAAGCAATAAACAAGCCGAAAATCCAGCTGTGCTGAGCGAAAAAACTGTTTTCTCCGCCCGTTATAACTATAAATTGCTGTGCAGCCTGATTTGTTTGAAGCATACAGCCTCCGCCGAAAGTTGCGGGAATGCAGGCAATAGTAAAGATATATGCTAATAATTTACCTGTTTTAGGCATATTTTTTAAAGCAAAACCTTTTTCCATATAGAACATCGGTCCGCCTGAAATTGTTCCGTCGGAATTAATATTTCTGTACTTTAAAGAAAGAGTAACCTCGCAGAATTTAAGTGCCATGGCAAAAATAGCACCCATTGCCATCCAAAACATTGCTCCCGGCCCGCCTATTGATATTGCAATAGCTACACCTGCTATATTGCCTATTCCGATAGTCCCTGATAGTGCTGTTGCTAAAGCTCCAAAGGATGTAACTTCACCTTTGTGCCCTTGGTGGTCGTTTTGCCCGAATATTTGTTTTAATGCGTGTTTAAAACCCCATATTCCTACCAGTCTTAAATAAAAAGTACAAAATATGCTTGTTGCAATCATCAGTAGTATTAAAACAGGCACTTCCGCCCCGAAAATTTTTATATTTGCAAATATAAATGTTGAGAACTTATCAGATATCGGTGCAAAATATTGTTCTATATACTGGTCTATTCCTATTCCCATATTATTTCTCTTATTTCGGCTTTTACATCTATTTAAGAATAATCAAAATATACATCAGATACAAGTATTGTATTAATTCCGCTTACAAAGTTTTACATTAAAGTTCTTTTAATTACTTTAGTGTATGATTAATTTTATGGAAAATTCAAAAAAATTTAATTGTTTTATTATTATAATTTATTTGCTTATAACTATAGCGGCATTGTGTTTTCATGAAATATGGAGAGATGAAGCACAAGCATGGTGTTTGGTTAGAGATTTGGGATTTATCGATTTATTTAATGCTGTTAAAATTGAAGGTCATCCTATTTTATGGTATCTGGTTTTGTTTCCTTTTGCAAAAATTCATCTTAACGTGGAAACAATGCAAATAGTAAGTTTATTATTCGTTTTTATTTCCGTTATATTTTTGCTCTTTAAGTCATCTTTTAATAACTTTCAAAAAATACTTATTGTATTTAGTTCTGGAATGCTTTATTACCTGCCTGTTGTTGCAAGAAATTATTCACTTATTCCGTTATTTTTGTTTTTAAATGCCTATTTTTACTCAAAACGAGAGGAAAAACCCTATCAATATTTATTTTCTTTATTAATTTTATCTCATACACATCTTTATATGCTCGGTTTTTGTATAATTAATTTTCTTTTATATGTTTTTGAAATAAGAAAAAAATTAAATATAAAAAACATTGTTCCGATAATTATATTATTATTAAATTTTTTATTTATAAGATATTTATTTTTAAATTCAATCCGAGATAATTATGCGCTTTTAGAAGGTATAAAAAGCAGTTTGAGTTTAAAAGACACGTTATTTGTAATTGCTCAAGTATATCTATATAATATAATTTCATACTTACCTATTTTAAGAAATTCTTTTAGAATTTTAAGTGTAGCTTTATTTTATCCTTCTTTGTGTTTAATTTTATACTCTTTCTTTAAAACGGATAAAAAAATATTCATAATATGTTTTTTAAGTCTTGCATATATTATAGGAGTTTTTACTCTTGTATATTTTAACGGTATACTTTATCAAAAAATATTCTTGATAATTTTAATATTAATATGGGGTTTATGGTGCTCAAAACCTGTAGAAACAGGAAAAATAGGATTTTATATATTGTTATTGCTCAGCTTAATAACATCTCTGATAGTTATTAATGAGGAAATAAAATATAATTTTTCCGGCGGAAAAGAAATTGCAAAATATATAAAAACAAATTTAGATTATGAAAACACATTTATTGCAGTCGGAAATCCTTATTTATACTCTCCTATAAGTGCATATCTGCCTGATAAAAAGTTTTATAATGTTATCTCAAAATCTTATATAACTTACTATTCATTCAACAATTTACAAAATAATATTCCAAGCGAATATCCTGAAAATTCAAAATACAGTATAGTTCAAGAAGATATAAAAATTCCCGTGGATTCAGATTTAAATATGATATTTGAATCTAAACAAAAAAATTTAAGTTCTAAAACTCAACGGGAAGTTTTTAAAATATACACATCTAATGAATAAGAAAAAAGCTATGATTAATCATAGCTGTAGATTAGGGATATGTGTATCATCGTTTTTATTTCCAAGGAATATAGGTTAATCTTAACAGTACAAATCGGTTTTTAAATCATACATAATTATGAATAAATTTATTTTCTAATTTGAAAGAATCGTATAAAAGAAGTATGTACGAATGGGAATAAATAACTATTACTATAACAGCCCTAAGGAAAATACTGAAAAAAGGTGTTTGATTTAATCTTATAAATAATATTAAAAAGATTTACTTTTATTTTAAATTTGAAACATAAGGATTGAAATAAAGTATATCAAGAGTTATAATAAAAATATCAGGGCGGTAGTTGCTCAAGCTACCAAGTCTGATTTAAGAAGTTGATGTAGCTCTTATCGTTTATTACGGTAAGGGCTACTTTTTATTATGAATAAAATCAACAGAATTAAAATTAAACTCAAATTGAATTGTTCCATAATTCGCCCTCCTTTCAAAAAACTCTCAACCAAAGTTGATGTAGATGTTGTGTTGAGGTTTTAAGAAATTACAGACTTTTTTGCCCTTAGATTTCGCAATCATAAGAATTATAATACAAAATTTGATTAAAACAAAAAGAAAAAGCATAAAATATGTTATAATATATACCCAATCCGGCAAAAGAGCTTTTAAGTTTTGATTTTCTCTTAATTTAAAATATGTTATAATAATTAAAAGATATTGCTTTGAGGTTGAATAGTTTTGATTTTCTCTTAATTTAAAATATGTTATAATATTAAAAGATATTGCTTTAAGATTAAACAAGTTTTGATTTTCTCTTAATTTAAAATATGTTATAATAAAATGAACGATAGATTTAAGTTTAGGGTAGTTTTGATTTTCTCTTAATTTAAAATATGTTATAATAGGGGTGGATGATTAATGAATTAAATCTAAGTTTTGATTTTCTCTTAATTTAAAATATGTTATAATACAAAGTAAATACATAAGAAAAAGAAAGGAGTTTTGATTTTCTCTTAATTTAAAATATGTTATAATCATTTCTAATTTAGTAACTTTAAGCGGGTTGTTTTGATTTTCTCTTAATTTAAAATATGTTATAATAAATACTTTTTCAATTAAATCAGATGTATAGTTTTGATTTTCTCTTAATTTAAAATATGTTATAATAGTTGCACTTGTAGCATCAGTTGCATTATAGTTTTGATTTTCTCTTAATTTAAAATATGTTATAATAGGATTAATAAATGTCAATATGGGGAGCAGGTTTTGATTTTCTCTTAATTTAAAATATGTTATAATTTGGGTGGTGGTTCATTATTTAAAGATATGGTTTTGATTTTCTCTTAATTTAAAATATGTTATAATCCATATAATAGCACAACCGTCAAGCCCCTAGTTTTGATTTTCTCTTAATTTAAAATATGTTATAATAAAAATCTGATTTACTAAAATTTTTAAATGGTTTTGATTTTCTCTTAATTTAAAATATGTTATAATACAAAAGATAAAAGAATAAAAAAAATAACAGTTTTGATTTTCTCTTAATTTAAAATATGTTATAATAAAAACTCGAAACTCAATTTAATACTCAAGTTTTGATTTTCTCTTAATTTAAAATATGTTATAATACAAAGGAGCACGTAGCGCAGTGGGCGTAAGTTTTGATTTTCTCTTAATTTAAAATATGTTATAATTCTCCATTTCTTCACGTGTCATTCGGAGCAGTTTTGATTTTCTCTTAATTTAAAATATGTTATAATAGGATATACAAAATAAACAAACTAATATATAATAAATACATAATATACTTTAAATTAAGAGACCAATCATAATTGACGGGAGAATAGTTAACTCCTCTGTATGGTAAATACACGATATAACTCATTCTCCAAACCTTTCTAAGTTACATGACATTATAATTGTAGCATAAAAGCTACCAAAATGTCATCTGTTTTTCTGTGTTTTCGCCCATTTTCTTTTTATATTTTGAAGGGTTATAATCGGCTTTTTCTATACAGATGGAGTTACTCCATTGTTTATCCGTTAAATAAAAAATATTTATTTGTCCTGTTGGCGGGGCAAGCTTTTTAACCATTTTTATATATTGCACTGTTTTATCATAAGTTACACATGACCTTACGTATATTGAATTTTGAAGCATAAAATACCCGAGTTTCAGCAGGTCTTTTCTGAAATTATTTGCATATCTCAAGTCTTCTTTATCCACTACGGGTAAATCAAAACATACAAAAAGCCAGCCCATACGATATTTACTCTTCATATTCTCTATTCTTCTGTGTATCTTTATCTAAAAATTGCTCTTTTAAATCGGGAAGAAAAATTTCACTGCAATCAAATTTTGCAAAAGCATTTGCAATTTCTTCTATATAAATGTCAATAATATCTATTATTTTATAGCTGTTATCCTTATATTTAATTCGGTAATCTTTCAAACAATTCGGTATAAATTTTATCCACTCTTGTATTTCTTCGCTTTCAAATTCTAAGGGATAATTTTGAGAGAAATAAAATAAATATATATCTATAAAGGCTCTAAAGGGTTCTGTTAAATCGTAAACAAGCGGTGTGGTTTTATAATTCCCTTTATGGTGAATACCTAAATTGGGCAAAAGTCCATGTATTAAGATTGAACGGTAAATTAAAGTTTTTATTACTGCATAACCGTAATTTAAGCACGCATTTTCAAAACTTTGTGCATTTTGATGTTCTCTTTTCATCGGCTCGCTTAAATAGAAAAAATAATCCTGCCAGTATTGTTTAGCTATATTTGCTTCATTCATCAGTGGTTTATTTATTAAATTATATAGGTTATGCGTTTCGCACCCCATTAAATCAAGTGCATAAGCCTGATTTAATGTTTTTTGTTTTACGACTTTTTTCCAAAGTTTTGTTTCAAACTCTTCATTTTGGCTGATTTGATTATTAAATACTTTTGTTTTAACAATTCTATCTAAAGGCACACTCCAGCCGACAGGCTGAAAAGCTCTATCACAGTGCTGAATTACAACATTGTTTTTAAGTAGTGAAGCTATTGCATTATTAGAAAATGACACGGCAGGAGTGCAGACTATCACAGCTTTTATGTCATCAATAGGAAGTTTATAGACTTCATCGGTATCTTTTATTTTGCAGAACAAAAGCCCCTTATCTATTGAAATATAGCTTCCCTGCTTTGTAATATGAAGTATATGATAACTCATATACTTCATTTAATGTTGTTTTGTATTTTGTCAAGCTACATTTTTAATTTATGGAATTCTGCTATTGACAAATTTTTTATACTTGAAGTTATTTCTTCACCAATATTATTCTCTAATTTAACAACACCTGTCTTAATTATGGTTTTTAATTTATATATTCCTTTATTAAATGTTATTTCTGCTGCTTTAAAGTCATTGGGTATTTCAACCAGACAGCCTGAATAAAAAACTTCTCCTCCGTTATAAAGCTTACAGCCCATATCCATAAGTTTTTCTTTAACTTCTTTTGTTGATTTATTAGCGAAAATAGGCATTACTTTAACATTTCCGTTTGTATCATAATATAGAATTTGCCCTTTATGACCTTTTGAATGCTTAAATTGTCCTTTTGTACCTTTTGTTCCAAAGTCCGAATATTCCCCTATTCTTTCCCTGCCGCTTAAATCGGTTTCCAATATTCCTTCCGATACTATGGTTAATACCTTTTTAACTCTTGTTTTCTTTTTAGGGTGAACATAATTTTTAAGCATATTTTGCCATTCGTCATTATTCAGTTCAAGTTTTAAAGTTAAATCTTCCTTTATAACATTATCTATAATGTTTTTTATGGCTTTCAAATCTTGTTTTATGCTTTCAATGCTGACTCTTGAAGTTATATAAGCCTTGTTATCAATTATTCTTTTTCCGTATATGGTTTCCAGAGGATTTATATTTGCTTTTAAAGGCTTTTTATGTGTATATGGAAATGGCATAAGTTCATTTATTTTTTGTTCGATATAAGGTCTATCTAAACCTTCAACATAATATCTTCGTTTTTGTTCATCAAGCTTTAAATTTCTTGCATAGCTTATACATATTGCGTCAAGTGCGTGGTGTTTCGGGTTATCCCTATTTTTCTTTTCATCATCACCTAAAATGGAATTTAATTTATATATATTTCTAATTTTAGCCGTAGTTGAACCGTTTTCTACAAATACATGACCCTTAGAACCTTTTGTCTGCATTCCCCAACCGCAAATATAATGAGTTATTGCACTTGCGACTTTTGCTACTTGAGCGGTTTCCGCTAAACCGTTATAGCTGTCTATTAATTTTTCGCATTTATCAGGAGGAAGCACAAGCAGGCTTGCTTTCTTTTTCCCTAATTTTCCTTTTAAATTTGTAACTCTTACGGTATATTCTTCCCATCTTTCTTTATCCGAGAATAGCCATTCATAAGGAGTTCTGCCTCCTTTATCTTGATTTTCTTTGTTATAACAAATTACTTTATTATAAAAAGCGTCATTTCCGCCTAAAGTGCGAGGATATATATGGTCTATTTGACAGTTATCAATATCGTCAATTCCTATTCTTTGACCGCTATATATGCACTTAAAATCTTGAGCTTTAGCTAATTTCCATTTTTCAAAATTTGTTTCGCTATATCTTCCAACGTCTTGAAGTTCTTTTACAATTTGTTCGTTTTCTTTATATTGAGAATCTTGATATTTTTTATTCGCTTCTGCTTTAATTTTCCCGAATAATGAATTATCTGCACCGTCACGAACAAATTCAAAGATAATCTCATCAGGTTTACCGTTGTCTGAAATGAGTTCATTAAAAAGATTTTTAAATATTTGCAGTCTGTTTCTTACAACGGGATTTGTTATATTACCGATTAAAATATCACTCTTTATATCTGCGTTTTGAGATTTTTGTGCCATTTCATCACGATTATCGGATATAAATAAATTGTTCCAATCACCGATTTTTGAAAGCATTGTTTTTATTTCTTCTTCGCTTATCCCGTTCGGTGTTCCTTCTTTATCAATATACTTTGAAATATCAATTTCATTTGGATTATCACCCGACAAAATTATATCAATCATAATCTTCATAGCTCGTCTGCAAAATGAACTGCGCCCCGATATATTTGCTTTAAAAGGTTCGATTTTATCTTTTATTCTCTTCTTACCAATTACATTTTCAATATCTGTTTTAGTAAGGGTAAACGAAGGATTTTTTGTTTCTCCTTTTCTATATTTTTTTAAATTTTCAATCCAAGTTGGCAGTTTATTTTCGTATACTTCTTTTATTTCATAAGGTGCTAATCTTCTTTGTTCATTTGTTTCATTATCAATAAATCTTAAATTTTTTAACTGCATTAATAAGGTAAATGATATATTTTCAATAGTATCGGCGGAGCAAACATTTCTTTTTGGTAAAAGTCTGCATTTTGCAATTACTCTATTGTCAAATCTCGGAATTTTTTGACCTAAAACTCCCTGCCAGTCCCTTTCTGTACCTCTGTATTGAATCCAGTCAGAATTTTTATATGAACCATACGCCTCTCTATATTCCCCGTATAAGAATTCTTCAACGGATATTTTTTCTAACTGAGGAAGCTGTTTTTTCGCTTCTTCCCACAATTTTGATAATTCTTTTACAACAAGTTCTCTTGGAGCGACTCTGCCTGTTGTTCTGACTTTTATAGGGTTCAACCCGATTGCCCTTTTTAATTCATAAGGATTATTTTCTTCCCATAACCCTAAAAGCAGGGCATCATAATAACAAGGATATTTATATTCATCTGAATTTATAATATCTGCACCATCTATACAGCAATATTTTTTAACGGCTTCTTCATTTTCTTTTTCATCGTCCGTTCCGTTTGCCCATGCAATATTTATATCATAACCTCTTCTTTGGAACGCATTATGTAATGCTTTATATATCTGCCATTCTTCAAGTTTTCTGCCCTGTATTAGTGCTATTCTTAACAAAGTAGAATTATAAATTGTATTATCATTTTTAGTAGCAAATTCTCTTTTAAATTTTTCATCGCTTTTATCTAAAACACAAAGCCCATGGTTTTGCCAAAATTCATCAAACCATTTTTCTCTTGCTCTATGAGATTTTAAAGTTCTCATTACCCTTCTTCTTGCTCTGTTGTCTGCAACGGAAGAATGGTCTTTATCTATTATTATTGACCCCAATTCTTTTATTTCGTTATCTTCTCTAACACAGTAGCCGATACTTGCTTTTCCCATATCAAATGCAAAAATCTTCTTCATATATTCTCCCTAAAGTTACTTTTTATAGAGTATAACAAATTTTATTAACTCATGTAAATAATGGTTTATTTAAAAAAAACTTACTTTGTGATATATATAAAAACAAAGGGATAAAGGGAAAAATAATGAGTAATAACGGTGTTTTAGTTCAAGCACAAATGCTTATAGATGAAGAACAGTATGACAGAGCATATGAAATGCTTATAAACTCTTATGATAAATTAAAAGACGATGCCGAATATCTTGAAAAAACTGCTCTGCTTGCTAAGACACTTGAAAAAAACGAAGATGCCGCTAAGTTTTGGGAAGAACTGGTTAAGGTTAATCCTAATTCTTTAATCGGGTATTCCGAATTATTGGATATCTATAGTGGTAAAGATAATTATAAATATTACATTACAAGGGCAAAATATAAAATTTTAAATGAAAAAGTATCTCAATCTATTGATGATTACAAAAAAGCAATAAATTCTACAACGGAAGAAACTGACATCATCAATGCAAGATTTTTGCTGGCAAAAGCTTATGAGCATACGGGAAAAATCCAAAATGCCATTGATGAGTATTATAGTATAATCTCTCAAAAAGATGATATGGCAATATATTACAAGCTTGCAGACTTGTATTGCGAGCAGAATGACAGATTTTCAGCTATTAATGTATTGGAAAAAGCCGTAAAAGCTTTCCCTCAAGTTGTTGAACTCGGTGAGTATCTGTCGGGTTTATATATAAGGGAAGGCGAATACGATAAAGCGCTTGAAAGTGCAAAAACACCGTATACGAAGGTGAAAGCATATCTTATGAAAGGTGATAATGAAAGTGCCTTTAAGCTTTTGAACGAAAACAAAGATGAAAATAATGCAAATTATTTTGCGCTTATGGCAGAGTATTATTTTAATCTTAAAGATTGGGAAAAATGCGGTGAATATATTGAAAAATTCAATAATTTATCGCCTCAAAATCCGCTTGTATACCAAATGAAAGCACTTGTATGCGATGCAAACGGCGATGTATACGGATATCATTATAATATGGGCAAATGCTATTCATATAGGCAGGATTATGAACTGGCGCTCAATGAATACTTGAATGCCCATAGGCAAGACCCCTCAAAGAGCGATGCGGTTAAAGAAATAATTAAAATAAATGAAACACTCGGCGATAAAACAAGTTTAATGGAGTTTTATGAAAAGCTTGTCCGCCAAGAACCCGATAATACCTTTGCCCTAAAAGGTTTAGGCGATGTTTATGCGGATTTATATGAATTCAGAAATGCGCTTGAATACTATGAAAAAGCTGTAAAAGCAGGCATAACGGATTATGAAATTTATAATAAAATAGGGTTTGCCTACGAAAAAATAAAAGATTTATCAAGTGCAAAACAGGCTTATGAAAAGTATCTGGCAAAAGCGCCATTGTCGCCTGATACCGAAAAGCTGAAAGAAAAACTTGCTAAAATGGATACTTCTTCTTCCGCTCCCGTAAACAGCGAAGAAGGGCTTATCGATAAGATTATGAAACTTTTCGGAAAATAAGTTTATTTCATTGATTTTGTTATTCTGAATAATAAATCTAAGTCAGAATCCGTAATGGTTTCAAGGCTGTTAACAATGTAATTTTTCTTATATTTTGCATCGTATTTAAGGTGTTCAAATTCAAACAATTCGGGCAGAGAAACATTTAATGCGTTTGCTATTTCTTTTAATAATTGTGAAGGAAAAGTAACACCACATTCGATATTGCTTATATGTTTTTGGTCTGTTCCCAAAATATCAGCTAAATCCTCTTGTGTTAACTTTTTAGCAGTTCTTAATTTTTTAATTCTTTTCCCTAAAAGTTTCTTAATAGTATTCATAATTTAACAATAATATTTTTTATTAAATTATGTTATTGATAATATTTTCTAAATAGAAGATAATTAGAATATTTAAAGGATAATAAAATGATTTATAAAAAGTTTAAGAAATACTATATGCCTGAATTTGATTTACCAAAATCATTAAAGATAAAATTAATAAAAAGTCAAAAAGAACTTTTACTTGAACTTGCAAGCGGAAAAACAATACCTGAAATCGCACAAAAACTTGATAAAACACCAAATAATATAAAAAAACGCACCTTAAATCTTTATAAAAAATTTAATGTCCATTACCGTAAAGAATTACTATTAAAAGCTATTGAGCAAAAAATAATCTCTTATAAAAATATTTCTCCAAGGTGCAGGAAAAGATTTTTAAAACCTAACAATATTCCCGTTTCTGTTGAAGTGAAAACACCAAATAATCTTGAATTATCGGAAAAAGAATATAAATTTTTATTACTGCTGTCTCAAAGTTATACAAGAAAGCATATCATGGAAAAATTGAAACTCCGAAATATGCACGATTGTAATTACTATTATCATTGTCTGCTTAATAAATTAAATGCAAAAAATGCAGTTCAGGCAGTTGTTACCGGGATAAAATACGGCATAATAAAAATTTAATTATTACCCCTTTTTTATTTTTTTTAATATCCTTGAATGCTAATATTTATCGTATTGAAAGTAATTTGTATTTTGTAATTATAAATCAAAAATTGCCTCAAAAAATAACAAATTTAATTTGTATATATACAAATACAAATTGTTAGATAACAAAACAAAAATATTATACCCTATTGTTATGAGTGCATTTCTTAAAAGTTTTGGAAAAAAATTAAAAGGTTATAGAATTAGCAATGGATTAAGTCAAGAAAAACTTGCGGAATTATCTAATGTCTCAACTAATACTATAAGTATGTTGGAAAACGGTAAAACATTTATTAAATATAAAAATTTATGTTCTATATGTAAAGTTTTAAAAATTCAAGAAATTGATTTATTTAGTTTCTCTATGCCCAAAAGTCAAAATATTTCTATTATGAATCAAATAATAGCAAAAATTAAGTTACTTGAACCTAATAAACAAAAACAAATATTAGATATTATCAAAACTTTTGAATAATACTAATTTTTATGTTTCGCTTATAATTAATGTATAGGATATTAAAAAAGGGAAACATTATGACAAAAAGAGTTTTGCTTTGTATTATGGACGGATGGGGAATTAGTAAAGACAGCCCAAAAGACGCAACAAAAGCTGCCTATACTCCTAATTTAGATAAATTTTATAAGACTGAACCTAATATTCAAATATATGCAGATGGTGAACATGTCGGTTTACCTGACGGGCAGATGGGGAATTCAGAAGTAGGACACTTAAATATAGGTGCAGGCAGGATTGTTTATCAGGAATTAACTAAAATTAATAAAGAAATTAAAGAAGGCAGTTTCTTTAAAAATGAAAAGTTTTTAAATGCAGTTGAGCACGTAAAGAAAAATAATTCGTCGCTCCACTTGTACGGGCTTGTATCAACGGGCGGTGTTCATAGTTCATTAGACCATATACTTGCATTAATAGAGTTTGCAAAACAGCAAGGTCTGAAAAAAGTATACTTTCACGCATTTTTGGATGGTCGTGATACTCCTCCAAAGAGTGCCGTTGAGTTCTTACAAAAAGTTGAAGATAAATTAAAAGAAGCAGGATTGCCCCCTATAGCATCAGTTTCAGGCAGATACTACGCTATGGATAGAGATAACCGCTGGGAAAGAATAGAAAAAGCATACAATATGCTTATCTTAGGTGAGGGCAATAAAGCGGAAAGCGCAATTGATGCGGTTAAGGCTTCTTATGAAAAAGGTGTAACCGATGAATTCGTTGAACCGACTGTTATTAATGTGCCTAATTCACGCATTGAAGATAATGACGCAATAATCTTCTTTAACTTCCGCCCCGACCGCGCAAGAGAAATTTCAAAAGCCATAAACTTTGAAAACTTTGACGGGTTTAACCGCAAAGCGGTAAGAAAAAACATATACTATGTAACATTTACGCAGTATGATGCAACATTTCCCTTCCCTGTTGCATTTGAGCCTCAAAAACTTACGAATATTTTAGGCGAAGTGCTTGATAAAAACGGAATAAAACAGTTTAGAACCGCTGAAACGGAAAAATACGCACACGTTACTTTCTTCTTTAATGGCGGAGTTGAAGCACCGAATAAGCTTGAAACAAGAGTGCTTGTTAACTCTCCAAAGGTTGCTACATATGATCTTCAGCCTGAAATGAGTGCCCCCGAGGTTTGCGAAAAAGTTTTAGGTGCTTTGGATAATGATGAATACGGTTTTATATTAGTAAACTTTGCAAACCCTGATATGGTTGGTCATACAGGGGTTATGGAGGCTGCTGTCAAGGCTTGCGCAACGGTTGACACTTGCGTAGGCAAAATTGTTGAAAAGGCAAAACAAAAGGGTGTTGCCGTTGTATTAACTGCAGACCACGGAAACGCAGAATATATGGAGGATAAAACCACGCATGCTCCATATACTGCTCATACCACAAATCCTGTTCCGCTGTTCATTATGAATGCAGGTGATATAAAATTAAAAGAAACAGGCGCATTGTGCGATATTGCTCCGACTGTTCTTGATATAATGGGAATACAAAAACCAACTGAAATGAGCGGAAATTCACTTATAAAATAAATTTTAAAGCCCCTTAAATGGGGCTTTTATTATAAATTAAGTTCTTTTGCTAAAGCAGGAACTATAATCTGCCAAGCTTTAACATTAGGATGATTAGAAAAAGTCAAATATTCCTTATCATTATACATATCTTTTCCCGTTAAGTCTTTAACATTTATTATTGTTATATTCTTATTTTTTTTTAAATTTTCCCACCCGTTTTCATTGATATTATCCGTATAAACTAAAATTATCAATTTTGGAGGTGTTTTTTGATAATTAAATTTATTGCATATTTCTTTATATATTTCTGAAATATAAATATTTAAAAGGTTAAAAGAATTATTAATATCATAATGAAAGAATTTAAATCTTGTTAAATTGGTATAAATAAAAGATTTATTGTAGAAATGTAATTTTTGTTCAACAAGAGTATTATATTTTGTTTTTTTATATTTTGGGACTAAAGGTAGTAAGTTTGAATATAATCTGACTTGATGATCCCATATATAAGTATAGATAATATAATCAACATTATTTTTTTCTTTTTGAGAAAGTTCAATAATTTTGTTAGTTCTTAATAAATACAGTATTTCTCTGGGGCCGCCGCCCGGGATACCCAAGTTAAAAACAGGTCTTTTGGTATATTTTGAAAGTAAATAACCAAAAGTTTCATCATATTTCAAATCAACACCATAAGTATATGAACAACCTACTAATATTATACTTCCTTTTAAGGGGTTTTTATTTATATATTCTAATCCTGCAGGATCTCTTAATTTATATTCATTAATTAATTTATTGTGTAGATATCTTTCAGATAAATGATTAGAAAAATGATAATTATTTCTTAATTGAATAGGTACATGGTTATTTTTAAAATCTTTATAGCTGTTAAATGCTAAAATTAATTCTGTAATAATTGTGAAAAAGAATAAAGAAAAAATACTTATAAAAGTTATCAAAATAATTTTTTTAAATTTTTCCATATTTTGTGTTGGATTTTTCATATATTTTTACTCAATTAATTATAATATTAATATTAATATTAATATAAACATATAATGTTACATATAGAACTTTGACAGAAATATATTTATAAAAATTATTTTAAAAGTTTTTTTATATGTATTCAAGTTTAAAATTTATATCGTATTATATTAATATATTGATATAAACATATAAAGGCAAATATATGAGTTTAGCAAAAATAGAAGATTTACCGACAGTATATAGTGCAAAAGAAACAGAAGAAACGATTTATAAATTCTGGGAAGATAATGAATGCTTTAAGGCTAATGCAAAAAGCGAAAAAGAACCATATTCAATTGTAATTCCCCCGCCGAATGTAACAGGGGTATTGCATATGGGCCATGCCTTAGATGGTACTTTGCAGGATATTCTTGTCCGTTACCACAGAATGTCAGGTTATGAAACACTCTGGATGCCGGGGACTGACCATGCAGGTATTGCGACTCAAAATGTTGTTGAAAAGAAATTAAGACAGGAAGGCAAAACCCGCTTTGACCTTGGCAGAGAAAAATTTGTTGAATTAACTTGGGAATGGGCTAATGAGCATAAAAGTGCAATATTAAATCAATTTAAAAGGCTCGGAGCTTCCTTTGACCGTTCAAGAGAGAGATTTACACTTGATAAGGGCTGCTCTGATGCGGTAAAAGAAGTTTTTGTTAAACTATATGAAAAAGACTTAATCTATAAAGGAGCATATATTGTAAACTGGTGCCCTCGCTGTCAGAGTGCTATATCAGATATTGAAACGGATTATGAAACCGAAAAAAGCAATCTGTGGGAAATTAGCTATTCATTAAAAGATGAGCCGGGGGCAATCGTTGTAGCTACGACAAGACCCGAAACAATCTATGGCGATGCGGCTGTTGCAGTTAATCCTAACGATTTTAAATATAAAGATTTAATCGGTAAAACGGTTTTAATACCTTTAACGGGAAGAGAAATCCCGATTATTGCCGATGACTATGTTGATAAATCTTTCGGCACGGGAGCTTTAAAAATTACTCCCGCACACGACCCTAACGATTACGAAGTAGGGAAAAGACATAATCTTAAACCTATTTGGGTAATTGATGAAGAAGGCAGAATGAAACACTGCGCAGAAGTTCATCCTGATGTCCAAGGCTTAACCAGAGAAGAAGCTCGTAAAAAGACTATAGAACTTCTTCAATACAATAACAGTCTGGTAAGAATTGTTCCTATTGAGCATAACGTAGGAAAATGCCAAAGATGTAATACAACAATAGAACCGTTATTATCGGAACAGTGGTTTGTAAGAATGGCTCCTTTAGCAAAAGCTGCTATTGAAACGGTTGAATCGGGCAAAATAAAGTTTGTACCCGAGCGCTGGACAAAAAATTACTTGGGCTGGATGACAAATATTCGAGATTGGTGTATTTCCCGTCAATTATGGTGGGGACATCAAATACCCGCATATTATAACAATGAAACAGGGGAAATGGTTGTCGCAAAAGAAAATCCTGACCCTGATAAATATACTCAAGATTCAGATGTACTTGATACCTGGTTTTCTTCAGGCTTATGGCCGTTTTCAACAATGGGCTGGCCTAATACTGATGCCGAGGACTTTAAAAAATTCTACCCGACCTCAACTCTTGTAACAGGTTTTGATATTATTTTCTTCTGGGTTGCAAGAATGATTACAATGGGTGAAGAATTTACAAAAAAAGCACCATTTTCAACCGTCTATATCCACGGGTTAATTAGGGATGAAAACGGGCAAAAAATGTCTAAATCCAAAGGTAATACGATTGACCCCGTCGGAATTATCGACAAATATGGCTGTGATGCCCTAAGATTTACGCTAACATCTCTATGCACCTACGGCGGTCAGGATATTAAAATAAGCGATGAAAAATTTGAATACGGAAGAAACTTCGCAAATAAAATTTGGAATGCCTCAAGGTTTGTTTTGATGAACCTAAACGGAGTTGATAATAAAGAAATCGATTTTAATAACTTAACTTTAGCTGATAAATGGATTTTAAATAAATTGAACGAAACGGCAAAAGAAACCAATGAAAATATCCAAAGTTACAGAATAGGCGAGATGGCTCATACCTTATATGATTTCTTCTGGAATTATTATTGCGATTGGTATGTTGAAATAGCTAAAATTCAGCTTCAGGATGAAAATTTGAAACTCAATACACAAAGAGTTTTAAGGTATGTTCTTGATATGACATTAAGGCTTTTACACCCTGTTATGCCTCATATAACGGAAGCTATTTGGCAATTATTACCTAAAAATACGGATGTTAAAGCAATAATGCTGTCTGAATTCCCCATTTATCATAGCAATTTGAAATTCAACGAAGAAAATATTCAAATGGAGTTTGTATTTGAAACTATTAAATCATTAAGAAATTTAAGGCAAAGCTTTAATATCCCTATTTCGACAAAATTAAATATTGAAATACTTGCATCAAAAGATGAAGGAAATATATTTAAAAAAGTAGAAGCATATATTCATCGTTTGGCAAGGGTTGAAAATATAAAATATGTTGATGAAACTCATAAAACCGAAAAGCAGTCTGCTTCTGCAATTGTAAGTAATTCAAAAATCATTGTTCCTTTAGCAGGGTTAATTGATTTGGAGGAAGAAGTTAAAAGGCAGAATAAAAAGCTTGATAAGCTTTTAAACGAAAAAAACATTCTGCTTGCAAGAGTTAACAATGAAAAGTTTATGAATAATGCAAAACCTGAACTGATAGAACAGACCAAAAATCGTATAGATGAGATAACGGTTCAGGAAAATGCGATTAATGAACTTATTAATTCATTAAAATAATTTTGAAAAATTAAAAAAAAATATTATAATATAATTGGATAGTTTAATCTGTGAGGACAATTATGAGTGAAACTTATACATTATATACACGTTCAAATTTTGACGGACTGGTATGTGCTGCTCTTTTAAAAGAAATCGGCTTAATAGAAGACGTTAAATTTGTACATCCTAAAGATGTTCAGGATGGTAAAATTGAACTAGGGCCTAATGATATAACAGCATCACTTCCATATTGTGATGGAGTATATATGGCATTTGACCATCATTCAAGTGAGGCTGTAAGAACTAAAGAGGTTAAAGATAATTACATTATAGAACCTGCAGCACCTTCAAGTGCCAGAATTATTTATGAATACTTCGGCGGACAGGAAAGATTTTCTTCAAACCTGCATGATCTTATGGATGCTGTAGATAAAGCCGATTGTACAAGTTTTACTAAAGAAGATGTATTAAATCCGCAAGGATGGGTTTTGTTAAACTATTTAATGGATCCGAGAACCGGTCTTGGCAGATTTAAAAATTTCAACATTTCTAATTATAACTTAATGCTCAAATTAGTTGATTTATGTGCTCAAATGCCTATTGATAAAATAATGCATGATAGTGATGTTAAAGAAAGAGTTGACCTTTATTTTGAGGAACAAGATAAATTTATTAATCAAATTGAAAAATGTACTCACATTGATGATAAAATAGCTGTTTTAGATTTAAGAAATGAAGAAATAATTCACGTCGGTAACAGATTTATGATTTATGCCCTGCACCCTGAATGTAATATTTCAATTCATATTATGCACGGAAAACAAAATCAAAATACTGTTTTTGCAGTCGGTAAATCTATTGTTAACCGCAGCTGCCCGATTGATGTTGGTGCTATGATGTATGAATACGATGGCGGCGGGCATGTTAATGCGGGTACTTGTCAGGTTGATAATGATAATGTTTCCGCTACATTAGAAAGCCTTATTAGTGAAATAAAAAAATTAGATGTTTAATTAAAAAGGCCTTGAAATATAAAAAATTTAATTGTAAGATTATTTATTATGAATAAGCAAATACAAATTTTTTCAAAATTTTTTAACCCTCTGAATTTAGCCGCGGGGGGGGGGATTTGGAACTTTATTTTTAAAAAAGTTCTTTAATGGTTTTAGACAAACAGTTAATTCTTACAGTATTGATGCCGGTACTTACTTAAAAAATAATAATGGTGCAGCTGCTTTTAATTATGACTTTATGATGAGCCTTGCTGAGAAAGATTATCCAAAATATCTTTGTCAAGCTTATTATATGAAAACAGGTGAAAAACTTAATTTAAAACATCCTAAAAATTTAAATCAAAAAATCCAGTGGCTAAAAATATATGATAATATTCCGATTAAAACAATATTAACCGATAAAATTCTTGTTAGAGATTGGATTAAGGAAAAAATAGGTGAAGAATATTTAAAACCTGTTCTTTGGGTAGGTAAAAATTTTGATAATATTCCTTTTGGTGAATTGCCGGATAGCTTTGTTATAAAGTGTAACCACGGTTGTAAGTGGCATATGATTATAAAGGATAAAACCCAATTTTTAGAAAATAAATTACTGTTTAAAGTTATAAAAGAAAAATTTGACAGTTGGATTACTCAGTCTTTTTTTGGTTACAGTGATTTTGAAATTCAATACAAATATATTAAACCGCAGCTTTTTATAGAACCTTTAATGCGTGACAATATAAATGAAAAAGGTATAGAAATGGGAGTTTGGTGCGCAAATTCAGAACCTTTCACGGAAGGAATTGATATAGAGAACAGCAAAGATTATGTAAAAAAATCATTAAAACTAAGTAAAATTCTTTGTGAAGGATTTAAATTTGTTCGAGTTGATTGGATGATGTATAACAATCATTTATATTTTGCTGAAATGACATTTACCCCTGTATCTGGTTATTTACCTTCAGAAATGTTAAAAGAAAAATTCTTTAAAAAATTATTTAAAAGTTTAAAGTTAAGATAAAGGAGAATTATTATGAACAATTTTGATGAGGATGGTTTACAGGACATTTCAATGGATGAAATAAATGATTTATTTAAAGATATTATTGAAACACCTCAACCTTTAATTGCTACTGTTTGTTTTATGGGTGCCGGTGGCGGAATAACAAAAATATATCTTTCTAACTGTTAAGGAGAGGATGTGAAATCTTATGAAATTATGTTTATATATTTGTACAAGAACTTATTTTCTTAGTGAGAATGTATCAGTCAGCTTAATTTTAGATGCTAAACATAAAGTATATTATTTTTTGAAAGGGATAAGTTCAACTTTGTGGGATTTAATTGTCAAATATCAAGATTTTGAAGAAGTAATGTCTTATGCAAAAAATAATAATATAGAAAATGAATTATCGGCCTTATTATATGAACTTAAAGAAAGAAAAATAATTACAACGGATAAAACTTTTGAAAAATCAAATTATAATTTTTTGGCTAACAAAATATTTGATAAACCAAGTAAACAAATGCAGTATTTCGATGTTAAAATGTCTGAATTTGCTCTTTGCCATGGCTTTATAAATGCATTAATTTTGGAACTTAATTATAATTGCAATTTAAAATGTAAACATTGTTATAACCATAAAAATATTGATAAGTATTTATCTTTTGAAGAAGCAAAGAAAGCAATAGACGAAGCTTATAATATGGGTATATTTACAGTCAGGTTAACCGGTGGTGAATGTACAATTAATAAGGATTTTCTTAAAATATGTGAATATATCAGAAGTAAATACTTAAAACTTTGTGTTTTTACTAACGGACAAACATTTAGTGATAATGATGAATTATTTAAAAAATTTATAAATTTATATCCTTCTTTTATACAATATAGCATTTACAGTATGGATGAAAATGTTCATGATTCTATAACAGGAGTAAAAGGCTCTTGGCAAAAAACAATGAATGCTATTAATAAGACAAAAGAATATCCAAATATCCATATGAAAATTGCTACACAACTAATATCTTATAACAAAGAAAGTTATAAGGAAGTACAAGAATTTGCAAATTCTATAGGGGCTATATACGGTGATAACTGTATATTTACAAGTAATCCTGAAAACAACAATTTACATTTAAAAATGACATATGATGAAATAAAAAAATTCTATATGGAAAAAACCCCAATACTTCCTTTTATGAAACCAAGATTTAAAAAAGATGATAATCTTATATGTGAAGCAGGCTCAGATAGATTATGTATTACTCCCAGACTCGATGTTATGCCTTGTGTAGCTTTTGATTATGTTTTGGGTAATCTGAATAAAACTTCATTAGTCGAGATTAAAGAAACAACACTTAAGGATTTTAAAAAGAAGTTCATCAGAAAAAATTTAACTGAATGTTTTGATGAAGAATACTGTAAATATTGTTTTTATTGCCCTGATACTTCTTCATATAATAATACTTTTATGAAAAAACAGCCTATTTCTTGTGAAAATGCCAAAGCATATTATAATGCATTAAAAAGTGTATATTTTGATAAAAAAGGAAAAAATAGTGAAAAAGTTAGTAAGATATAGTAATATAGAATATTTTATGCCTTTTCTTTTTTGTAATGATATTTTTATTCCTATTTTGCATAAACTTTTAGAAAATGAAAATCCTATAAAATATGTATATGGCAGTCCTTATTGTAAGTGGGGTGTAGGTGCAAGACCGGCTATTTTTAAATTCAATAATTTAACTTTGATTGAAAATTATTTGAATAAATTAACAAATAAATATAATGTGATACCAACATTTACATTTACAAATTTAAATACAAAAGAAAACCTAAACGATGAATATTCGAATAATCTGCTTGATATCGCTTATAAATGCAACTCAAGATTTCTTGTATCAACAGATGATTTATATAATCATATTAAATCCCGTTATCCTAATGCAAAATTGCATTGTTCTATTCTTCAGCCAATGACTAAATACACGGAAGAAAAAGGTTTTGATGAAACAAGATTTTATAATGAAATGCTTGATAAATATGAAGTTGTAGTAATAAGGCCCGAGTATGTTATAGAAAATACCGATAAACTTGATAAGCTGCTTAATGATATTTCAAGAGTAGAAGTATTAATTAATCAGACTTGTCATTTTAATTGCTCAAACCATAGAGCTCATTATGATTTTTTAGCTCAAATAGATGAATGTGACGGAGATATAGAAAAAAGAAGAAAAGTTAAATACTGGACAGATACAGAATGCGGACATGAACATTTCAGTTTGTGTCCAAAATATAAAGAAGGGTATAGAAATGTACATCTTACGGGAGAACAAGTTCAAAAAGTTATTGATTTAGGTGTAAAAAAATTAAAAATCCAAGGTCGTTCTCTTCTTTTTGATATGCTTTATGATGAATTATATGATAACTTTTTTAATAATAAATATTCAAAAGAAGAAATAAGAAATAAAATTGATAAAATCAGTGCTGAAATGCTTGAAACTAATAGAAGAATAGCCTTATTAATTTGTTGAAAATAAGGGTATAATGTTTAATAAAAAGGAGGCTTTATAAGCCTCCTTTTTAACTGATACAGCCGAGCAGTTTTTTTGCATTTAATAACTTATTTTCATTTTCAATCCAAACTTGACTTATGGTATTTGTTTTTGGGGAAATTATTTCTTTTCTATAAATTGCGTAATTTACATCAATAAAATTAATATTATCCAGTTCTTCAATGTAAAAATCCGTTCCGCCGCAGTTGGGACAAAATTTACTGTTCGGTATAATTTTGTTATATTCGCTATGTGCTGTCCTTTTAATATTACAGCAGCTGCATCTCACTAAGTACCACTTGTTTTTGATTAAAGCACCGCAATCGGGACAATAAGCCTCATCAACGGCGGGACTTACGTGTTTATGTGTGCATTCGTGTTTTTGTTTCAGGAAATCAAGTAACATATTTCTTTTATAATTATATTTTTTTTTAAGTCAAGTTCACAAAAATATAAAAAATAGCAATATTTTAATCTATATATACTTTATATATATAGAGGATACAAAATATGCTTATAAATGCATTAAATAATTTTGATTTTAACAATTTTATTAAATCGGATGAAGTTCCGCAAGATAATGGAAATGTTTCTTCTATATTTGATTATGAAAACAGTAATGCAAACGGCGAAATTGATGTTGATTTTTCTCAAGGGAATATTGGTGATTGTGCTTTATTATCAACCGTTTATTCTTTATCATTATCAGAAGAAGGCTTTAATGCTATTAAAGATGCCATAACAATTAATGTAAATTCATCAGGCGAAGTTGAAAGTTATGATATACATTTTAAAGGTACAGATGAAACTTATAATATAACTCAAAAAGAACTTGAAAAAGCAAAAGAATATCACGGAAATTATGAAACTGAACGTGTTTACAGCCGCGGTGATGACGATATGACCGTAATAGAACTTGCTATTGAAAAATGTTTTGAAAAATCCAAAGATAAAGAACTTCGAGATTTGGTTGATAATTATACTAATTTAAATAAAGATGATAAATTAAACGGAGTTAATCCTGCTGCAGTAACATATTTGTTTACGGGAGAAAAATCCGAAACCGTTATTAAAAATGACGGTACTTTGAAAAAGACATTTATTCCTTGTACTACATATAATGTCAAAGATGCAAAAGGTGAAGATGTTACTTTTAAAGAAGGGAATGAATATACTGCCCGAGGTATGACACAGGATAAATCTTTAATTTATATTAAAAATCCGGATGGGTCAAATAATGATATAATTCTTCCGACAGAGGTATTTTTATCGGATGTTTATATTCCGAATATTGATGAAGCTGATAAGAAATCACTTGAATTATTAAACAATTTTGAAAATGATAATGATAATTCAATGATGGTTTTTGCGACAATGGGTATGGAAAAAGTTAAAGATGCAGATGGTAATACTATTCAGTTATTTGGCCCTCATGCATATTGTGTTTCAAAAGTAGCTGACGGGATTGTAACTTTAGTAAATCCTCATGATACTTCAAAGGACATCAATATTCCCATAGATAATTTATTGTCATTAGAAATGTTTAATTTATACAATTTAGATTTTGATAAAGAAGAAATTAATCAATAGAGAAGATATCCTGCAAATCGGCATAAGTAAGAGTTTTACCTATATTTCTATCTACACTTATAACGGAATCAACAAGATTTCTCTTATCCTGCTTAAGTTTTTGAATTTTTTCTTCAACCGTGTTTTTAGTAATTAAGCGGTAAACAAATACTTTTTTAGTCTGCCCTATACGGTAGGCTCTATCTGTTGCCTGATCTTCAACTGCAGGATTCCACCACGGGTCATAGTGGATAACATAATCAGCACCCGTCAAATTCAAACCGGTTCCGCCTGCTTTTAAACTTACTAAGAAAATAGGTATTGTTTCATCGGTATTAAATCTTTCAACAACTTCCTGACGGTTTTTGGTTGAACCTGTTAAGTATTCGTGTTTTATACCTTCTTTAATAAGCCATTCTTTTACGATATCAAGCATATCAACAAATTGCGAGAACAGAAGTATTCTGTGACCTTCCGAGATAATTTCTTCGAGCATTGATTTTAACTGTTCAAATTTGCCTGAAGTTTCTATGCCTTTTTTGTTTTCTTTATCATATAACCTTGGGTGACAGCATATCTGGCGCAGTCTTAACAGTGCCGAGAATATGCTCATACGGCTTTTTTCAAGTCCGTTTTCCGCAATTGATTTAAATAATTCTTCTTTTGTTGAGTCAAGAACTTCAAGATAAAAGTCTTTTTGTTCAGGGGTAAGTTCGCAGTATGCAATATTTTCAACTTTATCGGGGAGATCTTTTGCAACATCTCTTTTCATACGGCGCAATATAAACGGATATATCTGCGATTTTAAACGTTTTTCAACGATTTTTTCGCCTCTATCCACAATCGGAGTAACATAACGGTAATTAAATTCCGATAAATTAAGCAAAAATCCCGGCATTAAGAAGTCAAAGACAGACCAAAGTTCTTCTAATTTATTTTCAATCGGTGTGCCGGATAGTGCCAGTTTATGCTTGCCATTCAGCATTTTAACCGATTTTGCCGTTATGGATTCGGGGTTTTTTATGTTTTGTGATTCATCAAGAATAATATATCTGAATTCAAATTTTTTAAGTTTTTCTATATCACGTCTTATAAGTGCGTAGCTGGTAATAACGATATCGCATTTGGGAATTTCTTTAAAATGTTCTTTTCTTTCCATTCCGCTTAATTTAAGACATTTTAATGATGGAATGAATTTTTGAACTTCGTTTTCCCAGTTAAATACAACGGAGGTAGGGCATATAACAAGGTTGGGCGCTTTTTTATCTTTTTCTTTTGCTTTTTGTAAAAGTGTAAGTGCCTGAAGTGTTTTACCAAGCCCCATATCATCAGCCAGTATACCGTTAAGTCCGTATTTATACAAAAACCAAAGCCAGCTGAACCCTTTATATTGATATTCTCTTAATTCCGCATTAATATCTTTCGGTAAAGGTGCATTATCCATAGTTGAAAAAGTTGAAATCTGCTTCCAAAATGCCGAGAACTTTCTGCTCATTTTTAGTTTAAAGCCTAAGTTCTGCATTTCTGATAAAAGCCCTGCCCTGAAGGTTTTTACTATGTATTTATTATCTTCGTTTTTATAAACATCAAAGGTATTAAAGGATTTTAAAATAGAAAATATATCCTGCCCGGGAACTTCTACAAATCCGTAATTTTTAACTCTTAAATATTTATCGCCTTCAACAATAAGATTATAAATTTCGTCAAAAGAAATTTCCTCATCCCCTACTTTACCGTATAAATTAACTTCAAAACTATCTGTTGAATCAATGGCAAAATCAATATCCGCTATCATTTCAAAAGGTTTAGGCGATAATTTAAAGAAACTCATATCATCTTTTTCTTCAAATTTCCAGCCGTCGCCTGCCCGTTTTAAATAGTAGTTATAAAAATCAATTGCGTTTTCTTTTTCTATTGCAAGATTATTGGTCTGCATCGGTGCAAATTTGCAGGCTAAAAGCATTTGATATGCTCTTTCTTCGTGGGCGATATTTCTTTTAACCCAGTATAATAAATCTTCTTTAGGCTTTTTTATTGTTACATAAGGACTTTTTGAAGCCAATTTTGAATATGCAACTCTTGTTCCGTCATAGTCAAATTCAAGTTCCGCCTTTAAAGCACCGTCATAATCCAGTCCCATTGTAACCACATTTATAGGCGGTTTTTGTTCAAGGGTTAATTTATCTATAATTTCAGATACCTCACAAGGTATTAACTGTCTTAATTTGGGGAGTTCTTCGTATAAAAATTTAGCTCCTTCCGCATCTTTTACATCAGTAAAAGTTGATTTGATTAAATTTTGAGGCAGAGCAGATAATGCTACATTTATAGGAAATATTTTATTTTTATATCTCCCCCATTTTAATTGGCGGGAAAAGTATCTTACTTCTTCAAACGGTATAATATCATCTTTATCAGGTCTTTGCCAATATAGGGATAATAAAACATTACCTACCATTGAAAAATTAACGGCCATTGAAAGTTTCCACTCGTCTGAGCAAAACTGTAATTTATCTTTTGTTTTCCCGTCAATTACGTCATCTGCTTTAGATAACAATTGAAAAAAGTTATCAAATTTAGCTATCGGAATATCATACCAGCCTGCTTTTTTATCCAGTCTGGAATTTTTCATTAACTGCTGAAAGATAGCAAGTTCTATCTTTTGCGAGTTATTCAGTTCAAAATTTTCATCTGACCTTTGGGCTGCTATTACAGCTTTTAATAGTGCTTCTAAATCTCTTATAACTTTACCCGTAGTTCTATCCATAACAAGAATGGAAAAGAAATTTTGCCGTCTTTTCGGGTTAAAGTGGAATATATATCCGCCCATGGGGTTTTCGTTCATCTGAGTATCGCTGTCAGAGTAATCGGGTTTAATTTTAAATTTTCTTTCAAGATATTCATCATATACGTGTTCATTAATTGCTTTAAGTGCAACGGCTATAGCATGTTTACACCATTTTTCTTTTAACGGGCAAGAACAAGAAGGCTCTACCCCTGTTTTTTTAAATTTTAATTCTACATCGTAAAAAGATTTAAAATTACCTTTTACTTTAGCTTTAATTCCCGTTTTACCGACTTCAAAAGAATCCACCTGCTCTTTTTGGTGGTATTCATAACCGCGCCTCCAGCTGCCCGGTGTGGAATTATCCTTTAAATACTTAAAATTAAAATTACAAACAGTCATGAAATCTCTTATAGTAACCCTGCAAAAAAATACTTACCGTATTAAGCAGAAAAACTCTTATCTACAATAATAATTATACATAAAACAAAAAAAAACGCAAATATATTATTTCAGATATTTTAAAGATGTAACTACTTTATAAATATACCTTAATTCCTTTTCATCAGCATTTGTAATTATTTGTTTTAAATAATCTATAATTTCTTCCCTATCTTTTATGTGCCCGAAATCAAAAAGTTCTTTTTCTTCCACTCCTAAGGCTTTAGCTATTCTTTCCAATGTTTCTGCGGTCATAAATCTTTTTCCGCATTCAATATTGCTTAAGTTGGGTTTATCTATATCAATTTTTTCCGCAAGAACTTCTTGAGTAATATTCTTACTTTTTCTTATTTCTTGTATTCTTGCTCCTAGTTTTTGCTTTAATGATTTCATTAATTCCTCTTTTTAATAATATAAAAGGATATTGTTAAATGAAATAATTTAATTTGCTATTAAATATGTATTTTATAGTTTTATATGCTATTATTGTTTTGTTCAAGTAGTATGTTTTACTATTTTTAATTAAAAAAGTAGTAAATATATAAAAGGTAAAATTATATTGAAAAGGATAATTACATACGGTACATTTGATGTATTGCATTTTGGGCATATAAATCTGCTTAAAAGGGCGAAAGCACTCGGTGATTATTTAATAGTCGGACTTTCAAGTGATGAATTTAATGCAATAAAAAATAAGAAATCATATTACCCTTATAATCAAAGAAAAATAATGCTTGAAGGTTGCAGATATGTTGATTTGGTTATTCCTGAAAACAATTGGGAACAAAAAAAAGAAGATATTATAAAATACCAAGCGGATATTATTGTTATGGGAGATGATTGGAAAGGTAAATTTGATTATTTAAAAAATTATTGTGAAGTTATATATTTGCCAAGAACTCCTAATGTTTCAAGCGCACAAACAAAATCATATTTAACAAAACAATAATATATTGTTTTGTTAAGCAGATTGCAGATATTTATTAGAAATAAGCAAAATATTTGCTTGCCATCTGTAACTTTACATTTAAAATTTGATGGAATAAAATAAAATTAAGTATGAAAGATTAATTTTTATGAATGAAATATCTGTTCCAATGCCTTTTGAAGAAAGTTTTATTGATAAACTTGCTCAGATAAATACTCAAGTGGAAAAAAGTAAAATTACAAGTGTTTATTTTGCTTTGCCTGTAACAGATAAAGATAAAAGTACATTCGAACAAAACAGAACAAGTATTGAAAAAATAACTGATTTTAATTATTGGAAAAAGATAATTAATCATGCTCGGGATAAAGACTTTGACTTTGTATATTTATTAAATTCCTCAAGACCTTTATTGTATGAAAGTCCGTATTTAAATCATCAACTGGATAAACTTGATAAGCTGATTAATAAACTCCGTAGTGAAGATTTAAGAAAATTAAGGATTTCCAATATTCAATTAATGGGATATATAGCAAAACATTATCCCGATATGGAATTATATGCTTCAACTTCTTTTGAATATACTCAAGTTAAACAAATCCAAAATTTATTGACTTTATTTCCTCAGATTAAACAAATAGTACCTTCTCATGAGATTAATAAAAATTTTAAGTTGTTAAAAACACTACGTAAACAATATCCGAACCTAAGTATTGAGATTATGCTGAATGAAGGTTGTTTAGGCGGGTGTCCTTTTAGATTTTGGCATGCAATGTCTATGCCGACAATTTTCACTCCTAAGATTTGCGAAATTAACGAGGATTTAACTCCAACCTGGTTTACAAAATATTGTTATTCTGTAGGTAGTACTTTTGACCAGATTTGCCATTCTAAAAACATCTACCCTTGGGAGGTAGAAGAATATTCTAAAATAGGTATTAAAAATTTCAAGCTTGTCGGAAGAAACTGCGACCAATTTTATGACGGTAGATATTTAGATTATTATTTATACTATTTAAAAGGTATTGATAATTATAAAAATATTGAAGACATTGAATTAAAATACTTTATTCATCATTATATTAATTTCGAAATGAATGTTAAAGTAAAAGATGTTAAATCCTATTTGCCGAATATTAAACATTTTATAAAGAATGGGCATTTATGTGCATCAATATGCGGAAATGAATGCAGATACTGCCTTGATTGTGCCGAAAATATAAATAAACATTTGAAAATTTAATATGACACTTCAATTAAATATTAATTTTTGTAAATTTTTGAATACGGAAAATATGTTAGTCTTATTTTTTCACAACTTGATATAATAATTTTTAGGAGGAATTATGAATTCTAAAAATCTTACGAGTGGAAATGTGCGAATTATTTTAGTTGATGATAGTGAATTTGATGATGGATTTATAGAGATAAAAATATGTAAATCGATATTGAATAATATAACATCAACGGGAATTAGTTTTAATAATAATTATAATGATACTTCAATAACAAAAAGAGAAGTTGAAGTATTAAAACAACTTGCAAAGGGTTTAAATAATAATGAGATTTCAAATGAATTAAATATAAGTCTGCATACAACAAAAGCGCATATAAGAAATATATTTTCAAAGCTATCAGTCAGTGACAGAACAGAGGCTGTAGTAGTTGCAATAAAAGATAGAATTATAAATATTCTGCAATTGTAATAGATAGGCTTGCCATATAAATACTTTTCTAACTTGCGTTTGACATAATATTGATGTCCGAGTAAATTTTTATAAGCAGAAGGTGTTACAAAGCGAACATCTGAGCAAGCGAAGAAGGAGCTTTGCGAAGGCATACGAGAGAAGTATGCGACGGAATATTTATGTTTGTGCATTTAGTTTAATTATTTTGAATTTACTTATAACTTCCGGCTTTACTTCCGTATTTATCGTAATCGGTTTACCTGCCCGATGAATCTTTTTTGAAATAGCCTGTCTTCTGTCCGTACTTATCATATTTGGTTGTTACACTGTTTGAATTTGTTTTATAAGTGCCGACTTTTTCGGTATTGTATCGGCAATCATTGTTACAAGATTTTTCTTCAGCTAAATGCTTGACTAATAGTTACTATCAAATTTATCATATTATTATAGAATTGGAGAGATAGTTATGACAAAATCAAAAGTTTATTTTACTAAAGAAATTACCCCTCAAAGCTTGATTAAAATTTATGATAAATTAGGAGTAACGTTAAAAAATAAAGTTGCCGTAAAATTATCAACAGGAGAACCCGGCGGTCATAACTTTTTAAAACCTTCTTTAATAAAAGACCTTGTTAACAAAGTCAACGGTACTATTGTGGAATGCTGTACTGCATATGAAGGCAAAAGAATGGATCCTAAAGAACATTGGAAGGTTATGGAAGACCACGGATTTAAAGCAATTGCGCCTTGTGACATTATGGATGAAACAAATGATATGCCTCTTATAGTAAATAACGGATTTCATTTAAAAGAAAATTATGTTGGAGAACACTTAAAACACTATTCGTCAATACTCGTTTTATCACATTTTAAAGGTCATCTGATGGCAGGGTTTGGCGGAGCGCTCAAAAATATCAGTATAGGAATAGCTTCGACAGCAGGAAAAACGAATATTCATACTGCTGGTGTTACAACCGAAGCATCTAAATTATTTGATAATTTACCAAAGCAAGATGACTTTTTAGAGTCGATGGCAGACGCAAGTAAATCTGTTATCGAGTTTATGGGTAAAGAAAATATGGTTTATATTAACATTGCAAACAGATTATCCGTTGATTGTGACTGCGACTCACATCCTGCCGAGCCTGAAATGGATGACATCGGAATTTTTGCTTCTTTAGACCCTGTTGCCATTGATCAAGCCTGCTATGACGCAGTAATAAATTCTCCCGATGAAGGGAAAAAAGCTTTGATTGAAAGAATGAATTCAAGACACGGTATACATACTGTTGAATCAGCATACAAACTCGGACTCGGAAACAGAGATTACGAAATTATTTCTATAGATTAATCATTTACAAAATTTAATAAGTTCCGTTAAGATTCCATTGTAGACCCGTAAAATTAGGGGTTTCAGGCATAAAAATCAAACTGTCTGTTATAATCGAAATGGGTGTGAAAATATATTACTATTTGAAAAATATAAAAATCAAATTATTAACAATATATAATAACAATTTTGTGAAAAATTATTTAATAATATACAAAATATAAAACAAACATAAATATCATTGGAATAATATTTATTCACCATATTTTTTCATTAAAAGTTTGTAAACGAGTTTAATATCATCATCGCTTAGTTATGTAAGTTGGGTTATGAGAAACCAGACATTTTGCACAAAATTTTTAAATTTTGACAAAAGTAGTCAAACTCAACCTACTTGTTTCTATTTTAATATCAACATTTCAGGTGGTTGGTTACCATACAAAAATGAATAACCCCCATATATAATATAATTGCCGTTGCTTAATTTTAAATAATTGCAAACTCCTCTGTTATAATTCATATTTTTAAATTTAATGAATTTAGCTTCTTTTATATTATACAAATCAGTTGTTTTTAAACTTTTTAATTCAGGTCCGACACCCGATTCGCCACCTAACAATAAAATATTATTTCTGTCTAAAATTATTGAAATATGCCTATATCTTTTTTGTGATAAGTTTGAAGTTTGAGTTACAATCATCTTATTTAAATCTATTATTTTTGAATCTAATTGATTATAATCTCCTCCTGTAACTAAAATTTTATCATCTGATATTTTGGCTATGCTGTATGAGGAAACTTTTCTATCAAATAAATTAATTTTTAACTCAGTAAATGATAAGTCATTCAGATTCATAATAAAAAGCGGTGTTTTTTGAAGTTTGTAATATTTGGGATACATTAATATCGTATTTTGAGATAATTGCAAAAAATTATAAATTTCATTATCACTTACAATAGAAAAACCCTCTATTTTTTTGAATTCGGATTTTTGGGGATCATATATTTCTAATTTATTAGGATTTGAAACAATCAAAACATTGCCATTCTCTAATAGGAACATTTTATGATACCACATTTCATTGTTCATATCTGAAATTTCTATAAATTTATTATTTTTCACATTATAAATCTCTGCACTTTTCAATACTTTATATTTTCCATCTATTTCAGTATTGCCGCCTGTAACCAAAACATTTCCATCATTTAATAAAATTGCGGAATGACGAGCTCTTGGAATATTCAAATTGGCAGTTTTTGTAAATTTATTATATTTTAAATCATAAATTTCTGATGAAGATAAGTAATTTTTATTAATACCACCAATATATATAATTCTCCCATCTCTTAATTCTGTTGCGGTAGAATCTATACCTCTTGATTCTATAAAATTAGATATTTTTTTAAAACTATATTTTTTAAATATGTCATTTTTATCAAAACAAAACCCTTCTTGTAAAAATAAAAAAACTATAATAAATATAACCAAACACATAAGAAAAATTAAGAGTTTATATATTGTTTTATTAAAATTCTCATGCGATATATTCTCTTTATCATCAATCATAAAAACCACCTTAATTCTTAAACAAAATCATTATACCATTTTTACCCCCCCCGTTGCAAATTTAAGGTTTTATATATTTTGCGATAATAATTTCATTTATTATCATTCAACATCAGTTATAAAAGTTGGGCAAATGTCCGCTAAAATCAAAATTTTAAGTCAGTTTTGGGGTAATAAAAGTCCGTTTTTGACCGATTTCAAATAGAGCAAATCATTTTGTTTCCGACCACAGAAATTGGCATTGTGTTTATAACAGAGGCGAATAGACGACAAAAAACTTCCGACTCAAAACGGACTTTAAAAGACAACAATATTAATTACACAAAATTTACACAAAAACAAAATTAAAGGGTTTTAGCTTACTAACTAAAACCCTTTAAAATAAAGTATCGGGATGACAAGATTCGAACTTGCGACCCCCGCGACCCGAACACGGTGCGCTACCAAACTGCGCCACATCCCGATTAGTATTTAATTTTCATTCAGTAGCGCACCTACGGTGCTACCTCTCCTCGAACGATTATCAATCGTTCTCGTCGGCAGAGTCAAACTGCGCCACATCCCGATTGTTTGTAACGGTTACAAATTATTGCTTCACACCTTCAAGTCGCTCACTATTTGCTTTGCAAAAGTCGTTCGCTATTTCGGTGTTACTTCGGCATTTTGCTTCGCTTCAGCCTACGCAAAATTTGTCTGCGCCACATCCCGATTTGAGTATTTAATTTTCATTAATTCAATAATATTATTTTAATACTAAAAAAATTTTTTTAAACCTTTTTTATTTACATTTTTCTTCGGGGGGGGGTATAATTTTTTGAGGAGCAAATTATGAAAGAATTTTTATCAGTTTTATTAATTATGTTTTCCTTTCTTTCTCAATTGGCATATGCTTCAAATAGTCGTGTTTATATTGGTCAGGACTCAAAAACCGGTAAAAAAATTGAATTTAAAGTTCAAGAAAACAAATATAAAAGTAATAATGTTATAAAGCAGAATGTTGAAAAAGAAGTTAATCCTTCAAAAGTTCAATACAATCCTGCATATTCTGTTAAAGATACGATAAAACAAGAGGCACCTTCTGCCGAAGAAGGATTCTTGATGAAAACAGGTAAAGTTATCGGTTCTATTATTCTTTTACCAATTGCAATACCTGTTACACTTTTATTATTTGTGCTGTTTGCTCCCATATATTTTTCATGTCCAAGTCCAAATAATAACCAAAACGGTGAAACAATGAATGATTATATGCCTCCAAAATTAGATTACAACGAATTAAAACCTGCAGATTAGTAATTTAAATTATGCTAATAGACATTTTTTGTCATTTATTTTATAATATACCCGTTATATAACAATACAAGGGTAAAAATGACGTCAGACGATATTCCGGTGCAGGTTAATATTGATGATATCCAAAATTCCGGAGAAAAAACTCAACATACTAATTTAAAATTTAGAGCGGTTGTTCGTGCTTTCCTTGCAAATGTTTTTATTACTTTAATAAAATTTGCCTCTTGGTATTTTACCAAAAGTTCTGCTATGTTTGCGGAAGCTGTTCACTCGGGGGTAGATTCATTTAACAGTATCTGTCTTATGGTCGGTTTAAAACGAGGCTCAAGACCATCAGACAGGGTTCACCCCTTTGGACACGGCTTAGAAACTAATGTTTGGACTATTATTGCTTGTATTTTGATGTTTATAGGTGCTGCTGTTTCGTTAATCAGTGCTTATGATAAGATTTTTGTTAATAAACAGCTTTTAAGCAATTACCATGCACTTGCGGTTATACTTATAGCAAGTATATGTTTTGAAAGCTGGGCTGTAAACAGCGCTGTTCATGCGGTTCTTGAAGAATCTCAAATCGAACATAAAAATCCTTTTGTGGACTTTATTAAATCCGTCAAATATGTGCATAAAATAAATACACCTACAACAAAATATGTTTGGTATGAAGATGTTGTGGCTCTTACGGGTGTTATAGTCGCTTTTATTGCGGTTTCTGTTTCAAAAATTATGCCTGAAAATGTTGCATACATCCCTGATGGTGTAGCTTCAGGTATTATTGCCTCATTGCTTCTGTTTTTAGCGGGCTATATGCTTAAAAACAATGTTAACCTTTTAACGGGATTATCCGCTGAACCGCAGGTTGAAGAAGTTATTAAACAAATTGCCGAAAATCTGCACTGCGTAAGCTGTGTAAAAGAATTAAAAACTATGAACATGGGAACATCAGGCTTAATTGTTAATATTAAAATTGAAGTTGATCCCGAAATTCAAGTAAAAGAGGCTGATGATATTACCGAAATGGTGGAACGTAAAATAAGGGAAAATATTAAAAATATATCTCACGTTTCAGTTGAAATAGATTCTAATGATGCAGAGGAAAACTGGGAAAATAAGTTCGATAAAATTATTCAAGAGGGTGAAAAAATCGAAGTTATTGACAATAAAGAGGCTAATATGCTTTCTAACTTCTATTCATTCGCTCAAACAGTTGTTAAAGAGATTATGATTCCCCGCCCGCAAGTTCAATTTATTGATGCGGAAGATAATCTTAATACTTTAATTGATGTTATTATTGAATCAGGGCATACCAGAATTCCTATTTATCAAGATACTGTTGATAATCTTATAGGTGTTATTAATGCGAAAGATGCACTGAGAGCATTAAGAGATAAAATCTATGAACAGGAAGGGTTTGAGATTAAATCACTTGCCAGAGAAATTCTTATTATCCCTGAAAATAAATTTATCAGTGATTTATTGAATGATTTTACGACTACTAAAAATCAAATAGCTGCTGTTGTGGATGAACATGGCGGTATCGCAGGTATTGTTACTGTTGAGGATATTATTGAAGAAATAGTCGGCGAAATCTATGACGAGTTTGATGAGGCACCTGTCCCTGAACTTATAAAGATTGATGATAATACTTTAAATGTTTCCTCTCAAATGGATATTGAAGACATTAACGAAAAATATGATTTGGATATACCAAGTGAAGATTTCCAAACAATCGGCGGGTATGTTTTCGGACTTCTCGGCAGAGAGCCTGAAATCGGCGACAAGGTGGAAGATAAAAATCTTTCTTTTGAAGTTATAGAACTTGACGGGATTAGAATTTCAAGAGTTATTATGAGAAAAGATACTCCTTTTGTTGAAGTTGAAAAAAATGAAGAAGTAACAGAATCAAATGAAACATTATAAATTCGGATATGTTGCAATAATAGGCCGTCCTAATGTGGGTAAATCAACTATTCTTAACAGGTTAGTCGGTCAAAAGATTGCTATTGCAACAAATAAAGCTCAAACTACAAGACGCAGAATTAACGGGATTTTAACTACAGATGAGGCTCAAGTTGTGTTTGTTGATACCCCCGGTATTCATAAACCTGTTGATAAACTCGGCGAGTGCCTTGTGGATGAAGCAAAAAGCGCAATACCTGACGTTGATTTGGTTTTGTTTGTTGTGGACGGTTCAACCTCGGCGGGAAGAGGCGATAAGTGGATTGTTGAAAACTGCTTAAAAAATTATTCGGGCGATATGCTTATTGTTGCTAATAAGTATGACCTTGAAAAAGATTTAAATAAGAGGGAAGAAAACCTTTTAACTTATAAAACTTTGTTTGAAAAAAATTATTCCTGCATAAAAATTTCCGCTAAAACCGGCAGAAATTTTGATACATTGATTAAAAATATAACAAGGAAACTTCCTGCGGGTGAAAAAATCTATGATGATGACGAAATAACCGATGAAACAATGCGTAATATTGCCCGTGAACTTATAAGAGAAAAAATACTTTTATATACTCATGATGAAGTTCCGCACAGTGTTGCCGTTATTATTGAAAACTATGAGGAAAAAGAAAATCTTGACCGAATTACGGCTAAAATTATTGTTGAACAGGAAACTCAAAAAGGAATTATCATAGGTAAAAACGGTTCTATGCTGAAAAAAATAGGCACGGAGGCCAGAAAAGAACTTGAAGAAACCTCCGGCAATAAAGTATATTTGGAACTGCAGGTTAAAGTTATTAAAGATTGGCGCAAAAAATCCAAAGATATGGAAAAAATGTATTAAAAAATCCCTAAAAAGGGATTTTTTATTTTATACCTTTGCAAGTTCCTGATTTTTTGCTTCAAGTCTTTTATTTGCTGCATTGATTAAGCCTGCAAATAAAGGATGAGGTCTTTCGGGTCTTGACTTAAATTCGGGGTGGAACTGGCATGCGACAAACCAATCGTTTTTAGGTAATTCTACCATTTCGCATAACATTCCGTCAGGTGAAAGTCCTGAAAAGACTAAGCCTGCATCTGCTATTTGCTTGCGGTATTCGTTATTTACTTCATATCTGTGGCGATGCCTTTCAAATATTACATTTGTGCCGTATGCCTCTTCAGCTTTTGTACCTTTTGCTATATGACATTCATATTTGCCTAATCTCATTGTTCCGCCGTAGCCTTCTACGTGTTTTTGTTCAACCATTAAATCTATAACGGGATACGGAGTATTTTCATTAAATTCCATTGAATTTGCATCTTTTAAGCCTACAACATTTCTTGCATATTCAATAACAGCGCATTGCATACCCAAGCATAAGCCCAAGAACGGAAGGTTATTTTCTCTTGCGTATCTTATTACGTTTAATTTCCCTTCAATTCCTCTAATGCCAAAGCCCCCGGGGACTACAAGAGCATCAACATCCGCTAATGCTTCTTTTGCTTTTTCATATTCAATGCAGTCTTCGGAGTTTATCCATTTAATATCAATTTGTGCATCGTTATAATAGCCTGCATGTTTTAAGGATTCCACAACTGAGATATATGCATCAGACAGTTTTGTATATTTCCCTGCAATGGCTACTCTTATTGTCTTTTTAGGATTTTTTATTTTGTATACAAGATTTTTCCAAGAGTCTAAGTCGGGTTTTACATCCTGCATAAATAACCTTTGAAGTACAACCCCTGCCAGGTTTTGTTCTTCTAATGCCAGAGGAACTTCATAAATACTTTTCATATCACGGCATTCAATAATTGCATCTTTAGGAACAGAGCAGAACAGCGCAAGTTTTTCTTTTTCTTTTTTAGGAATAGGTTTTGCAGTTCTGCAAACAAGTATTTCAGGCTGTATTCCGTAACTTCTTAAGTTTGTTACACTGTGCTGGGAAGGTTTTGTTTTTAATTCGCCCGAGGTCGGAAGGTAGGGTAAAAGTGTTACGTGGATTGATATACTGTTCCCGAACCCTGTTTCCGAGCGGAATTGTCTTATTGCTTCAATAAACGGCAAACTCTCTATATCACCTATAGTTCCGCCGATTTCAGCTATTATGAAATCAGGCTTAAATTGCTGAGTTGCCTTTTTTATTCTTGATTTTATTTCGTTTGTGATGTGAGGAATTGTTTGTACCGTAGCGCCTAAATAATCTCCTCTTCTTTCTTTATTTATAACGGTTTGATAAATACTTCCAGAGGTAACATTATTTATCTGTCCAAGATTTGTATCGGTAAATCTTTCATAATGCCCTAAATCTAAATCTGTTTCAGCACCGTCATCGGTTACAAAAACCTCACCATGCTGGAATGGGCTCATTGTTCCGGGGTCTACGTTAATATACGGGTCAAATTTTTGGATTACTACATTAAATCCTCTTGCTTTTAACAATCTGCCTAATGATGCGGCAACTATTCCTTTCCCCAATGATGATACAACACCGCCTGTTACAAATATATATTTAGTACTCATTCTTTCCTCTATTCGTTAATTTATCTTCGGCACTCTGAAAAATCCGTTCTCTTCATACGGAGCATTTGCCATTAATTCTTCTTTTGTCTGTTCGTATTTAACTTCATCTTCCCGCATTACATTATATACGGGGATTGCATGGGGCATAGGTTCTACCCCTGTAGTATCAACTTCATTCATTTGCTCTACATATTTTAATATTTCGCCCAGCTGTTTTGAATATTTTTCCGTTTCTTCTTCCGTAAGTTTTAATCTTGCAAGTTTTGCAACATGCTCTACGTCTTTTGTTCCTATCATGTTTTTACTCCATAACTTATAAAAATTTTATCATAAGCATTATTTTTTTTCATTAAAAAAAACCTCCTTTTGGGAGGTTTTTTTATCATTGTAATATTTACTATTTTTTGCAGTTGCATTTCGGAGCACAATTACATTTTGGAGCGCATTTGCAATCTTTACCACATTTGCATTTCGGTGCGCAGTTACAATCTCTACCGCATTTGCATTCATTTTTACAATTGCATTTTGGTGAACATGTACAATCAACTCCGCATTTACAGCATGCTTTTTTATCTTTAACTTTGATTGTTAACACATTTGTTTTATCGCCGTATAATGAAAATTTAACTTTTCCTATATGTTTTACCGTAATTAAACCTTTAATATCTGTTGTTTGTACTGATGAAGGGGTATATGTGTATTTGTGAAAATATTTATCAGTATCATTTAAAAGAAGAATTGTTCTTTCTTTAAAAAACGGTTTATTTAAAGTATATTCATTGTTTGTAAATTGTGAAATTTTTACGATTTTTGCGTTAGGAAATAATTTTTGTAACTCTTTTTCCGATAACGGAGTTTCAACAAATTTTTTAGATTTTGTATTATAGCGGATTTTGTAATATTTTAAACCTGCATTATCAACACCGATAAGCTGTCCGTCTTTAATAAATTCAAAATTAGATTTTAGTGCGATGGCAAGTTTCCCGTTCCCATAGTAGTATTCGGAATAATTTCCCGAACCTATCGTTGTTCTCTTTGTTAATATTATTCTGCCCTCTGCCATTCCGGCGGTTGACCAAGTTTTTATTTTAGGTATATATACTGCCTGATAGTTTGCATATAATCCTTCAATGTCACAAGCATTTGCTATGCAGGAAAAACATAGTGTAAGGACTAACGTAAATAATCCTGTTAAAAATTTTTTCATACTTCACTCCTGTTTTTACATCTAAAAACAAGCTGATTATAGCATATTGCAAAATCATAAACAAATATTTTTTTTAAAATTTTTTTTAATGTATAATATTTCAAGGGCGGTTTAGAGGTATTTTATGACAGCTGAAACACTTATTAATAATAAATTTTCGTTTTCGTTTAAAAAAAATAATATAGATGAAATGTTTCATAATCTTACGGAAAACCCTGTAGGATGTGAAAAAAAAGACTTTAGGCTGATGCTCAGCACTATTTATCAGCTGGTTGAAGATGAATTTGCTTCAACTTTTCAAAATTCAAGTAATGTTATTAAAAATACGGATTTTCATATAATAAAAGAATCGGGGAAAATAGAAGTTTTTGTTACTCCCACAAATAATTTTGATTTTTATTTAAAATCAAAAGGCTCTATGTTTAGATTTTCCTCAGTCGCATACGGGGTTGAAGAAAATGGTGAAGTAGTTGAAAAAATAGGATATAAAATCCCTTTAGAACTCATTTGGGAATATTTTTCGGGTTTTGATTGTATTATTGATAATCCGTCAGTATCTGAATCTTTCCAAATTTTAAACGTACTTACCCAGTTTGTAAAAAAAGTAGTTGAAAAACTTTATTTTCTTCCGAAAGTTAATAAAACGGATAAGTTCTTTTCAATAAACTATGAGATGTTTGCCATAAATGATTTATTGCAAAGTTCAATTGATGAGGTTTATTCTCTTAATTTTTCAAAAATTTCCAATATAAAAAATATTGCGGACATTTTAATTGAAAACTACTTAAATTATTTAATTTTCAGCTTCCTTAAATTTAAAGCATACAGATTTAAAGAAATAGTATCTTCAATATACTTTTTAAAACCCGTAAATAATAAAAGATATATCCGCTCATTGGATTTGGCGGATGCAATCAGCGAATGGCTGGATGAAATTTATATAGGTAAATACCCCGTGAGCCCTCAACTCGATATTGAAAAACTTGAAGAGGATAAATTTGTTTTAACAATATCCGTTAAAGCTAATGATAAAAAATTAAATGAAAAAGAACCCGCAAAACCGCTCCTTGAAATATATAAAAACGGTACATACTGGGGATATCAAAGCAGTTATCTGGTTAATATCGTTGAAAAACAGCTGAATTATGCACTGAGGTATTATAAAGAACTGGAAACTCTATTTGAAGATGAGGAAAATTTAAAATTATTCTTATCATTAAATGATGTTTATAAATTAATGATACATACCGCTTATTACCTTAATAAAGCGGGGATTAATATAAACTTCCCGCCAAATTTCGGCAATATTGTCGTCCCAAGAGCTTCTATTAATGCCAAAATTAAGACCTCAAGAGAACAGGATGTTGCTGATATATTAAACGGAAAAGGCGGAAATATTAGCTTAGCGGGAATTTTTGATTTTTCTTTCCAAGTCTCAATCGGGGATGAAAAAATTTCCGTTGAGGAGTTTGAAAAACTTATAAAAGATGCCAACGGAATTATAGAGTTTAAAAACAAATATATTTTAATAGATCAAAATGAAGCGCAAGCAATAATAAATAAATTAAAAAATCCGAAAATTGATAAAATAAGCAGAATGGAAATGCTTCATGCCGCATTTTCAGGGCATTTGAACGAGTATGAATTTGATTATGACGAGGCATTTGCAAATATTGTAAAAGATATAGGTAAAACAGTGGAAGTAACACCGCCAGAAGGCTTAAACGGAGTATTAAGACCGTATCAGGTGGGCGGGTTAAAATGGCTTTATACCAATACGACAAAAGGGTTTGGCTCTTGCATAGCAGATGATATGGGGCTTGGTAAAACAATTCAGGTGATAAGCTTAATGCTTAAACTTAAAGAGGAAGGAAAGTTAAAGGCACCTATTTTGGTTATTTGTCCTACAACACTTATGGGAAACTGGATTAAAGAGTTGAATATGTTTGCTCCCTCTTTAAAAGCAAGCGCATATCATGGCCCTGAAAGAGAACTTGACCTGAAAGCTGATGTTATAATTACAACTTTCGCAATATTGAGAATTGATATAGAAGAAGTTAAAAAACATGAGTGGGGCATGGTGGTTGTTGATGAGGCTCAAAATATTAAAAACCCCGATACCTCTCAAACAACAGCGGTTAAGTCATTAAAATCAGACATAAAAATAGCAATGACGGGTACTCCCGTTGAAAATAAATTAACCGAACTATGGAGTATATTTGACTTTATAAACAAAGGATATTTAGGTTCAATAAGGGATTTCCAAAAATGTTATGCTATCCCCATTGAAAGATTTAAACAGTACGAACAGGCTGATAAACTTAAGCTTTCAATATCTCCGTTTGTTTTAAGACGATTAAAAACCGATAAAACAATTATAGACGATTTGCCCGAAAAAATGGTGCTTGATGAATATTGTTACTTGACAAAAACTCAGGCAGCTTTGTATGAAAGAACTCTGAATACCTTAATGACGGATATTTCAGGTCAAAAGGGCATAAACAGACGAGGAATTATATTTAAACTCATAACAGCTTTAAAACAAATTTGTAATCATCCGTTCCAATATTTAAAATACGGGGAAATGACAAAGGATGTATCGGGCAAAACCGAGAAATTTATATCTCTGCTTTCTCAAATTTTGGAAAATGATGAAAAGGTAATTGCATTTACTCAATATAAAGAAATGGGGAATATTCTTTCAACTATTATTCAAAATGAATTAAATGTAACCCCTCTGTTTTTCCACGGTTCATTAAATACAAATCAAAGGCAGGCAATGCTTAATGAATTTGAAACAAATCCCGAACAAAAGATAATGCTTTTATCATTAAAAGCGGGCGGAACGGGTTTAAACTTAACATCAGCAACAAATGTTATTCATTATGACTTATGGTGGAATCCTGCAGTTGAAGAACAGGCAACAGACAGAAGCTACCGCATAGGTCAGGATAAAAATGTTATGGTTCATAGGCTTGTTACTTTAGGAACTTTTGAAGAAAAAATCGACGAAATGATAAAACAGAAAAAAGAACTTGTAAACCTTGCCGTATTTGAAGGCGAAAAAGTTATAACTGAACTTTCCGATGAAGAAATTTATAATATTTTTAGCCTCGGAAATTAAACTTCATGACATAAATAAATTTATATTTGTAATATAATCAAATTAACGAAATCAATTTTATATAAAAAACAGGAGGTAATAATGCAAATTACACATGAAATCGAAAATCAATGCTGTGTAAAAAGAGGTGTAAAAGGCATACCTGCTCCAATTCCGCAAGAAGGCGAATGGACAAAATGCAAAGAGATTAAAGATATATCAGGTTTAACTCACGGATGCGGGTGCTGTGCGCCTCAACAGGGTACCTGCAAATTAACTTTAAATGTTAAAGAAGGTGTTATTCAAGAAGCTTTGGTAGAAACAATAGGATGTTCGGGCATGACACATTCGGCTGCTATGGCAGGCGAAATTCTTCCCGGAAAAACCATTCTTGAAGCTTTAAATACAGACCTTGTTTGTGATGCAATTAACGTAGCAATGAGAGAATTATTCTTACAAATAGTATACGGCAGAACACAAACAGCATTTTCTGAAGGCGGACTTCCTGTAGGCGCAGGTTTAGAAGACCTTGGTAAAGGTTTATGCTCAATGGTAGGTACTATACACTCAACAAAACAAAAAGGTGTAAGATATCTTTCTTTAACTGAAGGCTATATCTTAGAACTCGGTTTAGATAAAAATGATGAAGTTATCGGGTATAAATTCGTAAACTTAGGTAAGGTTATGGATGCAATTAAAAAAGGAGTTGACCCGAAAGAAGCTTATGAAAAGAATATCGGAACATACGGCAGATTTGCCGATGCGGTTAAAACAATAGACCCTCGTAAGCAATAGTAATGACAAAAAAGTAGAACTAATTAAAAAGGAAATAAAGATATGGCAAAATTTGAAGGACAGGACAGACGTGAAAAATCCTTAGCAAAAGCCCTTGATAAATACGGATTTAAGTCTTTGGACGAAGCTAACGAATTATGTTTGTCAAAAGGAATAAATGTAGATGAAATAGTAAAAGGCATTCAGCCGATTGCATTTGATAATGCCTCTTGGGCATATACACTGGGATGTGCCATTGCAATAAAAAAAGGTATAAAGAATGCGGCAGATGCAGCTGAAGCTATCGGAGAGGGGTTGCAAGCGTTTGCAGTTCCGGGGTCAGTAGGTGATACAAGAAAAGTAGGCTTAGGTCACGGTAATTTAGGTGCTATGTTATTAAGAGAAGAAACAAAATGTTTCTGTTTCTTAGCTGGTCACGAATCATTTGCTGCCGCTGAAGGCGCTATTGGTATTGCAAGAAATGCAAATAAAGTAAGAAAAGAGCCTTTAAGAGTAATTTTAAACGGTTTAGGTAAAGATGCGGCATATGTAATTTCAAGAATAAACGGTTTTACCCATGTTGAAACCGAATATAACTATAAAACAGGCGAATTAAAAGTTGTAAAAGAAACACCGTTCTCAGACGGAGAAAGAGCAAAAGTTAAATGCTACGGCGCTGATGATGTATCAGAAGGTGTTGCAATTATGATAAAAGAAGGTGTTGATGTATCTATAACAGGTAACTCAACGAACCCGACAAGATTTCAACATCCCGTTGCAGGAACATATAAGAAATGGGCTATCGAAAACGGAAGGAAATACTTCTCAGTAGCATCAGGCGGAGGAACAGGAAGAACACTTCACCCCGATAACGTTGCAGCAGGCCCTGCAAGCTACGGTATGACTGATACAATGGGCAGAATGCACAGTGATGCGCAATTTGCAGGTTCATCCTCCGTTCCGGCTCACGTTGAAATGATGGGTGTAATCGGAATGGGTAATAACCCGATGGTAGGTGCAACGGTTGCTGTTGCAGTTGCTGTTGAAAAGGCTATGGCATAGCGAAATTGCGGACGGGTGGAGTGAAACGAACCCGGTAAGCGAGTTTTGAAGTTGCGACAGCGAATGCGTAAGCAACGACAAAAACGAGCGAAAAGCAATTTCAAGAAACGGATTTTCCGTAGGGCGGAGTTGAGCAAAGCGAACGAGCCCGAGAAGGCGCAAATCGGTCGGAGTGCAAAAAGCCGAAAGGCTTTTGAAACGAAGATACAAGATTGAGCCGTAAGGAAATTACAAGAAGCGGTTTTCCGTAGGGCGGAGTTGAGCAAAGCGAACGAGCCAAAAAAAGGTATAAATACTAAAAAGGGAAGTAAGAACTTCCCTTTTTTAATATAAATTACGTACTATTTACAGTTCATATTATATAAAAGTGCCATTTCTTGTTCTTTTCGTGACCAATTAGATAATTGCAATTTTTTATATTCACCATTTTTTGCAGATGCTTTATAACCATTAAGCATTAAAAACATGGTTAATAAATCTTGAGTTGCGCTATCTTCAGGTATTTTAGAACCCGGAAATTCAAAAGATATTTCTTCCCCGTTTATGGTTCCCGTAATTTTTATCGGATTAAATATTTTATTTTCAAATTTTAAATCAAAATCTATGTTATTGTAACTTCCTATGATATTTCTACCTTCTTGATTAAAATTTATGGGCTTATTATCAATAATACCTTTATAACTCCCTTTGATTTTAAAAAGACCTTTAGTTACACCTTCTATATATGTCTGTTTATTATTAATAGTTCCGGAATAAATTGTTTTAGGGTCTTTTAAACTCAATTTACCTCTTTTTATAATACTTTCTTCTATATTATCAGTTATAGAAATTATATCTGAACTCTTTTTATTGACGGTTTGATTTATTTCATTCTTTTGTATATTTTTATTGGCAGCTATGTTTCTAATATTTAAATTTGGGTATTGAACATTATTAATCATAAATAACCCTTTCTTATTACTTATATATAAAAAAAACGATTGTTATATATAATTTTCTTATAGTAATTATTATTGTTACAAAAATTAATATATTCCCGAAATTAGTACACAAATAAGAACAAAAGGTACTATAAATTTTAATAAAATATTAAATACTCCGCCAAAAAAGCTTTCTCCGAAAACTTTTTTCCAAAAGTTTGGAATGCACCATCCCGCTATTAAACAAATCAAAAGTGTATTAAAAGGTAAGAATATATTTGATGTTGAGTAATCAAGCAGGTCAAAAATTGTTTTATCAAATATTTTAAAATTGCTCAAAATCCCGAAAGACAGTGAAGCGGGGATACTTATTAATCCGATTATTACCGTTGCCAATAGGGTTGATTTTTTTCTTGAAAGTTTAAAATTATCAATAAAAGCAGCGACGGTTGTTTCCATCATGCTTATACCTGATGTTATTGATGCAAAGAATAAAAGGGCAAAAAATATCAGCCCGAAGATAACTCCTAAAGGAAACTGAGAAAACATTTGAGGCATTGAAATAAATGCAAGAGCTGCACCTGCTGAAGGCTCAACTCCAAAAGAAAATACAATAGGGAATATCATTATTCCTGCGAGTATTGCAATGGTTGTATCGCATATAATCAAAGTATAAGCTGATTTTACAATTTTTGTATTTTCTTTCATATAACTTCCGTAGGTTAAAATAGTTCCCATTCCTATACTTAAGGTAAATAATGCCTGCCCTAATGCAGTTAAAACCATTGTTTTATCAAATCTTGAAAAATCGGGGTGAAACATAAAAGCTAATCCTTCTTTTGCCCCCGGCAGGGTAAGTGCAAAAATTGCAAGTATAAACAGCATTACCGCAAATAAAGGCATCATTAAATTATTAGCTTTTTCAATTCCGTCATTTATTCCTCTAAACGGAAATATGGCGGTCATTATTAAAAATAAAATCGTTAAAAAGCAAGGCATAAAAGCTTGTGCGCTGAAAGAGGAAAAATATAGTGAGAAATTATCGGGGAGCTGACCTGTTATAAATACCCAGATATAATTTAAAATCCAGCCTCCGACAACAAAATAAAAACATGGTATTAATGTAACCGTTATAATACATAGCCAGCCGAGCCATTTATATTTTGGATTTATCGTTTTAAAAGTATTAATGGCATCTTTTTTGTATATTTTTCCTAACCCTAATTCACAGCAAAGTGGAATTATACAAATAAATGCAATTAATAAAAGATAAGTAAAAAGGAAAATAGCCCCGCCGTTTTTTCCCATAATATAAGGAAATCTCCAAATATTGCCAAGTCCTACAGCACTACCTACAGTCGCAATAATAAAACTGATATGCGAACTCCACTCGGGTCTTTTTTCTTCCATACTTTTTCTCCGGCAGGTACAAAATATAAAATATCATATTTTTTATTATTTGTTAATATTTTTATTAAAACTGGCAAATATTTTTTTTACGTTTATTATATATATAAGGTCTTATAGGAGTATGTGTGCATGCAAGTAACTAGCATTAAACCAATGGTGTCTTTCGGCAGAAGTTTGACAAGTAAAGAAAAAGAAGAATTTTCTGCTCTTCAAAATCAGGCCAAACAAGCATTGGGTCTGGAAAAAACTACGGCAACAATATTTGATTTCAGTGTACCTACTCAAGAACATGACACGGGAATAGGATCAAGTTTTTCGTATGATGCTCAAAAGATGGCGAGATTTTTAAAGGCAATGTGCGGTATAAACTCTATTCAGTTGCAGCCTCAGGGCGAAATTTCTAATTTTATCCGCTCCCCATACTCGGGAACAAGTTTTTCACTCGGTATGCATATTATAGATTTAACAAAGCTTCAAAGTGACCGTTACGGCAGTTTACTTTCAGAAGATGATATTAATTCTTCATATATGAATCGTACAAAAAAATCGGATTCGGTCAATTATGATAATATATTTAGTGCTGACGGGCAGAAAGCTATGCTTAAGAAGGCTTTTGTAGAGTTTTCCAAATTGGATTCTTCTTCGCCTTTAAAAAAAGAATTTGAAAAATTTAAAAAAGAAAATGAATATTGGCTTGAAAAAGATGCGCTGTTTGATGCGAGTGCGCAATTAAATAAATCAGAAAATGTAAAAGATTGGCCGTATGAGTATCAAAATGTTTTTGCAACAAAAGAAGGTAACAAAAAATTAATTGAAAATCTTAAAAAAGTTACCGATGAAAATGGCATAAATATTGTTGATTTTAGTGAATTTGTTCAATTTATCGCAGATAAACAGCAGCAAGAATCTAAAGCAGAATTTAACCGCCAGGGTATTGAAATCTACGGCGACTGTCAGATAGGGTTTTCGGCTAAAGATGTATGGGCGCATAAGTCGGCATTTTACGATAATATCGATTTTGGCTGTGATATAGGGAATAATCAGTATTCCTGCTGGTCGCCTGCTATTGATTTCGGAAAGATAAAATCCGATGCGGGTGAACTTTTATATAATAAATTTAACTTATTCTTCAAAAGATATAACGGTGTAAGAATTGATGCAGCTTGGCAGTTAATTAAACCAATACTCTGTGAGCCGATTAAAGAAAACGGGTACGATAAATTCGATTCAAACGGGAATAAGCTGGGCAAAAAAATTTCTGATCCGAAAGTTCCTGATAACGGCAGATATATTATAAAAAATATTATTTTAAAAGCTGCGGATAATAATAATGTACCTCATGATAGAGTATTTTTGGAACTGCTGGGTGGAAATGCTTATGACTCATTGGAGGCCGTAAAAAATACAGGCGCAGAATTAATTCATATAACCCGTTATTCAAAGTCTGATTGGGGCAGGGTTAAACACTATGAAGCGAAGTCTGATAATAAATACCAGAATATGAAACCCGGTGATTATACAATTGGTATAGGTACACACGATGACCCTACTTTAATAGAGCAGGTTACGAATAAAAAAGATTCGCCAAATAAAGCAGAAATATTGGCTAAAGATTTAAAATTAAATGCACATGAACTTAAATCATCAAATAAAAAACTTGCAGATGCAGCTTTTGCTGAATTATTTACTACAAAAAATCAATTTGCTACTCTGCCTGATATTTTAGGTTCTGATAGAAGAATTAATGAACCTAATACACAAAGTGCAAATTGGGCTTATAGAGCAACAAGAGATTATGAAAAAGAATATTTTGATAATCTTTCTAAAGGTAAAGGTTTAAATTTTGCAGATGCTTTAGTGAAAGCATTACAGGCTAAAGGTATTCATAATCCCGCTTTAATTAACGGTCTTAAAAAGTTTGATTATATATTAAGACAGCCTTGTTAATATATTTGTGTTTTTAGCAAATATAGGTATAATACTAATTAAAGTGAGTGGAAAAAATTAATATGAAATTTATTCTAAAAAGTTTTATATTTATATCAGTAGTTTTTTTTAGTATTCAGCCCTCATTTTCTGCCGGTGTTAATAAAACAATGACTACAATAATTGAAAGCTGGATTGGAGAAAATATAAATACGGTAATTAATCAATGGGGATTTCCATCTGAAGAAAAGGTTATTGCAGGCAGAAAAATTTATGTTTGGAGAGATAATAAAACAATTGATATGCCTTCAGATACAAGTGGTACAATCAACCACTATGGAAATACTTCATATTATCAAGGTACAACTTTTGGTGGTCAGTCAATTAATGCTTATTGTAACAGAATTTTGGAGGTTGATAAATCCGAAAAAGTTATAAGCGGCACTTGGGAAGGTAATAATTGTCCGTTTGCCTTGGTATTAAAATATAAAACTCAATGGTTAAATCAAAAAAATAGTAAATCGGTGAAGGCATCTGTTAAACAAAAATAATTTAACTGATATTATTGAGTAATTACTGTTTCTAATATTGAATTTATATCTGTTTTTGAATCCAATTTTTCCTGAATTTCGGATAATTGCTTTTCAATGTTAAATTTTATTGTCTTTTTGTTTTTATCGGATTTTAATCCCTTAATTATTTCATCATAAACAATATATGAGTTTAATTGCATATAAGATTTAATATCTCTTGTCTTTTTATTGGATTTTAAAAGGTTTTCACTTCTTTCAAGAGTATATTTAAAAATAGAATCTACTATAAATTTATTTTGTCTTAAAGATTGTCTGTCAGATGTTGATAATAAAGAATTTAATAATAAGTTTAAATGTGTATTAATTGTATTAAAAATACTTTTACTTTGTATCCAGGGAAGTGTTTTAAATAAATTCTTCCTGCTGTGATTTAATTTTGATTGTGTATATTTTACCAATAAATATTTTTTAAAACTGTCGCTTAATTCGTGCATTAAAGTATTTCCCATATAACTATATCCGATTTATATCAATAAGTTATATCATAAAGATTTTTTAATTCCCTACTCTGTTTAGAGGGTATTTTGTTAAAAATATTCCGAGTATCTTTATAAGTTCTTAATCTGTGAAATTATTGACTTTCATGAAATTTTATGGTTTGCTGTAAATAGAGATTTTAATCACGAAAGGATTCGAAACATTATGGCAACAAAGGGTAAATCTACGACTAAAACTACCGTAAAGAAAACGGTAAAGACCAAAAAAAATGTTGATGCTTTAGAAAAAGCTTTGAATCAAACAAATACTGTTGAAACCTTAGAACAGTTAGAAGTATTGATATCAAAAGTTAAAAAAGCTCAAAAAATATTTGAAACATACACTCAAGAACAAGTGGATGCAATATTTAAAGCTGCAGCAGCTGCTGCCGATAAGGCTCGTATTCCTCTTGCAAGAATGGCTGTTGAAGAAACAGGCATGGGGGTTTTAGAGGATAAAATTATTAAAAATCACTTTGCATCAGAATATATTTATAATAAACATAAAAATGCTAAAACCTGCGGAATTATTAGAGAAGATAAAGCTAACGGTATAAAAGTCGTTGCTGAACCTTTAGGGGTGTTAGCAGGTATTATTCCTACAACAAACCCTACTTCTACCGCAATATTTAAATCGTTAATCGCTTTAAAAACAAGAAACGGTATTATCTTTTCACCGCATCCGAGAGCTACAAAATCAACTATAGCGGCTGCTAAAGTCGTTTTGGATGCAGCAGTTAAAGCAGGAGCTCCCGAAAATATTATCGGCTGGATTGATGTTCCTTCTATTGAATTATCCAGTGCTTTAATGAATCATAAAGAAATTGATTGTATCTTAGCAACGGGCGGTCCCGGCATGGTTAAAGCCGCATACTCATCCGGCAACCCTGCATTAGGTGTAGGCCCCGGCAATACTCCTGCGGTTATTGATGAAACTGCTGATATTAAAACGGCTGTTTCTTCAATCCTTATGTCTAAGACATTTGATAACGGTATGATTTGTGCATCGGAACAATCCGTTATTGTTGTTAAAGATGTTTATGAAGAAGTTAAAAAAGAATTTGTATATCGTGGTGCTTACCTTGTAAATAAAACTGAAACACAAAAATTAGTTGATTTACCTTTAATTGATCCTAAAAGAGGAACTGCAAATGCTGCAGTAGTAGGACAAACTGCTCATACAATTGCTAAACTTGCAGGATTTAAAGTTCCCGATAATGCTAAAATATTATTGGTTGAAAGACCAAAAGTTGATTGGAATGACCCGTTCAGCCGTGAAAAATTATCCCCTGTTTTATCAATGTATAAAGCAAAGAATTTTGAAGAGGCTGCTGAAATGGCTTATGAACTTGTTTCAAAAGGCGGTGCAGGTCATACTTCGGTTATTTATACCGATGACCGCCATAAAGAAAGAATTGACCAATATGCCGAAAAAATGCCTACATGCAGAGTTTTGGTTAACTCACCATCTTCTCAAGGCGGTATCGGCGACTTATATAACTTTAAATTAGAACCGTCTTTAACACTCGGCTGCGGTTCTTGGGGCGGCAATGCCGTTTCGGGTAACGTTGGTGTTGAAAACTTACTTAACTACAAAACCGTTGCTGAAAGGAGAGAAAATATGTTGTGGTTTAAGGTTCCTGCTAAAATTTACTTCAAAAGAGGTGCTACCGATTTAGCATTAAGAGAACTTGCAGGTAAAAAACGTGCATTTATTGTTACGGACAGATTTTTATTTAACTCGGGTGCCGTTGATACTATTACTAAAGTTCTTGATGAAATCGGCATTGAACATGAAGTATTCTTTGATGTAAAACCCGACCCGACATTATCTACAATTAATCAGGCAATATCTATTTTAAGACCTTTTGAACCTGATGTAATTATTGCATTAGGCGGGGGTTCTCCTATGGATGCCGCTAAAATATTATGGTTAATGTATGAACAGCCTGAAACTAATTTCTCTGATATTTCAATGAGATTTATGGATATAAGAAAGAGAATCTGCTCAATACCGGAGCTTGGGAAAAAGGCTACAATGGTTGCAATTCCTACAACATCAGGTACGGGCAGTGAAGTTACTCCGTTTGCTATTATTACGGATGATGAAACACACGTAAAATATGCTATAGCAGATTATGCATTAACACCTAATATGGCAATCGTAGACCCGAACTTTGTTGACGGAATGCCGAAAGGTTTAACCTCCGCTTCAGGTATTGATGCTTTAGTTCATGCACTTGAAGCTTATGTTTCAAATATGGCAACAAACTTTACTAATTCAAATGCTTTAGAGGCAACAAAATTGGTATTCAGATACTTAGAACGGTCATATAATGAAGGTGCTAATGATCCTATAGCAAGAGAAAAAATGCATTATGCCGCAACTATTGCAGGTATGGCATTCGCTAACTCGTTCTTAGGTGTTTGCCACTCTATGGCTCATAAGTTAGGTGCGATGTATCATGTACCGCATGGTGTTGCTAATGCTTTATTAATCAGACAAGTTATTAAATTTAACGCATCTGACGCACCGAAAAAACAAGCCATATTCCCTCAGTACAAGTTCCCTTGCGCTAAAACAAGATACGGACAGGTTGCTGATGAACTCGGCTTGGGCGGTAAGAATGATGATGAAAAGGTTGAACTTCTTATTAAAGCCGTTGATAACCTTATGAAGAAAATTAATCTTCCAAATTCTATTAAAGATTTTGGTGTTGATGAAAAGACCTTTATGGCTAACTTGGATGAACTTGTTGAACTTGCATTTGACGATCAATGCACGGGCGCTAACCCTGTTTATCCGTTAATGTCAGACATAAAGAAAATTTACCTTGATGCATATAAAGGTATAGTTTAATTTACACATTTTGAGAGGGGCTTTTTGCTCCTCTCTTTTTTAGGATTATCTAAATGAAAAAAGTTATTACGGATAAAGTTATTAACAGGTTAACTTTATATCACAGCATTTTGACAGATTATATAGAAAAAAATATTGAATATATATCAAGTCCTCAAATAGCTGATTTATTGCATATTGATAATACTCAAGTAAGAAAAGATATTGCACTTTTAAAGTATAAAGGAAAGTGCAAAGTCGGATACAAAGCTTATGATTTAAAAAGTTTAATAGAAGAAACTTTAAAGTTTAAGACTATAAAAAATGCTTATATAGTAGGAGCGGGCAATCTTGCTATGGCGCTTGCGAAGTATGATAATTTTGAAGCATACGGATTTCATATTTCTGCTCTTTTTGATAACAGTTATTTAAAAATCGGTACAATAATTAACGGAAAAAAAGTATATGATATCGATAAACTTCCTGAAATGGCTGAAAGACAGGAGGTTAAAATTGTTATTTTAACCGTTCCGAGGCAATTTGCTCAAGAAGTTACGGATTTTTTAGTTAAATCGGGTATTAAATATATTTGGAATTTTACACCTTGCGTATTAAATGTCCCTAATTATGTTCAGGTTTGGAATGAAAATCTGATAGGTAATTTCCTTCAATTTACGGTAAACCATGATAATAAAAAATTTTAATTAGCAAAAAAAATTTTTATGGTTTTTTGTTTGATTGTAAATCTAAAAGAAAGGAATTTAAAAAAAATGAAAGTATCTTTTTCCCCAAATTATGGGAATGTAAATTTTAGTGCAAGACAAAAGTCCGATAAGGGTCAAATAAGCTGGGTTAACAGTTTTTATGTAATATCTCCCGATGCAAACTTAGTTAAATCACCTGAAGGTTTATATAATTATGCTGCAATAAAAAGTGATATTTTATCTCAAAAAACATTACAAGGTCCTATTGCAGAAAGCATGAAAAAACGAGCTTTACCTACAGGACATTATGTTGTTGCAAGATATCAGGATATTCAAGGTAAAAATGGCGAAGTAGATATGGCTAAAGTAGAAAAAATCGCTAAAAAACATAATGAAAAGGCATCAACAAGTTATAAATTTGATGTAATTTAGTTATTTAAAAAGCCGAAGGTTTGTCTTCGGCTTTTTATTTCTAAAATTTTATCCTGCAAATATTATGAGAAAGATAAAAAATAATGAGAGTGTTATTTAATCCATGTAAAATATCAAATTATTTAAGTTTTAAAGGTGGTGTTAAACCTTATATTTATGCTGTAAAAGATGATTTATCATGTGATAAATTTCAAGGAACTTCAGAGATACAAGAAAAATTAGGTATTAATCCAAAATCTGTTTCGGGATGTTTATGCGGACATGTCAAAAAAACAAAAGGATATTATTTTTTTAGAGCCTCAGAAATTGAAAGTAAAGATAGTGATGGAAATTCCGTTATAGATAATGATAAATTAAAAGCTAAAATTAATGAAGTTAATAATATCCCGGATGGACATAAAGGGAAGGCAATTGCTGTATACTCTATTGATGAAAAAGGCAATTATAAAAAATTTGCTAATGAAAAAGAAGCAGCTGAATATTACGGCATAGAACCATCAAATATGAGATATCATATGTCGCATGGCGGAGGGAAAAATCAAATTTTTGTTTTTGCTTCCCAAGTTGAAAAAAAAGATGAAAACGGCAATATAACTATTGATACTGATGCACTTAAAGAATTACAAATTAAAGCTTATGAATCAAATAACGGAAATTCTTTTTATGCTATTCATAAAAACGGAACTTATGAAAGATTTGATTCTCAATTAAAAGCCTCCGAAAAACTGGGTATTGCGCCATCAAGAATATCAAATTGCCTTACGGGAAGAAAAAATACAGCCGGCGATTATACTTTTTCAAAAGCCTTGGACGTTCAAATCCGAAATGATGACGGAAGTTATTTTGTTGACGAAAATAAAATTAAAGAAGTAATAATACAAAAATTTTCAAGAAAATATATAAAAGATATAGCAGGTAAACCAATTTATGCAATAGGTATAGAAGGTAAGTATAAAAAGTTTGATGATATTTCAATTGCAGGAAAAGAACTTAATATTTCGGAAGATAATATAATAAGATATCTGCAAGGTGAATTTTCAAGTGTCGGCAGATACAGATTTGTTGAGGCTGCTGAGGTCGAAGATACAACTGATGACGGAAGAGTAATTATAAATGAAGGTAAAATAAGAGAGCTTTCTGAAGGTATTCGTGTTAAAAACAGTCCTGTTTATCTTGTAGAGGATGATGGCAGTTATGAAAGATATAGTATTCAAAGGGAAGCAGCAGAAAAATTAGGGGTTGCTTATGATAAAATTTCTTCAGGTGCAAAAGGTATAAGAAAAATTGTAAAAGGCTATGTTATTATTTATGCAAACGAAGTTGAAACAAAGCAGTCCGATGGAACATACAAATTAGATATTGATAAATTAAATTCAATTAATAAAGAGAGAAGAACCAGAAAACATATTGAAAAATTCAGACCTGACTTTAATAAACCCCGTAATACTAATGCGGATACTCAAAAAATCAAACCGCAAAAACCTGATTCATTAAAATCTGCAAATAAATCTAATATTCAGACAGATAAAAAAATATATAAAAAACCTAAAGATGGAATAGTTGAGAAAAAACAAAAACCTCCTGTCAGTAAAATAAAACCTGAAAAGACTGTAAAACAGCAAGAAATCAAAAAGAAAACAGGGCATGAATTATATGCCGTAAGTAAAAAGGGTAAATTAGTGCAATATAGCGGAGTAACCGAGGCATCAACAAAACTTGGAATTTCTCCTGCCGTGATTGTTAATTGTGTTAGCGGTGCAACAGATTGCGTTAAAGGTTTAAAATTTATCTATGCCAAAAACCTTGAAAAAACCTTGCCTGATGGTACTTCTTGCGTTGATAAAGATAAATTAAATGCTATTGTTGAATCATTTACCCCAATAGTTAAACCAACAAATAAAATTAATCAGCTGCCATCATACATATACGTAATGACAAAAAAAGGCAGAGTATTAAAGTTTAATTCCGTTGAACAAATTGAAAAAGAAACAAAAATTCCCGCTTTTATGGTGGAAGATTCACTTGATAAACCTGAATGTATAGTAAGAGGATGTATATTTTTAAGTGCAGGTGAAGCAATGAAACTTGATGAAAACGGCAGCTATGTTGACGATAAAGATAAATTAAAAAGTCTTTATTATGAAGTTTTTGGAACTAATAAAAAGGAATAAAAATATGAAAATAATGTTTAATCCGATAATTAATAATATCTCTTTTAAAGCACCTCTAAAAAATATATATGTACTTGGGTATGACTCAAGTTTAATTAAATTTAATTCGCTTAAAGAAGCAAATAAATATCTTCATGATTTATATAAAACAAATCCGAACACAAGAATGCTGTATAAAATAGTTGATGGAGAAGTAATAGAAATACATAAGGGTGACGGCAGTTCTTATGTTGATAATGATAAAGTTAATATGCTGGCTGCCAAATTGTCTAAATTAAGAAAGAAAAAACCGAATGAAGTATTAAGCCAAAAAACTCAAACAGTTCCTTCTGTACCAAAAAGGTCTGAGGAAGTTAAATTAAATCAGGAAATAACAAATGAGACCGAAAGTCCTGCACGTACTTTAGATACACCGTTAGGCTATGAAACAAGATTAAGAATTGCAAAAGAAAATTTTGATTGGAAACTTGAAGGAGTTCATTTGGATTCATCGGATGACACATTCAAAATTAAAAAAAACAAAACAGAAAAAGGAATAAAAACTCCCAAAACCTCAGCGGAAAAAGAAGATAATGCAAAAGAGGAAAATAAAAAACCCGAAAGAAAGGCAAAAGTTCCTGCGGTTTCTGCACCAAAAATAAATATAGCAAAAGAAGATAATACAAAAACTGAAAAAAGGGCGAACTCTCCTGCTGCTTCCGCAGAAAAAGCGGTTATTGCAAAAGAAGATAATAAAAAAACCGGAAAAAAAGCAAAATCTCCCCAAACTTCTGAGAAAAAAATAACTACTGAGAAAAAACAAAATAGCCCCATACGCAAAAGCGAAACACCTAAAAGTCATAATATACAAGTTCCGCCATATATCCCTGAAAAACGTACAGGACATGAAATATATGCTGTTAACCGTTATGGTAAGGTTATTTTATATAGCGGAATAACCGATGCTGCTAAAAAATTAAAGATTACACCTGCCGATATAGTTAACTGTACGATAGGTAAAAAATCAACAGCTTCAGGATTTAAATTTGCTCTTGCTTCTTCTATTGAAGAAATTACAGATACCGGAAAAGTTACTCTTAACCAAGAAAAAATTGATGAAATAGTTAAAAGTTTTCCCGTCAGAACAGGACAGGCCAAACAAAAAATGCCTTTTTATATATATCAGATTGATAAAGACGGTATAAATAAAATATTTGTTTCTATGGCTCAAGCTCAAAAGATGACAAGAATTCCATATGATAAAATAGAAGATTGTCTTGATGACACAAATAAAATAATTAACGGGTCTATGTTTTTAACCTCCGCTCAGGTAATGAAACTTGATGAAAACGGCAACTTTGTTGAAGATGAAGACAAAATACAATCTTTAATTGAAGAAAAATTCGGAATAGAAAATTAATATATTCACTCTAAAATCTTTTTTTATTATACAATTAAAGAATAATATAAGGACATTGCGTTTTGAGAGTTAATTTTTCTACAATAAAAAGTAATATTTATAAGGTTAAAGTTCCTAAACCTGCTTTTAATATAAATTTTAAAGGCAAAAGCACTCATATAATCGGCACGGATAAAGACGGAAATCAGGTAGAATATCCTTCAGTCGTGGAGGCTGCGAAAATATTAGGAGTTCATAAGCAAAATATATATGACTATATGTGCGGAAGAAGAAAGACCCTATACGGGTACACTTTGAAATATGCTGATGAAGACCCGAATAACCCTGAAAAAAGGAAAAAAACAATACAAATATATGCTGTTGATAAAGACGGGAACTACAGAAAATTTTCATCTCTTAAAGAAGCAAGCGAAGAACTCAATATAGACAAGACTTATATATCTAAAAATTTAAACGGGAAATTAATTTACACTAACGGTTATGTATTTTTATATGCAAAAGATATAGAAACTAAGGATGAAAACGGAAAAATACATGTTGATACTGATAAGATAAAAAAAGTATTAAAGTATAAAAAAACAAAAAGAACAAAACAAATATATTCGGTCGATAAAGACGGTAACTACACAAAATTTTCCTCTGGTAAAGAAGCAAGCGACAAACTCGGATTATACAACACTTATATATCAAATAATTTAAACGGGAAATTAAAGTACTATAAAGGTTATGTATTTTTATACGCAGATGATTTAGAAGTAAATGATGAAAACGGCAATACTTATATTGACGTTGAGAAAATAAATGAAGCAAAAAAAGTATTAAATAATAAAAAACGACAAAGAAACGAAAGAATTTTTTATTTAATTAATGCAAAAAAACAAATAAAAAAGTTTGATAAATGTAAATCTGCAGCAAAAGAAACAGGTTTAAGTACTTCGATAATTTCAAATTGCTTATCAGGCTACTCAAAATATGCAGGAGAATATGCTGCGGTATTAGCTCAAGATGTCGAAATAAAAAATCAAGACGGGACTAAATCATTAAACGAAGAAAAGATTGCTCAAATAGCTAAAGAACTTAATGATTACTTGAGTAAAAGAAACGGTGAAAAACAAGTATATGTTATTGATAAATCAGGGAATTATAAAAAATATTTTTCAAAAAAATCAGCTGCTGAGCATTTAGGTGTTCAATATCCTAATATAATAAATAATATAAACGGAGTGACAAAAACCGTAAAAGGGCACGTATGTATTAGTGCAAAGGATATCGAGGTTAGAGATAAAAACGGACAATTTATAGGAGTTAATCAGCAAAAATTACAAGAGGCTGTTGCTGTTTTAAATCCCGCACAAAAAGTAAAATCTGTTAATTCAGATAAAAAACCAAAGGGTATTCCTGTTTATATTATAAAAGATATTAATGACTATAAACGGTATAATTCTATACTTGAAGCCTCCAAGGTTTTGAATATAAATAATGCTGCATTAAAAAAACATTTGGAAAGTTCAAATTACAATTTTGAAGACGGTTACTGCGTTTATGCCTCTGATATTGAAACAAAAAGGGCTGACGGTAAAACAGCAGTTGATAAATCTAAACTTTATAATCTTATTAAAGCTAATTATAAAAATGATGATATTTACGTTGTAGATGTTAACGGATTTTACAGAAAATTTAAATATATTGAAGAAATTAGACAAAAACTGAGTATTAGTCCTATAACCATAGAAAAAAAATTGAACGGAGAACCCGCAAGCAGAGCAAAATATTTCTGTATAAAAGCTTCAGATGTTGATGTTATTGATGATAATTTAAATTTAACTTTAGATAAACTAAAAATGGCAGAAAAAATTAATGAATTAAAAGGGTCAAAAAAACAGGAATTACCTGATAAAAAACAAAAAGGTCATGAAATATACGCAATCGATGAGGACGGAAATTATAAATTGTATTCGGGTATAACTGAAGCTGCAAATAAATTATGGATAAAACCTTGGGAAATATCTAACTGTTTAGGCGGAATTGTTCCGGAGGTTGACGGGTATAAATTTGTTAAGGCTTCTGATATTGATACAAATATTAAAGATGCACAAAATCTTCATGAGTTATTCATTATATATGCAGTTACCGCAAAAGGAAATGTATTTAAGTTTAAATCTTTTAAAGAAGCTGAAAATCGAACTAAAATCCCTGTTTCTGTTATTAAAGAAATGATAGATAATCCCGAAATCAAAAAAAGAGGATGTATATTCTTAAGTTCAGATGATGTAACTAAACTTGATAAAGACGGTAACTTCGTTGACGATAAAGAAAAAATAAAAGAAATATATTATAACGCATTTCCTAAAACGACAAATTAGAATTATAACATTTTATTAATATAATTTTTAACATTAAGTCAATTTTAATGTTAAAAATTTTTTTATATATATATCACAAAAATTAACAGGGATAATTATGCAGGATTTGTTTAGAGTTCAAAATAATTTAATGGATAATACAGGATTGATATTATCTGTTATGAAATCAGGGCCTAAAAAAAGATACGGAACAGTACCTAAAACACAAAAAGACAGTTATACTCCTTCAAATACACAAGACGGCAAGGATGACGGTAAAATAAGCTTTAAAGAAAAATTAAAAAACTTTGGAAAAGGGCTTATAGCACCTGTTAAAACAATGTTCTCATCACCAAAAAATATAGCTTTAACTGCATTATCAGTAGCGGGTGGTGCTGCATTAATTGCCTTAACAGGCGGTGCAGCGGCTCCTTTATTTGTTGCGGCAGGTGCAGCGGCAGGTGCAATCCAAATAGGAAAAGGTATTTATAAACAAGCAACCGCTAAAACAGATGAACAAGCCAGAAAAGCATGGCAAGGTATGGGTTCAGGTACTTTTACTCTTGGTGTTTCTGCATTGGGCGCTAAATCTGCATTAAAAGCATCGGGTGTTGAAAATGCTAAAAATATGAATATTTTCCAAGCTTTGGGAAAATGTATTAAAGATACTCCTAAAAATATATCTGCAGGATTGAAAAATATATCTGTAAAAATGCCTAAATTATCAGGTATATTTGCAGGTTTAAAGGAAAAACTTCCTAAATGGGGCAAAAAAGTGACAAATGCAGAACCTTCGCAAACTCCTGTTGCTGATGAAAGACTTGCACTGCCTTTACATGATGATGCTCCTGTTAAAGTATCAACAGAACCAAAATTACTTGAACAAAAACCTATAGAAACTCCTAAAGCTTTGCCTGAAACAAAAACAGTACCGGCAGAAAATGTTCCCGCAAACTCTCAGAAAATACCAAGATTAGACCGTTCTGTTATTGAAAAGGATAATAAATATATTTTAAGTTATGATGATGTTTTAGAAACTCAAAAAAGAGCTATAAATAATAAGTCGGCAGAAACTTTGGCTGAACCTAATAAATCGGGACTTGATATTATATCAACGGACGATAAACCATTACTGCCTGATGTTATTGAAGATTCAAACGGGCATGTAATTGCCAGAAGAAAAGGAAACCTTTTAAATTTAATTAAAAATTTCTTTAAATTATTTGGTTTTGGGGTTTCTGATAAATAAAAAAGAGAACTTAAAAAGTTCTCTTTTTATTTATACTCTTCTTTTACGAGCCGCTTCAGATTTGCGTTTTCTTTTTACACTCGGTTTTTCATAACGTTCACGACGTTTGATTTCAGAAAGTATTCCTGCTTTTTGAATTTTTTTCTTGAATCTTTTTAAAGCGCTTTCTATACTTTCGTTATCGCCAACTCTAACTTCAGGCATCTTGTTTTTTCACCACCTTTAAACTTTTATCTATTTCGTTAATCAAATACTAACAAGAAAATATTTATATTTCAAGTATTGTAAAAAAATCGCTTGAAAGTTTTTTCAAGCGATTTTAAATTTTGTATTAAAATTAACTGACTAGTTAGGAACAGATAAATCTTGAGTTAATTTTAACCAAACATATTCACCCTCGTGAGCTTTATATGTTCTGCCCGGTGTAGTTAAACCTGTAAGTAAGCCAAGACCTGCACCAACAGGAGCACCGATAGCAACACCTTCACCATAGTGACGATGTCCGTGATGTTTAGCACTGCCGGCAGCAACACCGATACCGCCGCCTACTAAAGCACCGCCAACTGTATAACCAAGAGGTTTTGCCCATCTGTTTTCAGTTAAAACACCATTATGATTTAAAACTTCTGCTTTGAATGGTGTGCAAACACCTGAAGGTAAAGTCATTTTGTCAAATTCTACAGTAACTTTATCGTTTTTGTTCCACCATTTTTTAGGTTCTAAATCAGTAATTTTAGCATTCATTGTTGTTCCTGCCGGAATTACTAAAGTACCTTCTTCTGTATATACATCATATTTTGCAGTAAATGTAACTGTATCACCTACATTAGCATCTTTTGATGAAAAATCTGAGTAGAAGTAACCTTTAATAATATTGTCAGCTAAAACGATTTTTCTTGTATTAGTAACTTGAACTTCGTTAACTTCAGCTTTTCTTGTAACATTTAAGTGTTCTGTAGATAATAAAGATTCATGGCTGATATATTCAGTTTTAACAGCGCCGATTTGTTGTTTTAATTTGTATAATAAAACAGCTGCTTCTGCTCTGTTTAAGTTTTTATTAGGTAATAATTCATCAGCATCAGGATAATTTACATAAACACCTAAGTCAATTGTTTTTGCGAATTGACGAGTACCCCAAGCAGGAATTTCATCTTTATCTTTAAATGGATTTAAAGATTTTGTGTTTCCTTTAAAGTCTTTTGTAATATGGCTGATTACAGAAGCTGCTTCTGTTTTAGTCATAATTCTGTCGGGTTTAAATGTACCGTCATTGTAACCGTAAATTAAACCTAATTTTGATGATAATAAGATGTCATAATAATCAGTTCTTGTGCTGTCAACATCGCTGAACGGATTGGCATCAGACAATGCTGTTTGTCTGTGACCTAATGTTCTTAATAATGCTGAGTTAAAGTCTGATCTTGAAACATCTTGTTCGGGTAAGAATGATTTTCCTTCTAAAGGTAAAATGCCGTCTTTAACGACTGCTGTAATTTCTGTATTTGCCCAGTAATCAGCAGGAACGTCTTTATAAACGTCTGCGTTTGCAGGATTAAGAGCAGTCATCATGAAAAATACAGCAAACATAGCTAAAATCTTTTTCATTTTTTTCTCCATTTTAAAATGTAAATTAAACTAACATCTGAATTATATAATAACAAATTATATATTGCAATAAAATTTTTGTTTATATTATAATCGTTATATGAATCGGACTTGTAGCTCAGCTGGTAGAGCAGTTGACTCTTAATCAATTGGTCGGGGGTTCGAATCCCCCCAAGTTCATATTTGACTGTACATATATATTATGTTAAATTTAATTCATTCCTCGGGCATGTGGTGAAATGGTAGACACGCCAGTCTTAGGAACTGGTGCGCAAGCGTGGGAGTTCGAGTCTCTTCATGCCCAAACTTTTGAAGTTTGAGCCGTACTCCGATGGAGTAGGCGAAAACGAAAAAGCATACGGAGGTGAGAGCGTGATGGTGTTGCGGTGAGCAACGGCAGACAGCTCGACACTGAACGAGGGCGCCGTAAGAGTTTTGCAAAGCAAAACTCTACAGGAGCAAAAGTTAGATTTTGACGACATTATGCCCATTAATAAAAGAATAAGTAGGTAATACTTATTCTTTTTTTGTTAAAGAGACAAGAACTCACCGAGCGGAGCTCGGTTTTTAGTTCGAGCGCGAGTGAGCTGCGGTTGAAGTGACGGATGCGAAGAGCATTCGGCACGGAAAGCCGTTAAAAGCTAACACACAAGACAGTCTTTTCAAGCCTATCCTATCGACGTATTTATTTTATTATTAAGTATTGTTAATGCTATGTTAGAGGTGTTTAAAATTATTATTGTATAAATAGTATATAAATATTTAATTTTTCTACACCATTATAATTACTTTTGTTGCCTTATTAAATCTTTTAACATATAATTTTTGTATATTAGAATAGTACAGGAAAAATAAGTTTTAAGTGAGGTAAATATGAATATTAGAAAAAACTTTGCAGCAATATTTTTAAGCTTAACTCTGCTGCTTACAAGTGTTTCTTCCGCACTCGCTAAAAATTATACCGATGTATCGGATGATTATTGGGCAGCTGAAGAAATTGAAGATGTTGTTACAAGAAATGTTATTCCTTTATTTGGGGATAATACATATAGACCATTGGAAAAAGTTACAAGGGTTGATTGGACAGATTGGCTATTAAGAGCTTTAGGTTTAAGTCAGGCTCCTGTTACTACAGCACCTAATTATTCAGATGTTACAGAGGCAACTTACGGTTATGAGCATATTGCAAAATCCGATCAATATGGTTTGATATACGGTTATACCGACGGAGAATTTAAACCTCAAAGATTTATTACTAAAGTCGAAACAGCTTCCATAATGAGTCATATTACTGTTGATACGGATGTAGATACTTCTAATTTAAATCAATTTGCCGATTCGGATAAAATTCCTGAATGGGGTAAAATTCCGTTCTCTAAAGCTATAAAATACGATTTATATGTTAACTGGCCTCTAGAAAATGAATTAAATCCTAACAGAGAATTAAACAGAGCAGAAGCAGCAGTTCTTCTTGCAAAATTAATGAAAGCACTTAATCTTGTTGAAGATGATAAAAAAGCAGCTGAACCTGCTGAACCTGAAGAACCTAAAGAATACGTACTTTCTGTTGAACACCTCGATGACTACGGCAGAGCAGTAGTAGACAGAGTTTCTATTACAAATATGAGATTGATAATTCTGGCTAAGAATATTTTTAAAGTTTCTTTCGTTGAACCTTTTAATTCTACAAAACATAAAATTGGTGATGTAATACCTTTTTACTTTAAAAAAGATGTCGTAACAAAAGAAGGAACATTAGTTATACCGGCAAATACAAAATTATATGCAACTATTGCTGAATTAAAAGATAAAAGATGGATTAATAAAAATACTGAAGTATATTTACATTTTGATAAAATGGTATTCCCTAACGGTCATGAATATCCGTTTATAGCAAGGGTTCTTAATAATAACGAGGGTGTATTAACTGAAAATAAATGGTTAAAACCGTTAGAATATACTGTTGCAGGTGCTGCGATAGGTGGTGCGGCAATAGGACTTCCTGTAGGCGAGGCTAACGATCGTTCAGGTGACGGTATGGCAATAGGTTTCCCGACAGGTGCCGGTGTTGGTCTGTTAGCAGGTTTCTTAACACCCGGTGTTAACTTCAAAGCAAGAGCTAACGAAGATGTATTTATTGAATTAAAAGTTGATTGCAGTTTATGGAATGATTACACAAAACAAGTAACTACAACAACAAGAACTATTACAGAAACAAAAACAAACTCAGCAGCTGAAACAAAAGCAACTGAAACAAAATAACTTGTTAAAAATAAATAAAAAACCTCCGAATAATTTCGGAGGTTTTTTATTGTAAATCATTAAATTTACATTTATAATAACTGTATGGAAAATTTAAATGAATATTTAAAAAATCTGACAGGCAAAGATGAAGAAAAAGCCATAGAATCTGCTAATTATCTTGTATCTTGCTGTGATGTTAAACTTTTTAAAATGCTTGTCGAAAAGACCGAATTTTTATTTGATTTCGTTAGGAACAATGTAAATAAGCGAATTGAAAAAGTTGTTACTAAGGAAAATTTTATAAATTTAATTAAATTTTTCGATATTTATTCACCTTATTATGATGATTTATTTGCATCTATACTGGCAAAGCATGCTAATCAAGACTTAACGGATGATATATTTGAATTATTGGAAAAAGGTTCTGAATCACAAAAAACATATTCGGCAAAATATTTTTCTTATATTCCTGATACTATTGCACTTGAATTATTAGGTAAATATGCTTTTTCCGATAATGAAATGCTTAGTTATAATTCTGCGGAAGCTCTCGGGCAAATGCAGGATGATGTATCATATGATATTGCTATAAGTTATTTATCCTCTAATGATGATTTTGAAAAATTAAAAGCAGTTAAATTTTTTACGGCTTATCGCAGGAATTATCCTTTAGATGAAATAATTAGGGCTATGAATACTTCTAAAATTCCTGAAAATATAGCAGGGCAAATCCCATATTCCGTTAGTTTATCGGCTCTTTTAAAAACTGATAAATTCAATGATATATTATCTGTTATTGATTATATTCTAGCGGGTTTGGGTGAAATATTACCGTTAGAAGATATATTTCAGTTTGAATTATATGATGTTATTGACTATCTTATTCAAAAAAATGAGCATGATAATTCCCCTGCTTGGAAAATCTCTGAGATACTTTTAAGGGCACTCGTTAAATTTAAATTATTCTGTGAAAACCCCGAGTATGTTTACGATGAAACTAAAGATACAAAGTATGAAATATCTTCCATATTGAAATTACTGCAGGGTGCAGGTAATGAGTTTTGGAATAAACAAAAAAAAATATTGTTAAACGGATTAAATGGTTCAAACTCTGATATATCCGCTGTTCTTTCTTTAATTTGCGAGTTAAATTTAAAAGAAGCTTTCGCAAATGTGAAAGAACTTTTAAATTCTGAGGATGAAATTATATTGTGCGAAACTGTTACTGCTTTAAAAAATCTAAATATGCTTGAAGGTGTTGATTTAGTTTCCGTTATTGAAAAAGTATCAAATCCAAATATTAAGGCGGTCATAGAAAGTTTAAAAAATCAGTAAACTATTTTGCTGAAATCAGCAATTGCTGAGAATTTATTTTTTACTTCATTTAATAGATTAATTCTGTTCTTTTTAATACTTTCATCTTTATCCATAACAAGCACTTTATCAAAGAAATCTGAAATTGCAGGCACCAGTTCAAATAAAGCAGTTTCAAGATTATCATAAGACAATTCTTTTTCATTGATTTTCTTTGTTTGTGTCCAAAGAGTTTTTTCACTGTTAACTGTAAGCAAAGTTTCATTAACTGATGAAAAATTAGTTTCGTTTTTTATAATTCTTATTATTCTGTTTATACTTTCATGGAAAAGTCCGTAATCATTTTGTTTTATAATACCGGAGACAATATTTAGTCTTGTTATAAAGTCTTCTAAATCGGTTAAAACATCTTTTTCGCTTATGCAGGCTTCTAGTATATCGTGTTTATATTTGTCTGATAATAATATTATCAATCTTTGTTCAAAAAATTCCTTAATATTTTGGAAAAGTTTATTTTTATCTTCAATTTGAACAGGCATAAGGTCAATTGCTTGTTTTATCAGGTCTGAAAGATTAATTTTTAAGTTGTTTTGTAAGATGGTCTTAAGTATCCCAAGGGTTGCTCTTCTTACACCAAGCGGGTCTTGGGAACCTGATATTTTCTTTCCGTCAGCAAAAACAGTGACGATTGTATCAATTTTATCTGCTATACCAACAACCTGTCCTTCAACTCCTGTAGCTGTTTCAGAATCTGCATTGAGCGGAAAATAGTGTTCCATAATTCCTTTTGCTACTTCTTTTGATTCACCGCTTCTTAGGGCATAATCTGCGCCAATATAACCTTGAAGTTCCGTAAATTCAAATACCAGTTTGGTTACAAGGTCTGTCTTACATAATAAAGCTGTTCTTTCTATATCTACAGACATTATTTTTAATTGTTTAGATATTGTTTTTGCTAATGTGCATATTCTTTGAGTTTTATCATACACTGAGCCAAATCCTTTTTGGAATGTTACTCCTTTTAAGTCTTCAAGGTAAGATATTAAAGGTTTTTGAGTATCTTCATGTACGAAGAATACGGCATCTTCAAGTCTTGCTCTTACAACTCTTTCGTTTCCTGCTTTAATATTATCAAAGGTATCACCAACGTAGTTGCTTATAGTAATAAATTTATTTAAAAGTTTTCCGTCTTTATATAACGGGAAATATCTTTGATGAACTGCCATAACGGTAACTGCAACTTTTTCGGGGATTTGAAGATATTTTTCTTCAAATGAGCATATTACAGGGATTGGCCATTCTGTTATAAAAGTAACTTCGTCAAGTAAATCTTCATCTATTATGATTTCAGCATTAATTTCTTTAGCTTTAGCTTTTGCTAAAGTAACGATAGTTTCTTTTCTTTTAGCAACATCCGCAATAACATTTGCGTTTTCAAGCTTTGAAAGATACTCATCAGGGGTGTTAATTTCTATGTTGGTCTTAGAAAATCTATGACCTCTTGTAATGTTTGAAGCTTTAATATTGGCAAATTCAAACTCAACAATATTATTATTAAATAAGGAAACAATCCATCTGATTGGTCTTTGAAACTTAATATCCAAATCCGCCCATCTCATAAAATGAGTGCCTTTTAATTTGAGAATTATTTCAGGGACTAATGTTTTTAAAATAGCTTGAGTGTTTTTACCTTTTTGTGAAATTTTTGCCCAGATATAATTATCTTGTTTAAATAAGTTATCGGGTTCTACATTATTTTTTTTCGCAAACCCCAAGCCTGCATTCGTTAAATTACCGTTTTCGTCGTAAGCAATTGTGGCAATAGGTCCTTTAATTATTTTTTCTGTATCTTCTTGTTTTTCAGGTAAATTCTCAATAATAACTGCAAGTCTGCGGGGAGTTGCATATACATTGATTTTGGAATAATTTATTTGATTTTCTTCTAATGCTTTTGTAAATTCAGTTTTTAACTGTTCCATAGCAGACGGTATAAATTTATAAGCAAGTTCTTCGGTTCCTATTTCAAGAAGATATTTATTCATAATTAGCCTCGTAAATGTAATATATATAAAATTATATTGTAAAAAAATAAATAGTAAAATATAAAAGAAACAATATTGTTGCAATTTTTTTTTGGTTAGAATATAATAATTTGCGTTGGGATCGTAGCTCAGTTTGGTTAGAGTGTCTGCCTGTCACGCAGAAGGTCGCGAGTTCGAGCCTCGTCGGTCCCGCCATTTAATTCAAGAGCTTTTTTAGAAGCTCTTTTTTGTTGTCCTAATTGCGTTTCAGTGAGTTCGAACCTTCCGTTTTGAGAACGACTTAAATGATTCATTTCAATTATGTCATAGAACACAGGATACAGTGTTACATCTATTTTTTGGGCATGTGCAATAAAGTTCGAACCTATAATTTCACAAATTGTTCTTTTCTGTGAAGGGGTAGATTTGATGAAAATATTACTTGCATCCTTGCAAAACTTTATTATTAGGTCAGACTGTTTATAGAACTCGTCATCAGCCTTATCTATATATGCCAATTTTTCTCTTAATTCTGTTTTCTCGGCATTCAACTGTTTATAAGTAGTATTCCACAATTCATCTTCACTACCGTCTGTGTTTCTAAGCATTCGTTTATAACCATTAGCAAGCATGCTGTCTATTTCTTTGATGCGTTTATTTATACTATCTTGAGCAGTAGAACTATATTCATACCTTTGCTCATGGAGTTCTTTTAAATTAACTTTAATTTCATCTATGAACTCTTGAGGTATGTTCTCTAACTGTTTGAGAATTTCCACAATGAACTTCTCTATTTTAGTTTCACTAATGTATGAAGCCTTCTTACAAGTTTTGATTTTACCCTTGCCAGTACAGTGGTAGTATATATATTCTTTTCCGCTCGGTTTAACTTTCCTCTCTGCTGTGTAACTGCAACCACACACACCACATTTGAACAGCCCAATATAAGGGAACTCTATTTCATGCTTTCTTGTTGTATTATTAGCATTGTTCAGCTTATTTTGTGCAAGTTGGAATAATTCTCTACTGATTAAAGGTTCGTGTTTACCATTGGGGTATAATTTGCCTTGATAAATATAATCCCCGACATACATCGGATTTCTAAACATTCTTTGAATTGTAGATACAGCATATTTATTGCCTGATGGATTTCTTAAGCCTTCCTCATAAAGAATATTGTTAATAGAAGAAGCTGACAAGTTATCATATACATACATATTAAATGCTTTAATAGCATAAGGGTAACGTTCCGGGTCTTTAATTATTGCATGTTTATTTGTGCCGTCATTACCATACATATATCCTAATGGGGGATAAAGAGCATAACCTTGTTCTATTCTCTCATTCAAACCTTTGGCGGACTCTTCAGCTAAGTTATCAATATAATGTTTCGCCATTAGTAAACGCATACCCATCATAAGCTTCATACTTGAACGGGAATTTTCAGACAAAACCTCATTCTCTTTAACAAAATGAACTACTAACCCTTTGATATTCTCTATCGTTCCATAGTCTGAGAAGTTTCTGTATAGTCTATCAACTTTTTCAACCAGTATAATTCTTTCATCTTCATGCTCTTGAAGATAATTAACCATATTATTGAACTCAGTACGACCAGCTTTTTTTGCTGTTTCTGCCTCAACAAATTCCCTAACAACTTCAATATTGTTTTTCAAAGCATACTCATGCAAATATTTGACTTGAGCAGGAATTGAAAAACCTTCTTCCTCTTGTCTTTTTGATGATACACGAGCATATAATACAGCTTTCTTCATGCTTGTATTGTAGCAGAAATAAGCTAACCAGTAAATATAATGCTGCATCCAAGCCAACAAGATTTACATATTACTCATAACCAAAGTTATAACTAAAGTTACGGAGAAGATACTCATTGGGAGTTATCATTTTCTTATAGAAAGAACAAAGGAACACCAATGGAACTAAAAGTAGATAACTTTACTATAAAACTCCATAGAGCAGAAGAAACTTCTCATACAGAAGAAGTTAACAGGCTTGCTGCTTATGTTTCTTTGATATGTGAACTGGGACAAGAAAAAGCAGGTACAAATAGTAATAGATAAGGTGGTAAAACCACAAAAAGAGGCTCACATGATAATACTAAAATTGCAGTTTTCACCAAGTATAACAGAGATAATCAATTCATTCAAGGAAGAAGGATACATTGAACTCGACAAGTTCATTGAAAATTCTATCAGTAATCATATTGACAATGTAAAAACTGAACAGAGGTATGATAATATTTCCCATTCAGTTCCACTTGAAGTTAAGATTCCAATTTTATTAGCTTTGCGGTTATGGTGGAAAGCATTGATAACAAAAACATCGGTATCAAATATTGTAAACGAAGCACTTGCTTTTTCTATTCCTCTTTTATTGGAACAAGACCAAGAACAAGAGGATTACAGATTGGAAGTAGAACTTGATGATTAATTATATTTTAAAAAGAGGTGGTTATAATACGACTCTCATCCACCTCTTTTCTTTTCAAAGTGAGAGTCGAGAAATGGAGAGTCGTATGAACGATGAGAGTTTAGGGCTTAGCCCATCAAATACAAACACTGACACACAAGACAAGTATATAGATTTATCACAAGCTATATATAATAGGAACACCCATGACAAAAGTATGTGTGTAGAAGTGGTCGAAATCAACAGTATGATTAGTATAGAGAGTATTCTCAAAAACAATAAAGACAGAGAGAAATTATATAGTCTGGTAAATAGTAGCTATTGTTCTTTGTTTAAGAAAGAGTTTATGAGAAGTATAGAAGAATTAAATAAAGAAGATTTAAAAAAATTATGTAACTATTCTTATAAATGCGATACATTTTGGGGTCATGAATACAGAGTGCTAAGACTGATACTGAAAGATTACTTAAAAGAACTTAAAAGAGATATAAAAGCTGATAGACTTAACAATATACTAAAGTTATCCATAAGTATAGATGAAACTAAGCTAATAGTTAAATTATTTCCAAACAAGTCCACGGCAAAGGACCCTGTGCTGTATGCACAAAGTCTATTGTATTTGGTATTATTTTCCCTATATTATCAGACCAACAACTATTCTTCTAAGTATAACAAAAAAGACTTAATTGATGTTATAAATTCGGTACTCACCTACCTTACACCGATTATAACAAAAGTTGTTTATACAATTTCTATAAATGCTGATGATAACTATACTTGGTTCTTACAACTAAAGCAATTAGCATCTGCTTATGGCTTCTTAATAAAAAGTGAGAATGAAAACCAAATTGTGTTCACATTCAGACCAAAAGAACAAGATTTCACTTCTACACTTTATACTCCAGTCATAGACAATGTTCCGTCCGATACAAATTTTTCAGCAAGGTTTATCAAATGCAGTTACAAGCTGGAAAAAGAAAATATACTAACTTGTGATACTACTATAGTGAGTAAAGATATGGTGGACTGCGTGTTTGCTTCGTTTATAGACTTAGACCAATGCCCAGTTTCGCTATTTTCAAGCATAAACGACAGCGATGATATATACTTAGCTCATTATAAAATACTGTATATCTTACTGTCCTTTATTCAACAACACGAACAGTTAAAAAGAGAAATAAGATTGAATGCAAAAGATTTTGTAGCAAATGGTAATTTTCAAGTTATATCCGATATTAGCGATGATGATAAGGTTAAAATTCTCACAAAAAGGGCTATGCTACAACTTGCCTTCAATGATATCAAAAAGCCTTTTCCTGATGACAAGTTAATCAAGATTATAAGAGAGGGGTTGACAAAACTAAAAATAAAGAATAGTCATATAGACTACATGATAATTATACTTGAGTTGTTTCAAAAAAATAAGGATATTATAGATAAAGAGCTTGCACCTTTAGATGTAAGAACCTCAGACAAGATTAAGAAAATAATAAAAAATGTAAGTAAAAAAGAAAAAGGACTTGCTCCTACATATACTTTAAATGAGTTTTATAAGAGATTCTATGATTAAAACAGTTAAAATAGACAAGTTAAGTTTTAGTGTAAAGGTTGATTCTGACACATCTAAAATGATTAAAGAAATTGTCGAACAATACTATGAAAAATTTCAAAGCAAGTATGCACACAATAAGTTGTTATGTGAGGTAACACCAACCAAACAAAATAGAGAGGGTTATATGGGATACAACCATAACTTACAGATGATACCTTTAGAGGAATTCTGTAAATTTCTAAAACGTCTAAGAGAAGTGGCTGGTCAAGACCTTGACGTTCATAGAATAGATTTGGCAAAAGACGTGTTACTTCGTGATGAAGTAAAGAGTTATCTTGATACTCTGCTTGACCATGAATATTTGAATGGCTATATTGTAGATACAAAGAAAACTGACTCTATCGAAACTGTATATATTGAGAAGAAGAAGAATTTAAGCTCTAATAAGCATAAACCAAAACTTCTTATAAAATGTTATGATAAAGCAACCCAACTGATTGATATAGATAAAGCAAATAGAGTACTGCCTTTGAAAGAACTTGTTGAAATACCAGAGCTACCAATGGGGTACTCTACTGGAGGTGATAGATATGGAATACTTCTATATCAAATAAACCTGTTTCGTTGTGAACTTGAATTAAGAAACAATAACCTTCCGTATCACACAATAGACCAAATTATCAAAGCCATTGAAGATAAAACCTTTCAAGATACCGTTGAAACAAAGTACAACAGCATATTAAGCAATACTGTATTTGCAGAACCAAAACAAACTTCGTCTGCCCGCTCATTAAAAAGCATTGCTGTTGAACTGATGAGAAAAAGTGATAGAAATTATAAACTCTTGTTTGTGAATGCAGGTATGCGTAAAGAATACAACTACTTTAAGAAAGCAAAAGAAGTAAAGATTAGAGAAAACGACCTCAACTTTGAGGAGCTGAGAAAAGAGTTATTAAATGAATAGTCGTTCAGCAGCTCAAAAATTGATTTCCAGCCCTGTTGATGATTTCTAAGATAAACTTTACCATGCAGATATTCAAAACCCGGTCAGAGCAGCGTGAGTAGCCTCTCGTTGAATGTTTAACAAATTGACAAGACCTCCATGATTATATAGCATGGGTTTATAGGAGCAACAGCGATGGCAGAAGAATTAAGAATATTTGAAGGTAATAAAATTCGTTCTTATTATGACGATGAAAAAGAACATTGGTATTTTTCAATAATTGATATAATTTCAATTCTAACGGAAAGCAAAAATCCAAGAAGATATTGGAGCGATTTAAAGATAAAACTTGCTGATGATGAGGGTTTTAGTCAGTTGTACGAAAAAATCGTACAACTGAAACTGAAAGCAAGTGATGGCAAAAAATATGCTACAGATTGCACTGATGTAGAAACTTTATTGCGTATAATTCAATCTGTTCCTTCAAAGAAAGCTGAACCAGTTAAACAATGGTTAGCAAAAGTAGGATATGAAAGAATGAAAGAAATGGCTGACCCGACAACAGCTATTGATAGAGCCAGAGAAACATACAAAAAACTTGGGTATAGCGAAAAATGGATTCAGCAACGAATGACAGGTCAAGAAACCAGAAATAAGCTGACTGACTACTGGAAAGACCACGAAATATCAGAAGGCGAAGAATATGCCATTCTTACAAACATTATTCATCAAGAATGGAGCGGATTGTCCGTAAAAGAACATAAGAACTTAAAGGGCTTAAAATCACAAAACCTTAGAGACCACATGTCAGAAGCTGAACTTATCTTTACCGCTCTTGCAGAGCTTTCAACAAGACAAGTAGCTGAAAGTGAAAATGCGATAGGAATGGAAGAAAACAAGCATGCAGCTATTAAAGGCGGAAAAGTTGCAAACAGGGCAAGAAAAGACTTTGAGCAAACCACAGGGCAAAAAGTTGTAACAGGTGATAACTTCTTACCTCAAAGCAAGAAACCAAAGCAGATTAAGAAGAAGGATTAACTTTAATTACTCTGTATATATTCCTTGTATGATAAGCCTTTGAGAATGTTAACTTGACAAGGGTTGGCACTCGCATTTAAACTTATTCGTATAAGGGGTGGCACATGGAAGCAAAAGAATACTTTGAACAGGGTTATAGTAAGCAAATAATCGAAAACTATAAGGAAGCTATCAAAAATTACGATAAAGTTATTGAGCTTGATAAGAGCTTTGAACGTGCATATATCCAAAGAGCTTTTTGCAGATTTAAACTAAAAGACTTCAAAAGTGCATTAAATGACTTTAAAACCGCTATGGCATTAAACCCAAATGATGCAAGAACATATTTAAACACAGGCTATATACTATTTGAACAAAACATCAAAACTAAAGATACGTTTTATCTTGATAAAGCTATTGAGCTGAATTCTGATGATATGGCAGAAGCATATTACATAAGAGGAACAATTCGCTATGCTAATTTATCTCAATATGAGCTTGCTATTGATGATTTTACAAAGGCAATAGAAATGGACTTTTGCTCGGATATTTGTTATTTAAGAATTGCAGATTGCTATAGATGTTTAGATGAACTTGATAAAGCTCTTTTGAATTATTATAAAGTATTGGAACTAAAACCGCAGTCCTACTATAAGGCAGCGGCTTTAGGCAACATCGGTTATATAAAACATCTGTATGGGCTTTTTGAAGATGCCATGAAATATTACGGAAAATCCAAGAAAACAGACCCCAAATATAAAGTTCTTGATGAATATATCGAGATGTGCAAACAGTCTTTAAAAGAAGAAAAGAGTAATGCTTAATTTAAGATAAATTCTTCATCATATTACATTTTGTTATGTACCACAATAAACATAACGGAGTGTAAGAAGATGAAAAACATAGTTGAACCGATTAAAGACAGGAAACACATTGAAGAAATAGAAGAATATCTGAAAAGCTACAGCAAAAGAAATCAGTTAATCTTTGCACTTGGAGTCAATACAGGACTTAGAATATCAGACATTCTTGCATTGGATATATCTGATGTTAAGAACAAGACTTATGTTGAAATCCGAGAAAGAAAGACAGGCAAATACAAAAGATTTCCGCTGAACAATAAACTAAAGAAACTTATCAGAGAATATCTTAGATACCGAGAACAAATTTATTCATTTGGTGAGGGTGAACCTCTATTTGTAGGAAAGAAGCATTGCAGGTTAAACCGTTCACAAGTGTACAGGTTCTTAAATGAGGCTTGTAATAAGTTAAACATCAACATAAACTGTGGAACACACACATTAAGGAAGTCATTTGGCTATTTCTTCTATAAGCAGTATAATGATATAGCACTTTTACAGAAGATATTGAACCATTCATCACCTTCTATAACCTTGAGATATATAGGGATTGACCAAGAAACGATAGATATATCATATAATAACTTTGAACTGTAATGATATAATTAGCTTTCAACTCACAAGTGAAGAATATGAGGACTTAAAGGTGAGGTCGCAAATTGCGACCTCAGCCAAAGGCGGTGGCAGACAATATCTTCCCTATGTCTTTACGGAACAAGGGGTAGCGATGTTGTCATCAGTCTTGCATTCGGAAAGAGTAATATAAATTGTGGATACAGTAGGCTTTGTTACTGACGACAATAAAGATTAGCATACACTTTGTATAAGCAAACTTCTTAATCCCAAACCAATCCCATTATTTCTGCTCTTATGCACCATAACCTTATGCGACAGATTAGATAAAAAGGTGCATTCTATCTACAAAACAATTTTATATGCAATCCGACACCCTTGTCAAGTTGCATAACCATATTTTGTTTATATTTCTTAATCGTTAAACCCTTTGCAATGTATGGGTTTTAAGAATTATGCACCTTTTTATCTAAATTGGTGCAAAAGCAAAAAAGGAGAATAGTGAAATGCTTAAAATTTCAAGAATTGCAAGACACACAAGTAAAATTGTTTGTGGCTGCCCACAAGGTACTCAACACTCATGTGGCGTTTTGTACAGAAATTAATGAATGTAATCTAAGCCTTTTTAATTAGGGGCATTCGTAGCAAAACTAAGTAAAGGAAAAACAATGCTTAAGATTTCAAGAATTGCAAGACACACAAGTAAAATCGTTTGTGGCTGCCCACTAGGTTCTGAAAGTGCCTGTGGCATTATGTACAGACAATACTGAATGCAATTTAAGCCCCTTTAATTAGGGGCTTTTGATTAAGAAAGGAAACTTAATGGAAGAAACTATAGATATTTTAAGAGAAATTGTCTTAAATTTAGGTTATATAACACCCAATATGCTGGAAACAGAAGAAAATCAGACTAATGACAATGTTGTGCAAATCAATGAGCATCGTTTTGATTTAGGTTTTATTGACCAACAAATGCGTGAGAATAATATAACTGCACTTATAACTTTTGAGCAAAATGAAGATAATTTACTCAGTATAAGTGTTGCTATTGAATTACAGGATAACAATAACGATAACAGGATTGATGATATAGTAAATGCAATACTAAATAGATTTGATTTGCCATTTAGAGCCGAGACAAAAAATCCAAGACTTGATTTCCCATACCGTATTATTACGCTTAGCAATCAAGAGATACAATAGCAGAAGAAAGGTTTATAAATGACACAATTATCACTACCAAAATGGCTGGCATATCAAACATATAAATATGGAACAGAAGATAGCCGAACATTTATTTCTAACGAAAGAATCCACGAATATGTTTTATTGGAAGGGCTTGCTTCCGATTTATGGAAGATTATATCGGATACTCAAGATTATAACAGGGTTAAAGAGTGGGCGACAAGTAAAGGACTGGATAAAGAACTGGACGGATTTATAGATGAACTTAAAGCCCAAGACCTTATATCAGACAAGTCAGACGATACAACGAGTATAGACTCCGATATTCAGCCTGTTGGTTGTGATAACGAAGAAGAAACCTTAAAACTCGAAGAAGATATGATGAAATGGTGCTTCAAAAACGGCTATCTGTATTCATTGTTCGTAGAGTTAACATATAATTGCAACTTAAAATGCGTACATTGCTATAACCCTAAGAATATAAGCAGTACTTATATCAATTTAGACAAAATGAAACAGATAATAGATGAGGCAAGAGAACTCGGTGTGTTTCATATTACTTTTTCGGGCGGTGAATGCACTTTAGATAAAGACTTTGTTGAAATAGCAGAATACGCAAGAAGTAAACGTATGTCTGTAGAGATATTTACTAATGGTCAAACATTATATGATAATCCTAAATTGTTGGAAAGAATAATAAATCTCTATCCTTATAGGATTGGTTTGAGCATGTACAGCTTGAATGAGAATACTCATGAACAAATTACATCCGTTAAAGGCTCTCATCATAAAACATTGAGTGTAATTAAGGAACTCAGAGCAAAGAATATCAATATCCAAATAAAGAACTTCTTGTTAAACATTAACTGCAAAGATTGTATATCAGTTAAGCAGTTTGCAGATGAGATACAGGCAAATACGGCAGGTGATACTTCTTTAACACCGACCATTGAAGGCGATACCAAAAATTTCCGATACATTGTCGGTGAAGAAGATTTGTATGAACTCTACACAAACTCAAAATCTCCCTTGAATGTCAAAAAGACTGTTAAACGAGATATAAATAAATTGCTCAATGAGGGGTTATGCTCTGCTGGTAGTTATAGTCTTTGTGTAACTCCCACATTAGAAGTTCATCCTTGTGTATCATTACCGATTGATTTAGGTAACTTAAACGATATTAGTTTAAAAGACATTTGGCAAGGTTCTTTAAATAAGGATTTAAATAGCAAACTTTATAAATGGCAACAAGTTTCTTTCAAAGACCTTAAAGAGTGCTATAAAGAAGATTACTGTGCGTTTTGTACCTATTGTGCTGGCATGGGAATGTTAGAAAACGGATATTTAAAGAAATCCGATGTCTTATGTCGTCAAGCTAAGGTTAAGCAAAAAGCATATAACGATTTACATAAGAACAGCGAGAAAGAAATGCAGGGAGTATAGGAAATGGGTTTATTTGAATATTTTAAAAGGATTATCCATAACTTTGTTGCAAAGCATGTAGTAGCAGTCTTTGTGATTTTTCTAATACTTGTTATTTTTGCAATTATTACAGGGTAGGGAAATGGTTAGAGTTATTATTTTGTGTTTATTGCTATTTTACTCTTGTTGTGTCTTTGCTTATGATACAAATATGTCCCCCGAGCTATATCACAGCTTTGGGAAACAACAACAAAAAGCGAAAGACTCTAAGGGTAACACTATTCTTATAACTCCTCATTATGAAAGTTATAAAGACAGGAATCAGAATGTTTCGGAAAAGATTGTTGCAATTTATGATAAACGAAGTCCTGCCTATGGTTACAGATATGTTCTTTATTCCCCAATCGGTTCTTATGTAGGGCATCATAAGATAATGCAACGTAGCCCCAACGGTTACGGTTATACACCAATCCCGGATGGCGGTGAAGGAAGCCAAACACCCTGTTTTAAGACAATACAAGAAGCAAAGCATTTCTATTATCCACAATGGTATTAAGGAATAATTATGAGTGAATACAGATTAGCTAAAAACAACAAAAATGAACTTACCAATACCGATAAAAGCAATAAGCCTGCTAAAGTATCAAAAGATACAAAGTTGATACCCAACCAAAAGAATTACCTTGTTAAAACTGCAAACGGCACTATAGCACTTTGTGTCAAGACAGGAAAAGGACTTATTGAATTAACCAACAGAGCATTAGCAACTATAGGCAGAAAACTAAAAGAAGTTGACTGGGAAAAAGTTCTATTAACAATATTGAAAAACTTGTTTTTCACAACACAAGAAACAAATAAGGTTTATTACAAAGAAATTAAAACTTATACTGCAAAAGAGCATTACCCGACACAAGAAAACCCCTACCAAGAACAAATACAAGGAACTAAGACCGATAGCATAGGGGCTAATAAGACAAAAGGAATAACAAGTAAAGAACAAAAGAGAATTAAGAATAACAGCAACACTAAAAGTATCGAGAATAAGCAAAATAGAAGCATTTTAAATCCTCAGCAAAATTACTTGATGATAGAAAAGCAAAATAAACAAAAGAAAGAGAAATAGTGGAAGAATATATAAAGTTACTTGATTTGCCTGATGAATTTGATTTGGCTGATTTAAAGAAAGCATATCGCAAAAAAGTATTTCAATATCACCCCGATAAAGCAAGCAACGAAGCAGAAAGAGTCGGCTATGAAGCATTGATGAAGAAACTCAATGAAGCAAACGAGTACTTAAAAGACTATTTAGAACACCATAATGGCAAGTATTCTAAGGTAAATGAAAGTACAAACAACTATAGTAATTATTCAACCGATGATACGGACAATTCAGCACAAGAAGATTACCAAGAAGAAGATTATCAAAACGAAAGTTATCAAGAAGAAGATTACAAAGAAGAAAGCTCCCAAAACGAATATGTACAATACACGCAAGAAGAAAACTACGAAAATATAGATTATATAGGCAAAATTATAGATTTTTACAAATCAATGTTTAATCCCATAAAAGTTTATAAGGCATTCAAAGAAATATACGGCAAAAACCTTAAACTTTCAATTATTGCCTTGATTATAGCATTGCTATTCATACCTCTTTGGAACAAGTTTACTGATATTGTATATCCAAATAGCAGCCAAGCCTATACCCAAGAATCAAAACAAGAAGCTAAACAAGAAATTCCCACGCAGAATACTCCTCAAAATCTCACTATAAATCAACAAAATCTTCAAGAGAATAATGAAAAAGTATTTCAAGGTTTAACAAGAAGCGAATGGGATGTATATATGAGGGATTTGCACAGGCAAATTAAAGCTAATTGGGTATTACCATCGGATATGGAAAGAAGCAATCTTGATAAGGTTAAAGTAGTAGTAGATTTTAATGTATCAAAAGAGGGAAGTTTAATAAAAGAACCTGTTATAAAAGAATCATCTGGAGTAGAAAGTGTTGATTTATCTTGTATTAACGCAATAAAACTGACAGCTCCCTTTAGACCGCTTCCGCCCGGTTTTACTGGTGAATATCTTGATACATCTTTTACTTTTGAAGCTCTAAGACATTCTAATTAATTTGAAACCAACACCGTATAAGCATTCAAAGAAATAGCTCATATATCTTGAATTATTTCCCCCTTTTAACAAGTGCGGATATATTAGTGGTGTCCAGATAAAGAAAAGCCCTCTAACAATCATTTAGAGAGCTTTCCTTATAGGTAAGGAGCAATCCTATAACTCAAAATTTTGCAATGTGCTTTCAACATTATCTTGTGTAATTCCGATGTATCTTAAAGTTATTGAAGGGCTTGAATGATTGAGCAAGTATTGAAGTATAGCAACATCATGAAATGTTTGATAATGGTGATAACCGAAAGTTTTTCTTAATGTGTGTGTACCTACAGAATCATTAATGCCAGCTTTTTTGCAAGCCTCATTTATTATCATATATGCCATAACTCTTGTAATTGGTCTATTTTCTCCGTTACGGCTTTTGAATAGGTATTCGTTGTCGGATTTGCCCTTGATATAATCATCAATCATTGATTGAAGATTACCAAGCAGAGGAAACCTTTTTATTTTGCCTGTTTTCTGTTCTTTAATCTCAACATGGCTTTTGCCCTTTACATCAATAACTTTCAGTTTAAGTAAATCCGATATTCTCAAACCTATATTTATTCCCATTGTAAACAGCAATAAATCCCTTGTGCCGTTACATCTTAGGTATGACTTAATTTCTTCAATTTTGTTCTTTTCTCTGATTGGTTGAACGTGCTTCATTTTATCACCTCATTTCCTTATGTTTTGTTAAGTTGAACTTATACATGCAAATCATTATGTTAAGTTGAGTTCTTATTTTTCTGAGAGCTTATGCCCTTAATCCTTTGACAGCCTATATTTAAGTTGTTTCCATCGAATTTAACAAAATATCTATTGTGTTAAATTGGCTGTGGAATTTTTCAAAATTCCATGTAATTTTAGCTACTGCCGTATAATTACCGTTTATAAATCAATACTTCGAGCTTTCGAGGCTTAATCTGTACGATTGCCTCAGCTTTTCTTTTGAACTTGAAAATTAAGTCTAAATTCTCAGTTATCTTAAAAGGCTTGAGTCCGTATTCTTCAAAGACTTCTTCCACAAGTTCTTTGTAAATCTGTGTTATATCTTCATCATCTTCCTCTTTATAGTCCCAGCAGAACTTGTAAAAGGCAAGCATTATAGTATCATCGGACTCTTTTATCTTTGTTAGTTGCTCTACAAATTCATCGTATGTTTTAATCTTTATTGCGTTTTTTGTTTGTCCCATTGTTTGTTACCTCTTTTGATAAGTTAATTGCCCCCCCCCGAAGGGGCAGGGGATAATTCCCCTAATGTTCTGATGTCAGAAGTAATGTATAGGTTACTGGCTCTAATGCTGAAAGTTCCAAGAAAAATCTATATGTGGTTACTTCTTCATCTACCTTTGTCGGCAAATCTATGAATGATATATCTTGTTTAATTATTGAGATGTGTTCATCATACTCACCTTCAACATAATCTTCGGTAAAGACCTCCATATAACCCTGTTGTTTTTGGTTTACTGCTATTTCAACAACAAAGAATGTGTACTTATGTTCTTTGTATGCTTCCAAAATCTTTGGCATATAGGAAACCATATTATCTACCAGCCAAAAGGCATTTAAAGTTTGCTGAAAATCCATAACTCCTTCTGTGTATAATAAACTGTTGCAATAGCTTCTTTTGAAGAGTTGTTCCGAACCATAATTACGGCTGTAAACTTATTTTGCATCATAATATGTAGCTGTCATCGTTATTTTTCCTTTCAAAACTTGTGTACTTGTGAACTTATAACCCCGTTAAGGGGAGGGGCTAATGCCCCTAAGATATTGTGAACTTCCTATAATTGGTTTGTTTGATAAACGCATTGTAGAGTTCTAAATACTTCTTTTTGAAAGCTGATGTGTTGAAGTTGTTTCTTACAACATTTGTGAATCTTACAATGTATGCTCCGACTTGAAGTTCTTCAATGCCGTTGTCATCAAGCAGCTTTTTGATTTCGGCTTCTTTTTCTTCCTTAAGTTCTTTTAGTTCTTCAAGTTTTGACTCAAGTGCCTTAATTGTTCTGATTTCATTTTCAATGTCCAAGTTTGTTGTAATAATTGTTTTCATGTGTTGCTCCTTATTTTGTTATTTCTACTAAGAAGCAGCGGCCGTTGCTTACCCTTACATGATGTAGCCATGTGGCTACCCTTGTCAAGTGGAAATATTCAGTCGGCAGCAATTCGTTACAAATGCAGCATTTATTTACATTTTGGGGTATTTTATTGACAACCATGTAGCTATATGGTTATCATATGTTTAAGGAGGTGATATAATGCCTAATAAGTACCCAAAATATATAGTCCCGGATGAGGTAAAAAGCAGAGTAAAACAATTTATGGAAAGTTTCTTAAAAGACAATAACCTCACGAAAAAGGGACTTGCTCAACTGATGCAGGAAAAACTCGGTCGGTCAGGTTGTCGTACAAGTTTAGTGAAGAAGTTTACAAAAGGTACATTCCAGCTCTCTGAGATTATGGAAATACTTGATATATTTGATTATGAACTAAAGATAGTGCCAAAACAGCCGATAGAGGCTTCCAAAAGCGGATGTAATGATAAAAGTTAACAGCCTCACGGAATTTTTCAGAATTTCTTGAAAGTTTACATATAATACGCAAAGGAGATAAATATGAAACAGTTAATAACAGGTTTATTTATAGGTTTAATGGTTGGCTTAACTTGTGCTGGTTGTTCAATAGCTAAAGCACACTTAACGGCAGAACCAATGCAAGTCATATTGACCGAAAGAAACTTTGTTAACACGACAAAAGTTACAACGGATGATGGGACATACCGTATATTTACGATAGAAAGCACAGACGGCAAAGGCGGTGTGGGTATTAGTGCCGTAAAGATAAAGTAGAGGATATTAGTTTATCCATTTCACAATACTATTGCCGATATAACCTTTTTCCCAAATATACCAAGCATAAGCAATAGCAGAAGAAGTATATTTGTTAAAATCACCGTTTTTAGCACATATAATGCGTGAACTTGAAATATATATGGTTTTAGGTGGTTGCTTTGTAAACAATTCCTTTCTGCTCCTGCTTTCTAAGAACAATACCTTTAAGAACATGCAAACATATCTTCCTGTATCAACAAGTGAAATTGCGTGTTCAACGAACTCTTGAGCATATTTATATGGCGGATTGGTTACAATATCCCCATTATGATAAGGCTGATTGTTTTGTAAGAAATCTTCTGTAGTTCCATATCCTCTGTCAATAATGTCAGTAGCTTTAAATAGCTTTCCTTGATTAGCAAATACTTTCGCCAAATGCCCCTGACCACAGGCACATTCCCAAATATTGTCAAGTTCTGGGACTATATCAAGCAATAACATAGCAGCTAAAGGGTCAGTAGCATAGAAATCCTCTGGCTGTCTTTCACTATTAGAATGATTATTTGCTCCAATATTTCTAAATACAGAAACTACCATACAGAATACCTTTAATTGCTATATGGTAAAATTTAACTTATATACTTATGTTTATGTCATAATATGATTATGGAAATGGAATTATGTAAAGGTGAAATACAGGCTTATTGTGCTGATATATCAGACAGGTCTTTAGCATTAATACGTTCAGCTCTCCCTTTAAAAAGTGTTAGCATTGTCCTAAATGATGTTGAACTTATAACCCATAATCAAGAACAGTATAACTGCTTGGATAGAATAATCGATGAAGCTATGACTAACTTTACCAATTATTACTATGCAGCTGGTGAAAATTATTCGGAACATCCTTACCACAATGTTATTCTCAATGAAGGAGAAGAACTGAAAGATTATCACAAGAATTATTTTGAGAACAATCCTATATTTAAAGTTAAATATGAAAAGTTATCTGATACTACTACTAAAACATTGTTTTCAATTAAAGATAAGGACAAGTGTATTCAAGCACTTGATGAATATTGCTTTAGATATGGTTGTGATGAGGTTGTTAATGATGAGGTTAGTTTGCTTACATGCGAAGCCCAAGACAAACAACTATACAACCTATTAACAGAGAATGACTATAACCTTAACAACTTTGTTGTAAATGACTTTAAGTATATAAAGGCACTTTGTTATAACGAATATTTAGACAAATTAGATATAGTGAGTATAGACTTTGATTTCAGTGAAGAGAATAAGCTGATATGTAAGTGTATTATCTCAGCTGATAAATTTGTGAAAGAGTTCAGAAAAGATGCTACCGTAAGAGATGTAAATACTGAAAGTCAAAAACCCATAAAAGAAGAATCTGCAAACAAAATGGTGGCAAAACTTACCGATATAGAGAAACAAGTCATATCTGCAAGAGCATATTTAGAAGAACACTCTGGCAAGCTAAGGGTAACTTATAATGATATTGCAGACTTTTTGACTAATAACAGGATATATAGTATTACAGAGAACAATATAAAACAAAAAGTAAGTAGTATATATGCAAAATTAAATATACAAGATTTAGGAACTGCCGTTGTCTTGTTAAGAGATGCTAATGGTTTAACTGAATATAATAACGTAAAGGTATAGTGAACAATAAGTTATGTTGATGTTAAGCTAAGCTATAGTATTTATGCCACCAAATCAAGTGAAGATATAAGATAGCATATCTTATTGACAACTTGAGAACTGTTTAGGTGTTCGTAATATCTTTCAATAAGTTCGAACCCAGAAGCATCAATTCCGCCATTTAAAAAGAGGGTGAAAGCCCTCTTTTTTTTTATTGACCGACAGATGCGAGATTTGGTGTACTATATACATATGAATAAAAAAACTGCAAGCTGTAATAGTTATTTGACTTGCAGTTTTTTATCCTATTTATACCATGTTTTAAATGTATTAATTTGTTTTTCTAAAAGAGAATAATCACCTTCAAATTTTATACAGCGGTCATCTATATATAACCAGGCAGGTTCTTTTATATTTGTTATATCCGTAAAATATTTATCTATTTTATTTTTTTTTAACCATTTGAATGTTAATATTTTATTTCTTGCCGTAAATAGTTTTATGTTATATTCTTTGCTTAATTTTTTCAGAAACTCCTCTGCGCCTTCTTTTATTGAGGGAATCATTTCTTTATCATAATTTCCGGTATAAAGATTTAAAACCCCGTCTAAATCAATTAGTATAGTTTTATTACTCATATTTGTATCCTCTGGGAATACATTATACATTATTGTGGTCTAAAAGTCTATTTGTCAAAATATTGGATAATTTCTTCAATATGATTATCAATATCTACTTTTTCCCAAACTTTTACAATATTACCTTCTTTGTCAAGAATAAATGTTGTTCTTTGAATTGGTGTGTTATTAGAATGTTCTTTAAAAGCATTTTTAAGTTCATTTAATTTATCCGATAAAAGAATAAAATTTAAATTGTGTTTGGCTTTAAATTCAAGGTGGTCTTTAATTTCATTTGCACTAACACCTATAATTTTTGTATATTTTTTTAATTTTTCCATTGCATCACGAAATTTATGAGCTTCTTGTGTGCAAACGGGTGTATCATCTTCCGGATAAAAGTAAACAATCAAATTTTCACCTTTTAAATCTGATAATTTATAAGTTTTTTCTTCTCCGTTTTCGTCAATTCCGTTTAATTCAATATCTAAATAATGCATAATAATCTCCTTTTTACCCGATTTTATAATAGATACGGCAAATAGAAATCAGTTTAAGAGTTAAATAAAAGTATAATTTTAAAAAAATGTAAATTTAAATGAAACTTTATTATTAATAACAAGTCTAATAGACTTAAGGATAAATAAACAAATAAAAGATTTTATATTATAATAAAAAGAGTAAGGAGAGAGTTGTGAAAAAATTTTTAAAAAATACCGCATTAATAACATTGGCACTTTTATTTGTAAGTGTTACCTGCTGCAGAAGTAATACTGCAATGGCTGAATCTGATTCGGAATTGTATGATAATGTATGGAAAATAGTAAATACAAAATACTTGGATCAGACAACTAACGGTCAAAATTGGACAAGGTGGCGTCATAAATATGATGATAAAATTAAGACACCTGAGGATGCTTATGTTGCAATAGATACCATGATTGCAAGTTTAAATGACAGATATACAAGATTTGTTACTCCAAAAGAATTTGAAGAAGAGAAAAGTGCTATAAAAGGTTCTTTATTTGGTATTGGAATTCAAATAGGCTTAAGGGACGGTAAAATAGTTATTATTGCTCCGATAGAAGATACCCCGGGAGAAAAGGCAGGGTTGCTCGCTGAAGATGAAATTCTTTCAATAGACGGCGTTTCTACTAAAGATATGACCATTGATAAAGCCGCAGATAAAATCCGCGGTAAAAAGGGTACTACAGTTGAACTATTAATTAAAAGAAAAAATTCACCCAATAAAACTTATAAAGTTGTAAGAGATGAAATTCAGATTAAATCAATTTCGGTAAAGGCTCCTGAAAACTTTAAGATAGATGATAAAATCGGTTATATCAGGCTGAGTTCTTTTATGGGAAGAAATGTAGGTACGGAATTTAAAGATATAATGACAAAATACAAGGATAAAGAAGGTATTATCATTGATTTAAGGGCTAATACAGGCGGTCTTTTAAATAATGCGGTATATATTGCCGATTTGTTCCTTGATGATGAAATTATAGTAAGCACGGTTGACCGAGACGGGTATAAAGATACTTCAAGGTCTACAAGGAAATATTTTTCTTCGCAGCCTTTAGTTGTTCTTATTAATAAAGGCAGTGCATCAGCAAGCGAAATTCTTTCAGGTGCTTTAAAAGATAATCAAAGAGCAATATTAATAGGTGAAAATACTTTTGGAAAAGGGCTTGTTCAGGAGGTTAAAAGTTTAATGCCTTTTGGTGCAGGGCTTAATATAACAATCCAAAAATATTTAACCCCAAACGGCACGGATATTAATAAAAAGGGCATTGCCCCTGATATAGAAGTTAAACTGACCGAACAAAATATTAAAGATAAAGATGATGTTCAGCTTAAAAAGGCGCAAGAAGTTTTACTTCAAATGATTCAAAATGAAAAAGTGACAGCTAACCGTTAATTTTATGATATACAATCTGAGCTGCATTTAATACAGGATCTATAGCTGGAGAATACGGCGGTGAATAAGGTAAATCCAAATTCATAAACGACTCCAGCTTTGTTTTGCTTAATATTGCAGGAATGACCGTATTTATTCTTTGATTTACATCACCTTCGCCTATGCCTTGTATCCCAAGTATAGTCTGAGTATTTCTGTCTGCAATAAGTTTGAGGGTCATTGTTCCCGTGTTTGGCATATAACCTGCTTTATCCCGTTTTGTTACTATTGCAAATTCGGGTTTAAAACCGAGTTCTTGGGCTTCTCTGTAGCTTATTCCTATGATGGAAATTGTTAAGTTAAAGTATTTTGTTATTGTAGAGTTCAATATGCCGTCAAAAAAACAGCTTCCGCCTGCTATATTAATTGCGGCACATCGTCCTTCTTTGTTAGCGGTTGACCCCATTGGAACCCAGGTATATCTGTTTGTTACAAGATTAAAGTTATCCGTACAGTCCCCTACCGCATATACTCCCTGCTTTGAGGTCTTTAGGGTCTTATCTACTTTTATTGAGTTATTTATCCCAAGTTTTATATCACTGCCTTGGAGAAAATCGGTATTTGGTCTTACTCCCGTTCCTAATATTACAAAATCTGTTTCTATTATTTTGCCGGAGGAGGTTATAACTTCCACTACTTCGTTATTTTCGTTGCCTTTAAATGCTATAACCTCTTCATTAGTTAAAATAGTCACTTGCCCGGGATTTTTTCCTATTATGTAATCAGTTACCATCTGAGAAAAATCTTCATCAAACATTTTTAGTATTTGAGTATTCTTTTCTATTAATGTAACGTTAATGTTATTTTGAACAAGAGCTTCCGTTACTTCTATTGATATGTAACCTCCACCAAGCAATACAGCTCTTTTAGAGGACATCATTTTTTCTTTTATATTTATTCCGTCTTGAATTGTTCTTAAAGTAAATATGTTTTTCAGGTTAATATTTGCTATATGAGGCATGATTGGAACAGCCCCTGTTGCTAGTACAAGAACATCATAGCTTGTTTCATATTTATTCCCCGATATTAAATCCTGAATTAAAACGGTCTTATCATCAGTGTTTACACTAAGGCATCTTTGGTTTAAATGTATATCAATATTTTGTTTTTGAAAATCCTCGGAAGTTCTTATTATAAGTGTCTCGGGATTTTGAATAATATTTTCAATGAAATACGGCAGCCCGCAAGCAGAATATGAAATTATATCCTCCTGCGTATATAAATCAATTTTAATATCAGGGTCTTCCCGTCTTAATTTCGCGGCGGTTTTTGGGCCTGCTGCTCCTCCGCCTATAATTACAACTTTTTCCGTCATTTTATTTTTCCTAAAATATCATTTGCTGTATTTCAATACCGCTGATTTCTAACAAAGATTTTTCAAGCGCTGTTGCATTTTCTTCATTTTCCACCTGAAGAAGTATTATCCCCGATGAAGAACAAAATATAGTTGAATTATTTATTCCAATCCGCATTTTTATTATGCAGTTGGATTTAGTTAAAATCCGCTGAAATTCAACCGCATTTTCTTCTTTCTCGGGCAGCTTTACCCCTATTATTACCGTCATTTTATTCTTTTATTTCTAATTTTTTTGTCTTTTTATCATCAGATTCTAATTTCGGTAAATGCAGATCCAATATTCCCTTTTTTAAATCGGCAGTTGATTTTTCCACATCTATTTCATAAGGGAAATACAAGGTTCTTGAATAATTTCCGTACCTGAATTCTGTTTTATGATATTTATGTTTTTTATTTTCGTCTTCTTTTTCGCTTTCTTTGTGTGCTTCAATTTTTACATAAGATTTATTAATATCTATATTTATATCTTCTTTATTTATCCCCGGTAATTCTACTTTTACACAGTAATAATCATCATATTCTTTGACATCTACGGGCATTGCCATGCCGTTTAATTCCTGATGGAAAATATATTCGGGAAATAAATTATCAAAACTTTTTTGCAGGATTGAATTTATATCTTCATTTAAAGTATTTAAAAAAGTATCAGGCTTTTTAATTAAGTATTTCATAATGTTCTCCTATACAAATATACAAATTATTCGTATTCATTTTGTATAAAAGAACACAATAAAACATTACCTTACAGGGTAATAAAAACAGCTATATTTGTTCTGTTTCTTTAATATTGCTAAGCTGTTTTTGTTTTAATTTATTAACAACAGAATCAACTAAAAAATTATAAGATTTTTTCTCTTTTATTTTGGGAGAGAATTCTTTTACAAGCATTTCTTCAACCATTGCCCTGATTTTTAAATCTTCATCCAAAAATCTTTTTTCTATTGAAGAAACACTTAATAAGTCAGAAGGCATAGTTGCTTTGTTTTTTGATGATGAAAACTTAAGCCAGTCAATTTTCGGCTTTATATCTTTTAGTTCCTTTACAAGCTTAAAGTTCTTTAAATTGAACATTTAATACAAACTTCTCCATTTTTAAAGGAAACATCTTCTACTGTTTTTGCATTTGTTTCCTTTATACATGATAAAACATTTTCTACTGTTTGTACAGTCTTCATCTTTTCTGATACAGAGTATAAAACCAAATTGTATAATAATGAATTATCCTTAATCATGGGTAATTCTTCATGTAATATTTTTGCAATCATCAAAGATAATTTATCAGAATTGGTATATTCATTTGTAATTGGACATGACATGGCTGCAGTTTCTTTAATTGTCTTGCCTGTTTCTTCTACTAATTCAATTGTTACTTTTTTTTCTTGATTTAACATTTTACCTTACCTTTTCTTTAATTCCGATTAACTTCCGTTTCATAAAAAAAATATCAAGATTTTGGATTTACAAAAAATGAGTAAATGTTTACAAATCTTAATTTTTTATTTTGTAAACATTTGTAACTTTAACTTTATATTTAGAAAATTTTTATAATTTTCAATTTTTAATGTAGGAGAAATAAGTGTTTATTAATATTATTCATGTAAAGGTTAATAAGATGTGCTAAGGCACAGAAGGTGAAAAATGCAGAAAATCTCTAAAATAGGTGTTATTTACGATAAAATAAATGATGACGTACAAAATCGTAAAAGTTCGTATAAATATGTAAAATCTGAATATTTAAAACAGTTTCGAAAAATATCTAAATCAGATTTTGCAAATTCACCGGTTGCTCTTAATCAAGAACTTAAAATACTTGAAAATCTTAAAATTAAAGCATTCGCTGAAAACCTTATGGAGGAAGGAGAATGGATTGATAAAAGAATTGAAGAAATAAAAAAAATAATAAGTACTCCGAAAGTTGATAATATTGCAAGCAATTTTGTCAGTACAGAAGATTATTTATTTAGTAAATCGGTACAATATAACAGTACAAAAAGTCAAATTAAACAATTCAGCAATAAATATTTAGAAAAATCAAAAGAAACTGCTATGTCTGCACTTTCATTATTTCAAAAAATGGGGCTGAATCTTGAAGAGGCAATGTCGGCAGTAGAGGCTTTATCTGTTAAAAAGGAAGATGAAGAAAAATATAATATTTCTTCTCAAGATTTAGATTGTATTAAAAATATTGATCATGATTTAGGTCCTGTTGCAGATTATTCTGTAATAAAAAATTTATCAATGTTCATAAGTCATTATCAAGATGAAGATAAAAAATTTATAATTGATAATATATATAAATCAGCAAAAGATGGTATGGATATCAGATATATTGTTAACTTTATTTTATATCCGCTTTTAGTTGAAGAAGATGAACATTCTGAAAAATTGGTTGATATTAATATTGAAACTGCACAAACCGCAATTGATGATTATATTCAAGTTAAAAAGGATTTTCCGGGCAAGGAAGATATGTCTTTCCTTAAAAAAGATTTTGAAGATAGACCTTTGGCAATGGATATGCTTTATAAATTATTAGGGAAATTAGGCTGTTATTATAAATATGGTTTTCAGTCTTTTCCAACCGCACCTGTTATATCAAATCTTCTTACAGTAAAAAATGATAATAATAAATATTCAATTTCAAAAAAATCAGTAGATTTTGTTTGCAAATTAAAAGATATATTAGTTTCAACAAGAGATAATGAAGAAAAAGAACGCAAAAGCCCAATTGCACTTTTTGACAATGACGGCTTTTTAAAGATTAATTATTTAATAAATTCTTCTATAAAATCCGATAAACCCATAGAACAATTAATAAAAGAATATAATAAGGATATTGGTGCATTAGAAGACAGGATAATTATTCAATTTGTTTCTGATTTTACAGACAGTAAAGGTGAAATAAATAATAATGTTGCAAGAGCCGTAATTAATTTAAGAGGAGCCGGTATAACCTACGGTTCTTTAATTGAATTGACTAAAAGCTGTATAAATAAAGACGGTTCATTAAATATATCCAAATTAAAAACAATTTGCCAATTAAAAAAAGCAGGTGCTTTATCTAAAGATATTAAAGATATGGTTGATGCCTGTAAAAAAGATGAAAATGGCAATATACTTCAATCTGATGCAGATATATGTTCAGCATTAAGCTCTGTTTATGTTAACGGACAAAATATTATTAAAACTTTGCCCGAATACAGAAAACATCCGGAATATTTAGATATATTGGCGCAATATGCAGATACTTATAAAAAGGATAACTGTCAATTATCAGGTCATTATGCAGAAAATAAAAACGGAATAATTGATGAATATTCTCTTGAAATTTTGAATTCCATTTATAAAGCTGAAGAAACAGAACCTAAATTTAATTATGAAGTTATCAAAAATATAATGGCTTTATGTAAAGATGATAACGGCAGAGCCAGTGAAGAAGCTGCGGATATCTGCTCAATTATGACAAAAAATAATGAATCCCCTGAAAATATATTATCTGCTTTAAAAATATGTTCTGATGAAAAAGGTAATTTTGACAAAACACTTACTAATATACTATGGCTGTTAAGTGAAGATAAAACTTATTTTGAAATAACTGAAAAAATAATAAATGCCTGCAGATTAGAAAACGGTGAAATTAATCATAAAAAGGCTGAATACATAGAAAAACTGCTTAAAGATGGAGAATCTCCCGTTGGTATTATGAACATATTGGTTTCTTAGTATGTAGAATTTGAATAATTTTTTAATTCAAAACCTGAATTTAAAAGTAACTCTTTTATTTTCGGGTTTTGTGTTATTAAAAATTCTTTATAATTATTTTGTTTATTTTTATTTACGGTCGGATGAAATATTACTTCTGTTATGGAATTATTTTTCTTTATCTTTTTTATTCCTTGTATTATTGTACTTTCATCCATATGACCCGTATACAAAACTCCTATAAAGTAATCATTTGTTTTTATTTTGGTATTTGCAAGCTCTCTATTGTTTATTGTAGTAAAAAAGTTTAACAGAATATTTTTTATAATATTTACGGGATATTTTAAATTTAGTGATTTTCTCCAAATAATATAAGGTATTTCTTTTTGAGTTCTTATAAATTGAATATCATATTCTTTTGCCAGTTTTAAAAACAGCTTAAATATTTTAGGAATGGCATGTACATGCATATGTGAATCTATGTGAGTAATCGGATGATATTTAAGAATTTTTTCTATTTGAACTCTAAATTCTTTTTCAACTTGTTCAATAAATTTTTGACTGTTTGATTTTAATATTAAATCTAAATATGAATTATTAAAATAACCGTCTTTATCACATAGTAAATTACAATCTGTCAGGCTTTTACCTTCGGTAATATTAAAATGGAATCCTAAGTCTATATCAGGTATTTCTTTTAAAACATTATTAACCGCATCATCAAAACCATGTAGATTAGTTAAAATACTTGCAGAAGTAATTATTCCTGACAAAAAACCTTGTTTTATCGCTTCATTATTATCAGGTGAATATCCAAAATCGTCCGCATTAATAATAATTTTTTTCATTTGCATATTTTCTAAATATATTTTATTATTTCCATATGAATTTTAACATAAAAGGTTACAAAAAATGCCAGATGCTCCTGTTTTATCTATAGTTATTCCTTGCTTAAACGAAGAAGAATGTTTAAGTTCTACAACTGGTACTATTTTAGCTGTTTTAAAAAGCCTCGGTGATGAAAACTTAATAGCTGAAAACAGTTTTATACTTTATGTTGATGACGGAAGTACGGATAAAACTTGGGATATTATTCAAACTCAAAATAAAGAACACTCGGGTAAAGTAAAAGGAATTAAATTCAGCAGAAATTACGGAAATCAAAAGGCAATACTGGCAGGATTAACCGAATCCGTAAATTTTGGTGCAGATTGTATAATTACTATTGATGCCGATCTCCAGCAGGACGAAAATAAAATAAAAGATTTTGTCATTAAATATAAAAACGGTGCTCAAATGGTGCTTGGAATAAGAAATGACAGAAAAACAGACGGTATTATTAAAAAAGTATCGGCTTTATCTTTTTATAAATTTATGAATTTATTGGGAGTAAATATTAAAGTTAATCATTCCGATTACAGGCTTGTATCTAAAGAAATAGTTAAAGTTTTAAATAATTTTAAAGAAACAAATTTATTCTTAAGAGGAATGTTTAATGAACTCGGTTTTAAAAAGGATTATGTATACTTTGATGTAAAACCGAGAAAATGCGGAAAATCAAAATATACTCCCTTTTCTTTATATTCACTGGCAATGAGCGGAATAACATCATTTAGTTTAGTCCCTTTAAGAATGGTAACTTTTGTAGGTTTTAGTATGTCCTTTGTCAGTTTTTTGATAGGTTTAAGTGCATTAATTGACAAATTTACAAATAATAACCCTGTACCCGGCTGGACTACTATTGTTGTTTCAATCGGCTTTATAAGCGGTATTCAAATACTTTGTCTGGGTATAATTGCTGAATATTTAGGGCAGTTGTTTCAGGAGGTTAAGGCGCGCCCCAGATATATTATTGAAACGGAAATTATTTAATCCTTTTTTCTGTCATCTTCAATCCAAACATAGGTTTTAGGTAGTGTCGACGCAAACGGATTATTTATATCTTTGTAATTGATAGGATTTGTTACAAAATTATTTATTTTATTTATTCTGTTTTTTATTTCATTTAAATATATTTGTATATTCATATTTCTTCCAACTTACTTTATTTATTTTAAATTATTCTTTACCGATATATAAGATACTTACTGTTAATTTTTTGAGAAAAAGTTATACTTATGTATAATAGTTTTATGAAGATAAAAATATTAATAGTTGATGATACCCTTGGCTGGATTGAATTTCATAAATCCCTTATAGGTGAACTATACGGTGAATTATTTGAAATAACAACAGCCTCATGTGCAAAAGAAGCTGTTGAAATAATTCAAAAAAATAAAGATAATCCTTTTTCAATAATTATTTCAGATTTGCAGATGGAAACAGATTATGAACCTAAACTTGCAGGCGAATGGCTTTGTGAACAGGTTAAAAATATACATGCTTATTCAAATTCAAAAATTATTTTGATTTCCGCTATGTATAATATTGAACATATTGCAAAAAGCTTGAATGTAGAATGTATTCCTAAAAACAGGCTCGTAAATAATAAATTATTAATGAAATTTATGCTTGAAAAATTAATGCCGTTTTTAAGCAATATCGGAATATAAAAAATTTATATTTGATTTTGTTTGTGTTAGTATAAATTTGATTATGGTTAATTTAGACATGTCGAAATATTCAGTAATAACCTTGGAGGAAGTGCATTCCACAAACAGCTGGGCGCTTGAAAATATAATGTGCCTTGATGATAAAACTGTTATTTTTACTACTAATCAGACATCAGGACGGGGCAGATATAACAGAAAATGGGTTTGCGATAATTCCGAAAACATTTATACTTCAATAGTTTTAAAACCTGAAAATACCGATAATTATCCGTATCAAAATTTAACTCAGTATTTATCCGTTATTTTATGTAAGTTTTTGGAAAAAGAATTTAATTTAAATCCGCAGATTAAATGGCCGAATGATATCTTGGTTAACGGGGCTAAAATTTCGGGTATTCTTGCGGAAACTCATATGAGTAATAATAAAATAGAAGGAATTGTTTTAGGGCTTGGGCTTAATGTTAATATGAAAGATGAAACTTTAAGTTCTATCGACCAAAAAGCGGCATCTCTATACTCAATATTAAATAAAAACTTTGACTGTGAATTAATTTTGAGAAAACTTGCCGATATGTTTTTTGAAGAATATGAAGGTTTTATAAAAAACGGTTTTAATTATATTAAATCTGATTACATCGCAAGATGCGGATTTTTGGGCAAAAATATTACCGTTAAAGAACAGGGTAAAAGTATCGGATACTTTGCAAAAGCAATTGATGATAACGGCTTATTGCTCGCAGAAGATGAAAATAATAATGAATGTAAGATTATAACAGGAGATATATTATGTTAAATGAAGGTTTAACACTTATGGCGGCAGGCATGGGAACGGTTTTTACGTTTCTGGTTATTCTATGGATTGCCGTTAGTATTATGGGAAAAGTTGTCGGATATTTAAATAAACTCTTTCCTGTGGAAGTTAAAGCTGCAATCCCGACATCAGACAGAGCTGTAAATAATGACGTAGAACTGGCTATCGCTATAGCGGCAGCAAAATACAGAAAGTAATCATTAGTTTATATAAGAGGGAAAGAAAATGACAATGAAACAAATTAAAGTTATGGATACATCTTTTCGTGACGGATTTCAATCCGTATACGGAGCAAGGGTATTCACAAAAGATTTTTTACCTGCACTTGAGGCAGCAGTTGCCGCAGGTTTAAAGCATTTTGAAGTCGGCGGCGGTGCAAGATTTCAATCACCTATATTTTATTGCAACGAAAATGCATTTGATATGATGGATACAATCAGAAAAACCGTTGGCCCCGATATTAATTTACAAACATTGGCAAGAGGTGTAAATGTTGTAGGACTTGATTCTCAGCCTCGTGATATAATTAATCTTCACGCAAAAATGTTTAAAAAACACGGTATGACAACAATCAGAAACTTTGATGCATTAAATGATGTTAATAATTTAATATATTCAGGTCAATGTATTGTTGATAACGGTTTAAACCACGAAGTTACAATTACAATGATGGAACTTCCGATAGGATGTAAGGGCGCTCATGATGTTGCATTTTATGAAAAAGTTCTCCGTTCTATATTAGATGCGGGTATACCGTTTACATCATTAGCATTTAAAGATGCATCAGGTACATCAGCACCTCAAAAAGTATATGAAACAGTAAAAAGAACAAGAGAAATCCTTGGCCCCGATGCTCATATCAGATTTCATTCGCATGAAACTGCAGGTACAGGGCTTTTAGCATATAGAGCTGCATTAGATGGCGGTGCTGACGGTATTGACCTCTCAATGAAACCCGTATCGGGCGGTACGGCTCAGCCTGATATTGTTTCTATGTGGCACGCATTAAAAGGAACGGAATATGACCTGGGTATTGATATTGAAAAAATACTCGAAACCGAAGAAATATTTAAAGAATGTATGAAAGATTACTTTATGCCTCCTGAAGCATTGGCAGTTAATCCTGTAATTATATCTTCTCCGCTCCCCGGTGGTGCATTAACTGCTAACACTCAAATGATGAGAGATAACGGAACAATGGATAGATTCCCTGAAGTAGTCGCAGCAATGAAAGAAGTAGTTGAAAAAGGCGGTTTTGCTACATCAGTTACCCCCGTTTCTCAGTTCTACTTCCAGCAGGCATACGCAAATGTAATGTTCGGCCCATGGAAGAAAATGACAGAAGGCTACGGAAAAATGGTTTTGGGCTACTTCGGTAAAACTCCTTGTGAACCTGATGCCGAAGTTATAAAAGAAGCATCGGAACAATTAGGACTTGCGCCTACAACAGAGACAGTTCTTGACTTAAATGATAAAGACCCGAATAAAGGTATTGAGTCTGCTAAGAAAATGCTTGCTGATGCAGGATTAGAACAAACAGAAGAAAATATATTTATAGCAGCAGCATGCAAAGAAAAAGGTATTGCCTTCCTTCTAGGTCACGGCACAATCGGAGTAAGAAAAAATGAACCTGCTAAAGCTGAAACTGCAGCAGTTACATGCTCTAATTCCGAAGGCTGCACGGTTAAAGTTAACGGAAAGAAATTTGCCGTAAAACTTCAAAACGGTGTTGCGGTTGTAAACGGAAAAGAATATACGGTTGATATTACGGATGGTATTGAAGAAACTTCTCATACTCAAGGCAATGCGCAAGGCACGGAAGTTAAAGCTCCTATGCCCGGTTCCGTATTAAGAGTTCTTAAACATGTTGGTGATACGGTTGCGGAAAATGAAGAAATCCTTGTTATAGAAGCAATGAAAATGGAAACTCCGATAACATCTCCTATTGCAGGTACGGTTAATTCAATATCCGTAGGACAAGGCGATAAAGTTCAATCAGGTCAAGTTATGGCTACTGTAGGTTAGGAGGTATTATGCAATTACTTGAAGGATTAATATCACTTTGGAACTCTACAGGTATCTGTAATTTTATAAGGACAGCCCAATCACAGGTTGAAGGCACGGGTGTTGAACAATTTTTAACTCATTTCGGCCAGCCGTTAATGATATTAATATGCTGTTTTCTTCTTTGGCTTGGTATTAAAAAGCAATTTGAACCGCTGCTTCTTGTACCGATTGCATTCGGCGGTATTTTATCAAATATCCCTATGCCTATAGGAGAAGAAATAGCAGGGCCTAACGGATTTTTGGGAATTATATTCGCAGCAGGTATCGATAAAGGATTATTCCCGTTAATTATATTTATGGGAGTAGGTGCTATGACGGACTTTGGGCCTTTAATAGCAAATCCTAAAACTTTATTATTGGGCGGTGCCGCTCAATTTGGTATATTCGGTGCATTATTGCTTGCACTCCTTCTCGGATTTGATATGCAGGCAGCAGGCTCAATCGGTATCATAGGCGGAGCTGACGGCCCTACTTCTATTTATGTTACAACTAAATTAAAACAGGAATTATTAGGTTCTATTGCTGTTGCGGCATACTCATATATGGCATTGGTTCCTGTAATCCAGCCGCCTATTATGAAATTATTAACAACAAAAGAAGAACGTAAGATACAAATGACACAGTTAAGAGAAGTTTCAAAACGTGAAAAAATCGTTTTCCCTCTTGTTGTTTTAATTCTTTGTTTAATATTTTTACCTTCGGCTTGTCCTTTAGTGGGAGCTTTAACTTTTGGTAACTTATGCAAAGAATGCGGTGTTACGGACAGGTTATCAGATACAATGCAAAATGCTTTAATTAATATCGTTACAATATTTTTAGGCTTAACGGTCGGTTCAAAATTACAAGCTGACCATTTCTTAACCGTTGAAACATTAAAAATATTGTTCCTCGGTATTGTAGCATTCTCATTAGCTACGGCAGCCGGTGTAATAATGGCAAAAATTATGAATTTATTCTTAAAAGAAAAAATAAATCCGTTAATCGGTTCAGCGGGTGTATCTGCTGTTCCTATGGCAGCCCGTGTGTCAAATAAAGTGGGACTTGAGGCTAACCCTCAAAACTTCTTATTAATGCATGCAATGGGCCCGAATGTTGCAGGTGTTATCGGTTCGGCTGTTGCAGCAGGTGTATTGCTTTCAATAATCCCGCACTAGGTTAATTTTATATAAAAAAAGAGCTTATCATTTGATAAGCTCTTTTTTTATTCTTTCGGAAGGAAAACTTGATATGTTCCGCCTTTATCGGCAAAACTTGTAATTATTTTAGACCTGTAGAAGTCACTGTATTCTCCGCCTTTACCGTCTGCAATACATATATGTCCGTATTGACCTCCGTTGTATTTGCTCCATACAACTATTGCGCCTGCCGGTAAGTTCTTTAAATCTGATGCACTCTTATATTCACCTGTTATATTTGCCCAGGTATCATCATTTTTATTGAAATAATCTGCCCACTGATATGCGTCACCCGAGAATAGGGCATGGTCTTTTACTCCAAAGGCTTCTTCCAGTGCTTCACGAACTCCTTTTGCACAATAGCCTGTAGATTTGGTATTCCCGCCTACATAATTTTTTGCTGCTTTAAGAATTGCATTGGCAAGTTTCTTATTATAATCAGCATTTGAATTTTCATCTTCATCAAAAGTATTTATTCCTAATTCATCAAGAACTTTAGAAATCCCTTCTGATTTTTTATCTTCCGTTTCAAAATCATTTATGTGTTTTTCAATATCAGAAAGATAATCAGAGGCTTTATTTACATTTTCTTTTGCAGATGAAATAGCAGTATTTTTATCCGTTTCATATTGGGATTTTGCTTCATTATATTGATCCATATATTCTTGAATTTCAGGATATTTTTGAGCAAGTTCCGTTTCCCATTCGGCTTTTTGTTCATTTAGTTCATCTAATTCACCTTCAAGCTTTGTTTTCTCTTCTTTTAGGCTGTCTAATTTATCTTCAGCTTCTTCCATTGCCTTTTTTGCATTATCTTCTGCCGTTTTTGCGGCTGAAAGTTGAGATTCCAGTTCGGATATCATTGCTTGTATTTGTGCTGTTTCTTCTTCCGAGGCTCCTGATAGTGAAGATTGAAGTCCTGATATTGAACTTTCTATACTTTCTCTTGATTGAACAGCTTGTTCATATTCACTTTTTGTACTTCTTACTACTGATTCTTGGTTAGTAATTTCAATATTTTTATCATCTATTTCTTTTTCTTTTGCATCAATATTAGTTTTAAATTCTTTTAATTTTTCAGCTTCTTCTTCATCAAGTTTTTCCAGTTCTTCTTCATATTTGTCATATAATTGTTGAACTTGGGCTTCTTCTTGCAGTAATTCAGCATTATTACCGCTCATTATATCCGTTAATTCTTTATTTGCGTTAATATAATCAGATTGAGCAATAGATTGAGTATCTACTAACTCATCGTATGTCATATCATCTAAATTCTTTGTGCTTAACTCCTCTTGTTTTGCAGGAGAAACATTTGCTTCGTATTTTCCTGTTTCATTTTGAGCTACATTACCTGCGGGATAAGATTGATTTGCAGCTTGGATATTTCCGCTGATGAAATTATCAGAACTTAAATCATTATTAGCTATATTAAAATCTGTTTCTTCGTCTTTTGAAGGATATAATATTTCATACAATGCTGAAAGGTCATCAAGTGAAATATCATTTGAATTACCGTCTCTATCTCTTATTGATTTTAAGACTGCTTTTATTTCGTTTTCGGTTACAAAACCGTTATTATCTAAATCAGAAAAGTTTCTTACATTTTCATCTGCAAAAAATTCGTTAATTAAATCTTCTGAAAAAGACATATTTGATGAATTAACATCGTTTTGACCCTTATTTTCTACGTCTGTATTATTACCGGTTGTAAACGAAACAGTATCCCCTACCAGTTCTAAACTATCAAGGTCTGTTATATCTATAGATGAAGGCATAACATTATATTTATCACCTAAAAATTCTTTAAATTCCGAGGCATACTTAAATATGCTTACATTGTAATCAATTTCCCCCGTAGGATTTTCCTGCAATTGTTTTTGAACAATGTAATCTCTAAATTCAGACTTTATATTGTTGATATCCATAATACCTTTCCTTCATATTTAATAAGTATATCGGCATTTTGGATGTTAACTTTAGGAAAAATCGGAATTAATGTAAAAATTTGTTACAAATTATTTATTATTGCAGTTGTGTATTCGACCGTAGTGGATGTTCCTCCCAAATCGGGGGTTAAATAAATACCTTCTTTTATGGTTTTAAGTAATGATTTTTCAATTTTTTCCGCAATTGTATTTTGATTTATATACCTAAGCATTTCAATAGCAGATAATAATAATGCTGTAGGATTTGCTTTGTTTTGTCCTTTTATATCAGGCGCACTGCCATGAACGGGTTCAAATACAGCTGCATTTAATCCAATATTAGCGCCTTGCGCTATTCCAAGCCCGCCGATTAAACCTGCACATAAATCTGAAACTATATCGCCATAAAGGTTTGGAAGTACCAAAACATCAAATTTTTCGGGGTTTTGAACTAACTGCATACATAAATTATCAACTAAAATCTCTTTATATTCTATTTGAGGATATTTTTGCGAGATTTCTCTTACGCAGTTTAAAAATAACCCGTCAGATAATTTGCATATGTTTGCTTTTGATACCGCCGTAACCAGTTTTCTGTTATTTTTAACCGCATATTCAAATGCAAATTCCGCTATTCTTAATGAGGCTTTTCTTGTTATTATTTTTATACTTTCAGCCGTATCTTCATCCACTTGTCTTTCAATACCTGCGTATAAATCCTCTGTATTTTCACGAACTATTACTAAATCAACATTATTAAATCTTGTTTTAATTCCGTCTATGTTTTTACATGGGCGAAGGTTTGCATAAAGGTCAAGAGCCTTGCGCAGTTGAACATTAACACTTCTGAATCCTTTCCCTATAGGTGTTGTTACAGGAGCTTTTAATGCCACTTTGTTCTTTTTTATTGAGTCAATTACCCTATCAGGTAATGGAGTGCCTTCTTTTTCAATAACGTCGGCACCTGCATTTTGGATATCCCAGTCTATTTGCGCTCCTGCCTCTTTTAATATCCGTGTTACCGATTCCGTTATTTCAGGCCCTATCCCGTCCCCGGGGATTAATGTTACAGTCTGCATTTTATCTCCTTAAACCAAGTCAAAATCACCGTGTTTTTTAATGTGTTCAATAAGTCCGCCCTCGTTTAATAACTTAATCATTACGTCAGGCAGTGGAGTAATAGGCATTTTTATGTTTTGAGTAATGTTATGTACATATCCTTCTTTTATGTCTATTTCAAGTTCATCGCCAGCATTTATTTTATCGGTGTTGCATTCAATTAGTAAAAGCCCTATATTTATTGCATTACGGTAAAAAATTCTGGCAAAGCTTTTGGCTAAAACAGCTCCGACCCCTGCTATTTTAATTATTTGAGGGGCATGTTCACGAGATGAACCTAAGCCGAAATTATTTCCCGCAACAACAAAATCACCCTTACTCATTTTTGAGGCAAACTCAGGGTCTGCATCTTCAAGTACGTGTTTTGCCAGCTCAGGAAGGTTTGAGCGCAGATGAAATAATCTTCCGGGGGCTATATGGTCGGTAGAAATATCGTCGCCGAATTTAAATGCTTTTCCTTTTAATTCCATTATAAGACCTCCCTAACATCTGCTATATATCCTTTTATTGCACTGTATGCCGCTGTTGCAGGCGATGCTAAATATATAAATCCTTCAGTATTGCCCATTCTTCCTTTAAAATTCCTGTTCTGAGTTGCAAGGCAAACTTCTCCGTCACCAAGTATTCCTGCGTGTACTCCGACGCATGCTCCGCAGCCAGATGTTACTATAGCAGCCCCCGCCTCTACAAAGGTTTCAATTAAGCCTTCCTGTAATGCTTCTAAAAATACTTTTCTTGATGCAGGCGCAACAAGAAGTCTTACACCTTCTTTTACTTTATTGCCTTTTAAAATTTTTGCGGCAATTCTTAAATCTTCTATCCTGCCGTTTGTACAGGTACCTATATATACTTGATTTACTTTTACTTCGCCAAGTTCATCGATTGTTTTTGTATTATCGACTGTATGCGGGCATGAAATAGTCGGCTTTATTTCGTTCAAATTAATTTCTATTACTCTTTCATACTTAGCATCAGGGTCTGCTTTTATTTCTTTATATTTATCCGCCCTATTATGCTCTTTTAAGTATTCATAAGTTTTTTCATCAGTTTCAAATAGCCCTGCTTTAGCGCCAGCCTCAACCGCCATATTTGATATGGTAAATCTGTCTGCCATAGACATATTTTTTGCACCGTCACCCGTAAATTCCAATGCTTTATATGTAGCACCATCCGCTCCGATTAAGCCTATTAAGTGAAGTATTAAATCTTTTGCATATACTCCTTTTTGGAATTCGCCTTTAAGCACAATTTTATATGTAGAAGGGACTTTTAACCAAGTTTTACCAAGCGCCATAACAACAGCAATATCAGTAGAGCCTACCCCTGTTGCAAATGCGCCTAATGCTCCTGATGTACAGGTATGAGAATCGGCGCCTAAGAGAACTTCTCCGGGGTTTATATAGCTTTCAACTAACCTTTGGTGGCAGACACCATCTCCGACTTCTGATAGCACTGCGCCGTATTCTTTTGCAAATTCTCTTAAAACACTGTGCGAGTTAGAAAGCTCCTTTCTCGGGCTTGGTGCTGCATGGTCTATAAAAAGTATTGTCCTTTCGGGATTAAAAAGTTTTGTTTTGTTTAATTTCTTAAATTCATTGACTGCTAAAGGCCCTGTTCCGTCTTGAACCATTACCGCATCAATGTTTGATATAATTAACTCTCCGGGTTTTACATTTTTACCGGCATGAGCTGATAGTATTTTTTCCGCTATTGTTTGTCCCATAATCTCTCCTATACAAATAAATGAGGTTGTGTGATAAAGTTATTATCAATTCTCTTTTTTAAACTGCCCGTCGGCATATAATAAGGTGTTACGGTCATTATCTTTGCCGCAATATCGGGGTAATAATAAATAAATTTCAATTCACTTTGTGTTAACGGCTTTTGAGTATGAACATTAGCATATCTTGCAAGTTCAAGAATGTTTCTTGCCTCATCTTCATCGGCAAATTCTATTTCCATCTTTTCATATACATTTCTGAACCCTTTAATACCGCCATATTCACCTGTTGTAATCATTCTGCCGGTTTCAACTATTTCGGGTTCGCCTCTGCCTAATTCCTCAAAAGCATACAATTCGTAATTTAATCTGTCTTTTAAAGCACCATCCGCATGAATACCCGATTCATGAGCAAAAGCATTTGCTCCCGTTGCAGGCTGGTTGATTGGTATGGGAACATTAAAGGCGTAAGATGTATATTTTGCAAGTTTCCAAGTCTTAGATAAATCAATATTAGGGTCTATTTCGTATTTACCATGCATTCCGCTGGATTTTAAAACACCTAATAAGCAGGAGATTAAATCAGCATTGCCTGCCCTCTCTCCCATTCCGTTTATTGCGGTATTAATATAGGCATTTACACCCGAATCTATTGCCGCTTTTGCACCCATAACAGAATTGCCCGCAGCCATCCCGAGGTCATTATGAAAATGCAGTTCTATATCCATTTGAGTTGCCTGTGCTATTTTTGAAATTCTTTCGTATGCACTTATAGGGTCGTCATAACCTAAAGTATCACAATATCTGAATTTTTTAGCACCGTGTTTTTTAGCTTCAAGCCCAAAATCAATTAAATAATCAATATCACTTCTTGAGGCATCTTCGGCATTAACACCTATTTCCTGAGCACCGCATGCTACGGCCGTATCAAGTGCTTTCGTCGTCGACTTTATTATGTCGTCACGAGTTTTTTTACCGCCGAATTTTCCTTTTATCATCTGGTCTGATGTGGAAACCGAAAGGTTTATGTATTTTAGTCTTGGGACATTTTGGAAGGATAAAAGTACATCTTCTTCAATACCTCTCATCCAGCCTGATAATTTTGTTTTAGTAATAACTCCACGGTCGACAAGTTCTAAATTTCCGTTTAAATAATTTATTTCGTGTTTAGTTGTCGGAAATCCAAATTCCGATTGAGTTATTCCTATATCATCCAGCATTAAATTTATTATGGTTTTTTGCAGTTTTGCCAGACCTAATCTTGAAGTCTGAACTCCGTCACGGTTTGTAACATCTACAAAATATATATACTTTTTCGGCATAATTTTTCCTTCTTAAAACTATAAGAATTATTATACCATGGTTATATTTGTCTTAATATAAATTTAATTTGATTAATAATATTTTGGTTTCTTTCTGTATTTATCATATGTTTGATTTGAAATTTTACCCCTGAAAAATCCCAGAAAAGTTGTAATTAATATCAAAATTAAAAAAATTATAAATCCTGCAGAATTTAATACTTCTAAATCAACAGGTAATTTTATTGAAAATGAATTACTTACAACTACACATATTTCATAAAATATTATAAGAGACATAAGACTTGAAATTGTTTTGTATGCCGAAGAGTTTCTATCGCCCGATATATCGTATAATCTTCTGTCTATGAGTGAGCAAAAAGATATAAGATAAACCAAATATAAAAAATACATAATTATTTGAGCTATAAGTGTGTATTCGTCAGTTCTTGTATTTGGAATAATATATTGTTCAAAAACAAATTTTGTTATAAAAGTTAAAACGATAAGAATTATTATATTTATAAAATACCAAACTCTGCCAATAGGATTATTTGATACAAAAAGTCTGTCATCACTCATTGTTTTACTGCCTCCTTTTATAGTATAGGGTATTTTCTAAAAATTACAAATTTTTTATTTTGATTTTACAAAGCTGAAAATAATAATTCCTATTATTCCTAACGGGAACAACATATATAATACGGTAAAATCCAAAGCTGTTATTATAAAAGGAATAATATCAAGAAAATACCTTAAGCAGAATAAATACAAAATAGGAAAAACATAAATTAAAACAAAAATTCTTTTCATTGCCAGATTAAAAGCATATGACCTGAATAAAGAAATATCTGCAATTCTTCTGTAAATAACGGAAAGTGCCGACATCAAAATTACAAATTTAAACAGACTTACCATAAACATTAAGACGGGGAGTATGAATTTAATATTTGTAAATTGTGTAAAAGTTTCAAACCTTACGAAAAATAAAGCGAAATACAAGGCAAATAGTATAAGCATATTTATGATGTAATTTTTTCTTCCGATTACACCGTTATAGCTGAAAAAGTCGTTATTATAGTTTTTGTTATCCATTTTATAAGTGCTTATTGATTGCGGATGAAATTATTGATTTTGGCACTAAGTTAACAATTCTTTCAACGACTTCACCGTTTTTAAATAATAAAAGGCTGGGTACACCGCTGATAGAATATTTTTGAGCCGTTTGCATATTTTCATCTGCTTTTATTTTAACAAATTTTACCTTTCCGTCAAATTCTTTAGCAAGTTCATCAATAACAGGTGATAGTTTACGGCAAGGTCCGCACCAAGTTGCCCAGAAATCAACAAGGGTAAGATTATTTTGCTCCGTTACTTCCCGGTTAAAATTATTATCATCAAGTTCCATAATATCAGACATGTGCTAAACTCCTTTTTATTTACCGAATTTATTAATAAAACAATAAATAAACATAGTAAATTGGTAAGGTATTGAATAATGATAACTAATAGAAAAAAAAAAGTCCAGACGGAGTAAAAAAATAATTTTTTCTTGACAATGGAGTATGTCCTTTATATTATACAATAAGCATATAAATGTGCCGGTGTAGCTCAACGGTAGAGCAACGGTTTTGTAAACCGTAGGTTGTAGGTTCGATTCCTATCACCGGCTGTTTAAAGATATTGGACATTAACAATTAAATATTGATGGGTAGATGGCCGAGTGGCTAAAGGCGACAGACTGTAAATCTGTTGACGTGAGTCTACGGTGGTTCGAATCCACCTCTGCCCATTTTATAGAGCCTGGTTTGGCGAGAAAGGCTCAAAAACAAATGAGCCCTTGTGGCGCAGTGGTAGCGCACTCCCTTGGTAAGGGAGAGGCCACGGGTTCAAGTCCCGTCAAGGGCTATTTAAAAATAAAAACCTAGTATTAGTATAAAATATAGGAAAGTAGAATATTAAAGAAAAAGGAGTTTAAACTCATGGCACGCGAAAAGTTTGAAAGAAACAAACCGCACGTTAATATTGGTACTGTAGGTCACGTTGACCACGGTAAAACAACATTAACTGCAGCAATCACATCTTGTATGGCAGCTGTTGGTAAAGCTCAAGCTAAAAAGTTTGATGAAATCGACGCAGCTCCCGAAGAAAAAGCAAGAGGTATTACAATCTCTACAGCACACGTAGAATATGAAACAGATGCAAGACACTATGCACACGTTGACTGCCCCGGGCACGCAGATTATGTTAAAAACATGATTACAGGTGCTGCTCAAATGGATGGCGCAATCCTCGTTATCGCAGCTACAGACGGTGCAATGCCTCAAACAAGAGAACACATCTTACTTGCTCGTCAGGTTGGTGTTCCTAAATTAGTTGTTTTCTTAAACAAATGTGATATGGTTGAAGACGAAGAATTACTTGAATTAGTTGAAATGGAAGCAAGAGAATTATTAACAAAATATGAATTCGACGGCGACAATACACCATTTATTAAAGGTTCTGCTTTAAAAGCATTGGAAGCTGTTCAAGCTAATCCTACAATAACTCGTGGTCAAGATAAATGGGTTGATAAAATTTGGGAACTTATGGATGCAGTTGATACTTGGATTCCAACCCCTGAACGTGATGTTGATCAACCGTTCTTAATGCCTATTGAAGATGTATTCTCTATCACAGGTCGTGGTACAGTTGCTACAGGCAGAGTTGAACGTGGTAAAGTTAAAGTTGGTCAGGAAGTTGAAATCGTTGGTTTCGGCGAAACTAAAAAAACTACCGTTACAGGTGTTGAAATGTTCAGAAAACTTCTTGATGAAGGTATCGCAGGTGATAACATCGGTACTTTATTAAGAGGTGTTGATAAAACTGATGTTCAAAGAGGTCAAGTTTTAGCAGCTCCCGGTTCTATTAAACCTCACACTAAATTTACTGCTAACGTTTACGTTTTAACTAAGGATGAAGGTGGTCGTCATACTCCTTTCTTCCCCGGTTACAGACCTCAATTCTATATCAGAACAACTGACGTTACAGGTTCTATCAAATTTGACGGCGAAATGGTTATGCCGGGCGATAACGTAGTTATGGATGTTGAATTAATCGCTCCAGTTGCTATCGAACAAGGTATGAGATTCGCTATCAGAGAAGGCGGCCGTACTGTTGGCGCAGGTGTTGTTGATAAAATTATCGGTTAATAATTTTAACATCATATTTAAAAAGAGCTTGAACCTTTGGTTCAGGCTCTTTTTTTGTAAAATAAATTTAATATTGTGACAAAAATATTATTTACGGGTTTTTTCCCATGTGAGTTAAGAGAAATTCAAACGTGAAAATATTAAATATAAACAGTTTATATAATATAAATCCAATAAAAACATTTACAAAAAGCACGGCTAATGTATCGTCACCGATAATGCCTGCCGTTAAGCTCAGGGGTAATTTAAATTGTGATGTTGTAAGTTTTGGTGCTAAAAAATACGATGCCGCTTCTATTTTAAACCCTACAAACCATTGCGCTTATTGCGGATGCAAGGTATATGACGATAAGCAGATTGAAAGTATTGCAAAGGAAATCTTATCAAATAAAGCAGGAAGGCTTGAAGGTAAAGTTAAAAGTGTTTTGGAAAAATTATCGGGTGCAAAAAATTCTCAAGAAATAGAAGTCGCTAAAAAACTTGAAAATGAAGAAGAAATAGAATTTTTTCGTAAGTTTTTAGCTTTTTCTAATGATAAATCCTTTTTGACGGGTGAGGAAATATTTAAGCAGGTGTACGATTATGATACGGATGAAGCGCTTAGAATTTTGAAAAAAAATATGCACCCTTTATTATCTACAATAGACCATGTTTCTCCGCAAAATGAAAATAATGAAAATCAAAATTCTGATATAAATCTGGTTGAAGCTTGTTATTGCTGTAATCACGATTTAAAAAAAGGTACTTCTTTTTATGAGTTTTTTAAGTTGTATCCTTCTATTAGAAATAATATGCCTGCCGAAAAATTCAGTTATGCGCAGTCTCAAATGTCTGATGAAGATAAAAAAAGTTTTTTCTCGGAACTTTCTGTTTCTAATATGTTAAAATTCGCTGACAGGTTGATTTTTCAGCAAAAAGATGCGGCTAATTATTATTCAACAGCTAACTTTAGGTTAAATGACTGCAAGCTTCAAATTGAAGGGTTGATTTCTCATCTTGAAGAGGCAATTTCTCAAAAAGAAAATGATATTAATGAACTTCAGACTAAATATGATGAATTATGCAAAAATGATGAATTTACCGCTATCCTTAAACGAATTAAATTACAGGCTGATTTAGATGAGGTAAAAGTAAATTTAGATGATTTATATAAAGAAAGAACAAAAATCCGAGAAGAGATTAAAACCTTAGAAGATTCTTTAAAAAATATGACTAAAACAGGTTCGTCTAAAAAATCGAGGAAGGCAAAGAAAAAAGAAAAATTAAGACAAGAAACCCTTCCTTTATCACCAAAAGATATTGAGGAAATTAATAATAAAATTGATTCATTAAATAAAGAATTAGAGGATAAAAAAACTCAAATTTCGCAAAATGAAGAAAAATCTCTTCAACTGCAGGTTGAACTTGAAACTCTTAATAATAAATTCGCAACTATTGATATGCTGGAAACCCGAAAAAAATATTTCTATTCAATTATAAATAAATATATTCAGCTTGAAAAAATAAAAAAAGAACTGCCTTTAAAAGAAGATGATTTAGCTAAGCTAACTAAAGATGAAAGTGAATGCAGTGAAGAATTGAAAACACTTCCTTCCGAAAAATTTGATATTAAAAATTATCCCGAAGATGAACAGGGAATTTATAATAAATATCTTGATATATTAAATGTAATAAAAGCCGTCGGAGATAAGAATGATTCCAATTCGGTTAAAGGTTTAATAAGAAGTTATGCTAAAATTCAGGCTGAAATCGAGCTTCAAAAATTAATTAATCAGCCTGTCGTTATTGCTTATAAGCACTCGTTAAGAAGTAAAGAACTGGAAAATCAAAAATTCAAAATTCAAGAGCAGAAAAAACATTTACAAAATGAAATTGAAAGAATTAAAATTCATATTAAATCTTTAGAAAATGAAACGGCAATTATGTCTAAAAAACAAGCAGATGATGAATATAATAAAGTCTGCGGACAAATCAGAACAATTAATGAACTGTCAGCGAATGTGAGAATTCCTCAAATAATCGATAGTATAAAAGCTGAAATTGGACTGACCCGTAAATATATTAATAATTTAAATGAAAAATACTCTAAAATTGAGGATGTATTAAGTTCTGAAACTTAATATTTGTTAAATATTTGTTTATTTGACTGATGTAAACTATTATTTTATTAGGGAGATTGTGGATAGATGCAGTTTTCATATAAATTATTGGTTTTGGATGATGATAATTTAGTAACATCTTCTTTAAAGTCATTATTTACTTTGGAGGGGTTTAGTGATGTTGTCTATTTTAACAGTCCTGAGGAGGCTCTTAACTATCTTAGACAAAACCCAAGAGAAGTTATAATATCTGATTTTATGATGCCAAAAATGAACGGTATTGAATTTCTCTCTGAAGCTAAAAAACTTTACCCTAATGCCGGTACGATTTTACTTACGGGATATGCTGATAAGGAAAATGCAATTAAAGCCATTAATGAAGTCGGGCTTTATAAATATATTGAAAAACCGTGGGATAATGATGCACTTATTATAAACATAAAAAATGCTTATGAACGGTCACAGCTTATTGTTTCTTTAGAAGAAAAAAATAAAAAATTAAAAGAGTATTCAAATAATCTTGAGGAGCTTGTAAAAGCCAAAACTGCTGATATTGTTGAAATGAATGAAAAATTATCGGCTGTTATTAATAACTGTGCTGATGGTATTATTATTTTAAATACGGATGGCAGAGTATTAAATGTTAATCCTACGTGTGAGTCTTTGTTTGGATTATCCGAAGAAATTCTTTTAACAAAAAATGTTAATGAACTTTTTATAACTGATGAAATTAATTGGAGTGAAGTATTTTCAAGTGAAGATGAAAAACTCCTCAGAAATATTGAAATATTAAATGCCGTTAACGGGAACAGAATACCCGTTGAAATAAGTTCTGCCTTTATTCCGCCAAAAAGTAATAATGAAGACGGAATGTATGTTTTTGTTATAAGGAATGTGAATGTCCAAAAAGAGATGGAACGGCTCAGAGATGATTTTATTGCGACATTAACCCACGATTTAAGAACCCCTTCCGTTGCAGCTATTCAAACTTTGGAATATTTTTTAAACGGCAAATTAGGTAATCTTACCGATAAACAAAAAATGCTCCTTGAAACTATGAAAAAAAGCAGTGAAGATATGCTCGGGCTTGTTAATACTTTATTAGAGGTATATAAATACGAAGCAGGCAGACTAAGACTTGTTAAAACCTCCTTCCCGTTTGAGCCTTTAGTTAATGAATGCATTGAACAAATTCAGGTAATTGCTGACAGTAAAAATCAAAAAATAGAAAAACATTTTAAAAATCTTGATAAAGCTGAAATTATTGCAGACAGAAATGAACTTAGAAGAGTTATTGTAAATCTGCTCGGGAATGCCGTTAAATATACTCAAAATGGCGGACTTATTGAAGTAAAAGCTGAAATAGAAGAAAATGATTTGCATTTTTCGGTTAAAGATAACGGGGAAGGTATCCCTAAAAAGGATATTCCTAAACTTTTTAAAAGATTTTCGCAGGGAACACAAGAAAAACGGTCAATCAGTACCGGATTGGGACTATATTTATCAAAACAAATTATTACCGCTCACGGCGGAAAAATTTGGCTTGAAAGCGATAAAGGAAAAGGAAGCGAATTCTTTTTTCTGCTTATTGATGCCATAATGTTGAAGAAAGAGGAGCCTGTATGGACAACTTAAAAGTTTTGCTTGTTGAAGATCATAAAATGGTGCGCCTTGGCTTGTCACTTGTTTTTGATAATTGTCAGGATATTGATTTAATCGGTGAGGCCGATAACGGAAAACAAGGTGTTGAACTTGCTTTATCTCTTAAACCTGATGTTGTTCTTATGGATATCGGTCTTCCTGAAATGGATGGTATTAAAGCAACCGAATTGATTAAAAAATCTAATCCCGAAATGAAAATACTGATATTTACTTCAAGAGAATCGGATGATGATGTTTTTGATGCTCTATCTGCAGGTGCGGATGGGTATATTATGAAAGGCGCTGATGAAAATCAGCTAATCTCGGCAATTAAAGCAGTGGCAGAAGGTACAGCCTGGCTTGACCCTGCTATTGCCAGACTGGTTTTATCTAATGTCAGAAAATCTAATAACAGTAATAATTTTGTTCAAACTCCCGCTCAAAATACTTCCGTTTCCAATCAAAAAAACAGTTACGGGCTTACGGACAGAGAACTTGAAGTTTTAGCTTTAATTGTTGAAGGTCTTGATAATTCTCAAATTGCAGAAAAACTGGTTATTACTCTTGCTACTGCAAAAGCTCATGTACATAGTATTTTACAGAAATTGTATGTTAAAAACAGAACTCAGGCTACTATTCAAGCGGTTAAAGAAGGTCTTGTTTAATGAAAATATTTAAATTTCTTTGGTTAACGGTTATATTTATTTCACTTGCCGTATCAGCTAAGGCTAAAACACTGCCTCCCGATCCTTTGTATCTTTCTACACCGCCTTTAGATGCTTCTAAAGTTGAAGTTAAAATGAAGGAAAAAGACCCAAGAACTTTAAATGAAAAATTTAGGGAAAGATTTCATCTGCCTCCGACTAAAAAAATTTATTACCATAATATAGATAAATCTCAAATCCCCGTAACAATGGAGGATTATTATAAACTTGCCGCTGATAAAAAAAGAAAGGATTTTGTTGTTCCTGAACCGATTTTTACATCAGAAGAAGACATAATTCTGCCTGACCCTCAGTTTAGAGTTATCAGATATAATACACCGCCCGGTCAAAGAAATATTGATCTTTCAAAAATAGTATCCGAAAGAAGTGCTTCATCACCGGGGATTTTATCGCCCGATAAAACTAAAATGGTTTATACAAAATGCTCTTTTTATCCGAGTTTTTCGCAGACTTCTTCTTCCGCTTTTTATATCCCCGTTAAAAATACAAAAGATGCCTATGATGCACTTTATATGACTAATGTTATTGAAGGGGAAGTTAACCCGATTGTTACTGTCGGAATGGAGGAATTTCAAGAGTATCAGTTTAAAACTTTATTTCCGATAGATTGGTCAAAAGACAGCTCTAAAATCGCTTTTAAAGAAAAAATCGGCTCTAATTTTGAAGAAACCTGGCAGACTAATGTTATTATTTACGATTTTAAAACAAAATCCTGGAAAAGACTGACTGCAGTTCGTGAGGCAATTATTTACTGGTGGAGAGAAAATAAGCAAATTGATTTAAAAGATTATATGTGGGATATCTTCCCTGTCGGATGGGATAAAAATAATCCTGATAGAATTATTGTTTACGCATATGCTTTTACACATGAAAGACCGCTGTTTTTAGGTACTTGGAGCATTGATTATAATGAAGAAAAGTCTATGCTTGTTTCCATTAACTCAACTAAAGCTGAGATTGACTTAAACGGGTTAGGGCTTAAGGAAGTTAAGTTTGAGCATTAAATTTATGCTTTTTCTTATATCTTCTTCCGTAAACATTTCAAGCACTATGGAGGGTTGTAAATTTAATTCGGTCAGTGTCTTAAATACTTCTTCGTAATTTATCGTACCGTTTAACAGGTTTGAATGATCATCATTTTCTCTGAAATTGTTATGAATATGCATATGATATAAATTATTTGAGTATGCTTTTATCCAATCTGTTATTTTTGTTTCGTGCGAGTACAGGTTTACATGCCCGCTGTCAAGCGCCAGTTTTAAATTCGGTGAATTCACTTTTTCTATTAAATCCAAACAAAATTGAGGGCCTGTTTCAAATACATTTTCTATTACAGCTATTATATTTGATTTTTCAAATTCTTTAACAAAATCTTTCCAAAATGCAGTGAAATTCTTTTTAAATGAATCTATCGACCCATAGTGTTTTGTACCTTTATTACCGCTATGAAACAGTATTGTATCTGCTTTTAGTGCTTTACCTATTTCATACGACTCATAACATCTTTTTTGTGATTGCTTTCTTAATAAACAATCCTGAGATGACACATTGACATCTGAAAACATTGCGTGAAGTGTGATTTTGTTTGTAAAACCTTCTATATCATTTTTTAATATTTCTATTGTGTCTTCTACTGTCATATTTTCATTTTTATATAAAGGAACACGGCTTATTTCTAAACCAAGATTTAGTTCCTGTGCTAATTTTGCGGATTCTTTAATTGTTTTCTTAGCTGAAGATGATATTAATATTTTATTTTTGTCGTACATAATGTTATTCTGCCTGATATAATGAATTAAGACTTAATCTTTGTGAAAATTCATTAATCATATCTTTTAATAATTCGGATAATTTTTCTTCCGAATAATCTTCAAAATCATATGTTAATCTTCTTATAACAGGTTTTGTATTTTCTTCCAAATGCTTTATATCTATAATTAATTTTATATAAGCAGGATATTTGATTGATAATTCACTTGAACAATTGTTCTGTGATATAGAAAAAGTACTTTCTGTCTCTGTCATATTAAATTTAATTTCAGCATTTGGAAATTTTTCAGAGTATGTTGATTGTGTTTGATAAAATACCGGTGCCGTTATTTTTTCAAAGCTTGTAAAGAATTCCTTTTTAAAATCTTTAAACTTTTTTCCTGTTTCATCTTTTATAACAACTTTTTCAGGCATTTCACCTTTTGATAATTCAAAAAAATAATTAAATGGATTATCTGCTTCAATTTGATATTTCATGTTCTGATATAAAATAGGCTCTATTTCTTCAAATGAGGCTAATACCTCAGCACAATTTGCAAATATTTTACATTCATCTTTTAAAATATTTTGTATCCTTTTTGATACCGATTCCGCACCTTCAACACCCGCACTGTACAGTAATAAATAAAATCCCGAACTTTTTCCGTAGCCTACTATATCATTTCCCCTTAATATCGATTTTATTACCTGACCTATTTTAGTAATATTTAATCTTTTATTATTTATCGGCATAGGTTTTACATACATAAATATTGTATTTTCCAAATTCTCTTCCATACTTTTAGAAAAGAAATTCTTCATTACAATGGGTACATATTCCTTTAAATAAATCCCCGAATATTTATCTAATATCCCTGCAGATATTAAAATATCATTATTAATTTCTATTTGTTTATATAAAACTGATTTTTGAAGTGTCAGGAATATTCTCATTAATATAATTGAATCAGGGTCGGACATAAAGAAAAAGTCATCAACTCCGTTATCAAATGCAAATAATAGTTTATCCTCCGTGAATGTATCGGTTATAAACATTATTGGCACTTTATCAAGTGATTTTATTGCTCTTATCTCTTTAACAATACCTGCATTATCTGTATCACCGCTGTATAATAATATTACGGCAGGCTGCGTTGAGTTTAATACAGAGATTGCTTCAATATATGATGCAACTTTTACGGTATCGCATTCCCTTAAAAGTTTTATTTTCTCCGATATCTTTTCACCGACTTCTTCATTATTTGAAATAATAAGTATGTAATTATTTTTCAACTATTCCACCTCTGTTTGTTCTTTAGAACATACCTTTTTTCCTAAAATAAAATACGACAGCAATTGATGTTATTATTGATAATGCAACGACAATTAAAAAGCCGTAAGGGTTATTACCATACGGAACTTTTACATTCATACCCCACAATCCGCCTATCATTGTTGGAATTGACATTATAATTGTTATTGCCGCTAAAAACTTCATTACTAAGTTTAAATTATTATTTATTATTGAAGCAAAACCTTCCATCATCGCTTCTAAAATCATTCTGTGCATATCTACCATCTCGATAGCCTGACGTGTATCTATTATTACATCTTCAAGTAAATCTATATCTTCTTCCGTCGTTTTTAAATAATTTGCAGATGTTGAATTTGTTAATCGCATTATTTTTTGAAGCACAATATCATTGTCTTTTAGTGCTGTTGAAAAATAAACAAGAGTTTTTTGGATTTCCATTAATTGAAATAATGCTTTATTATTTGTTGCTTTTTGCAGTTCGTTTTCTATGTTGTCCGTTGTCCTGTTTATTATGTCTAAATATTTTAAGTAAAATTTAACTGACATGTACAGAATTTTCAGCATAAATTCGGTTTTATTTCTTGTATCAAAAGAATATGCCGTTGTTTCATTAAAAGATGCCATAATGTTATTATCCATAGAGCATACCGTCATTATTGATGTCGGGGTGTATATTATACCCATAGGCAGTGTATCAAAGCAACCGTCATCTGTCATTATAGGTAAATTAGTAATTATTAATATATTACCGTCTTCTATTTCTATACGAGATTTTTCATCTAAGTCTAATGAATTCCTTAAAAAGTCTTCATCCAATCCTAATACTAATGATACTTGTTTTATTTCTTCTTCCGTAGGATTTATAAGGCTGAACCATGAACCTGATACAGCTTCATTTATGCTTAATTTTGACAGTTTCTTATTATCTTCTGTTTTAAATATCTTTATCATTATGCTATTCTCAGATTCTATAGTTTTATTAAAGCATAAATTTTAATTTATTAAAAGTATTTTATAATTCGTCTTGTAAATGTTTTTACTAAATATTTTATATATTTAAATCCCTAATAGAATTTATTATTTTATAATATGTTCTAAGTTCTTGTGTATTTGATTTTTTTAAAATATCAATAAGCTTTTTTAATAAATCTTCATGTTTCATAAAATTTTGAAAATCAAATAATTCTTTTAAATCAATATCAAGAACTTTAATAATGGACTCCAATGTTTCTTCTTTAGGCATTTGAATACCTCTTTCAATTTTTGAAAGATTAGACGGCTCCATATTAATCATCTCGGCAAGTTTAAACTGTGTAAGTTTGTTTCTTTCCCTGAGTTCTTTGATTTTTAATCCTAAATTTGCTGTTATTTCGCCCATATACTGCCCTTTTCTTTCAGAATACTGCCTAAAGTTAAGGTTTAAAGATTTTTATATAACTAATTTTCTTGACAAAGTGGTTATAACAAGACAAAATAAAAATAAAATTAGTTATATTAAGAATATTTTTTATTAATTATTATGCTTAATAGGATAATAGAGGTAGAAGGAGAATTTATGAAAAAGAGAAAAGTATTATTGGCAGCATTGCTGTTTACTTCAGCAATGTGCTTATATGCAGTAACATCAAAATCTTATGCAAGAAGTATAGATGTTTATTTGTCAACAGGTACACAAAGTCAAAATCCCGGGGAAACTGTTACCAGTGCAGGATTAAACAATGGTTCTACAGGCGGTGCCGATATAACAGGATTCAATATTATACCTGATACCATTACCAGCCCGAGTTATACAATTCCAATCAGTAATTTTGGAAGCGGCGGTATGGGCAAAATAATTGAAGAAGGAACAACCGCTGACGCATTATCTCCTTTAAGATGGTTTAGAGCAACAAGCGAGTGACGCAACACTGCCTGAGTTAAGTGTTAAACCGTTTGCTAAATACGGTATAGGTATAAGAAAGACATGGGGCGAAAGGTTAACAGGATTTTTCCAGACCTTCTTTACTTCGGGCGGAAGAAACGGTGTAGGCTTGCAGGCAGGTGTCAGAATTACTTTAGGCGACAAATATACACCTAAACATGCTAACTCCACAGGCGAGAGAAAATATATAGCTAAAAACTAATAAAATCCTATAATGTTACAAAAAAAGCCCCCGAATAAGGGGCTTTTTTATTGTCCAAAATTTAAACAATACTAAATTAAGAATTTCTTTTTTCTAATTTTTTTAAGAATTTAAAATAAATGAACAGAACAAAATAAAATATTTTGTTTATTTTATTTCTGATGCTGTTTTTTCAAGCATTTCCGTTAATAATCTCTGTTCTGTTATGTTGGGATTTTCTTCTTTTTGCCGGGCATATTCTGCTGTAAATTCAGGATTTTTATATATAAAATTATATTTTTGACTCTTTTTATTTGAATTATTCAGCTTTTCCAATATAGGCGGAAGCTTTAAATAATAAAGAGATATATCCTTATTTTCGTAACTGTTTATGTTATTTTCCAAGCATATTAAAATCAGGTACATGTTTAAAATATCTTTTGGTTTATCTATATTATGTTTACTTGTGTATATTAGATAATCTTCAATTGAATTTTTTATATATGTAATTGAATTTTTATATTTTGTATTGGCAATTAATGTATAAACATAAAATTTAATTGCCTCTGCTTTATTATATGCAGATATTTTATTATTTGTAAGAAGTTCAACTTTTTTTAGAAGTTCTATTATATAATTATAAGATTCAGCTGATGCTTGAGTATTTCTGTCAAAAAATTCTTTGTTATCATTTATGAATTCCCGCCAGAAGGGTGTTAAATCTCCGTTTGTACTTGTACATTGATTTACCGAATTAATATATTTTGTGTTATTTTCTATTATTGCCTGCATTAATAAATAGTCAAAAATAGCAAGCCGTTCTCTAATCAAATTATTATCTTTTGATGTTATATTGTATATTCCCCAGTCAACTTTATTAAATTGATTTGCAAGCTTTTTTGTCAAACTTTCTTTACCTTGAATGTTATAGTAACTTAATATGTAGTCTGATATTTCATATGCACTTATTTCCAAAGGATTTCTTATTAATTCCGACAAAGAATATAAATCGGCATATATACTTGGTATTTCTAATTTACTTGGCAATATAAATCTTTTTAATGCACTTTTGTATAATGAAGTATTAAAATCGTTTAAATTCGCCTTTTTGCTTGCATTTATCCAAAAGTCTTTATTTATAATTTCAAGATTATTTTCTTGAGTAAAATTAAAAAAGTTTTCAGCGCCCATTGATTTACATATTTTCGCAATCTTATCAAAATGATCAAGTTCGTGCGCTATAATTGCTGTTATTTCCTCTGTCTCTAATTTAGAAATTAAATCTTTATTTAATTTAAGAGTTCCTGTCTTTATATCGAATGATGCGGCAATACTTGTACCTATCGGCTTTAATCCGTTGTTTGTAATGCTTATAGGCTGTATTTTGATTTCATAACCGTTATATCCTAAATAAATTAATAAATTTTTTGTTATAATTTCTGCAGATGAAATACTTCTTGAAGGGTATCTTTTTAATTCATCAAGCAGTCTTTTAAAATTATTATCGCTTTTATAATTTGTTGATGTTTTTTCGTATTTTATTGTACCGTTATTATAATTTATTTCAGGAATTTCTTTTGGTGATTGATTTGTTTTTATTATAGGTTGAATTTGGCTTGTTTTTATTTGAGAATAATTTTTAGGTCTGTTCTCTAAAAATTCTTCATATGTGATATTTTTTTTAATTTTTTCTAAAGTATTGGGATAGGTGCAGTATATTATAATGCCTATTAATGATAATGAAATAAATATTAAAAATTTTAGAGAAATACTTTGATCTTTTTTACGACGCATTTATATTATTCCTGTTCTTTGTTTTGAATTATATCATATTTAATCCTTTTAAGGAACAGGATCATAACCGCCCGGATGAAAAGGATGACACTTTAATATCCTTTTTATTCCAAGGTATCCGCCTTTTATTATTCCGTATTTTATTACTGCCTGCTTCATATACTCTGAACACGTAGGATAAAACCTGCATACGGGCGGTGTAAGTTTTGATATCTGCTGATATATATTTATTATCTTTATTAATATTTTCTTTAACATAATTTTATTTTATCACATTTAGTATACTATTACTTCAGGTATCTCTTTTTCTTGCTGTTTTACTATATCATAAGGCATATGCTGTATTAAACAGTATCTTTTTCCTGAATCTAACAGCATATATGGTATTTGGTGCTTTTCTATTTCCCATAAGTCTTTTATTTCAGTTATTACATATGCTGTAGGATTATTGTTTAAATATTGTTTTAACCAGCTTGTATCATTGTTTTCGTGAAATTCCACAATATTATCATAATAATATGTCATACTGTATTTTTTTGAAGGCATAAATCCTGCAAGCTGCACTTTGTCACGATTTGCAAGAGTCGCAAATCCTATTAAATCGTTTTCTCCTCCGCTTATTATCATAAAATTAAAAAATCCGGGGGCTATTATAAACGATAAAGACAGCATTAATATTATATTTGATATAAATGCCGGTTTTCGTCCTTTTAAAATAACCGCAAATATTCCGAATACAGGTATTGCAAAAAATACTATTATTAACGGTATCATTAAACTTTCTAAATCTTGCGTTATTAATTTATTTAAATAGTTATGCCCGAATAATCCTGTTAATGAGCATATTATTAATATTAAATTTGGTATAAGTGTTGCAAAAAATATGCTTTTGTCATGTCTTTTTCTTATAAGATAATCATACCAATATATTCCCGCAATACAAGATGACGGATACATTAAAAATAATATTAAATATGTGAATTTCGCTCCATATATTAATGCAAAGATTAACCCCGTAAAAAATATTATTGTATTAACGGATATGAATTTTTCTGTCCTGTTTAATTTCTTCCATTTTTCGTTTAATTTATCCTGCGAGTTTTCTTTAAAATATGAAAATATTGTGTTTGTTATATGTTTTATTCTGCTCCCTATTATCCACAAAAATGAAAATGACCACGGAAGAAATCCTATTAAGAATATGGATATTGTGTTAAGTATATTTTTAATTGAAAGATATTTTATTACATTATAATTGGCAATAATTTCTTTTATAAAATGCAGACCATATTTGTGTATCATTAATACATGCCAAGGTAATATCATAATTGAAAGTATTACTATTCCCGAAAGAATATTTTTAATTTTAAAAAGTTCTTTTAAATTCCCCGAGAAAATATATATTATTAATATTGCAAAAAAAGGAACTAAAAACCCGAATAACCCTGCCGTTAATATCGCAAACCCGCAGAAGAAATATACTAAACACCAATATATATTTTTTATTTTTTCCTTTTTATTAAATAAAATTAAACAAGAAGAAAGTATTGCAAGCATTGTCGATACACTATAGAGTAAATCATTTGTTGCAAGTCTTGAAAATATTATTATTCCTAAATTTGTTGCAAATATAAGTGAAATAATAAATGCATATTTTTTTGTAAGTATTGACCGAACGGCTAAAAATAAACAAATAACTCCTAATAATGCGGTAATTGATATGGGCATTCTGACTGCTTCTAATGAAATTTTTCCGAATATTAAACAGGAAAAATTAATAAGCCAAAATATTAAAGGAGGAGTTTCAAGCCATTTTTGTCCGTTTAGGTATGTATTTATCCAGTCATTGCGGTTAAGCATATCTTTTGCTATTGATGCATATTTAGTTTCATCAGTATCTATAAAGGTATATCCGCCCATATTTATGAAATACATTAAAAAACAAAGAATAAGAAAAAATACAAGATATATTATTATTGAGTATTTTTTTATATAGTTCATTTCTTTTACCTTTTGTTATGCAAAGTTAATATAGTTTTTTATTTCTTCTTGTGAATTAACTTCTGTAGTACAAACAAGTATTTGATTGTTATTTAGTTTAACTCCTGCCAGAATATTTTTTTCTTTCATTTTTTTAATGAATTCATCAGCATTCTTAACCTCTAAAACAAATTCATTAATGTAATCGGAGTTTAATATTTTATATCCTTTTGTTTTAAGCCCTTCTGTCAGAGTTTTAGCATTTTTTGCGCTTAAATAAACAGCCTCGTTAAGTCCTTTCTTTCCGATTAAAGAAAGATAAACAACAGAGTTTAAGACTGCAAGTCCTTGGTTTGAACAGATATTACTTGTTGCTTTTTCTCTTCTTATATGCTGTTCACGGGCTTGAAGAGTTAGTGTAAATGCCTGTTTGCCTTCAGCATCAAGAGTTCTGCCTACAATTCTGCCCGGAAGTTGTCTTTTATATTTATCCAATGTTGCGATAAATCCTGCATAAGGCCCGCCAAATGCAACGGGATTGCCGAATTGCTGTACATCTCCTGTTACTATATCTGTATTATAATCAACAGGCTTTTTTAAAATTGCCTGATTCATTATATCAACACAGGTTATTATTACAAACTTATCAGGCTTTTTAATCTCTTTTATAAGGTCAATATCTTCAATAGTTCCGTAATAGTTGAGGTTTTGAATTATTAAACCCGCATATTCGTTATTTGCAATTTTTTCGTTTATTCCCGTTAAATCGGTCTTAAATCCTTCTTTAGAGTTAATATATTCTATATCAATATCAGACGCATTTGCATATGTCTTGATTACTTCCAGATATTCAGGATTAATACATTTACTTACAAGAATTTTATTTTTCCCGCTTATCCTTGATGCCATCAGCATGGATTCAGCGCAGGCATTCCCTGCATCATATACAGAGGCATTGCATACTTCCATCCCCGTTAAATCGCATATCATGGATTGAAATTCATATATTACCTGCAAAGTACCCTGCGAGATTTCAGGCTGATACGGAGTATATGCCGTATTAAATTCAAACCTTGATGAAATCTGCGAAACACCTGCGGGAATAAACCTTTTATAAGCTCCTGCACCGATAAAACAAGCATATTCGGTTTTATTTTCTTTTGATATCCCCTTTATCCGCTTTTGAGTTTCTAATTCGCTTAAGGCATCAGGCAGATTTAATTTACCCATTACTGCTTTTTTATCAACCATTGAATATAAATCGTCATAATTCAATGCGCCTATGGATTTTAGCATTTCTTCATTTATATTATCGGGGTTTGCTTGAAAATTCTTCATTCTATTCTACTTCTTCTTTATATGTATCGTAATTTAACAGATCTGCACTGTCTTCTTCATATGCATCCGCTTTAATTTTTATAAGCCACATTTCATCAAATTCTTTTTCGTTTAATAATTCCGGATGTTCAATTAATTGTTCGTTGATTTCTATTATTTCTCCGCTGACGGGCATGTAAATTTCGGATGCAGCTTTAACGGATTCTATTGTTCCGAATATTTCACCTTTTCTGTATGCTGAGCCTGTTTCGGGAAGTTCAACAAACACAATATCACCAAGCTGTTCTATTGCATAATCGGTTAACCCTATAAAGCAATATTCGCCTTCCGTGTATACATATTCATGTGATTTACTGCATAAAATATTATCTTTTACGGTCATTTATTTCTCCTTTTTAGTTGCCTTTATTATGTTTTTGTATGAAATTTTTATCGGTTATTTGAGCATTATAAAATTTATTTCTTATCATTATTTGAATTGTATCATTAATTTTAAGATTTTTATTATTTATATAACCTAATCCTATGTTTTTTCCTATCGTGGGAGCGATACATCCGCTTGTTACATAACCTATTTCTTTATTATCAGAATATATAGGATATTCATGTCTTGCTATTGCTTTATCAGTCATTTTAAAAGCTATTAATTTCTTGTCTGTGCCTGATTGCAGTTGATTTTTAATTATATTTTTCCCTATATAATCCTGTTTTTTATCTTTATCGATAGTCCAAGTAAGCCCTGCTTCAACGGGTGTTGTATTTTCGTTTAATTCGTTACCGTATAAACTCATTGCGGCTTCAAGTCTTAATGTATCTCTTGCGCCAAGCCCTATGGGCATAATTCCGTATGGCTTGCCTTTTTCTAAAATAAGCTTCCATAATTCGGATACTTTTTCATTCCTTATAATAATTTCAAATCCGTCTTCCCCTGTATACCCCGTGCGGGAGATAAATACATCTTCGTTTAATAGTTTATATTCATCTATATGAAAGGTTTTTGGTTGATTTTCTTTTTTTATTCCGATTTCATTTAGAATATCCGATGCTTTAGGTCCTTGAAGTGCAACCATTGAATAAATATCGGATTTATTGTCAATTGTTGCATCATAATTTGATTTGTTTTTAATAAGCCAGCTGTAGTCTGCCTCAAGCCTTGAGGCATTTACAATTAACAGGTAATAATTTTCTTTTAATTTATAAATTAAAAGGTCATCGACTATTCCGCCTTTTTCATTTGTAAACTGGCAGTATAGCGCCTTTTTATCAATTAATTTTGCAACATCCTGAGGAACAAGAGTTTGAAGAAAATTAAGGGAATCTTTCCCCGTTATAAAAATTTCACCCATATGCGAAACATCAAATAATCCCGCATTATTTCTTACATTGTTATGTTCTTCAATAATGCTTGTGTATTGTACAGGCATTTCCCAACCTGCAAAATCCACCATTTTTGCGCCCAGTTTAATATGATTATTATATAAAAATGTTTTAGCCATTGTATTTCCTTTTTATTTAGAACAAATAACTCTTGCTGCGTGGATACCTGAAGCGGAGGCTTGAATTAATCCTCTTGTAACACCAGCGCCGTCGCCTATTGCGTATAAGTTTTTAACACCTTCAGTTTCAAGGTCGTTTGTAAGTTTAACTCTGCCCGAATAGAATTTAACTTCTATCCCGTATAATAAAGTATATCTTGATGCGGTTCCGGGGGCAATTTTATCTAATGCGTATAACATTTCAATTATTGCAGTCATTTGTCTGTAGGGTAAGACTAAGCTTAAATCTCCGGGGGTTGCACATCCTAAAGTCGGTGTAATTATACTGCTCTTTATTCTGTCAGGAGTTGATCTTCTTCCGTCTAATAAGTCGCCAAACCTTTGAACAAGTACACCGCCCGCCAGCATATTCGCAAGCCTTGCTACGTGTTGCCCGTATGCTATAGGCTCTTTAAACGGCTCCGTAAATTTTTCTGATACAAGCAGGGCAAAGTTTGTATTTGCCGTTTTATAATTTGCGTAACTGTGTCCGTTTACGGTTGATATACCTGAATAATTTTCTGTTACAACTTCGCCGTACGGGTTCATACAAAATGTTCTTACTTCATCACCAAAGGTCGGCGAATGATATATTAATTTCGATTCATACAGTTTCTCGGTAATAGGCTCAAATACCGGAGCTGGAAGTTCAACTCTTACCCCGACATCCACAGCATTATTTACCATTCCTATTTTATTTTTTGCGAATTCATGCGTAAGCCAATCAGCGCCTTCACGGCCCGGGGCTATTATTATATGCTCCGCTTCGATTTTCTGGTTATCTTTTGTGATAAATCCTTTAACCTGCCCGTTCTCAACAATTAACTGTTCTGCGATTGTGTCATATAAAATTGTAATTCTTTTTTCAAGAAAATCCTGCATATTCTTAAGTACATTTAAGCTTCTTTCTGTACCTAAATGCCTTACTGGAGAATGTACAAGTTTTAATTCCGCTAATGTCGCGGCTCTTTCAATATCCGCAAATGCTTCTTTATTTGTTCCGAATACCTCATCGGTTGCACCAAATTTAAGATAAATGTCATCAGTATATTTAATAAGGTCTTCTACATTTTTTCTCGGCATATAGTCTGTAAGATGTCCGCCTACATCGGGGGTAAGTGTTAATTTCCCATCGGAAAACGCACCTGCTCCGCCCCATCCGCAAAGTAGTCCGCACTTTTTACAAGTAGGGCATTTTTCATAGCCCTCCCGTAAAAGGCATTTTCTTTTTTCTATTTGATCACCTTTTTCAATTAAAACGACTTTCCATTCGGGCTTAAGTTTCATTATTTCAAGCGCTGCAAATATCCCCGCAGGACCTCCGCCGACTATTGCTACATTATACATTCTCTTCTCCGACTCTTTTCTTTTTCCCTTTATTTGACATGTTGATTTTAACTTAAATCTTTTTATTTTTAAATAAATCGTAAACAACATTTTACTTTACTAAACTAAATTTATATAATAACCCTATGAACATAAAAATTATTGCCGTCGGAAAAATTAAAGAAGCTTATAATAAAGAACTTATAAAAGAATATGAAAAAAGACTTTCGCCTTTTTGCGGATTTTCTGTTGTTGAAGTATCGGCGGAACCTATATTAGATGAATCTCTAATTGAAAAATATAAACATCTTGAAGCCGAAAGAATTCTTCAGCACATAAAAAACGGCGCATTTATTGTAACTCTTGAAATAAAAGGTAAAATGCTATCATCTGAAGAATTTGCGTTAAAAATTAAAGAAATATCAAATTCAGGCATAAGCGACCTTATTTTTATAATCGGTGGAGCAAACGGATTTCATCAAAAAATATCCGATATCGCCTCATTAAAACTCAGTTTTTCAAAAATGACATTTACCCACCAAATGATAAGAAGTATCCTTATAGAGCAGATATATCGTGCTTTTAAGATAAATGCAAATGAACCCTACCACAGGTAAAATGTAACAAAATGTAAATATAATTCTAGAAGATATATCGCATTGAAAGAAAATGTGTTAATATAAAATTAAGATTTGAATTAAGACTTGAGTAGCGGATTTATTAAGGCGGATTTGAAAAAGAATAAAAAAGCCTGCTTCGTTAAGATAGAGAATGGTTAGACAAAAAAACGAAGGAAACAAAATCCGATGAGATGGGATAACAATTTTTTGCATAATATAGTGGCAAAAAAATGTTAGTGTAACTCTTAAATCGAAAAGGTGACTGGATTCGTTAAGTCGGGGGTTTTGTGTATGATTTTTTGCTGCGGGGGTTTTCATACCCCGTTTAGGACGGTTATCCTGCCCGATACTTTAAAATATCGGGAAAGAAAACTGGAGGTATTGATTTGCCCTAAATGCGGGGCTTTAGTTGCCGAACTTCGGCAGTTTAATATTAAAAAACAAAAATATGAACTGTATAGACCCAAACGAAAGCACACCTCGGTCTTTCTTAAAAAGATAGCATCGGGAAAATGGGATGAAGTTAAAGTCCAATATGGAACAAAAGAAAGAGCGGGGTTTGTTTTCGGAGTTAACAGAGAGTATAAATCGGGAAAAATCTGTCAATATGCGGTCGATTTCAACGGACAAAAGAAATTAGTAAAGGTTATTAACGGTTAAATTATGGCTGAAAAGAAAAAACGTACTAAGAAAAACGAGTTAAATTATTCTAAAAACGAATCGTTTGAGAATTTAGAAGCTGTTCAAAAAATGGCTCTGAACAGAAAAGGAAAAGATGATGAAATTAATCCCGATATCTCTATTTTTCTTAAGGCGGAGGAGTTAAAAGGTAAACTCTGCGGGCTTTATAACGAAAAAGACAGTTTAACTCACAATGTAAATGTTATGGGGAGTGTCAAAATTGACGGGAAAGAACTTGAAATAAAGACGGGAGAAAAGGCTGAAACGGATAACAAAGATGATAGAATTACCTGAAATTTTAAATATACCTGATAAATTAATACCTGTAATAACAAATATCAATAATTACAATTACTTTTTGATTGAAGGAGGGCGAGGTGGTGGCAAGTCTCAAAGTATAGCAAGAATTATTCTCTGGATAACCGAACAAAGAAAAGTGCGGGTTTGCTGCGGAAGAGAAACTCAGGCAACTATTTCGGACAGTGTTTATAAAATATTTAATGACTTAATTAGTGAATATAACTTAGACTTTACGGTAAAATCAAATAAAATAGTTCATAATAAAAGCGGTTCAAGTATTATTTTTAAAGGATTTAGAGAACAAGGCAGAGTTAATATTAAGGGCTTAGAAGGTGTTGATATCCTTTGGATAGATGAAGCACAGGCAATTACTAAATCTACCTTGGATGTAATAGTCCCTACCATAAGAAAAAAGAACTCTATAGTAATTTTTACAATGAACAGGCTTGTACGCAAAGACCCTGTATATTCCGAGTTCGTTTCCAGAGATGATTGTTTCCATATTAAAATTAATTATTACGACAACAAGCACTGCCCTCAAAAGCTTATAAATGAGGCTCAACGGTGCAAAGAACGGAATATTCTTGATTATGAGTATATCTGGGAAGGTAATCCGTTAGATACGACAAACGATTTTCTGTTTTCGGCAATAAAACTGGATAAGGCGAAAAACCTCAAATTTAATGAAGAAAATTATCGAAAAATCAGGTGTATGTCGGTCGACTTAGCAGGTAACGGCGGGGATTTGTGTGTTGCGAGTTTGATTGAATCAAAAAGCCTAACTCAATGGTCGCTTGAACGGCAGGAACATTGGAATGAGCCTGATACTGATGTAACAAAAGGCAGGATTATTAATTTGTACTCCCGCTGGAAACCTGAACTGTTAATTCTTGATGCTGACGGACTTGGCTATTCCATATATGTCAGCATAAAAAATGCAATATCCAATGCACTTAAATTTAACGGTGCTGCCTCAAGCAATCGTCCAAATGCCTTAAACAGAAGGGCTGACGGGTATCTCACTTTAAAAGATTATATTGATAACGAATGGCTGAAAATATCTTCCGATTTGACTATATCACAGCTTGAATATATCAAAAAATCCTATAAACCAAACGGGCAAATATTTATTCAATCTAAAAAGGATATGAAATCGGAACACGGCGAAAGTCCGGACTTCGCCGACAGCCTTATGATGGGTATTTATGCAATAAATTACTACTCTTATTTGATTGATGAGAAGGAAGAAACAGTAATATTAGATTCCAATTTTGACCCTTACGCATAAGCCTCTTTTTTACATGTACATATTCCTTAAAACCTTCAAAATTCATGCTTATGCGGTGCATTATTATGTAAAATATCAAATTTTACATAATAATGTATTTTCTTTATATTTTATCACATTATTATATTAATAATATACAGATTTATAAATAAAATTATTAAAATTCAAATATTGGTTTTCTGAATTTATGTTTTTCGTACCATCTGGCGAAACGCAATTTTTTTTCATTATCATAAATAAACTGTGCTTTACCGTTTATTCCGCAAGAATACACCCCGCCGTTATTTTTAAAGATTTTATGACTCCAATAATAACTTTTCATTACCTCAAAACAGTTATTATCTTTAGCAAATTGTTTAACATTATCAGGGATATCCGGTCCGTCAATACGGTCTAAAACGTAATATTTATATGCTTCATCCGCAGTAATTGTCGGAACTTCAGCAAAAGCGAAATTAGAATAAAAAGCTAGATAAAAGATAAAAGATGTAATTAAAAATGTTTTCATTAAATTATTATAAATTAAATTAACAATAAATACAACATTTAAACAACATGTTGTAATTCATATATATTGTATATGCAAAAAATTGTAAAAGAGAGGACAAAATGTTTGTAGAATCAGAACACCCTCGTGATAAAGAAGGGAAATTTACTTACAAAAACGGAGGAGTATCTTCACAAAACATAGAAGAGAGATTAATTTTCAAATATTGGTTTTCTGAATTTATGTTTTTCGTACCATTTGGCGAAACGTAATTTTTTTTCGTTATCATAAATATATTGTTCTTTACCGTTTTTTAGACAAGAATACACACCGCCGTTATTTTTAAAGATTTTATGACTCCAATAATAACTTTTCATTACCTCAAAACAGTTATTATCTTTAGCAAATTGTTTAACATTATTAGGAATATCCGGTCCGTCAATACGGTCTAAAACGTAATATTTATATAAATCATCCCCTCCAAATGTCGGAACTTCAGCAAATGCGGAATTAGAATAAAAAGCAAGATAAAAGATAAAAGATGTAATTAAAAAATTTTTCATTAAATTATTATAAATTAAATTAACAATAAATACAATATTTAAACAACATGTTGTAATTCATATATATTGTATATGCAAAAAATTGTAAAAGGAGGATAAAAATGTTTATAGAATCAGAACACCCCCGTGATGAAGAAGGGAAATTTACTTACAAAAACGGAGGAGTATCTTCACAAAACAGAGAAGATATATTATATCCGACAATGAAAAATGAAACAGAAAAAGGAGCAATAACAGGCGGAGCTGCAAAAATAGTGAGAGATGAAATTGCAGGAGTAATAAAAGGTACACCTATGACAATAGATGAAGCAATAAACGGAGTAAATCCTCATTATGAAATATTTGGAAATACAACATATAAAACAAATTGTCAGGCTAGTGTAGCAATATTGGAGGCAAGAATGCGGGGATATGATATTGAAGTAAATATCGCTTTAGGCAGTGATTTAAAAGATAAGTTATCAGATAGACCCAATATTGCATATATAGACCCTTCTACGGGGAAAATACCTGAATTTACAAAACTAAAATCAAAAAATGAATTTGACTGTATAAATTACCTAGATGAAACAGTGCAGAAGGGAGAACGATATATATTTACATTCCAATGGAAACAAAGAAAAAGCTGGCATATCATAACAGTGACAAAAGACTCAAATAATCAACTTAAATTTTATGATCCGCAAATAGGAAGAGACCGTGATGCAAATTTTTTAAGCAGTATTAAATATAAATTTGATTGGAGCGAAGAGCCATTTCCACCAATGATATTAAGGGTAGATGATAAGGAATTAAATTCAGATATCCTTAATCAAATATCAAAGCCAACAGAAAAGAGAAATTAAAATTCAAATATTGGTTTTCTGAATTTATGTTTTTCGTACCATCTGGCGAAACGCAATTTTTTTTCATTATCATAAATAAACTGTGCTTTACCGTTTATTCCGCAAGAATACACCCCGCCGTTATTTTTAAAGATTTTATGACTCCAATAATAACTTTTCATTACCTCAAAACAGTTATTATCTTTAGCAAATTGTTTAACATTATCAGGGATATCCGGTCCGTCAATACGGTCTAAAACGTAATATTTATATGCTTCATCCGCAGTAATTGTCGGAACTTCAGCAAATGCGGAATTAGAATAAAAAGCGAGATAAAAGATAAAAGATGTAATTAAAAATGTTTTCATTAAATTATTATAAATTAAATTAACAATAAATACAATATTTAAACAACATGTTGTAATTCATTTATATTGTATATGCAAAAAATTGTAAAAGGAGGATAAAAATGTTTATAGAATCAGAACACCCCCGTGATGAAGAAGGGAAATTTACTTACAAAAACGGAGGAGTATCTTCACAAAACAGAGAAGATATATTATATCCGACAATGAAAAATGAAACAGAAAAAGGAGCAATAACAGGCGGAGCTGCAAAAATAGTGAGAGATGAAATTGCAGGAGTAATAAAAGGTACACCTATGACAATAGATGAAGCAATAAACGGAGTAAATCCTCATTATGAAATATTTGGAAATACAACATATAAAACAAATTGTCAGGCTAGTGTAGCAATATTGGAGGCAAGAATGCGGGGATATGATATTGAAGTAAATATCGCTTTAGGCAGTGAATTAAAGGATAAGTTATCAAATAGACCCAATATTGCATATATAGACCCTTCTACGGGAAAAATACCTGAATTTACAAAGCTAAAATCAAAAAATGAATTTGACTGTATAAATTACCTTGATGAAACAGTTCAGAAGGGAGAGCGATATATATTTGCATTCCAATGGAAACAAAAAGGGGGTGACGGATTAAAAAAAGCTCATATTATAACAGTGACAAAAGACTCAAATAATCAACTTAAATTTTATGATCCGCAAATAGGAAGAGACCGTGATGCAAATTTTTTAAGCAGTATTAAATATAAATTTGATTGGAGCGAAGAGCCATTTCCACCAATGATATTAAGGGTAGATGATAAGGAATTAAATTCAGATATCCTTAATCAAATATCAAAGCCAACAGAAAAGAGAAATTAAAATTCAAATATTGGTTTTCTGAATTTATGTTTTTCGTACCATCTGGCGAAACGCAATTTTTTTTCATTATCATAAATAAACTGTGCTTTACCGTTTATTCCGCAAGAATATACCCCGCCGTTATTTTTAAAGATTTTATGGCTCCAATAATAGCTTTTAACAACTCCCACACAGTTATTATCTTTAGCAAATTGTTTAACATTATCAGGAATATCCGGTCCGTCAATACGGTCTAAAACGTAATATTTATATAAATCATCCCCGCCAAATGTCGGAACTTCAGCAAAAGCGAAGTTAGAATAAAAAACGAGATAAAAGATAAAAGATGTAATTAAAAAATTTTTCATTAAATTATTATAAATTAAATTAACAATAAATACAATATTAAAACAATATATTGTAACTTATTTATATCTTTAAATACAAAAAAAGGTTAAATATTAATTTAAAAATACAATAAAATGTAAAAATTTTTATAAGACTATAAAATATATTGAGTTAAAACCTTATCTTTAAGGCATATGGTCATTACTTAAAGAATTATAGCTAAACTAAAATGTATACAAGTGCAAACTAATGTATTTAATTTATCAAAAACATTACAATAACAAGTTAAAAAATAATTAAACATACAAGAAAATGTAAAAATAGAAAGGATAAAAAATGTTTGACCAATCTGAAGATAAATGGGAAAGAAGAGCAAGAATTTTATACCCGACAATGAAAGACAAAGAGGATCCGAAAGAAATTATAAAAAATAAGCTTGTAGAAGCATTAGCCCCGGGGATAAAGCAATTAAGGGAGGATATCTTATATCCGACAATGAAAAGTAAAAAAGAAGAAGGTATCTTCACCGGAGGAGCCGCGGATATTTGTAAGGAAAATAAAAAATATATAGAAAATCTTAAAGAAATTAGTATTCTTAAAAAATATGAAAGAAATCAATTAGCAAAATTTGGAAAATATTTAGATAATGAATCAAAAGAAACACCTATTTTGTGGGATAGTAGTAATAATGCGAAATTTTCTGATGAAGAATTAAAACGAGCGCGAAAATTTATACATGGTATTGAAAAATTTAGAGAAGATGCATACTATCCGACACCAAATGATAAATTGACAATAGGCTACGGACATACTGGTTTAGTTGATGGTAAACCAATTAAATTAGGGATGAAGATTACAGAAGAAAAAGCAGAAGAATTATACAGAAAAGATTTTGAAACACATACAGCACCTTTAAAACAAGTAGAGGTTCCTTTAACAAATAATCAGAAAATAGCATTAGCAAGTTTTGTATATAATCTTGGTCCGAATATACTTAAAGACTCTGATTTGTTAAAAAAATTAAATAAAGGAGATTATGAAGGTGCTGCAGATGAATTTGATAGATATATATATCAAAAAGGTAAAGTATTAAAAGGGTTGGTTATTAGAAGAAAAAGAGAAAAAGAATTATTTTTAACTCCTGATAACTAATTGTTATCAGGAATATCAACATAACAACCCAAAGTGCCATTTTTTGCGGTATCTCTCGGATCGCATCCTTCTCTTGGTTCAATACGTTCAGCTACAAAAAGTACTTTAAGTTCAATCGTAGTATATGCAGTATCTCTGTTTAAAGGTTTGCCATTATCAGTATATAAAACTTTTCCTTTATATTCTACATTACCATTTTTGTTTATATGTATTAATTCAAAACGATTTGGATCTTCATCGTACAAGTAAAAGTCAATAGGAGCTATATTAAAACCATTAATAATATTATTAAGCCTTGTTTTTGATGATTGAAGGCTATCAATTTCTGCCTGTAAATTTTCTTTTTCAATGTTTAAAACTGCATAATTTTTATCATCAATAGATTTTTTTACAAAAAATCCTAAAGAAAAGGATAATGCTGATAAAAGTAAAGCGATTAATGTAATAAATAACTTTTTCATAATGGTAATTATAACAAATTTAAATAAAAAAACAATAAAATTTTAATGGAACTAAAATGTATATAAGTGCAAATTAATGTATTTAGCTTAAAAGTAATATTACAACAACAAGTTAAATTTTAATTAAATATGCAAAATAATGTAAAAATAAATTTAGTTCTTTTCAAATTTGCATAAAGCATTATAAGCTATTTCACCATTAATCCATCCACCTGCACCGTTATAACATACATCATAATTATTTGGTTCATCTGATAATATATTATCATTTTTATCATATTGTTTTATATGTATAAGACATAACGTAGGATTGTTACAATCAGCTTCATACTTTATTAATTGATAAAATACAGGAACACCATTAATATTATCATTAAAGGTGTTTTCTGTATTATACATTTTAAACCAGCCGGAAATTGAGTATTTATTTATAGTTATTGATTTTTTATCCAAATAAATATCTTCCGATAATTCTAACCAATTTTTATCGAATTCAGTTTTCATATGATTAACGGACTTTGAAAGTTTGTAATTAGTTTCAGAAAAATGATTAATTTTATTTTTAAGATATTCTTGTTCCAAATTGTAAAAATAAAATTTTTTATCATCAATAGATTTTTTCACAAAAAATCCTAGAGAAAAGGATAATGCTGATAAAAGTAATGCGATTAAAGTAATAAAAATTGTTTTCATAAAGATAATTATAACAATTTTAAATAAAAAAACAATAAAATTCTAATGGAATTAAAATGTACATAAGTGCAAATTAATGTATTTAATTTATAAAAAACATTATAATAACAAGTTAATAAATAATTAAAGATACAAGAAAATGTAAAAACAGAAAGGATAAAAAATGTTTGACAACTCAGAAGATAAATGGGAAAGAAGAGCAAGAATTTTATACCCGACAATGAAAGACAAAGAGGATCCGAAAGAAATTATAAAAAATAAGCTTGTAGAAGCATTAGCCCCGGGGATAAAGCAATTAAGGGAGGATATCTTATATCCGACAATGAAAAGTAAAAAAGAAGAAGGTATCTTCACCGGAGGAGCCGCAAGTTCAAAAATTTCAGAAACAATAAATAATAATTCAAATAAACATAATATATTATTAAAAGGATATATATCATA